>NZ_NEVP01000017.1:0-180002 GCF_002261315.1 Bordetella genomosp. 5
TTCTCCGGTTCGGTTGAGGGGCGCGGGGTTGAGTGGGGCGCCGTTTGCAGGTCTGCGTCGTTGCGTCGCTGCCATGAACAGAACTTTAAAGAACAGGACGAAAGCCCGGTAGATGGTGAAAATTCGCCTCAACGTTCTATTTAAAGAACGATGGGCGCGCAGGCCGAAGAACCGGTGCGACCGGCCGGCCGAAAAAGGGAAGGCTCATGCCCCGGTGCCCGCGCAGAGCCACGCTGCGGCGGGCGCCGCCCCAGGGTGCGGAATCAGGCCGCCCGGCGAATGTTCCGGCGAATGTTCCGGCGAATGTTCCGGCGAACGTTCCGGCGAATGCTCCGGTGAACGTTCCGGCGGGGGCTCGGGCGGGGGTTCGAGCGGATGTCGTGCGGCCACCGCATATGGCGGTGGCCGCGCATCAGGGCCGCGCGGCCGGCGGTTGGAAGCTCACCCGGGACGCGCCATCCACGCGTTCCTGCCAGAAGAACACCACGTGGCTGGAGGATGCGGCGCCCGACGGAGCGCCGCTCGACGGCACCCCGCCCGACGGAGCGCCGCCCGACGGTACGCCGCTCACACCGATGCGCCAGTAAGGCGTCGCGCCGAAGCCGATCGAGCCCGGCGGGTGCGCATACTGGTTGTAGCAGCCCACATACATGGGTTCGGTGGAGCGCGCCCGGTTCGCCACGCGGATCACCAGATCACGGTGACGCTGATCCGCGCCGCGCGGCGCCACCACGCTGAGCGGCGTATAGCGCGCCGATGCAAAGTGCGTGCGCACGGCATCGCGGAACTCCGCGTCGATCGCCGCCCCGATGCGCTGGCGCGTCGCGGCATCGTCGCTCGCGCCTCGACCGCCGAGTTGCGTCACGCGCTCATCCGCCGCACGGCAGATCGCCTGCACCTGATCCACCAGCGCGGCCTGCAGCCCGGACAATGATTGCGCGCGCAACAAATTGCCCGCCACGAGCCCGCCTGCCCCGGCCAGCAGCAGTCCGGTGGCCACGCGGGGGCACCATCGGGGCAATGCCGCCCCGCGCGCACGCAGCACCCACACGGCGACCAGACCGTGCAGCGCCGCGACGGCCAGCACGAAGCAGGCCAGATTCCAGAAATGGGCGACAACCAGCGTCGTGAGGCTCATGACACCGCCCCCTGCCCCACGCGCCGATACATCGACAGGGCCAGTGCGACCAGCGCCACGAAGGTCAGGCTGGTCGCCGCCGCCATGAGAAAGAGCGGCGTCAGGTTCCACGCCCCGAGGTAGTCCGCGTAGACGGCTGCACCCCGCGGCGCGAGGTCGCTCGCGCGCAGCAGATCCAGGTCGGCATACAAGCGCGACCACATCGCCACCGCGACGGCGCTATGGGCCCAGACGCCCAACTGGAATCGCATCGCATAGACGAAGGCCAGCGCGGCCAGGCAGCCGGCCCAATGCAGCAGTAGCTGAGTGCCGTTATTGATCTGCAGCCGCGCGAAAGGCAGGCTGACTGCCCACACCGCCACCACGACGAGCAACGCCGTCACGATGCCGAGCGGCACGGAAAGAGGATGGAGATACCGTTGTCTGCGCATGCGGGCCACTATAACGAATCCCGTCATGCGCCCATTGCGCACATCGCACCGCCCGAGGCTCTCATACGCCCATGGCGCGCATCGCACCGCCCGAGGCTCGCGCAGCGGCGCCGCCGCCGGCCGGCGGACGCCGGCCAGCGGCCCCGTCAGCCAGCCGCCTCACGCGCCTTTCAGGCAGGTACTCATGAAGGTTTTGCGCTTGTCGCCCGCCAGCGATTGGGCGCTGGCCTTGGCATTGCAGTCCTTCATGCGCTGCTGTTGCGGCGTGAGCGCCTTGGCCGGCGCGGTCTCGCCCTTGAGGCAACTGCTCATGTAGGTTTTGCGCTCATCACCGGTCTTGCCGGTAGCCGACTGGTTGCA
This sequence comes from Bordetella genomosp. 5, assembly GCF_002261315.1. Taxonomy (NCBI): domain Bacteria; kingdom Pseudomonadati; phylum Pseudomonadota; class Betaproteobacteria; order Burkholderiales; family Alcaligenaceae; genus Bordetella; species Bordetella genomosp. 5. The sequence goes on from NZ_NEVP01000017.1 coordinate 1,930, forward strand.
TTCGGCCATGCGCTTTTGCTGTGGGGTGAGTTCTTTGGCGGGCGCGGCGGTCTGAGCGACGGCGGCGGTGCCGTGTGCGAGGGTAAGGCCCAGACACAGGCCGGCGGCGATGCTGAACGTGCGGAAAGACATGGCATTCCTCCCTGGCACCGGCTGCGCGCGACCGGCGTGCGACGCGGTGCGAATGACGCCGGCCAGCCTCCACCGGCGGCTCAATCTTCGGTCAAACCTTCGCGCCCGACAAGCATCTTCGCGTGTGCTGACAACGGCGCGTCCCAAATGCCGACAAACCTGGCGACAAACGTTACGGTTTCGCGGCTTGTCCGCCAGCCAGGCCCACCGGTAAGGTGAATTCGTCGCAGCCACCGGAACCGACCATGAAAACGCGTTTTGCCGTCCTGCTTCTCACCCTCGCCGCAGCCACCGCGGGCGCCCAGAGCCTGCCCTACGGGGTCAATGTGGGCAATCTGGAAGCCGTGCGCGACACGAACACCTCCCAGACCACCATCACCGGCACCTATTCGAACCTCGGCGCCAAGCGCATCGAGCGCGCCGAAGTGGAGTTCGCCCTGTACGACGCCGATGGTCGCGAGATCGGCCGGGTCAGCGACAAGACCGACAAACCGCTCGAGCCGGGCGAGGTCTGGCAGTTCCGGGCCGCCACGCCGCTGAGCTTCTCGCGCTTCACGGCGATGCACGTCCGCGCCGAATAACCCTTTGTTAATAAAGGTTATTCCGCGATCTGGCCAAGCCGTTGTAAGGCCGTTGTGGGAAAATTCACCTGCTCCCGCGTACCGGCGCAGGTTTTCTGGCGAGGTCTTGCTCGCGCGCCGTCGGTGCCTGCCTTACGTGCAGGTCAGGCGACCGGCCCATCCGGGCCGCCGCCGGCGGGCAACGAACTCCAGGAAGGACCATCATGTTTCCCAAAAGACTGACCGACGGCTATCAGGCGTTCCTGCAAGGCCGCTTCGATAGCGAACGCGCCCGCTACCAAGCCCTGGCCGAAAAAGGCCAAACCCCCGAGATCCTGGTGATCGGCTGTTGCGACTCCCGTGTCGCGCCCGAAACGATCTTCGATGCCGGCCCCGGCGAGTTGTTCGTGGTGCGCAACGTGGCCAACCTGGTGCCGCCTTGCGATCCCGACTCCGAGTCCTCGTACCACGGCACCAGCGCCGCGATCGAATTCGCGGTCAACGGCCTGAACGTCAAGCACATCGTGGTGCTGGGCCATGCGTCGTGCGGCGGCATCCGCTCGTTCTACGACGAATCGCAGCCGCTGTCGAAGATGGACTTCATCGGCAAGTGGATGTCGCAGATCGCCCCCGTAGCCGAGCGCCTGGGCGCCACCACCGGCGACCGCGACAAGGACATCAAGCGCATGGAACTGGCCGTGGTCGAGCACAGCCTGAACAACCTGATGACCTTCCCCTCGATCCGCCGCCGCGTCGAAAGCGGCGCGCTGCAGCTGCACGGCACGTACTTTGGCGTGGCCACCGGCCTGCTGTTCGTGCGCGATCCGGCCACCGGCGAATTCTCGCCCTGCCTCGAAGCGCCGATCGCAAACTGATCGCGCGACGCGCGACCCGTCTTGCCCTGACAGCCGGGGCGGGCGGGTCCTTCGGGCTCCCCCCTCCCGCACGCCCCGGCCCGGGCAATCAGTCGAGTCCGAACGCGCGCAGATCCGGCGTGCGGCGATGCCAGTCGCTCACGCTCTGGAACGCGATGCCGATGCGGCCGAGCGTGGCTTCGTCGAACGGCTTGCCCAGCAGCTGCACCGCGACCGGCAGGCCGTGTTCGCCATGGCCCGCCGGCAGCGACAAGCCGCAGGCGCCCAGGAAATTTCCGGCGCGCGAAAACGCCGCGAGCGGGGTGGCGTTTTCGTCGACCTCGTCGAGGCGGCGTGCCTCGAACGGCAGCGCCGGCGTGAGCAGCGCATCGTATTGCGCCATCCATTGCTGCCAACGCGCGCGCGTCTGCGCGTGTTCGCGCAAGGCCTCGAGATAATCCGCCGCGCTGAGCGACTTGCCACCCAGCACGCGGGCACGCACGTATTGCCCGATAGGCAGTCCGGCATCCTCGATATAGGCGCGATGCAGCGCATACGCCTCGGCCGCGATGATGCGTCCATTGGCGAGCATCATCGCGTGAAAGTCGAACGGCACGTCGCACTCGAACACCTCGGCGCCCAGCCCGCTGAGCACCGCGCGCGCATCGCTCACGGCACGCGTGATGGCCGGGGTGACCCCGATGGGGTAGGCCTCGGGCGGCATCACGGCGATCCGCATGCCTGCCAGCGGCGCGGCGCTGTCGCGCGGCAGCTCGATGCGAAACGGCGGCGCGCCGAGCGTCACGGGATCCGCGGCGTCCGGGCCGGCGAGCGCCTGCGTGATCAGCATCGCATCGCGCACATCGCGCGTGAGCGGCCCGATCGAATCGAGCGTCTGCGACAGCGCCACCGCGCCATCGCGGCTGATGACGCCGCAGGTGGTCTTGAGGCCGGTGATGCCATTGAGTGCCGCCGGGATACGCACCGAGCCGCCCGTGTCGGAGCCGATCGCCGCCGGCGCCAGCCCCGCCGCCACGGCCACGCCGGATCCGCTCGACGATCCGCCCGGCACGCGATGCGCCTGGGCGTCCCAGGGGTTGCGCGGGGTGCCCATCACGGGATTGGTGCCCCAGCCGCCGAACGCGAACTCCACCATATGCGTCTTGCCCAGCACGACCATGCCGGCCTGCACGAGACGGTGCGCCACGACGCCGGTGGCCTCGCTGGCGCGCTCAAGCCAGGCCTGCGAGCCTGCCGTGGTCATCGTGCCGCGCACTTCGCACAGATCCTTGAGCGCGATCGGCAGGCCATCGAGCGGACCCAGCGTGTAGCCGCGCGCGCGCCGGTCATCGGCGGCCTGCGCCAGCGCCAGGGCACCCTCCGCATCGACGGACACGTAGGCGTGCAACGCCGCGTTGCCGCGTTCGATGCGATCGAGATACAGCCGCGCCAATTCCACGGCGCTGAAGCGGCCGCTCGCCAATCCTTCGGCCAGCACGGACAGGCTGGCATAGGCTAGTTCTGACATGTTTTCCTCATTGAGTCGGCGCTGGCCGCACTCGTGATGCGGCCAGCGCCAGGGAACGCGGCGTCCGGTACGGACTCAGCGCTTGTTCCAGGCGGGGGCCGGGTACACGGCCTTCTCGACCGCGACGTCCTGCGGCCACACCGGCACCATGCCCTTGCCGGGCAGCAGCTGCACCACGGGGAACGGCATCTGCAACTGCTTGCCGGTCTCGTCGATCGCATAGGGGCCGGCCATCACCGTGACCTTGCCCGACAGGTCCATCGAGGCCTGCTTGAGCGCCGCCGCGTCGGTCGAGCCGGCCTTCTTCACGATCTCTTCGGTCAGGGCGCCCGCGCCATAGGCCAGCGCGGTCTGGAAATCGGGCGGGAACTCGGCCTTCGGGAACAGACGATCGTAGGCCTGCGCGAACTGCTCGCGCGTGAGGCCCGCATCGACCTTCCAGTTGATCGACGGGTGATAGTTGGTGTGGCTGAAGATGTAGTTGGAGTCCGCGCCGATCGCCTGGAATTGCGGCGTCGAGGCATACACCATGAACACATACGGGAACGTGATGTCGAGCTGCTTCATCTGGCGCGTCATGCTGATCAGGTCGCCTTCATACGAAGTCGGGATCAGCGCTTCGGCGCCCATGGCCTTGGCCTTCTGCAACAGCGTGCTGAAATCTTTTTGTCCCTTGGGGTATTTTTCGTAGAGCACCACGTCCATATTCAGACGCTTGGCGTGCGCACGGCCGCCATCGGCCAGGCCCGCCGGGAACGGCTCGTCGGCGTAGAGCAGCGCGACCTTCTTCACGCCCAGATTGTTGGCCAGCTCCATCGGCGCGCGCAGCATGGACGACACCGGCATCTGGGTGCCCGACACCATGTTCTTGAAGCCCTGCTTGTAGAGATCGTCGCTCGCGGCGGACCACACCATCAGGTACTTGCCCAGGCGCTCGGTCACGGTGCCCGCCGCCGCCGTCAGCGTGGAACCGAACGGCGCAAACACCAGATCCACTTTTTCATCGACAATCAGGCGTTCGTAGACGCGGGTGACCATCTGTTTGTCGCTGCGGTCATCGAGCTTGACCAGTTCGACCGGATACTTCTTGCCCTTGATCTCGATGCCGCCGCGGCGGTTCACATCATCGACCCACACCTCCACGCCCCGCACACCCGATTGCGAGGCGAGCGCGAAGCTGCCCGTCGACGAGACGGTCATGCCGATGCGCACCTTGTCGCTGTTCTGCGCCGAACCCAGGGCGGGCGTGAGCGCGGCGGCCGCCAGCAACAGCGCGGGCAGACGGGATAACCACGGACTTCTGGACATAGGAAAACTCCTTGAATTGCACAAAAGGGGAGATACCGACAGGCCCGCCGCACTGGGCAAACCGCAAATCTGCGTCATGTTTGCGCAGATTGGCAAATAGCGTATAACAAATAGGCATGGAGCGCACGCCTTGAATAAACTCAACTATCGCCAGACCGAAATGCTGTGGGCCATCGTGGTCGCGGGCTCCATCAGCGGGGCAGCGCGATTGCTCGGCATCAGCCAGCCGGCGGTCAGCCGCATGCTGGCCACCACCGAAAAGCAACTGGGACTGAACCTGTTCGAACGCGTGCGAGGCCGGCTCCAGCCCACCGCCGAGGTCCACGCCCTTTTCGAAGAGATCGAGAAAACCCAGCGCATGATGCAGCGGGTCAATGACCTGGCGGATGCCCTGGCCGGCCACGGCGCGGGCGTGCTGCGCCTCACCTCGATCCCCAGCCTGGCGCAGTTCCTGGTGCCCCGCGCGGTGGCGCGCTTCCAGGGCCGGCGCGCCGACGTGCTGCTGCGCCTCAATACCAACGCGCTGCCGCACCTGATCCCCGACGTGCTCAATGGCGAGGCCGATCTGGGCCTAGTGGTGATGCAGACCGAGCACCCCTTCATGACCACCATCCCGCTGCACACGGGCCGCATGGTGGCGGCGATCCCGCGCGAGCACCCGCTGGCGAGCCACGCGCAGGTCAGCCTGCACGACCTCTCGCCTTATCCGCACATCGTCGTGGGCACGCGGATGCCCTTCGGCATGCTGGTCACCAACGCCTTCGAGCAGGCGGGCCTGCCCTGCCGCATGTGTGCCGACGTGCCCTGGAGCCAGCTGGCCTGCGCGCTGGTCAATGCCGGCACGGGCATCGCGATCATCGACGAATTCACCGTCATGCAGAACCACTGGCCCGACGTGACCATCGTGCCGCTGGCCGACGACATCCCGCTGCACGTGACCGCCGTGCACGCCAGCAACCGCCCGCTGCCCCGCATCGCCGCCGAGTTCATCGACGACCTGCGGGTGGTGCTGAACGCCTCTTTCGGCAATAAGTTGGGGTAAACACTTAACACCAAGTTATGGCCTTGATGGGCTGACCTGTTCATAATCCGTTCAAACGACACGGCCACGCTTTTCCCACCGCACCAAGAGGGATAGAGACATGAGCAGCAGCCCCGACGCGCTGGCAGGCACCCCGCCCGCCCGCGCGCAGGACCAACGCGTCCTGCGCCTGCGCACCCGCATCGCCATCTCAGTTTTCGTTTTGCTGGCCGCCGCCCTGGCGGTCGTACCGGCGTCCACCACCAATATCTCGTTCGCGTTCTACCTGATGCTCTGGGTCACGCTCGCGAGCGCCATGAACATCTGCGTGGGCTTCACGGGCTACCTGCCTTTCGGCTACGTGGTGTTCTACGGCGTGGGTTCGTACGCCACGGGCATCTGCTACAAGGTCCTGCAGTGGCCGATGCTGCCCTCGCTGCTGGTGGCGGGCGCGGTGGGCGTGCTGGTCTCCCTGCTCTTCGCGCCCACGCTGCGCCTGCGCGGCGTGTACTTCGGCATCGTGAGCCTGGCGCTGGCCACCATCATGAGGCTGCTGATCTCGAATCTGCCACAGGACTTCACCGGCGGCAGCATGGGGCTGATCCTCGCCAGCGCCAACAATCCCGTGCACAGCTACTACGCGATGCTCGCCGTGATGGCCGCCACGCTGGCCACCGTGACCTGGCTGTCGATCTCGCCGCTGGGCAAGGCACTCAAGGCCATCCGCGACGACGACGCCGCGGCCGCCTGCATCGGCATCCACGTGCCCAACACGCGCCTGAAGGCCTGGATGCTGGCCGCGCTGTTTCCGGCGCTCGCCGGCGGCGTGGAGGCCTGGTACACGAACGTGGTCGACCCCGAGTACGCCTTCCATGTCCTGATCACGGCCAAGAGCATCATCTATGCGATGGCGGGCGGCTTCGGCACTATCCTCGGCCCCGTGATCGGCACGCTGGCACTGGTGGGCGTCGACCACCTGATCTGGCAGAAATTCCCGGTGCTCAACCTGCTGCTGCTCGGCCTGGTGATCGTGCTGCTGATGCTGTTCCTGCCGCGCGGCATCGTGGGCAGCCTGCTCAAGCGCTATCCCAATCTGCGCCGCTACATCGCCTGAAGGAAGCCTCATGAGTGCACTCATCATCCAGGGGCTGGTCAACGGCCTCATCCTGGGCGCCATCTACGGCCTGATCGGCGTGGGCCTGAACGTGGTGTTCGGCGTGCTGCGCGTCGTGAACTTCGCCCACGGCGAGTTTCTCGTGCTGGGCGCCTACTTCGCCTACCTGATGCTCGAGTACTTCGGCATCAATCCGCTGCTCGCCCTGCCGCTGGCGTTTCTGGTGTTCTTCGGCGTCGGCTACGTGCTGTACTTCCTGCTGATCCCGCGCCTCTCGCGCGCCGAAGACCCGGAGATCAGCTCGCTGCTGCTCATGTTCGGCGTGTCCATCATGCTGGGCGCGCTGATGCTGCTGATGTTCGAGGCCGACGCCCGCTCGCTGCCCTACAGCCTCGAGCCCGTGTTCCTCAAGTTCGGCCCGGTGCTGATTCCCACCGTGCGTCTCGTGGCGCTCGCGATCGCGCTGGCCGTGATCGGCGCGCTGGCCTGGTTCCTCTATCGCACGCAGGTTGGCAAGGCGCTGCGCGCCATCATCATGAACCGCGACGCGATCCGCATCGTCGGCATCAACGCCGAGCGGCTGTCGGCGGTGGCGTTCGGCCTGGGCATCGGCCTCGCGGCCGTCACCGGTGTGCTGGTGGCGCTGGTCTTCCCGTCCTTTTCGCCCTTCATGGGCAACGACTACACGCTGATCGGCTTCATCGTCATCGTGCTCGGCGGACTCGGCCACCCCGTCGGGGCCCTCGTGGGCGCGCTGCTGTTCGGCGTGACCGAGCAGGTCTCGGTGGTGTTCTTCAACCCCTCGATCGCGACGATGCTGGGCTTTGCGCTGATGGTGGCCATGATCTTCGTGCGCCCCTCCGGCCTGTTCGGCCAGCGCGCGCTGCGCTGAAGGAGCGGACCCATGTTGAAGATCGACAACCTGAAAAAGCGCTTCGGCGGCCTGGTCGCCCTGCAGGGCGTGAGCCTGCATGTTCCGCGCGCCGCCATCCTGGGCGTGATCGGCATGAACGGCTCCGGCAAGACCACGCTGCTCAATTGCATCAATGGCCTGTATCTGCCCGATGAAGGCAGCATCCTGCTCGACGGCAAACCCATAGCCGGCAAGGCCACGCACGAGGTCGCACGGCTCGGCGTGGGCCGCACCTTCCAGGTGCCGCGCGTCTTTCCGCACCTGAGCCTGCTCGACAATCTCGACGTGGCCCAGCAACAGACCGGACGCAACGCCGACGAACGCTACGCCCAATCGGAGTATTGGCTGAACAAGGTGGAGCTTCACCGCCTGCGCCACAACCACGCCGAAGAGCTGTCGGGCGGCCAGCAGAAGCTGCTGGAGCTCGCCCGCATCATGGTGGCGCGGCCCAAGGTCGTGCTGCTCGACGAGCCCTTCGCCGGCGTGAACCCCACGCTCGCGCAGCTGCTGATCCGCATCATCGCGGAGGTGCCCCGCGAACACGATTGCTCGGTCGTGCTGGTTTCGCACGACCTCACTTCCATCTATCAGCTGTCGCACCACATCATCGTGATGAACGAAGGCGCGATCCTGTGCGAGGGCGACGCCGACCGCGTCAAGAGCGACCCGCGCGTGGTCGAAGCCTATCTCGGAGCCTGAGCATGGCCGAATCCGTTTTCTCGCTGGACAACGTGACCGTGGCCTATCACGGCGACATCACCATCCTCAACGGCGTGAACGTGCATGCGCGCGCGGGCCAGGTCACGGGCATCATCGGGCCCAACGGCGCGGGCAAGTCCACCGTGCTCAAGACGCTGTTCGGCTTTCTGCCGCTGCGCGGCGGCAAGATCACGCTGCGCGGGCAGGACATCTCGCGTCAGCCCTCGCATCAGCGCGCCGGCAGCGGCGTGGCCTTCGTGCCGCAGCACCGCAGCCTGTTCGGCGAGCTGTCCGTCGAAGACAACCTGCTGCTGGGTTGCTGGCCGTTTCGTCGCGACAAGGCCCGCGTGCGCCGCCGCATCGACAGCATCTACCAGCGCTTTCCCATTCTCGCCGCCAAGCGCAACGACCCCGTCTCGAGCATGAGCGGCGGGCAGCAGCGCTTCGTCGAGTTCGGCCGCGCGCTGCTCATCGAGCCCTCGGTGATCCTGCTCGACGAGCCCACCGCCATGCTCGCGCCCAAGATCTCCAAGGAGATCTACGCCGTCATCCGCGGCTTTGCCGACGAGGGCATGACGGTCGTGCTGGTCGACCAGAACGTGCGCCGCTGCGCCGAAGTGTCCGACTACATGTACATCCTCGAGCTCGGTCGCAATAAGGCCGAGGGCGAACGGGCCGCGTTCGACCAGGAAGGCGGACTGCACGACATGGTCGCGTCCTGGATGGACTACAAGATCGATTGAGGCCCGCGCGGGGCCGCCGCGCCCCTCGCCGCTTCACCGTCAGTCGTGCCGCGGCGGTCACCGTGCCGGCGCAAGTGCGCACCACCCTCGGCGCGCCCTTCGCCATGCCTGCGCGGGCGCGCCCGCCCTCGGCGCGCCCTTTCCTAATGGCTGATTCTCATTCTCAAAAATGGCCGCGCACGACGCGATCCCGCGCTCGCGGCGCAGGGTCCCCACACCGCCGAAACCCGCGCCAGACAAGGCTCTGCGGCTCAGAACCATAGCCACCAACCTTATTACCAGAATGACTTAGACGGGGTCCGCGCCCTGCTGCTACGGTTATGTACATCCATCCGTCATGGCGCCCTGCCGGCGCCGCCGCATCCGCGCGCCACGGCGCGCCGCACCGACACCTGTTAGGGCATTGACCATGTATGTGTATGACCCCGTCGACCAGCAACTGGTCGAGGAGCGCGTGGCCCAGTTCGCCGGCCAGACGCGCCGCTTTCTCGACGGCCAGCTGACCGAAGACGACTTCCGCGTTCTGCGCCTGCAGAATGGCCTGTACATCCAGCGCCATGCGCCGATGCTGCGCGTCGCGATCCCGTACGGCATGCTCAACGCGCGCCAGCTGCGCAAGCTCGGCCATATCGCGCGCACCTACGATCGCGGCTACGGCCACTTCTCGACGCGCCAGAACATCCAGTTCAACTGGCCGCGTCTCGAAGACGTGCCGACCATCCTCGGCGAGCTGGCCGAAGTGCAGATGCACGCCATCCAGACCAGCGGCAATTGCATCCGCAACACCACCACCGACCACTTCGCGGGCATCGCCCCCGATGAGTTCGTCAATCCGCTGGTGTGGTGCGAGATCATCCGCCAGTGGTCCACGCTGCATCCCGAATTCGCCTTCCTGCCGCGCAAGTTCAAGATCGCCGTGTCCGGCGCCGTACAGGACCGCGCCGCGGTCGGCGTGCACGACATCGGCCTGCAGGCGGTCGAACAGGACGGCGAGATCGGCTTTCGCGTGTGGATCGGCGGCGGCCTCGGCCGCACGCCGATCGTGGGCCACCTGATCAAGCCTTTTGTGCCCTGGCAGCATCTGCTGACCTATCTGCAGGCCGCGCTGCGCGTCTATAACCTGCATGGCCGCCGCGACAACAAGTACAAGGCGCGCATAAAGATCCTGGTCAAGGATCTCACGCCCGAGGTGTACGGCCAGCAGGTCGAAGAAGAATGGCAGCACATCAAGGGTGGTCCCGACACGATCACGCAGGCGCAGCTCGATACGATTGCCAGCCGCTTCGTGTGGCCGCAATACCGCGCCGAAGCCGCGCAAGCCGCTGATCCCAGCCCGGCCCTGGCCGAGGCGGATCCCACGTATCGCCGCTGGTTGCGCACCAATGTGCACAGCCACAAGATCGACGGCTACGCCGCCGTGACCTTGTCGCTCAAGCCCACCGGCGTGCCGCCGGGCGATATCACCGCCGACCAGATGGACGCCGTGGCGGATCTGGCCGAACGTTATGGCTTCGGCGAGCTGCGCGTGTCGCACGAGCAGAACCTGATCCTGGCCGACGTCGAACGCGCCCGCCTGCCCGAGCTGTGGGCGGAGCTTAAGGCGCTCAACCTCGCCACGCCGAACGTCGGCCTGCTGACCAACATCATCGCCTGTCCGGGCGGCGACTTCTGCGCGCTCGCCAACGCGGTGTCGATCCCGGTGGCCGAGTCGATCCAGCAGCGCTTCGACAATCTCGATTATCTGTTCGAGATCGGCGAGCTCGATCTCAACATCTCCGGCTGCATCAACGCCTGCGGCCACCACCACGTGGGCCACATCGGCATCCTCGGCGTGGATAAGGCGGGCGAAGAGTGGTATCAGGTCACGATCGGCGGCCGCCAGAATGGCGCGGCCAAGCCCCTGCCCGACCTGGAGTCGCGCCGTGGCGGTGGCGCCGCGATCGGCCGCATCATCGGCCCCTCGTTTGCCCGCGGACAAATGCCCGACGTGGTGGATCGCCTGATCCGCACCTATCTCGAGCTGCGTGACAGCGACGCCGAACGCTTCATCGATGTGGTTGACCGCGTCGGTATCGATCCCTTCAAACGCGATGTCTATGCCGATCCGGTCATCGCCAAGCCCGCCGCCGACCGCGAGGCCGCCCATGTCTGAGCACACTTCCGCCGAAGCCCGTCTGATCCGGGCCGGTCACCTGCAGGCCGATACCACCCGCGTTTTCAGCGCGCCCGAAGACGCCCCCGACAGCCTGCCCGCCGACGAGCCCGGCTGGCAGGTTCCGCTGGCCCTCTGGACCGCGCAGCGCGCGGCGCTGAGCGCACGCCGGCATCCGGTGGCGGTTCTGCTGCCGCCCGACACCGAGCTCTCGCAGCTGGCCGATGAAAACGGCAACATCGACGCCGCGCACATCGCCTTCATCGCCATCGACTTTCCGGCCTACACCGACGGCCGCGGTTACTCGATCGCGCAACTGCTGCGCCGCCAGTATCATTGGCAAGGCGAGTTGCGCGCGGTGGGCGACGTGATGATCGATACGGTGTTCTACCAGGCCCGCGTGGGCTTCGACAGCTTTCTGGTCAAGCCCGGCCACGACCCGCAGGCCGCGCTCGAGGCCCTGCGCACGTTCAGCGTGCGCTATCAGCAGACCTACCCGGTGCCGCAGGCGGCCTGAACGCCATCCACCAAACCAAAAGGCCACGCGAGAGCGTGGCCTTTTGCTTGTGCAGGCGTGAATGCAGATGTGCTGCGCGCCGGCCAGCCACGCGCCTACATGCCTTCCCAGTGCGGCCCGGGCACTTCGATCTCGAAGAGCTCGAGCACGCGCGCCACGGTGTGGTCGATCATCTGCTCGATCGAGGTGGGGCGATGGTAGAACGCCGGCAACGGCGGAAACACGATGCCGCCCATTTCCGTGACGGCGGTCATGTTGCGCAGGTGCGCCAGATTGAACGGCGTTTCGCGCACCATCATCACGAGGCGGCGGCGCTCCTTGAGGGTGACGTCGGCCGCGCGGGTGATGAGGTTGTCGGACAGACCATGCGCGACGGCGGCGAGCGTGCGCATGGAGCACGGCACGATCACCATGCCCGCGGTCTGGAAGGCCCCGCTCGCCAGCGTGGCGCCCACGTCGCGGATGCTGTGGACGTGATCCGCGAGCGCCTGCACCTCGTGGCGCCCGATGTCGAGCTCGTGCTTGATGTTGAGCACACCCGACGACGAGATCACGAGATGCGATTCGACGTCGTCCACGCCGCGCAGGGCCTGCAGCATGCGCACGGCATACAGGGCGCCCGTGGCGCCCGTGATGCCGATGACGAGCCTGCGCTTTGCCATCAAACGGTGGCGCCGGCTTCGTCGAGCAGCTTCTTGAGCTCGCCGCTTTCGTTCATCTCGCCCATGATGTCGGAGCCGCCGATGAACTCGCCCTGCACGTAGAGCTGCGGAATGGTGGGCCAGCTGGAGAAGGTCTTGATGCCCTGACGCACTTCGTCGTCTTCGAGCACGTTGACGGTCACCAGCTTCTTCACGCCACAGCCTTTCAGCATCTGGATCGCACGGCCGGAAAAGCCGCACTGCGGGAATTGGGCCGTGCCCTTCATGAACAGCACCACCGGGTGCTGGGTGACCGTTTCACGGATGAATTCTTGGACGTCGCTCATGGTAGGTCTCGCAAAATAGGAAGCGGTTGTTCAGACTGCATGGGTCAATTATAGGTAGCCGCCGGAAATCCGCTCGATTCCCCCCAGATCCCGCCGACTTTCGACCTGGCGCAGGCCCGCCTGGACCAGCAGCGCGCGCACCGCCACGGCCTGGTCCCAGCCGTGCTCGAGCCAGATCGCGCCGCCGGGTGCCAGCCGCGCCACGGCTCCGTGCGCAAGCTCGGCCAGGGCCGACAGGCCGTCCTGGTGGTCGGTGAGCGCGCCCGGCGGCTCGAAGCGCAGGTCACCCTGCGTCAGATGCGCATCGTCGCGATGGATATAGGGCGGATTCGACAGGATCAGATCGAAGACGGCATCGGCCGGCAGGGCCTGATACCAGCTGCCCTGATGAAAGGTGACGCGCGCGTCCAGCCGCGCCGCATTGGCCCCGGCCACGGCCAGCGCATCGGCGCTCAGGTCGGTCGCACGGACGTCGGCCTCGGGCGCGCCCAGCGCCACGGACACCGCGATGGCGCCGCTGCCCGTGCCCAGGTCGACCACGCGCGCGCGTGGGCGTTCGCGCAGAAACGCCAGGGCGGTCTCGACCAGCAGCTCGGTATCGGGGCGCGGGATCAGCACGGCCGGCGAGACGGCGAACACATGTCCCATGAACTCGCGTTCGCCCAGCACATAAGCCATGGGCTCGCCGGCGATGCGCCGCGCCGCCAGGGCCTGGTAGGCCTCGTGCTGCGCGGCCGTGAGCGCGTCGGTGTCGTGCGCGATCATCCAGGCGCGCGTGCGGCCCAGCGCGCGCTCGGCCAGCATGCGCGCCTCCAGACGCGGCAGACGCGGGTCGGCGAGCAGGTCCTTGATCTGCGCCATGGCGATCAGATGTCGTCGCCCAGCGCGGCCAGCAGCTCGGCCTGACGCTCGGCCAGCAACGCGCCCGTCAGCTCGTCGAGGTCGCCTTCCATGATGTGGCCCAGCTTGTAGAGCGTGAGGTTGATGCGGTGGTCGGTGACGCGGCCCTGCGGATAGTTGTACGTGCGGATGCGCTCGGAGCGGTCGCCGGAGCCGATGAGGCTCTTGCGCTCGGCCGCTTCCTTACTCTGGCGCTCGCGCATTTCCTTGTCTTTGAGGCGGGCGGCCAGCACCTGCATCGCCTTGTCTTTATTGCGATGCTGCGAGCGGTCGTCCTGGCACTCGACCACCAGGCCCGTGGGCAGGTGCGTGATGCGTACGGCGGAGTCGGTTTTGTTGATGTGCTGGCCGCCCGCGCCGCTCGCGCGGAACGTATCGATGCGCAGGTCGGACGGATTGATGACGATGTCGCTCATCTCGTCGGCCTCGGGCATCACGGCCACGGTGCAGGCCGAGGTGTGAATGCGGCCCTGAGCCTCGGTGGCGGGCACGCGCTGGACGCGGTGCGCCCCGGATTCAAACTTGAGCCGGCCGTAGGCGCCGTCGCCGTCGATGCGCGCGATCACTTCCTTGTAGCCGCCCAGCTCCGATGCGCTCTCGGACATGATCTCGACGCGCCAGCCGCGCTGCTCGGCATAGCGCGAGTACATGCGCAGCAGGTCGCCGGAGAACAGCGCGCTCTCGTCGCCGCCGGTGCCCGCGCGGATTTCGAGGAACAGGCTGCGGCTGTCGTCGGGATCGCGCGGCAGCAGCAGCACCTGCAGATCCGCTTCGAGCGTTTCGATGCGCGCGCGGCCGGCCTTGATCTCGTCTTCCGCCATCGACTTCATGTCGGGATCGGAGAGCATCTCCTGCGCGGTGGCCAGATCGCCCTCGGTCGCCTGGAAGGTCTTGAAGGCTTCGACGACGGGCTCGAGTTCGGCGCGTTCACGCGAGAGTTTGCGAAAACGATCCATGTCGGACGCGCTTTCGGGATCCGCCAGCAAGGCATCGACTTCAATCAGACGGTGAGCCAGCTGCTCCAACCGGCTGCGCATGGACGATTTCATGGGATCAACTCGAAGAAAATAAAAAACGGGCGCGCGTGCGACCAGCGCACGCGGCATCAGACGCGGCGTGTAGGGGCGCCGCTAACGGCGGGAGTCGCGGCCGGGGAACAGGCGCGGCACCCAGGCCAGCAGTTCCTTGCGCTCTTCGCCCTGACTGCGGTTGAGCGCGGCGAGCGGGCCATGCAGATACTTCTGCGTGAGGCCATGCGCCAACTGCTCGAGCACCGCTTCGGGCGACTCGCCGCGCGCCAGCATGCGGCGGGCGCGCTCGAGTTCGGCGGCGCGGACGTCTTCGGCGGCCTGATGCAGGTCGCGGATCACGGGCACCACTTCACGCGACTGCATCCAGTGCATGAAGTTTTGAACGCGCGTCTCGATGATGGCCTCGGCCTGCACCACCGCCGCGCGACGCGCGTCGGTGCCGCTCTGCACGAGACGGCCGAGATCATCGACCGAGTACAGATAGATGTCGTCGAGACGGCCGACTTCGGGCTCGATATCGCGCGGCACCGCCAGGTCGATCATGACCATCGGACGGTGACGGCGCAGACGCGTGGCGCGCTCGACCATGCCCAGACCCAATATGGGCAGGGAGCTGGCCGTACAGGACACCACCACGTCGAATTCGGCCAGGCGATCCGTGAGATCGGCCAGCTTCATGGTGCTGGCCGAGAAACGGCCAGCGAGGGTCTCGGCGCGCTCGACGGTGCGATTCGCCACGACCATGGATTTGGGGTTTTGCGCCGCGAAGTGCGTGGCGCACAGCTCGATCATCTCGCCCGCGCCGATGAACAGCGTGCGGGCCTGACCGAGGTCACCGAAGACGCGCTCGGCCAGACGCACGGCGGCAGCGGCCATCGAGACCGAATGCGCGCCGATGGCGGTCTGGGAGCGGACCTCTTTGGCGACCGAGAAGGTGCGCTGGAACAGCTGATGCAGCAAGGTGCCGAGCGAGCCGAGCTCGTCGGCCGCGCGCACCGCGTCTTTCATCTGGCCCAGGATCTGCGGCTCGCCCAGCACCATCGAATCGAGGCCACTGGCCACGCGGAACGCGTGGCGCACGGCGTCGTCCTGACGATGGCGATACAGGTGGGGCGACAGCGCGGAGGTCTCGAGGCTGTGATGCTCGGCCAGCCAGGCCGGCAGCTGCTCGGCGGCGACCGCGTCGGCGGCACAGTAGATCTCGGTGCGATTACAGGTCGAGAGGATCGCGGCTTCGCGCACCGATCCGCCAAACGCCAGGCGCAAGCCGTCCAGCGCGGGCTTGAGCAAGTCCGCGGGCATGGAAACACGTTCGCGCACCGAGACCGGCGCGGAGGTGTGATTCAGACCGAAGGCAAGAACGGCGACTGACATGAGGGTTCGGACAAGTGCGACCCGTCCGGCGCAAAGCTGCTAAGTTGTAACAGCGACCGAAAAAGATTATACCCCCCTGCCCCGGGTAGACCCGGATACCCTACCCCGGCAGTCGGGAGTCTGTGGTAGAGGCGCCATAGCCGGCCCCGCGCCGCCGCGGGCGCTAGGCCGCGGCGGGCGGCGCCTCCATGGCGGCCACCAGGGTTTCGAACAGGCGGCCGTAGGTCGAATGATGGGGCCACAACAACCCCAGCCGCCGCGCCAGGGTATTGCGCGGCAGCGCCACCACGGCGACGCCCGCGGGCAGCGCCCCCGGCCGAAAGCAATTCGGCACCAGCGCGATGCCCAGACCCATCTCCACCAACGCGGCCAGGCCGTCGGGCGAGTCGAGCTCGAAGCGCTCGCGCGGATTCAGGTTGCGCGACTGCAGGTATTGGTCGGCCAGCGAGCCACCCCAGGTGCGCCGGTCATAGCGCAGCAGCGGCTCCCGGACCAGCAGCGTGTCGGGCTCGACCCCGGCCGTCGCCGCCGGCACGAGCAACACCAGCGGCTCCACGCGCAAGGTGTGCCAGGTGAAGGACTTGGGCGTGCGAAACGGCGGTTCGACCAGAAAGGCGGCGTCGACCTTGCCCGCGATCACCTGGTGATAGAGCTCGTGCGACGCGCCCAGGTCGATCATGGCATCCAGACCCGGATGGCGCTCGGCAATGTGCTTGAGCGCCTGCGGGACCATGTTGCCCAGCGCGGTGCGGATGGACCCGATGCGCAGCCCGCCCGGAAAACCCTCCGTCGAGACCGCGGTCTTGAGCGCCCGCACTTCGCGCTGGAAACGCCGTGCGCGCTCCAGCAGGCGTGCGCCGCCCTCGGTGATGCGCACGAAGCGCCCCGAGCGGCTGAAGAGCGGGACGCCGAACTCGCGTTCGAGCGCGTGCATGCGCTGCGCCAGGGCGGTGGGCGTGATGCTCATGCGGCGGGCGGCCTCGGCCATGGAGCCGCACTCGGCCACGAGTACGAAGGTGTCGATGTAGCGGGTATCCATGAATCCACAAATCCTTCGTTCTCAATGTTCTAAAAGCAAATTGTGGTTCAGTTTGAGCATGGCCACAATGACCGGTGTCAGGGCAGTCGCCCTGGCTGAGTCCATCGTGAATGGCCCCTCGGCCGCACAGGCGTTCGGCCCGCGGCGTTCCCCGCCGGGAATGGCGAGGGTGGTCTTTTTGGAGTGAACATGTCCGTCGAAGCTTTGCCCATCGATCCCAAGATCCAACGCGCGCTGGAAGGCGTGACCACCGCCACGCTCACCACCGTGCTGCTGAAGAAGGGCCTGCGCAACGTCTGGCTGCGCGGCGCTTTCCCGCTCGTGCCGCAAGGCAAGCGCATCGTGGGCCGTGCCTTCACGCTGCGCTTCGTGCCGGCGCGCGAAGACCTGGCCACGCCCGCCTCGTGGTCCTCGCCCATCTCGACGCGGGCGGCGATCGAAGCCATGCCCGAGGGCGCGATCGCGGTGGTCGACGCCATGGGTTCGACCGACGCGGGCATCTTCGGCGACATCCTGTGCGCCCGCATGAAAAAACGCGGCGTGGCCGCGCTGGTCACCGACGGCGCCGTGCGCGACCTCGAAGGCGTGCTGGGCACCGAGCTGCCGGTCTGGGCCAGCGGCGCCGCCGCCCCGCCCTCGGTGGCCGGCCTGACGTTCGTCAACTGGCAGGAACCCATCGGCTGCGGTGGCGTGGCCGTGTTCCCGAACGACTACCTGGTCCTGGATCGGGATGGCGCGGTGCTGATTCCGGCGAACCTCATCGACGAGGTGGTCGAGGCCTCCGTCGAACAAGAGCGCCTGGAGGGCTGGATCATGAAGGAAGTGGATGCCGGCGTGCCGCTGCCCGGCCTCTACCCGCCCAACGAAGCCGCCGCCGCCCGCTACAAGAGCTGGCGCGACACGCAGAAGTAAGTTTTCGCGCGCTTTCGACGCGAGTGATTCCGTGCCGCGCGCCCTGGCCGCGGCACGGCGGGACTCCTGTCGCCCGCGGCGGGGGTTGGAGTGACGCGCACGTTGCGCGTGACCGGGACGATCCGAACGACCGGGACGATCTGAACGACTCGCACGACCCGAACGACCCGAACAATCCGAGCGACCCGAACGCCCCAAACGCTCTGGACGATCCGAACGCTCTGAACGACCCGGACGATCCGAGTGATCCGCACTACCCGAACGACCCGCAGCACGGCCGTACCTGCACGACCCGATACATAAAAAACATATCAAGTCGCAGCCGCGACATTACGGAGACAAACCATGCCGCATCCCCTGACCGCGCAGACGCGCCGGCGCCTGCTTGGCGCCACCCTGGCCGGTGTCATCGCCGCCCCGTTGATGATGGGCGCCGCCGCCCATGCCGCCGACGCCTATCCCAGCAAGCCGACCACGATCCTGGTGGGCTTCTCTGCCGGCGGCGCCGTCGACAACGTCGCCCGCCAGCTCGGCCATGGCCTGGGCGCGGCCTTCGGGCAGACCTACGTCATCGAGAACCGCGCGGGCGCCACGGGCACCATCGCCGCCGAGGCGGCATCGCGCGCCCAGCCCGACGGCTACACGCTGCTGCTGGGCACGCAATCGACGATGGTGGTGGCGCCGGGCATGTATCCCTCGCTGCGCTTCGATCCGATCAAGGATTTCGTGCCGGTCTCGCTGGTGGCTTCGGTACCGCTGGTGCTGGTGGTTCACCCGTCCTTGCCGCTCAAGACCGTGCAGGACGTGATTGCGTACGCCAAAGAGAAAAACGGCGAGCTGACCTATGCCTCGTCCGGCCTGGGCGGCCCGCAGCACGTTTCGATGGAACTCTTCAATTCCATGGCCGGCGTGAAGATGGTGCACGTGCCGTATCGCGGCGAGGCCAACGCCATCACCGACGTGCTGGGCAACCAGGTGCCGCTGATGTTCAGCAACCTGCCCACGCTGCTGCCGCACATCAAGAGCGGCAAGCTGCGCGCGATCGCGGTGTCGGGCCTGGAGCGCTCGCCCACCGCGCCCGAGATCCCCACGGTCGCCGAGTCGGGTCTGAAAGGCTTCGAGGCGCTCACGTGGTTCGGCCTCTATGCACCGCAAGGCACGCCCGACGCGGTCGTGAAGAAGCTGGAATCCGGCGTGAAGACCGCGCTGGCCGATCCCGCCACGCGCACGAAGATGGGCGAACAGGGCATGAAGATCGAGGGCCGCGACAGCGCCGCCTTCAAACAGTACATGCAGACCGAGAGCGTGAAGTGGGGCGACCTGGTCCGCAAATCTGGCATCAAATCGGAGTAATAGAAGCATGGCTCAAGCTGCACCGTCCTCTTTGCCACGCCGCCTGCGCGGCGTGCTATCGCTGGACGATTTCGAAGCCGCCGCGCGCCGTCATCTGCCGCGGCCGGTCTTCGGATACCTGCGGGCGGTGGCCGAGACGGGCGCGTCCTACGACGAGAACCGGAACGCGTTTCGCGACTACGTGTTCCGGCCGTCGGTGATGGTGGACGTGTCCCGGCGCAGCACCGCCATCACGCTGTTCGGCCAGGAGTATGCCGCGCCGTTCGGGCTGTGCCCGCTCGGCCTGTCGGCGCTGTCGGCCTATCGTGGCGATGTCGTGATGGCGCAGGCCGCGGCCGAGGCGCGCGTGCCCATGATCATGAGCGGCTCGTCCCTGATCCCGCTCGAGGCCGTGGCAGAGGCGCATCCGCAGGCCTGGTTCCAGGCCTACCTGCCCGGCGACCGCGCGGCCATCGAAGCCCTGATCGACCGGGTCGCCAGGACCGCGTTCCAGACGCTGGTGGTGACCGTCGACACGCAGGTCAAGCCCAACAGCGAGACCATGACGCGCAGCGGATTTTCGGCGCCGATGCGCCCCAGCGTCAGCCTGGCGTGGCAAGGCATCACGCATCCGCGCTGGCTGTTCGGGACCTTTCTGCGCACCCTGTGGCGGCACGGCATGCCGCACTTCGAGAACAACTACGCCACGCGCGGCGCGCCCATTCTCTCGCCGAGCGTGATGCGCGATTTTGCCGAGCGCGGCAACCTGAACTGGGAAACCCTGCGTGCGATCCGCGCGCAGTGGCGCGGCCGGCTGGTCGTGAAGGGCGTGCTGCGCGACGACGACGCACGCCAGGCCCGCGATGCCGGCGCCGACGGCATCATCGTGTCCAACCACGGCGGCCGCCAGCTCGACGACGCCATCGCACCCTTGCGCGCCCTGCCCGAGATCGTGCGGGCCTGCCCGGACATCCCGGTGATGATCGATAGCGGCGTGAGGCGCGGCACCGACGTGCTGAAGGCATTGGCGCTGGGCGCGAAGTGCGCATTCGTCGGGCGGCCCTTCGGCTATGCGGCAGCGGTGGGCGGCATGCCCGGCCTGCGGCACGCGATCGGCCTGCTGTCGGCGGAAGTGTCGCGCGATATGGCGATGCTGGGCGTCACCGACGTGGCGCAGCTGGATGCCGCGCGGCATCTGGCGCGGCGGGACGGTGATTAAGAGCAGCCACCGGGATCACAGACACGTTGGCCGACCCCGTACGCACCACGCGCGACGTGGATGCCGTGTTGGAGGCCAATCGCGCCATGTTTCATCGCTTCGAAGAAGCCATGCGGCACGTCGGTTCTCCCGCGATGTGAGTAGCGAGCTCATTTGCCGCTGGGTCCGCAAGGAATCTGGTGTGCTCTTTGACCTCGTGCCCGTGCACCCGGACGTCCTGGGCTTCTCCAATCGCTGGTATCCCTATGCGGTCGAGACCGCCGGCATCATGGACCTTGGCAATGGCATCAGGATCAAGCCGATGAGCGCCGTGGCCTTTATTGCCACCAAACTGGAAGCTTTCGTTGGTCGAGGCGGCGGCGACTTCATGAGCAGCCATGACATGGAAGATGTATTGAACATCATCGACGGACGCGAGGAACTTGCCGGAATTGAGCGCCGCACCCGTCGACTTGCGCCGAGCCGTGGGCGCGACGTTCGCACGACTCATCGAGAATCCCGACTTCGGCAACATACTGCCAGGCCTTCTTTCCGAACCTGAGCGCGCCGACCTCGTCATGGAACGCCTGAAGAGATGCAGCCAATGAGCCTTCACCAGAACATCACCGCTGAGGCGACCTGGCTGTGCGATCCATTGGCACACTGAATGCACAAACGCAAAAAACCCAGCGCGAAGGCTGGGTTTTTTGACTTGAATCTTTGGTGGCCTGGGGCGGAATCGAACCACCGACACGCGGATTTTCAATCCGCTGCTCTACCAACTGAGCTACCAGGCCAACGCGAAGAACGAAACTATACATGAAATTTCGCGCGTGTGCACGGATGCTGGCAAAAAGTTTGCGAGGATTCGACGGCGGGACGGTCGGCCACCGGAAATTGCGCAGGCCTTGAGCAGCCATGACGGCACGCGAGCGGCCGGTCGACCCGCGCCAAATGCCGGCTGGACCGGCCAGTGCGTGCTCTCGAAGCAGCGAATCACCGACGGGCACGACGGCAAACGCCTATGCCAGGACTTCGAGTCCGTACTTTTGAACGACCTGGAGCAATCGAGCCGCGGGGCCACTCGGCTGCTTCGCGCCCGACTCCCACTTCTGCACGGCGGCCAAGCCTCAGTGATCGAAGTGCAGCCTCAGATACGCCTGCCCATTGCGCTCGCCGGTGGTGACGCGGTCGGTGAGGCGTTTGAGGAGGGCGGTAGAGACGCCGGCCAGCGCGGCGTCCAGGGCCGCGTGGAAATTGGCATCGTCGGTGTCGAGCAGGTGCGCGGTGTCGGCCGGGACGCCTGCGAGCGGTAGCGGCGGGCCGCTGTGCAGGAGTTCGATGTCGAGGTTGAACTCGTCGAAGGTGCCGCGCACCTGGAGCAGCCGGCGGCCGTCGGCCTGGCCGATGGCTTCGACGCCTTCGAGGGCCGCGGCGGCGGCGCGGTGGACGATGTCGCGGCGGGCGCCCCACACGCCGCCCTGGTGCTCGACGAACTGCACGATGGCGGTGGCCGCGTCGGGCGGGGGATGGGGATAGTCGGCCGTCGACTCGGGCAGCGGATCGATCGCCCGGGCCGCGCGGCGCGAGGTGCCGAGCCGGAAGATCATGTTCAGCAAGATGGCGATGATGCCGCCCAGGATCACGCCGTTGCTCACGACAAACTGCAGCACCTCGGGGGCATGCCGCGGCAGCGCGGGAAGCAGGATCACGCCCATGCCGGCCACGACCGACAGGCCCACCATGAAGATGGCGCGCGAGTCCATGGCGCGCGAGGCGATCAGCTCGACGCCGGAGACGATCAGGTAGGCGGCGGCGTAGATCTCGACGGCGCCGATCACCGGCGTGGGGATCAGCGTCAGGGCGAGCGTGCCTTTGGGCATGAACGCCACCAGCGCCAGCAGCGCGGCGGCGGCGATGCCGACGTAGCGCGAGGTCGAGCGGCTGATGTGGCAGAGCGCGATGTTCGCCGACGACGTCGAGCTCGGCAGGCCGCCGAGAAAGCCGCCTGCGATGGCCGAGATCGAGCCGGCGCGGATGCCGCGGCCCACCCGGCGCATATCGGCGCGGCGCCAGTCGGCATCGTCCATCTTGTTCATCAGGATCACGGTGCCGAGCGTGTCGAGTTGCACCATCAGCGAGAGCAGCGCCACGGCCAGCAACAGGCCGAGATCCACGTTGAGCACCGGTACCGGCAGCGCCGGCAAGGCAAAGAGCGGCGCGGCCGCGAGCAGCTCGCCGCCTGAGAGGCGACCGAACAGCGCCGCCACGACGACGCCGGCCAGCAAGCCGCTCAGCAGCGCGAAGAGCTTCATGCGGCGCGTGCCCCACACCGACATGCCGACCACCACGGCCAGCGCCACCGTCGTGATCAACACCGCGTGCAGATCGAGCGGCCCGCCGTCGCCCATGCCCGTGCTGTGCTCGAGCGCGGGCGTCACGAGCGACAGCCCGGTCAGGCACACGACGACGCCCGCCACCGTGGGCGGAAACAGCGCGCGCAGGCGCGGCAACACCTGCGCCACGAAGAATCCGACCAGGCCGTTGACCAGACCCGCGGCCACCAGCCCGCCCGGGCCGTAATGCACCAGGATCGCGGCCGCCGTCATGATGATCACGGGATCGGGGATGTGCACGATCAAGGCGCCCGCCCCCACGCGGCCGCCCCAGGCCTGCAGCAGGGTCGCGAGCGCCATCCCGAGGACGGTGGCCGTGACCAGGCTGTTGGTGGCGGCCAGCGGCAACTGCGCCATGTGTGCCGCCACGAGCACATACGCGATCAGCGCCAGCGCGGTGGCGGCGTGCTGCATGCCCAGGCCGAGCAGCGCGCCGGACGGCGGCAGGTCGGGCGCGGCGTAAACGAGATCGGCGGGCCGCTTCTGCGGCGGCAGAGGCGGCAGACGCAGACGCGATAACAGGGAGGAGACGGACACGGACGACACCCGATGGCGTATGGCGGGCCCGCGCGACATGCACACGCCCAAAGGGCGTGAGTAACGCGAGTCGCGCTTCGGTTCCACGCCGCGCGTGGCCGGACCCAGGCGGCGGGCACGGTGGCCGCCGCCTGGGTCCGGGGCGCGTGGCCGCCACTGATCCCGCGCCATAAGCTTATTGCTCGTCGGTCTAGCCCCGCGTGGTGGCAGGCGCGTGCTTTCCGGGACAATGGCGGCCCTTGCACGTTGCCTCACCAGAAGAAGTCCATGATTCAGAAAGCCCTGCTCGCCGCCAGCCTGTCGCTCGCGGCCGCCCCGTTCTTCGCGGCTCCGGCCAGCGCCCAGGACAACTACCCCTCCCGCCCGATCACACTCGTCATCCCCTACCCTGCCGGCGGCGCGACCGACGCGCTGGGCCGCGTCGTGGCCAAGCAGTTGGGGCAGGAGCTGGGACAGACCGTGGTGGTCGAGAACCGCGCCGGCGCGGCGACTGCGATCGGCGCGGGCTATGTGGCGCGCTCCGCGCCCGACGGCTACACGCTGCTGGCCGGCCCGGGCACGACGTTTACCGTCAATCCGGCCATCCAGGCCAACCTGCCCTACGACCCGGTCAAGAGCTTCGACCCCATCGGCATCATCGGCCGCACCGGCCTGGCGCTGCTGGCCAATCCGAATGTGCCGGTCAAAACCCTGCCGGAATTCGTGGCCTACGCCAATGCGCACAAGAGCGAGCCGCCGCCGTACGGCTCGTTCGGCTCGGGCTCGTCGGCCCACTTCATGGCCGAAGCCTTCATTCATGCCGCGAAGCTGCAGATGACGCACATCCCCTACAAGGGCAGCGCCCCCGCGATGACCGATCTGATCGGCGGCCAGATCCCGTTCGCGGTCGACACGGTTGCGGCGGCCCTGCCGCAGAGCAAGCAAGGCAAGGTGCGCGTGCTCGCGATCTCGAGCCCGGCGCGTTCGAGCCTGATGCCCGACGTGCCGACCTTTGCCGAGCTGGGTTACCCGTCGGTGGCGATGGATTCGTGGTTGCTGATCGCCGCGCCCGCGGGCCTGCCGGCCGACGTAAAAGCGCGCCTGGAAAAGGGTCTGGGCACGGCCGCCAACTCCCCGGCCGTGCGCGAGACGCTGGAGAACCTGGGCTTCGAATCGGGTTTTGTCGGCGCCACGGAAAGCGCCGCGTTGATTCAGAAAGAGCTGCCGCAGATGAAGGAACTGGCGCAGCGCGCCAACATCAGCCCCAACTGAACGCCGCAGCCGCCGTGTTCAGCGGCCGCCGGCCGGCGTTGCGCACGGGAACGCGCGCCGCAGCGCCTGACCCGTGAGCGTGGCCGCGTTGCCGCGTAATGCGTTGGCCGGCAGATCGGTGAGATAGGTGTGCACGCGGTCCACCAGCTCGTGCGGCAGCACGCCGGTGCGTGTGCACCACAGGCGTCCTTGGCTCAGATCGGCCACTCCGACCACATAGGCCTGTCCGAAGGCCGCCGACGCGCGCTGGCGCTGGCCCACATCGGCATTGCCCGACGGCATGTTGCCCTCGATCGCGGCCAGCAATTCGGCGCCGCTGAAATGGTAGGTGCGTGGCGCCTGCTCGGCATGCGCCACGCAGGCGGTCAGCGCCAGCAACCCGGCCGCGGCGCACCGCAAAGCCGACAGCCGCGCCCGCCGGGGTTCGGCATGTAAAACCAACTGCGCCGCCTGGCCATCGCGGGTTGCGAGGCTAGCGGGTGATGTGCGCATAGCGCGTCCTGCCATCATTGACTCCAGTCAAAAGTGAGGTGCTGCAGATCGAGCCAGGCGTTGCCGGTGCCGAAGTTGTAGCCGCCGAAGGTTTCTTCGAACTCGATGTAATACGGGCTGATCCCGTCGGGAATGGCCTGCGCCGGCCGCATGGTCCCACCGATATGGTTGGGCTTCAGGTCGCGCGCCCACGCATGCTCGCGGTAATGCTCGCGCGCGACCTGCCCGCCCTCCCAATAGAACTCGCGCTGATACTGCCCCTCGCCGGCCGGCGGATCTTCCAGCGGTGCCAATCCGGCGTTGGGGTCCGTGCGGCGCGGCGACCAGGCGATGGCGCGGTTATAGCCGGGGGTGCGCCCGGGATCCTCGCCGATGATCTCGCGGTAGAAACCCTGGTCGATCGGCGGCGACAATGCGTGGTCATAGCCCCAGAACGCCGCCGCCGAGCCCACGTTCATCCACGCAGGCGCGCGCAGTCGGTCGCGATAGCGGTTCGGCTCGAGCGCGGGCGGCTCGCAGAACTCGCCCTCGAACGAGGCCTGCGTATGGAAAATCACCGCATACGGGCAGCCGAGCAGATCCCGCATGCGGTGCAGATGCGGGTGCGCGCTCTGTTGCGCGCGCCAGAACGGCAGCAGCTCGGGATCGGCGGGCACGTCCATGCCGTCGCGCCAGCTGTCATAGAACGCTTTGACTTCCGCGACCTCGGCCGGTCCGCCGTCATTGTGATCCGGCGCGATGCCGAAGAACGACAGCGCCACCAGATCCGCGCCCCGCACTCGATACTCGGGCGGCAGCAACAGCGTGAATCCGTGCGAGAGCGGGTAGCCGTTGGTGGGGTCGAGCGGCCACTGCGCCGGCGTGATGCCGGGCGGCAGCCCGAAGCACCAGCCATGACCGCGCGGTCCATCGGCCGGCACGCTGCGATGTTCGATGACGAGATCGTAGGCCTGCATGCGGGAAGCGCTCCTGGAGGGGGTGGCCGCCGAACCCGGCCACGGAAGGCCCAGCGCCAGGCCGCCCATCATGGCGAGGAGGCCGCGGCGACAGGCGTCGGGCGCATCGCCGTGCGTCACGGAGCGGATCGGGGATCGGACGGCGGGGTCGGGCAGCGACATGGCGAAACGGCCGGCGTAACGAGAGCGTCCGAGTGTACGCAGGTCGCCCCGCCCACGACGTCACAAGTCGCAACGGCTTGCTGCGCCCCGCATCGCGCGCCGGCGCGGTCGCTCAGGCGGGGATGCCGCTCATGTAGATCTGCGCGTAACCCTCGCGGATCGCCACCACGATCTGGTCCATGCGGCGGCCGATGTGCTTTTCGAGAATCGCGACACAGGCGGCTTCGTCGCGCGCGAGCAGGGCATGCGCCAGCCGGCGGTGCTCGTCCTGCGAGGCGGGGCGGTCGGCGCGTTTCATGTCGATCCAGCGCACGAAGCGGATGCGCGCGTTCACGTTCTTCAGTACGCGCAGCATCTCGACGTTGTTCGACATGCCGAGCACGCGCTCGTGGAACATCTCGTCGAGATCGACCAGCTCGGCGATGTCACGTTCACCGGCGTCCGGGCCGGTGGCATCGAGAAAGTCGATCAGCGCACGGATGTCGGCCTCTTCGGCGCGCTCGATCGCCAGCTTGATCGCCGACACTTCGATGGCCTTACGCAGCTCGTAGAGATAGAAGATCTCGTGCACATCGAGATCGCGGCAATAGAAGCCCTTGCCGGGCAGGAAGCGCAGCAGCCCTTCGATGCTCAGGCGGTTCAGCGCCTCGCGCAGCGGCGTGCGCGACACGCCGAGCTGCTTGGCCAGCGCCACCTCGTTCAGGCGTTCGCCGGGCTTGAATACGTAGCCGATCGCCATATGGCGGATCTGCTCGTAGACCTTGTCGACGACGCTGTCACTGGTAGCGCTCATGAATTCTCCGGACGATGACACGTAAGCCTTGCACCCGGCCAGGGGGTGGGCGATGGCCCCTCACCCGCCGCGGGCAAAACGACGCACAGCGCGCGAAGCCGGGGGTTTCAAGGCAGACCGTGCGGTCCGGGCGGGATCAGGATCGGCCGCCGCGGCGCACGGCGGGATATTAGTCGATCCGCCGGCCGTGCGAACGCGGCGCGCCCGGGATTCGTCGAGGGAGGAGTGACAGGACGCGACGGCGGGAGGCCGCCGCGGTGCGCAGCGGCGGGGGCACTGGTCGGCCGCACCTCGCCGGCCGCACCTTGCCAGCCGCACCTCGCCAGCCGCACCTGGCCAGCCGCGCCTCCGCGGCCAGCCCCCTTACGGCTCAGCCCTTGGGCGTGAAGTCGCGGGCGTGCGATTGGGCGCGGGGATCCAGCGTGCAGTGCAGGATGGCCGGCTTGCCGCTGGCCAGCGCACGCTCGAAGGCGGGCGCGAACTGCTCGGTGGTTTCGACGCGTTCGCCGTGGCCGCCGAACGCCACCGCCATCGCGGCGAAGTCCGGGTTCGACAGCTGCGTCGCCACCACACGCCCCGGGTAGTCGCGCTCCTGGTGCATGCGGATGGTGCCGTACTGGCCGTTATCGAGCACGACGACGATGATCGGCGCGTTGTACTGCACCGCCGTGGCGAACTCCTGGCCGTTCATCAGGAAGCAGCCGTCGCCCGCGAAGGCCACCACCGCGCGGTCGGGCAGTTGGCGCTTGGCCATCACGGCCGCCGGCACGCCGTAGCCCATCGAGCCACTGGTGGGTGCCAGCTGGGTGCCGTAGCGGTGGAAGCGGTGATGACGGTGCAGCCAGCCGGCGTAGTTGCCCGCGCCGTTGCAGATCACGGCATCGGCGGGCAGGCGGTCACGCAGCCAGGCCACCACCTCGCCATATTGGAAGTCGCCGGGCAGCTTGCGCGGCACGTCGGTCCAGGCCAGGTATTCCTCGTGGGCCTGGGCGGCGCTGCCGGCCCACGCGGGCGAGGCCGGCACCTGCACCTGCTCGAGCGCGGCGGCGAAGCCGCGCGGCGAGGCAAGAATGGCCAGGTCGGGCTGGTACACCCGGCCCAGTTCCTCGGCGCCCGGATGCACATGCACCAGGGTTTGCTGCGGCACCGGCACGTCGAGCAGCGTGTACGAGGACGACGGCATCTCCGACAGGCGGCCGCCCACCAGCAGGATCAGGTCGGCCTCGGTGATGCGGGCCTTGAGCTTGGCGTCCGGGCCGATGCCCAGATCGCCGGCGTAATTCGGGTGGTCGGCGTCGATCAGCGAGGCACGACGGAACGAGGTTGCCACCGGCAGCTGCGCACGCTCGGCAAAGCGGGCAAACGCGGCGCAGGCCTGCTCGTCCCACCCCGAACCGCCCAACACGGCGATGGGCTTGCGCGCCTTGGCCAGCAGACCCGACAGCGCCTGCAGATCGGCGGGCGCCGGCCAGGCGAGCGCGGGCTCGACGCGCGGCGCATCGACCACCTTGGCCACCTCGACCAGCATGTCCTCGGGCAAGGCGATCACGACCGGGCCCGGACGGCCCTGCATCGCCACGCGGAAGGCGCGCGCCACGATTTCGGGCACGCGGGCGGCGCTGTCGATCTCGACGGTCCACTTGGAGATGGCGCCGAACATGCCGCGATAGTCGATTTCCTGAAACGCCTCGCGCTCTTTCATGGCGCGGTCGACCTGGCCGATGAACAGAATCATCGGCGTGGAGTCCTGCATTGCAATGTGCACGCCATGGCTAGCGTTGGTGGCGCCGGGGCCGCGCGTGACGAAGCAGATGCCCGGACGGCCGGTCAGCTTGCCGTAGGCCTCTGCCATGATGGCCGCGCCGCCTTCGTTGCGGCACGAGATTACCTCGACGCCGCTGTCGTAGAGCGCGTCGAGCGCGGCGAGATAGCTCTCACCGGGCACGCAGGACACGCGTTCCACGCCCTGGGCGAGCAATTGATCGATGAGGATTTGGCCGCCGGTGCGGTCGGCAAGCGAAGCGGAACTGGCAGAGGTCATAGCGGGCGTCTCGGAATGAGCAAGGGTGAAAAAATGATAGCACTTGACTGCATACAGTCCAAGCATCATCATCTGTATGCAGCAACGGATACAGCAGTTTTTTCTTGCCCCAGGGCAAGCTGTGTCGTCAGAATTACGCCGACTTATCAAAGACTTGATGCCGCCCGCCCCGCTGCGGGCCGCCACCGCCAGGATCCCCGGCACCACCATGACCGCCGCGCCCGCGCCCCACGCCAGCAACATCTATGACCGCATCAAGGTCATGGCGACCACGTTTCGCCTGCGTCCGGGCGAGCGCATCAACGAGGTGGAGCTCGCGCGACGCCTGGGCGTGTCGCGCACGCCCGTGCGCGAGGCGCTCAATCGCGTCGCCGCCGAGGGCTTTCTGGTGGCCACGCCCAGCCGGGGCTACACGGTGCGCACGCTCGATGCCCAGCAGATCCTGGCGCTCTACGAGTACCGCGCCACGGTCGAGCTCGGCATCGTGCGCGCCGTGTGCAAGCGCGCCACCGACGACGAACTCGCCGCCCTGCTCGAGCTGGCCGAGTTGCATCGCGATGAGCCCGAGACCGACGGCCAGGCGATCCGTCTGCTGTGGCGCGACGAAGAATTTCACGAGCGCATGGCCGCGCTCACCGGCAATGCCGAGTTTCAGCGCTCGATCCGGTCCATCAACGAGCGCATCCGGTTCGCGCGCTGGATGGATCTGCGTTCGCGCCGCTCGCTCACGCACAACGACCATCCCGACATCGTGCGCGCCCTGATCGCCCGCGACCTCGCTCGCGTCGAGGCCCTCATGGCGCGCCACATCGATCATCACCTCGATCACCTGATCGAGCTCACGCGGCGCGGCTACGCCGAGATCTACATGGGCAATGCGCTCGCCGATTACGCAGAAGCCAGGCTGGCCGAAACCAGCCTGTTGCCCCCTGCCTGACACTCACCCCTCGACTCTCTCAAGGATCCCCATGAAAGCTGTCTTCCTCGATGCCAACCCCACGCTGTCCGCCGTGGCCGAACGCCTGCACCGCGCCGATGATCCCAAGCTGGAGATCAATCGCCAGCCCGACATCACGCCGGACCAGATCCCCGCCAAGCTGGGCGACGCCGAGATCGCGATCATCGATCACACCCACCTGCCCACCGACATCGCGCGCCAGTGCAAGGCGCTCAAGCATGTCGTGTTTCTCGGCACGGGCGCGCGTTCGTACATGAACCCCGAAGAGCTGGCCGAGATCGGCATCGAAGTGCACATCATCAAGGGCTACGGCGACACGGCAGTGGCCGAGTGCGCGTTCTCGCTGATGTGGACCGCCGCCAAGGGTTTCGCCAAGATGGACCGCGGCATGCGCGCCGGCAACTGGCTGCGCACCGACGCCGTGCAACTCACCGGCAAGACCATCGGCCTGGTCGGTTTCGGCGGTATCGCCGCTGAAGTGGCTCGCCTGGCGCAGGGCGCCGGCATGAAGGTGCTGGCCTGGAACCGCAGCCCCAAGACCCACGCTGGCGTGACCTTCGTCACCCTCGACGAACTGCTCGCGCAAAGCGACGTGGTGTCCGTGCACCTGCTGCTCAACGACGAAACCCGCGGCCTGCTGTCGGCCCAGCGCCTGCAACAGATGCGCGACGGCGCGATCCTGGTGAACACCGCCCGTGGCGCCATCGTCGACGAAGCCGCCATGATTGCCGCCCTCAAGAGCGGCAAGCTGGGCGCCGCCGGCCTGGACGTGTTCGAAGTCGAACCCATGCCCGCCCAGCACCCGCTGTACGAACTCGACAACGTCGTGCTGTCGGCCCACTCGGCCTTCCGCACGCCGGAAGCCAGCGACAACCTGATCCAGGCCGCACTGAACCACGCACGCCGTGTGAGCGGCCAGGGAGCCCAGCAATGAGCGATCGCCAGCCTATCACCCGCCTCGACCAGAACGCCCGCCGCTCGCGCGCGGTGATCCACAACAACACCGTGTATCTGGCGGGCCACACCGCCGACGACCGTTCGCAGGACATCGGCGGCCAGACCCGTCAGGTGCTGGCCAAGGTCGACGAGATGCTGGCCGCGTCGGGCACCGACAAATCGCGCGCGCTGAACGTGACGATCTGGCTCAAGAGCATGGAAGATTTCGCCGGCATGAATGCCGTCTATGATGCGTGGATCGTGCCCGGCCAGGCGCCGGCGCGGTGCTGCGGCGCCATCGAACTCGCCGCTCCCGACATCCTCGTTGAAATCATGGTCACGGCCGCCGTCTAGCCGACCTCACCTGAAGCAAAGCAAGCCATGTCTACTTCTGCTACCTCCTCGGGCAAACCGGTACTGCGCCGCGCCCGACGCATCGCCAAGATCGAAGTCTCCGAAATCCTGCGCATCGGCGCGCGCGCGGCCCAGCTCAAGCGCGAAGGCCGGGACGTGATCGTGCTCGGCGCCGGCGAACCCGACTTCGACACGCCGGACAACGTCAAAGAAGCCGCGGTCCGGGCGATCGCGGCGGGCGAGACCAAATACACGCTGCTCGACGGCACCCTCGCGCTCAAGACCGCGATCGTGAACAAGTTCAAGCGTGAAAACGGTCTGGAATTCGGTCTGGATCAGGTCACGGCCAGCGCCGGCGCCAAACAGGTCATTCACAACGCCCTGCTCGCCACGCTGGACGACGGCGACGAAGTCATCGTGGTCACGCCCTACTGGACGTCCTACGCCGACATGATCACCATCGCCGGCGGCGTCACGGTGCAGGTGGATGCCCGCGAAGAAAACGGCTTTCTGCTGGACCCGGCCGACCTCGAGCGCGCCATCACCCCGCGCACGCGCTGGCTGATGCTGAACTCGCCGTCGAACCCGTCGGGCGCGGCCTACGACGAAGCGCGTCTGCGCGCCATCGCCGAAGTGCTGCTGCGCCACCCGCACGTGTGGCTGCTGGCCGACGACATCTACGAACACCTGATCTATGACGGCTTCGCCTTCAAGACCATGGTGCAAGTGGAGCCGCGTCTGGCGGATCGCACGCTGACCGTGAATGGTCTGTCCAAGGCCTACGCCATGACGGGCTGGCGCCTCGGCTACGCCGGCGGCCCCAAGGAACTCATCGCGGCCATGGCCGTGGTGCAGAGCCAGAGCACGTCCAACCCGTGCTCGGTCACGCAGGCTGCCGCGATCGAAGCGCTCAATGGTCCGCAAGAGGTCCTGGCCGAGCGCCGCGAGTCGTTCCGCAAGCGCCGCGACCTGGTGGTGGACGCGCTCAACGAGATCCCCGGCATTCGTTGCCGCCGTCCCGAAGGCGCGTTCTATACCTACGCCAACTGCGAGGGCGTGCTGGGCAAGACGACCCCCAAGGGCCAGAAGCTCGAGACCGACGCGGACTTCTGCGCCTACCTGCTCAACGACCACGACGTGGCCGTGGTGCCGGGCAGCATCTTTGGCCTGGCGCCGTACTTCCGCATCAGCTATGCCACGTCCGAGGCACAGCTGCGCACCGCGATGGAGCGCATCGCGCGCGCCGTCAGCGAGCTGAAGTAACCGCCGCTGCCGCGCCGCGCGGCATCCGGCAACAAGCCCGCGCGAGCGATCGCGCGGGCTTTTTTACGTGTGGCGCCGCCGCGCAACCGGCCGCGCCGGCGGCGGTCGGCCCTTCACTTCACCTGGAACGCCTCGTCCACCGGCACCTGCATCGCGGTGACGAGCGCATTGGTCTGCGCGGCCATGCCGATCACCGCCAGCAGCTCGGCATGCGCCCGATCGGTCATGCCTTTGGCTTTGGCGGCGGCGGTGTGCGAATGAATGCAGTACGAGCAGCCGTTCGCCGTGGACACCGCGATGTAGATCATCTCGCGCACCAGCGGCGAGAGCTCGCCCTCGCTCATCATCACCACCTTGAGCTGCGCCCAGGTGCGCGCCAGCGCGGGCGGATCATTGGCCAGTGCGCGCCAGAAGTTGTTAACGAAATCCGATTTGCGCGTGGCACGGATGTCTTCGAACACCGCCCAGGCTTCGGGAATCCTGCGCACTTCATCGTCGCTCAGCAAACGCACGGTCGTCATGGCCTTGCCCTCCAGCATGGCGCGCCAGGCGGCGCGCTCCGTGCAACGACTATATCGCGGCTCGCGCGGCCGGCGCGAGCAAGCCGGGCCGCCCCTCGTGCGCCTCCTGGGCACGCGCCAGGATGTACTCGATCATCATGGCGATCGCGCGGGGATGGTGCCGGTTGGGCATGTACAGCATGTACATGCCCCGCCCGTAAATGCTGAGCCGCCACTGCGGCAGGAGCTGGACCAGATCGCCCCGTGCGATGTCTTCGTGGACCACGTAATCGGGCACCACGCCGATACCGATGCCAGCCTGCACCGCTGCGCGCTGGAAAGGATAATTGCGCGAGACCAGCGTGGGCTCGAGGATGACGTGCTCGCGCGTGCCGCCCCGATAGGCCGACAGGCGCAGTGGCCGCCCGATCACCGCTGCGCAGATCACCGGCAGGTGCGACAGCGCCGCGGGCTCCTGCGGCACGCCCGCCCGGGCCACGTACTCGGGCGAGGCACAGGCCACGTAGCCCACCTGCCCAAGTTCGCGCGCCACGAGATTCTGCGGCGGCTCGGACATGATGCGCACGGCGATATCGACCTCGTTGCGCAGCAGGTCTTCGACGCTGTTATCGAACAGCACGTCGAGCACGATATCCGGGTACTGCTGCTTGAACGCCAGCAACCACGGCTGCATCACGAACTGCCCGTAGCCGCTCGGCACGCTCAGGCGCACGCGGCCCTGCGGCGTCTTGCCCAGCGTATCGATCGACTCGCGTGCGGCCACCAGCTCTTCGCGGATGGCACGTCCGTGCTGATAGAGCTTGAGGCCGACCTCGGTGGGCTCGACATGCCGCGTGGTTCGCCGCACCAGTTGCATGCCCACCGAGCGCTCGAGCTGCGTGAGGTGATAGCTCACGTTGGCGCGCGTCATTTTGAGGCGGCGCGCCGCTTCGCTCAGGTTGCCCGCGTCGAGGATCTCGACCAGCAGGGTCAGGGATTTGGTGTCCAAGCCTTGTCTCTCTCGTGGCGATCGGGGTCAATCGCCTGCATTGTCAAATCTTCTTTGACGCGATGTCAATGACCGATGCCATTGTCAAGAAAGATTTGCTGAGAAAGAATAAAAGCACAACATCATCGACGCGTTTCCCGGCCCAGACCGCAGGCAGCGCGCAAGGAGACATTGCCCGATGGCAGACACCCACGCCACCGGCGCCGTACAGGCGCGCCGGTTGGACACCCTGCTCGTTCTCACGCTCGACTATCCACCCGTGAATGCGCTGAGCGCGCCCGTGCGCCGCGCGCTGCACGACGCGATCACCGCCGCGCAAAACGATGACGCCGTGCGCGCCATCCTGCTCCTGGGCAGCGGCCGCCAGTTCAGCGCTGGCGCCGATATCCGCGAGTTCGGCAAGCCGCCACTATCCCCTTCGTTGCCCGAGGTCTGCAATCACATCGAAGCGAGCGCCAAGCCGGTGATCGCGGCACTGCACGGCCACGCGCTGGGCGGCGGGCTGGAACTGGCGCTGGCCGCGCACTACCGCGTGGCCGCCACCGGCACCCGCCTGGGCCTGCCTGAAGTCACGCTCGGTCTGCTGCCGGGCGCCGGCGGCACGCAGCGCGCGCCGCGCCTGATGGGCGCGGCCCCTGCCCTCGACCTGATGCTGAGCGGCCAACCGATCACCGCGACCCGCGCGCTCGACGCCGGCCTGATCGACGCGGTGCTGACCGACGAGCCGCTCGAAGCCGCGGCCGTCGCATGGATCGAAGCGCGTCTCGCGCTCGGCCTGCCGCTGCGCCCGACCCGACACGCGCGCGGCCTGGCCGACCGGGCCGCCGCCCTCGAGGCCCTGGAGGCCGCCGAGGCACGCAATGCCCGGCAGGCCCGCGGCCTGAGCGCGCCGCCCCGCATCGTGCAGGCGGTGCGCGCGGCGCTCGATCTGCCCTTCGACGAAGGACAGGCCCTCGAACGCAAGCTGTTCCTGGAGTGCGTCGACAGTCCGCAACGCGCCAGCCTCGTGCACGCGTTCTTTGCCGAACGCGAGGCGGCGCGCGTGCCCGAGATCGGCGACGCTTCGCCACGCCCCGTCTCGGTCTGCGGCGTGATCGGCGGCGGCACCATGGGCGCCGGCATTGCCGTCAGCCTGATCGATGCCGGCTTGCGCGTCATCATGCTCGAACAGGACGACGCGGCGCTCGCACGCGGTCGCGAACGCGTGGAGCACGTCTACGCGAGACTGGTTGCGAGCCAGCGCCTGAGCGCGGCGCAGCAATCGGAGCGGATGGCCCGGTTGACCGGCGCCACGCATTACGACGCGCTGGCCGAGGCCGATCTGATCATCGAAGCCGTGTTCGAAGACATGGACGTGAAATGCGGGGTGTTCCGTGAACTCGACCGCGTGGCGCGTCCGGGAGCCGTGCTGGCCACCAACACCTCCTATCTGGACGTGAACCGTATCGCGGCCGCCACCGGCCGGCCGCAGGATGTGCTGGGGCTGCACTTCTTTTCACCGGCCAACATCATGAAGCTGGTCGAGGTGGTCGTGGGTGAGGCCACCGCGCCCGACACGATCGCGACCGGCTTCGCGCTTGCCAAGCGCCTGGGCAAGACGGCCGTGCGGGCGGGCGTATGCGACGGGTTCATCGGCAACCGCGTGCTCGCAGTCTATCGCCAGGCGGCCGACCTCATGCTCGAGGACGGCGCATCGCCCTACGACATCGATGCCGCGGTACGCGAGTTCGGGTACCCGATGGGACCGTACCAGATGGCGGACCTGGCCGGCGGCGATATCGGCTGGGCCACGCGCAAGCGTCGCGCACCCACGCGCGACCCGGCGTTGCGCTACGTGCAGATTCCCGACCGCCTGTGCGAACGCGGCTGGTTCGGCCAGAAAACCGGGCGCGGCTTCTATCGCTACGCGGACGGGGCGCGCCAGGGCACGCCCGATCCGGAAGTGCTCGCGATCATCGACGCCGAACGCGAACGCGCCGGCATCACGCCGCGCGCCTTCACGCAGGAGGACATTATGCGGCGCTACCTCGCCGCGATGATCAACGAAGCCGCGCGCGTGCTCGACGAAGGCATCGCGCAGCGCCCGTCCGATGTCGACGTGGTGTTCCTGCGCGGCTATGGCTTTCCGCGACACCTTGGCGGTCCGCTGTTCCACGCCGATCGGATGGGCCTGCCCAACGTGCTCGCCGATATCCAGGCCTTCGCGCAGGACGACCCGCACTTCTGGCGCCCCGCGCCGTTGCTCGTCGCCCTGGTCGAACGCGGCCAGGACTTTGCCAGTCTCAACTCGTCTGCCACCGGAAAAACCCATGCGTGAAGCCGTCATCGTCGCCACCGCGCGCACCCCCATCACCAAGGCCCATCGCGGTGAGTTCAACTTGATCGATGGCCCGACCCTGGCCGCGCATGCGGTACGGGCGGCCGTCGACCGCGCCGGCGTGGACCCCGACCTGATCGAAGACGCGCTCATCGGCTGCGGCTATCCGGAAGGCACGACCGGCCGCAACGTGGCGCGCCAGGCCGTGATCCGCGCGCAGCTCCCGGTGAGCGTGGGCGGCGCGACCATCAATCGCTATTGCGCCTCGGGCCTGCAGGCTGTGGCGTCCGCCGCCTCGCGCATCATTGTCGACGGCGCCCCGGCCATGATCGCGGGCGGCGTCGAGAGCGTGTCGCAGATCCGCACGCGCGACGACGGCCAGAGCGGCATGGACGCGTGGATTCTCGCGCACAAGCCCGAGCTGTACCTGCCCATGATCGAGACGGCCGACATCGTGGCTGCGCGCTACGGCATCAGCCGCGAAGATCAGGACAGGTTCGCCGCGCAGAGCCAGGACCGTACCGAAGCCGCCCAGGCCGCGGGCCGCTACGCGGAAGAAATCATCGCGGTGACGACGCGCATGCGCGTCACCGACAAGGCGACCGGCGCCACCGAAGAGCGCGAGGTCACCGTCGACGCCGACACCTGCAACCGGCCCGGCACGCGCTATGAGTCGCTGGCCAAGCTCGAGCCCGTGCGTGGCGCCGGCAACAGCATCACCGCCGGCAACGCCTCGCAACTTTCCGACGGCGCCGCGGCGCTCGTGCTGATGGAAGCCGGCGAGGCCGAGCGCGCGGGGCTACAGGCGCTGGGCGCGTTCCGCGGCTTCGCGGTCGCGGGCTGCGAGCCCGACGAAATGGGCATCGGCCCGGTCTACGCCGTGCCGCGCCTGCTGGCGCGCCACGGTCTCACCGTCGACGACATCGATCTGTGGGAACTCAATGAGGCGTTCGCCTCGCAGGCGCTTTACTGCCAGCGCAAGCTCGGCATCCCGATGGAACGCCTGAACGTGAACGGCGGCGCGATCGCGCTGGGCCATCCATTCGGGGTGACCGGCGCGCGCCTCGTGGGCCACGCCCTGCTCGAAGGCCGCCGCCGTGGCGCGCGCCGCGCCGTCGTGACGATGTGCGTGGGCGGCGGCATGGGCGCGGCCGGCCTGTTCGACATTTACTGAAGGAACGAGATGGATCTGGAATTCACCCCCGAGGAACGCGCCTTCCGCGACAGCGTGCGCAGCTTTCTGCGCGAGCATCTGCCGGCACGGCTGTCCGAGAAGGTGCATGGCGGCAAGCACCTGACACGCGAAGACATGGTCGAGTGGCACGCCATTCTGAACGCCCGCGGCTGGCTCGCGAGCCATTGGCCAGTGGAGCATGGCGGCACCGGCTGGACCACCGTGCAGAAATTCATCTTCGAGAATGAATGCGCTCTCGCGGGCGCGCCGCGCATCGTGCCGTTCGGTCTCAGCATGCTGGGACCGGTACTGATCAAGTATGGCGACGAAGCCCAGAAGCGCTATTGGCTGCCGCGCATTCTCAACGGCGACGACTGGTGGTGCCAGGGCTACTCCGAGCCGGGCGCGGGCTCTGACCTCGCCTCGCTCAAGACCTCGGCCGTGCGCGACGGCGACAGCTACATCGTCAACGGCCAGAAGACCTGGACCACGCTGGGCCAGTACGCCAACATGATCTTCTGCCTCGTGCGCACCTCCAACGAAGGCCGCCAGCAAGAGGGCATCAGCTTTCTGCTGATCGACATGAACAGCCCCGGCATCGAGGTGCGGCCCATCATCACCCTCGATGGCGAGCATGAGGTCAACGAGGTGTTTTTCTCGGATGTGCGCGTGCCCGTCGAGAATCTGGTGGGTGGCGAAAACCGCGGCTGGACCTGCGCCAAGTATCTGCTGACCTACGAGCGCACCAACATCGCCGGCGTCGGCCAGTCGACCGCCGCGCTCGCGCGCCTGAAGGCCGTGGCAAGGCGCGAACGCCGTCACGGCAAGCCGCTGGCCGACGATCCCGATTTCGCCGCCCGCATCGCGCGCGTGGAGATCGAGCTCGAGAACATGCGCACCACGAATCTGCGCGTCATCGCGGCGGCCGCCAACGGCGGCGTGCCGGGCGCGGAGAGTTCGATGCTGAAGATCCGCGGCACCGAGATCCGCCAGGAGATCAACGCGCTGCAGCGCCGCGCCATGGGCCCGTATGCAAGGCCCTACATTCCCGAGGCGCTGGAGGCCGGATACGAGGGGCCGCGGATCGGCCCGGACGGCGCCGACAGCGCCGCCGCGCAGTACTTCAACAATCGCAAGCTGTCGATCTTCGGCGGCTCCAACGAAATCCAGAAGAACATCATCACCAAGATGATGCTCGGCCTGTAGGACGCCGTGCCATGAATTTTGAACATACCGAAGACCGCCGCATGCTCGCCGACATGCTGCGCCGCTTTGTCTCCGAGCAATACGACTTCCCGGCCCGCGACGCCATCGCGCGCTCCGAGGCCGGCTGGAGCCAGGCCATGTGGCAGCGTTACGCCGAACTCGGGGCCATCGGCGCCCTGTTCACCGAGGCAGATGGCGGCCTGGGCGGCGCCGGCTTCGACATCATTGTGGTGTTCGAAGCCCTGGGCCGCGGCCTGGTGCTCGAGCCCTTCCTCGATACGCTGATGGTCGGCAGCGTGCTCGCCCGCGCAGGCACGTCCGCGCAGCGCGAGCGGCTCGCTGCGCTGATCGAAGGCAGCGCGACGGTGGCATGGGCGCACGCCGAGCCGGGCAACGGCTACGCGCTCGACGAGGTCGAGACCACCGCGCGGCGCGATGGCGATCACTGGGTGCTGGACGGCGCCAAGGCCGTCGTCACGCTGGGTGACCAGGTGTCCTGGCTGCTGGTGTCGGCGCGCGTGTCGGAGGCCGACATCGGCCTGTTCCTCGTGCCCGCCGACGCGGCGGGCGTGGCCCGCCAGGGCTATCCCCTCATCGACGGCGGCCGCGCCGCGGAAATCACCTTGTCGGGCGTACGCGTGCCGGCCGATCATGCCGTCGGCGCACCGTCGGAGGGCGCCGCGCTCATCGAACACGCCGCGGGCCGGGGCGTGCTTGCGCTGTGCGCCGAGGCGCTGGGCGCGATGGACGCCGCCCGCGAGGCCACGCTCGAGTATCTCGGCACGCGCCGCCAGTTCGGCGCGCCCCTGGGCAGCTTCCAGGCCCTGCAGCACCGCATGGCCGATCTGCTGATCGAGATCGAGCAGGCCCGCTCCGCGGTGATCAACGCCGCCGCGGCGCTCGACAAGCCCGAGCGCGCCGCGCGCGAACGCGCCCTCTCGGCCGCCAAGGTCACGATCGGCCGGGTCGGCACACGCGTGGCCGAAGAGAGCATCCAGCTGCATGGCGGCATAGGCATGACATGGGAACTGCCGCTGGCGCATCACGCCAAACGGCTCGTCATGATCGACCACCAGCTCGGCGACGAAGACCATCATCTGCGCCGCTACATCGCGCTCGGGCAGGAAGCGGAGGCGAGCGCATGAACGTCGCCTCCCGCCCCGCCGACACCGAGGTGCTGGGCGCGCCGGGGCAGCCCTTCCGCGCGCCCTTTCCGGTCCGATCGATCGAGGATATCCGCCGCATCGAAGCGACACCGCTCTCCGAGAGCCTGACCGCGCAGAGCACCTACGAGATCTTTCGCAATGCGGCCGCCGCGTTCGGCGACAGCCCCGCACTCACGTTCCTGCGCACCGCCGACCCGGCCGACGAGCCCGTGCGATGGACGTATCGTGAGCTTCTCGCGCGCATACACCAGACGGCCAACCTGCTGCACGAGCTCGGTGTCGGCCCGACCGACACCGTGGCCATCCTGCTGCCCGGCTGCCTCGAGTATCATCTCGCGCTTTGGGGCGGCGAGGCCGCGGGCATCGTGCAACCGCTCAATCCGCTGCAGGCGCCCGACAAACTGGCGGCGCTGATGAACAAGGTCCGTGCGCGCGTGCTGATCGCCTACGGCGCGAACGCCGAGTGCGAGTCCTGGACCAAAGCCCTGGCGCTGCGCGCGCTGGTGCCCAGCCTGCAGACGCTGCTGCGCGTGGCGCCGCTGGACGAAGCGCCTGCCGACCGTCCGGACCTGCCGCCCGGCGCCTACGATTTCGACAGTGCCCGCGCGCGCCAGCCCGATGACAGGCTCGTCAGCGGGCGCCGCATCCGCGCCAGCGACGTGGCGGCCTACTTCCACACGGGGGGCACGACCGGCTCGCCCAAGCTCGCGATCCACACCCACGGCAATCAGGTCTTCACGGCCTGGGCCGCGGTGCAGGCGCAGAACGCCAAGCCCGGCGACGTGATGATCAATGGCTACCCGCTGTTTCACGTCGCGGGTGTGTTGCCCGCTTCGCTGGCGGGGCTGTCGGCCGGCGCCGAAACCGTGATCCCGACCACGCAACTGCTGCGCAATCGGGAGGTGGTGCGCAACTACTGGAAGCTGGTGGAGCGCTATCGCGCCACCTCGCTGCTGGGCGTGCCCACCGTACTCGCGGCGCTGACCGACGTGCCGCTCGACGGCGCGGACATCTCCTCGCTGCAGTATTGCCGCACCGGCGCCGCGCCCCTGCCTGCCGAGCTCGCGGCGCGCTTCGAGCGCCAGTTCGGGCTGCGTGTGAACGAAAGTCTGGGCATGACGGAGATGGCCGGCATTTCGTCCATCACGCCGCCCGGCGTGCATGCGCCGGTGAACTGCGTCGGCTTTCCGCTGCCCCATGTGCAGGTTCGCATCGTGGCGCTGGATGTGGCCCCGGGCCTGCCGGCGCACGACATGGCGCCCGGCCAGCCCGGCATGGTGCTGTTCAAGGCGCCGAACGTGATCCCGGGCTTCGTCGACCCGGAAGACACCGCGCAGGCCTTCGCCGCCGACGGCTGGCTCATCAGTGGCGATGTCGGCTTTGTGGATGAGCTCGGCCGGCTGCATCTGCAGGGGCGCGCCAAAGACCTCATCATCCGCGCCGGTCACAACATCGATCCCAAGGTGATCGAGGATGCCCTGGGCCGCCACCCCGACGTGCGCATCGCCGCCGCCGTGGGCGCGCCCGACGCGTATGCGGGCGAACTGCCGGTAGCGTTCGTCACCCTGGTCGAAGGCGCGACCGTGACCGAGGAGGAGTTGTGCGCGCACGCCGCGCGGCACGTCGACGAGGCGCCCGCGCGGCCGCGTCGCGTCACCATCCTCGACCAGATGCCCATGACCAACGTGGGCAAGATATTCAAGCCGGACCTGCGCCGACTCGCGGCGGTGCGAGCGGTCCAGGACGTCATCGATGGCATCGCCCGCACACAGGGCGCTGCCCCTTTCGAAGTACTGGCCGATGCCCAACCGGACATCGCCGTGCAAGGCCGGCGTGCCACGCCGGAACACTGGCAGCACCTGCGGCAGGCGCTCGCCCGCCTGCCGCTCAAGGTCGATCTGCGCGAGTAGCGGGACAACCGCCACGCCACGCCCGGAAAGATACAAAAACACAACGATCAGGAGACTCCACCATGGCCATCACCTTTACCCGACGGCAGTGCCTCGCCGCACTGCTCGCCAGCACCGCCGGCGCCATCGCCTTCACCGGCACGGCCGCCGCGCAAACCAACTTCCCCGAGAAGCCTGTCACGCTGATCGTGCCCTTCCCGGCCGGCGGCTCCACCGACCGCCACCTGCGCATCGTGGCGCAGGAAGCCGGCAAGGTCCTGGGCCAGCCCGTCGTGGTCGAGAACCGCCCCGGTGCGGGCGGCACGCTCGGCACGGCCACGATGGCCATGACCGCCAAGCCCGACGGCTACACGATCGCGCTCTACACACTCGGCATGCTGCGCATGCCGTATATGCAGAAGACGAGCTGGCATCCCATCAACGACTTCACGTTCATCACCGGCCTCTCGGGCTACACCTTCGGCTTCACGGTGCGCTCCGACTCGCCGTACAAGACGTTCAACGAGTACATCGAAGCGGCCCGCAAGGCGCCGGGCAAGATCGACTATGGCTCGACCGGCGTGGGCTCGTCGCCGCACCTGCTCATCGAAGAGCTTGCCATCAACGCCGACGTGAAGCTCAACCACGTGCCGTTCAAGGGCAATGCCGACATGCAGCAGGCGCTGCTGGGCGGCCACGTGATGGCGCAGAGCGACGCCACCGGCTGGGACACGTTCGTGGACTCGGGCAAGATGCGGCTGCTCGTGACCTTCGGGGAAAAGCGCACCACCCGCTGGCCCGATGTGCCCACCGCCCAGGAGCTGGGCTACAAGGTCGTGTCGGTCTCGCCCTACGGCCTGGCCGGCCCCAAGGGCATGGACCCGAAGGTCGTCGCCAAGCTGCATGATGCGTTCAAGGAAGCGCTCTACAGCAAGCCCAGCATGGACGTGATGCAGCAGCTCAACCAGCAGCCGGCGTATCGCAACAGCGCCGACTACAAGGCCTGGGCCGAATCCACGTTCGCCAAGGAAAAGACGCTCATCGAGCACCTGGGGTTGATGGCGAAGCAGTAAGGGCTATCTGGCCGCCGGGCATTGCGAGATGCCCGGCCCGCCGGCGGGCTGTCCCGCGCGATTCAAGCTCTGGGCCGGATCATCCACGGCGTGAAGCGCCACAGATACAGGCCGAGCGCCAGCACCCACGCCGTTGCCGACGCGTGCAGCAGCGGTACGGCGGGCGCCTGCGGCCACAGCGCCGCCAGCCGCAGCAGCGCCGCCATCAGCATCAAGACGTAGCTCACGACCATGCTCTTGTCGGTGCGCAAAGGCCGGCCCAGGTGACCCAGCGCGGTGCGCGTCACCATGCCGATGATGAGCACCGAGAAGCCGGCCACGCCGATGGTGTGCACATGCCACGCACCCCACGCCACGGCGCCCGCCAGATGGGCCGCACCCACCAGCAGGCCCACGCCCAGCCCGAGATAGCCGGCATACAGAATCCACAGCAGCGGCACACGCCGCACCGCCCACGGCTTCCATGCCACCCACTGCACGATCGCGATCGCGCCACTCGCCGCCAGGGCCAGCGCGGCCAGGGTGTTCATGCCCGCCAGCAACATCGCGATCGCGATCACCCCCGCCGCGATCTGCAGATGACCACTGCGCGTGTGGGGCGGGATCGTGAGGCCCGCCACCGCGCGGCCCGCGAAGAACGGAATGATGCGCCGCGCGATGAGCAGCGTGAGGACCGCCATGCTCAGCAGCCCGGCATTGAGCCCCCGCATGAGACCGGGGTAGTCGCCACGCACCACGCCTAGCGCGTACACCAGATGCGTGAGCGCGAGCGCCAGCAGCATCAAGGGCACGCCGTAGTTGCGCTTGTTGCGCGAGCGCCAGACCGAACGGCCCAA
This sequence comes from Bordetella genomosp. 5, assembly GCF_002261315.1. Lineage (NCBI taxonomy): Bacteria > Pseudomonadati > Pseudomonadota > Betaproteobacteria > Burkholderiales > Alcaligenaceae > Bordetella > Bordetella genomosp. 5. Next base: position 45,554 of record NZ_NEVP01000017.1, read on the forward strand.
CGCGGCGGCGGCCCACAGGAAGAACGCCAGATCGGCGGCGGTCGCCACCCAGAAGGCGGGCCGGCCCGGCACCAGATACCACACGCGCGCCACCAGCCACAGTGCGCACAACGCGGCGAGCGCATTGCCGCGCAACGGGTTGTGGCCCGTCCAGTTGCCGCCCGCCGTCAGCAGAAAGCCCACGGCGATCGTGCCCACGAAGGCCCACAGCATTTCGTGGCCATGCCAGAAGACCCCACCCAGATCGCCGCGCAGCAGTCCGGGCGCATGAATCCAGAGCAACACCGACACCAGGGCCCACGCGCAGCCCAGCAGGTATAGCGGCCGAAAACCCATTTCGGTAAAAGCGCGCCAGCTCGGCCTGGACGGCGCGCCGGGCGGGGTGGCTTCACGTATCGGAAGAAGAACTTGCATGCGCTTCACCGCGTTGCGGCGCCTGAGCTGAAGGGGGAAGGAATGAATATTCATTCTAAGTACATGTTCCTCGGCCCATCGACAGACCGGCCGGAAGCTTGATCTTGCGCAAACCCGCCGCAAAGAAGCCGGTGACTAGTCACTTCAGCCGATGGGTTTTGCCCTGGCAGCGGATGGCCCCCCAGGCGCGCGATCCCTAGTCTGGCGACAAGATCCTTCCCTTTACGGAACATCATGTCGACTCAAGTGCTACATCACTGGGAACCCGAAAACCCAGGCTTCTGGAAGCAGACCGGCGCGCGCGTGGCCAACCGCAACCTGTGGATTTCGATCCCCGCGCTGGTGCTCGCATTCAGCATCTGGATGCTGTGGAGCGTGGTCGTGGTCAACCTCGACCGCGCCGGGTTCCGGCTGTCGGAGAACCAGATGTTCTGGCTCACCGCCGTGCCCGCGCTCTCGGGCGCCACGCTGCGGATCTTCTACTCGTTCCTGGTCCCGATCTTCGGCGGCCGCAAGTGGACGGCACTCTCCACCGCGTCGCTGCTGATTCCCGCGCTGGGCATGGGCTTCGCGCTGCGTGACCCGACCACCTCGTTTCCCACGCTGCTCATCCTGGCGCTGCTGTGCGGCCTGGGCGGTGCCAACTTCAGCTCCAGCATGGCCAACATCAGCTTCTTCTTCCCGAAGTCGCGCAAGGGCCTGGCCACGGGACTGAACGCCGGCATCGGCAATCTCGGCGTGTCCCTGGTGCAGTTCGTGGTGCCGGTCGTGATCACCTTCAGCCTGATGGGCTCGGGCTCGCCGCAGGTCACCGCCGACGCGCAACCGCTCTGGCTGCAGAACGCCGGCTTCATCTGGGTGTTCCCGATCGTGGCCACGTCGCTGGCCGCGTGGTTCGGCATGAACGACATCGCCAGCGCGCGCGCCTCGTTCGCCGATCAGGCCGTGATCTTTCGCCGCAAGCACAACTGGCTGGTGTGCTGGCTGTATGTCGGCGCCTTCGGCTCCTTCATCGGCTTCTCGGCGGGCTTCGCGCTGCTCACCAAGGGCCTGTTTCCGCAGGTCGACCCGATGACCTATGCGTTTCTCGGTCCGCTGGTCGGCTCGCTGACACGCACGCTCGGTGGCTGGGTGGCCGACAAGGTGGGCGGCGCGCGCGTCACGCTCGCCACCTTCGCGGCGATGATCGTCACGGTGGGCGTGTTGCTGCAGTTCATTCCCAACGGCCCCGCCGACGACACCTTTGCCGGCTTTCTCGCCAGCTTCGTGGTGCTGTTCGCGCTGAGCGGCCTGGGCTGCGGCTCGATCTTCCGCATGATTCCGGTGATCTTCCAGACCGAGCGCGCGCAGGCCGCCGCCGGCAAGGGCCAGGAGGCCGAAAAGCGCGCCGCCGCCGAAGCCGCCACCGAATCGGCCGCGGTGCTTGGCTTCGCCGGTGCGATCGGTGCCTACGGCGGCTTCTTCATCCCGCGCAGCTTCGGCACCTCGCTGGAGCTCACCGGCAGCGTGCACGCCGCCCTGTATTGCTTCATCGGCTTTTACGTGAGCTGCCTGCTGGTCACCTGGTGGAACTACGCGCGCCGCCGCGCGGCCATGCCCTGCTGAGGCCGAGCCATGAGCCACTCCGCCCACCCCACGAATCGCAGTACGCGCCGCAGTGCCGGCGCCTTTGGAGATGCACGATGAGTCACTTCCTCGACCGTCTTAAGTTTTTGTCCAAGACCCAGTCCACGTTCTCCGAAGGCCATGGCGCCACGGTGGCGGAAGATCGCCGCTGGGAGAACGCCTATCGCGCCCGCTGGCAGCATGACAAGATCGTGCGCTCCACGCACGGCGTGAACTGCACGGGCTCGTGTTCCTGGAAGGTCTACGTAAAGAACGGCCTGATCACCTGGGAAACGCAGCAGACCGATTACCCCCGCACCCGTCCGGATCTGCCCAACCACGAGCCGCGCGGCTGCCCGCGCGGGGCCTCGTACAGCTGGTACGTCTATTCCGCCCAGCGCGTGAAGTATCCGATGATCCGCGGCCGCCTCATGGAGATGTGGCGCGAGGCACGCAAGACCCGCGACCCCATCGACGCCTGGGAATGGATCAGCCAGGATCCCGAGCGGGCGCGTCGCTACAAGTCGGTGCGCGGGTTGGGCGGCTTCGTGCGCGCCGACTGGGACACCGCCAGCGAGATCATCGCCGCGGCCAACGCCTACACCATCAAGAAGTTCGGCCCCGACCGCCTGATCGGCTTCTCGCCGATCCCGGCCATGTCCATGGTGAGCTACGCCGCCGGCGCCCGCTACCTGAGCCTGTTGGGCGGTACCTGTCTGAGCTTCTACGACTGGTATTGCGACCTGCCGCCCGCCAGCCCGCAGATCTGGGGCGAACAGACCGACGTGCCGGAATCGGCCGACTGGTACAACTCGACCTACCTGATGGTGTGGGGCTCGAACGTGCCGCAGACGCGCACGCCCGACGCGCACTTCTACACCGAGGTTCGCTACAAGGGCACCAAGACCGTGGCCGTCTCGAGCGACTTCGGCGAGATGGTGAAGTTCGGCGACATCTGGCTGGCACCGCGCCAGGGCACGGACGCCGCGATGGCGATGGCCATGGGCCACGTGATCCTGAAGGAATTCCACCTCGAAAAGCCTTCGCCCTACTTCCGCGATTACGTGCGGCGCTACACCGACATGCCGATGCTGGTGCTGCTGCGTCATGACGGCGAGCGCTACCTGCCCGATCACTTCCTGCGCGCCTCGCAACTCGACGACACGCTCGGCGGACAGAACAACCCCGACTGGAAAACCCTCGTGTTCGACGCCAGCACCGGCACGCTGGCCGCGCCCAATGGCAGCATCGGTTTTCGCTGGGGCGAAGCGGGCGCGGACGACGGCGCCCGCGTGGGCCGCTGGAACCTCGAATCCCGCGACGGCGGCAGCGGCCGCGAGATCGAACCCGAGCTGAGCCTGCTCGAACAGGCCGACGAAGTCGTGGGCGTGGGCTTCCCCTACTTCGGCGCGGAGCACGACGAAATGCTGGTCCGCAACGTGCCGGTGCGTCATCTGCGCCTGGCCGACGGCAGCCTCGCCCGCGTCGCCACCGTGCACGATCTGCAGATGGCCAACTACGGTGTCGATCGCGGCCTGGGCGGCGGCAATGTCGCCACCAGCTACGACGACGACGTGCCCTACACGCCCGCCTGGCAGGAAAAGCACACCTCGGTGCCCCGTGCGCAGGTGATCCAGGTGGCGCGCGAGTTTGCCCAGAACGCCCACGATACCGAAGGCAAGTCGATGGTCATCATCGGCGCCGGCCTGAATCACTGGTATCACATGGACATGACCTATCGCGGCATCATCAACATGCTGATGATGTGCGGCTGCATCGGCAAGAGCGGCGGCGGTTGGGCGCACTATGTGGGCCAGGAGAAGCTGCGCCCGCAATTCGGCTGGGCGCCGCTCGCCTTCGGCGCCGACTGGTCGCGGCCGCCGCGGCAGATGAACGGCACCTCGTTCTTCTACGCGCACACGAGCCAGTGGCGCCACGAGAAGGTCAGCGTCGGTGAGGTGCTCGGCCCCACGGCGCAGCGCGAGCGCTACGACGGCCTCAGCATGATCGACCTGAACGCCCGTGCCGAACGCATGGGCTGGCTGCCCTCGGCACCGCAACTGCGCACCAATCCGCTGGATGTGGTGGCGCAGGCCGAGGCCGAAGGCCGCGACCCCATCGCACACGCCGTCGAACAGCTCAAATCGGGCGCGCTGCGCATGTCGTGCGAAGACCCCGACGATCCGGCCAACTTCCCGCGCAACATGTTCGTGTGGCGCTCCAACATTCTCGGTTCCAGCGGCAAAGGCCACGAGTACTTCCTCAAGTATCTGCTGGGCACGCAAAGCGCGGTGCTGGGCGACGAGACCGACGCCATCCGCCCGGCCGAGGTCAACTATCGCGAAGACGCGGCCGAAGGCAAGCTCGACCTACTGACCGTGCTCGACTTCCGCATGAGCACCACCTGCCTTTACGGCGATATCGTGCTGCCCACCGCGACCTGGTACGAGAAGGACGACCTCAACACCTCCGACATGCATCCGTTCATTCATCCCTTGAGCGAAGCAGTACAGCCGCTGTGGGAGAGCAAGACGGATTGGGAGATCTACAAGCTGCTGGCCAAACGCTTCAGCGACATCGGCGGCCCCTATCTCGGCACCCGCCGCGACCTGGTGCTGACCCCGCTGATGCACGACACCCCGGGTGAACTGGGCCAGGCCTTCGAGCCGCGCGACTGGAAACAGGGCGAGTGCGATCTGCTGCCCGGCAAGACCGCGCCGTCCATGACCATCGTCGAACGCGACTACCGCGACATCTACCGCAAGTTCACGTCGGTGGGGCCGCTGCTCGACAAGCTCGGCAATGGCGGCAAGGGCATCAACTGGAACACCGAACACGAGGTGCACGAGCTCGGCGGCATCAACGGCAACGTCGCCGAAGCCGGCGTGAGCCAGGGCCGGCCGCGGCTGAACACCGCGATCGACTGCGCCGAGATGATTCTCACCTTCGCACCCGAGACCAATGGCCATGTGTCGGTCAAGGCCTGGGACGCGCTGGGCAAGATCACCGGGCGCGACCACACGCATCTGGCCGTGGGCCGCGAGCACGACAAGATCCGCTTCCGCGATGTGCAGGCGCAGCCGCGCAAGATCATCTCCGCGCCCACCTGGTCGGGGCTGGAGAGCGAAGAGGTCAGCTACAACGCCGGCTATACCAACGTGCACGAGCTCATCCCGTGGCGCACGCTGACCGGCCGCCAGCAGTTCTATCAAGACCATCGCTGGATGCTGGATTTCGGGGAAGGCTTCTGCGTCTACAAGCCCGCGATCGACACCAAGTCGGTGGCGCCGATGCTCGGCCGCCATCCGAATGGGCAGAAAGAGCTGGTGCTGAACTGGATCACGCCGCACCAGAAATGGGGCATCCACAGCACCTACTCCGACAACCTGCGCATGCTCACGCTGAGCCGCGGCGGCCCCCACGTATGGGTGTCCGAGGCCGAAGCCCGCGAAGCCGGCCTGGTCGACAACGATTGGGTCGAAGTCTTCAACGTCAACGGCACCCTGACCGCGCGCGTCGTCGTCAGCCAGCGCGTGCCGGTGGGCATGTGCCTGATGTACCACGCCCAGGAAAAGATCGTGAACGTGCCGGGCGCGGAAGTTAGCGGCAAGCGCGGCGGCATTCACAACTCCGTCACGCGCACGGTGCTCAAGCCCACGCACATGATCGGCGGCTATGCCCAGCTCGCTTACGGCTTCAACTACTACGGCACCGTGGGCAGCAACCGCGACGAGTTCGTGGTCCTGCGCAAGATGAACAAGGTCGACTGGCTCGAAGGCCCGCTGCCCACCGAATCCCTGGAAGAGAAGCAATCATGAAAGTACGCGCACAAATCGGCATGGTGCTGAATCTCGACAAATGCATCGGTTGCCACACCTGCTCGGTCACCTGCAAGAACGTCTGGACCAGCCGCGACGGCGTCGAGTACGCCTGGTTCAACAACGTCGAGACCAAGCCCGGCGTGGGCTACCCGCGCGAATGGGAAAACCAGGAGAAGTGGCAGGGCGGCTGGAAGCGCACCAAAGCCGGCAAGCTCGAACCGCGTCAGGGTGGCAAGCTGCGCATCCTGGCCAACATTTTCGCCAACCCCAACCTGCCGCAGATCGACGACTACTACGAGCCGTTCACCTACGACTACGAGCACCTGAAAAACGCGCCGCTGTCGCAGACGCCGCCCACCGCGCGCCCCGTCTCCGTCCTGACCGGCAAGAAGATGGACAAGATCGAGTGGGGCCCCAACTGGGAAGACGACCTCGGCGGCGAGTTCAGCGCGCGCAGCCGCGACCAGCTCTTCGATGGCGTGCAGAAGGAGATGTACTCGACCTTCGAGAACACCTTCATGATGTACCTGCCTCGTCTGTGCGAGCACTGTCTCAACCCCGCCTGTGTGGCCAGTTGCCCATCGGGCTCGGTCTACAAGCGCGAGGAAGACGGGATCGTGCTCGTGGATCAGGACAAGTGCCGGGGCTGGCGCATGTGCGTCTCGGGCTGCCCCTACAAGAAGATCTATTACAACTGGCAGACCGGCAAGGCCGAGAAATGCACGTTCTGCTATCCGCGCATCGAGGCGGGCCAACCCACCGTGTGCTCGGAGACCTGCGTGGGCCGCATCCGTTATCTGGGCGTGATGCTGTACGACGCCGACCGCATCGAACAGGCCGCGGCCGTCGAGGATGTACAGGATCTCTACCAGTCGCAGCTCGACATTTTTCTCGACCCGAACTCGCCCGACGTGATCGCCGCCGCGCGTGAGCAGGGCATCCCCGAGTCGTGGCTGGAGGCCGCGCGCAACTCGCCGGTCTACAAGATGGCGATGGAATGGCGTGTCGCGTTCCCGCTGCACCCCGAGTACCGCACCCTGCCGATGGTCTGGTACATCCCGCCGCTGTCGCCGATCCAGACCGCGGCCGAATCGGGCCAGATGCCGGTGCGCACGCTCGGCGAGAGCGCGATGATTCCCGATGTGTCGAGCCTGCGCATTCCGGTTCGCTACCTGGCCAACCTGCTCACCGCAGGCAAGGAAGAGCCCGTCGTCCAGGCGCTCGAACGCATGCTCGCCATGCGTGCCTACAAGCGCTCGGAAACCGTGTTCGGCCGCAAGGACACCGCGTTGCTCGAACAGGTGGGCCTAACCGACGCGCTGGTGCAGGACATGTACCGCATCCTCGCGCTGGCCAATTACGAGGATCGCTTCGTCGTGCCGTCCAGCCACAAGGAACTGGCCGAAGACAGCTTCAACGAAAAGGGCAGCTGCGGCTTCACGTTCGGCAACGGCTGCTCGGGCGGCACCTCCGAGGGCACGCTGTTCGGGCGCAAGCCGCAGGGCAGCGAGATCTTCATCGAGATGCCCAAGTCCCGCAAGAAAGCCACTGCCTGATCCCGGAGCCGCATCATGAGCCTTTATCGCATTCTCTCCGCCCTGCTGTGCTATCCCGAGCAGGACTTGCTGGACGCGCTGCCCGAGTTTCCCGCCGCGCTCGCCGGTGAGCCGCTGGCCGCCGACATGCTGACACCGCTGACCGACTACCTGGCCAGCGCCAGCCTGATCGAGCTGCAGGAAAACTACGTCGCCACGTTCGACCGCAATCGCTCGCATTCGCTGCACCTGTTCGAACATGTGCACGGCGAAAGCCGCGACCGTGGCCAGGCCATGGTCGACCTGCTGCAAACCTACCAGCAGCACGGCTATGAGCCGGCCGCGGCCGAGCTGCCCGACCACGTGCCGCTGTTTCTCGAGTTTCTCGGCGTGATCGAGCCCGCGCTGGCGCAGTCGCTGCTCGACGATGCCATCCATGTGCTCGCCGCGATCGGCGCGCGGCTGGCGCGCGACGGCAGCGCCTACGCCGTCGTGTTCGGGGTGCTGCGCGAGCGCGCCACCGTCACGCCGCGCGAGCAGACCGAACCGCCCGTGCGCGACATGGACGAGGCCATGGAAACCTTCGGCGCCGGTCCCGACGGCATCGAGCCGCTGCTGCGCCAGCACGCCATGGGCGGCGGCGTCCACCCAATCCAGTTCCATCCGCGCGGCGCGGCGCGCCGCTGACGCACGGGAGCACGCAATGAGCAACCTGAACCAATTCCTTTTCGGCATCTACCCCTACATCGCCCTCACCGTGTTCCTGCTGGGCAGCCTGGTGCGCTTCGAGCGCGAGCAGTACACCTGGAAGAGCGACAGCTCGCAGATGCTGCAGCGCGGCCAGCTGCGGCTCGGCAGCATCCTGTTCCACGTCGGCATCCTCGGGCTCTTCTTCGGTCACCTCGTGGGCCTGCTGACGCCGGTGGCCGTATGGGACTTTCTGGGCGTGAGCCACAGCTTCAAGCAGGGCGTGGCCATGGTGGCCGGCGGCATCATGGGCGTCCTGTGTCTGGCGGGCCTGCTGATCCTCATTCATCGTCGCCTGACGCACCCTCGCATCGCACGCACCACGCGCTTCGGCGACAAGCTGCTGCTGGCCTGGCTGCTCGTCACGCTGCTCCTGGGTCTGTCGACCATCGTGGTGTCGGCGGGCCACATGGACGGCGAAATGATGGTGAGCCTGATGACCTGGGCCCAGCACATCGTCACGTTCCGCGGCGACGCCGCCAGCCACGTGGCCGAGGCGCCCTTCCTGTTCAAGGCGCACCTCTTCATGGGCCTGTCGCTGTTCGTGATCTTCCCGTTCACCCGCCTGGTGCATGTCTGGAGCGGCTTCGCTTCCGTGACTTACCTGGGCCGCGCGTGGCAGCTGGTGCGGCCGCGCTGATGGCCTGGCGCAGGCGCGGCCAGCGCGCCGCGACCTGCGCACGGCTTCCTTCATCCGAATTTCGGAGTCATCCATGCAACACGTACTGGGCATTGCCGGCCGCTCCGGCAGCGGCAAGACCACCTTGATCGAGGCCATGCTGCCGCTTCTGCAGGGCTGGGGTATACGCACCAGTGTGATCAAGCACAGCCACCACGACTTCCCCATCGAGCCCGCCGGCAAGGACAGCGCACGCTTTCGCGCGGCGGGGGCCGAGGAGGTGATGGTCGCCTCGCCCTATCGCATCGCGCTGGTGCATGAACTGCGCGGCCAGGGCGAGCCCGCCCTGGAAGACCAGCTGGCGCGGCTGGCGCCGGTCGATCTGGTGCTGGTCGAGGGCTTCAAGAACGCCGACATTCCGCGCATCGAGGTGCATCGGCCGGCGCTGGGCCTGCCGCCGCTCTACCCGCACGACGCCGGCTTCATCGCCGTGGCGAGCGACACCATGCTGCCCACCACCCTGCCCGTGCTGCCGTTGAGCGATCCGGCGCGCATCGCGCTCTTCGTCTGCGCCTCGCTGGGTCTGTTGCGTCACGATCGCAGCGCCGCAGCGACTACACTGGAAAGCCTGAGCCCTGCCTGAGTCCCGTGCGCTCCGCATCCCGCGGGGCGGGACGGCATATTCATGAATCCGCTTTCCAAGTCCGAACCGCGCGCCCTGCCCTTGCCGCGTCATCGCCTTTCCACGCGCATCGTGGCCAGCTCGCTCATCGCGCTCGTGGTCGTGCTGGCGATGGTGGGATGGACGCTGTGGCTGTCGTGGCAGCTCGAAGGCGCGGGGGCCGCAATCAACGACACCGGCAGCCTGCGCATGCACGCCAACCGCGTGGGCCTGGAGCTGGTGCACACGCAGGACGGTCGGCCCGCCGACCCGGCGGCCCGGGTCGAGCTGATGGACCAGACCATTGCGCTGCTGGCCCGGGGCAACCCGGCGCGGCCCATCTTCATCCCCAACGATCCGGACATCCGCCGCCATTGGGCCGACGTGGAGCACTATTGGCACGACGTCATGCGGCCGGCCGCGTTCGAGGCGATCCGTGCGCGCGAAGCCGACCCCTATCTCGCCACGCTGCAGGGCTTCGTGAGCAAGGCCGATACGCTCGTGCGCATGATCGAACAGGACAACGCACGCAAGACCACCCTGCTGCGCCTGTCGCAGGGGGTGCTCGCCGCCATCAGCATCGCCGGCACGCTGGCGATGGTCTACCTGCTCTACCTGTGGATCATCTCGCCGCTGCTGCGCCTGCACAGTGGCCTGCGGCGCATGGCGTCGCGCGACTTCAGCGTGCGGCTGCCGATCGAAACCAACGATGAATTCGGCGTCGTGGCGCACGGCTTCAACCGCATGGCGGGCGAGATTCAAGACCTCTACAGCGATCTCGAGAAGCGCGTCGACGAGAAGACGCGCCAACTCGCCGCGCAGCATCGCGACATCAGCACGCTCTACGACGTGGCGGCATTCCTGAACCAGCCCAATGATGTCGAGACCCTGTGCGACGGCTTTCTGCGGCGCGTGATGCAGCAGGTCGGCGCGACCGGCGCCAGCGTGCGCAGCCTGGACCCCGACAACGGTCAGGTCAATCTGATGCACGCCATCGGACTGGGCGCCGACCTCGCCGCGGCAGAACACTGCATGCCCGTGGACGACTGCCATTGCGGCCAGGCCACCCTGATGCCTCAGGCCAGCGTCGTACACGACTTCCGCTACGCGCCGCCCGCCAGCGGCCCCGACTGCCGGCAGGCGGGCTTTGCCAGCGTGGCCGTCTTTCGCATCGAAGCGGGCGCCACCGTGTTCGGCTCTTACTCGCTGCACTTCGACACGCCACGCACGTTGGCCGACTCGGAGCGCCGCTTGCTCGAAACGCTCGGGCAGCATCTCGGCGTCGCACTGGAAAACCGGCGGCTTGGCGCGCAGGCCAGCCAGCTCGCCGTGGTACAGGAGCGCGGGCTCATGGCGCAGGGCCTGCATGACAGCCTGGCCCAGGGCCTGAACTTCATGAATCTGCAGTTGCAGATGCTCGACGACGCCGTGCGGCGCGGCGACACCGCCGAAGTGGACGAGATCCTGCCACTGCTGCACACCGGTCTGGACGAAAGCTACAAAGACGTGCGCGAGTTGCTCAGCAACTTTCGCACGCGCCTCACGGGTGGCGACCTGCAGGCGGCGATCAAGGACACCGTGGCGCGCTTTCGCCGCCAGACAGGCATCGAGACGACGCTCGACATCGGCCCGGCACGCAGCGCGCCGCTCTCACCCGATTCGCAGCTGCAGATTCTGTTCATCCTGCAGGAGGCCCTGTCGAACGTGCGCAAACACGCCGAGGCGAGCCGCGTGTCGGTTACCGTGGTAAACGATCGCGACTTCACGCTCGAGATCGCGGACGACGGCATCGGCTTCGACACCGGCGACGTGGCCGGCCGCGGCGACGCGCACATCGGGCTGCACATCATGCATGAGCGCTCGGCGCGCATGAACGCCGTGATAAAACTCGACTCCCGGCCCGGCCAGGGCACCCGCATCACCGTGACGCTGCCCGGCAGCGAGCGCGCTCCCCTCTGATCCCGTTTATGCCGATCCGCATTCTCCTCGTCGACGACCACACCCTGTTCCGCTCCGGCGTGCGCCTGCTGCTGCAGCGCCAGCCCGATTTCGTGGTGGTGGCCGAGGCCGGCGATGGCGTCGAAGGCCTCAAGCGCGCCAAGGAGCTGCAGCCCGATGTCATTCTGCTCGACCTGAATCTGCCCGGCCTGTCGGGTCTCGAAACCCTGCAGTTGCTGGCTCAGGATCTGCCCACCTGTGCGGTGATCATTCTCACGGTGTCGGAAGAAGGCGAAGAGCTGGCCCAGGCCTTGCGCGACGGCGCTCGCGGCTTTCTCGTGAAAAACATCGACGCGGAGGCGCTCACCACCGCGATCCGGCGTGCGGCGGCCGGCGAATCGGTCATCGCGCCGAGCATGACCGGCAAGCTCGTCGATCAGTTCCGCGTACAGGCGAGCGCCGCCGGCGCTCATGCACCGGCCGGCACGGCCGCCGCGCCCGTGGGCCGGCATCGCCTCACCGCTCGCGAGATGCAGATCATCCAGTACCTGGCTCGGGGCGACAGCAACAAGACCATCGCTCGCGAACTCGATGTGAGCGAAAGCACCGTCAAGATCCACGTGCAGAACGTGCTCAAGAAGCTCAACCTCACCAGCCGCGTGCAGGTCGCGGTGTATGCCGTGGAGCACGGGCTGAACGGCGAGGGCTGACGCGGCGGCGCACCGGCGGACCGGCGCACCGGCGGACCAGCACAACGGCCTGCCGCGTTCGCGATGACCGTATCGACGCCCTTTGATGCAGGTCAACCTGGCGCGTGCAACGGCGCGTCGGCAGGGGTCTTGATCACCATATGTAGTGATAGAGTTCTTCGAACCAACTACATCTGGTGGCGCAATGAAGATCGAGCATATCCGCAAGCGCGATGGCCGCAATGCCGCGTTCGAACCCGGCAAGATCGCCGCCGCCATTGCCGCCGCCGGCCGCAGCACCGATGAGTTCGATCAGGACACCGCGCAGCGACTGGCCGGGCACGTGGTGGCCCGGCTGGCGGACACGCCGCTGCCCGATGTCGAAACCATCCAGAATCACGTCGAAGAAGCACTCGTGCGCGCGGGTCACTGGCGCACGGCGCGCGCCTACATCGTGTATCGCGAGCAACACGCCAGGCTGCGTTCGCTGCGGCACACGCTGGTCGATGTCGAGAGCGCGATGGAGGAATATCTCGATCAGCGCGACTGGCGCGTCAACGCCAATGCCAACCAGGGCTACAGCCTGGGCGGTCTGATCCTCAATGTCGCGGGCAAGGTCACGGCCAACTACTGGCTCTCGAGCGTGTATGCCCCGGAAGCCGGCCAGGCGCATCGCGACGGCGATCTGCACATTCACGACCTCGACATGCTGAGCGGCTATTGCGCCGGCTGGTCGCTGCGTCAGCTGCTGGTCGAGGGCTTCAACGGCATACCGGGCAAGGTCGAGTCACGCCCCGCACGCCATATGTCGGCCGCGATCGGGCAGATTGTGAATTTCCTGGGCACCCTGCAGAACGAATGGGCCGGCGCGCAGGCATTCAGCTCCTTCGATACCTACATGGCCCCGTTCGTGCGACGCGATGCGATGAGCTATGAGGCGGTGCGCCAGTGCATGCAGGAGCTCATCTACAACCTCAACGTCCCGAGCCGCTGGGGCACCCAGACGCCCTTCACCAACCTGACCTTCGACTGGACCTGCCCGGCCGACCTGCGCGAGCAGATTCCGTACGTGGGCGGCGAGGAGATGCCGTTCGCCTACGGCGATCTGCAGGCCGAGATGGACATGATCAATCGCGCCTACATCGAGGTCATGATGCAGGGCGACGCCAAGGGCCGCGTATTCACCTTCCCGATCCCGACCTACAACATCACGCCGGATTTCGACTGGGACCATCCCAACACCACGCTGCTGTTCGAAATGACCGCGCGCTACGGTCTGCCGTACTTCCAGAATTTCTTGAACTCGGATCTCGAGCCGCACATGGTGCGCTCGATGTGCTGCCGTCTGCAGCTCGATCTGCGCGAGCTGCTCAAGCGCGGCAACGGCCTGTTCGGCTCGGCCGAGCAGACCGGCTCGGTCGGTGTGGTCACCATCAACTGCGCGCGGCTCGGCTATCTGCATCGTGGCGACGAACCCGCCCTGCTGGCGCGTCTCGACCACCTGATGATGCTGGGCCGCGACGTGCTCGAGACCAAGCGCAAAGTCGTGCAGCGCTACATCGATCAGGGCTTGTATCCCTATACCCGCCGCTATCTCGGCACGCTGCGCAATCACTTCAGCACCCTCGGCATGAACGGCATCAACGAAATGGTGCGCAACTTCACGAGCGACGCCGACGACCTCACCACGCCCGCGGGTCACGCCCTCGCAGTACGGCTGCTCGACCACGTGCGCCTGCGCATGACCGAGTTCCAGGAAGAGACGGGGCATTTATACAACCTCGAGGCCACGCCCGCCGAAGGCACGACCTACCGTTTCGCACGCGAAGACCGCAAGCGCTATCCGGCCATCCTGCAGGCCGGCACGCCCGCGCAGCCCTACTACACCAACTCCAGCCAGCTTCCGGTCGGGCATACCGACGATCCGTTCGAAGCGCTGGCGTTGCAGGAAGAGCTGCAAGGCAAGTACACCGGCGGCACGGTGCTGCACCTCTACATGAACGAAGCCGTGTCTTCCGCCGACGCCTGCCGCGAGCTGGTGCGGCGGGCGCTCACCAACTTCCGCCTGCCCTACATCACCGTCACGCCGACCTTCTCGATCTGCCCGGTGCACGGCTATCTGCCGGGCCATCACGAGTTCTGCCCCAAGTGCGACGGCGAATTGCTGGCCCGCCAATCGGCGTGCTGCGCCGCCTGAGCGCCCCCCCCCGCGCGGGCAGGCCGCCCGCCTTCATCCGCAAGGAGTCATGACATGCAGACCCTCACCACCCTCATCCCGGCCGGCACCGGCAATGCGCCCGTGCTCGACGACAGCCAGCGCGTGCGCTGCGAAGTCTGGACCCGCGTCATGGGCTATCACCGTCCCGTCACGTCGTTCAACACCGGCAAGCAAGGCGAGTTCAATGAGCGCCGCTTCTTCACCGAACAGCGCGGCTGATCCGCCCGCCGTGGGCGGGCTCACGCGCTTCTCCACGGTCGACTGGCCCGGCACGCTCGCGGCCGTCGTCTTCATTTCCGGCTGCCCCTGGCGCTGCCACTACTGCCACAACGCCGAGCTGCAACAGCGCGCCGCCCCCTATGCGTGGGACGACGTGAGGGCCTTTCTGGGCACGCGGCGCGGCCTGCTCGACGGGGTGGTGTTCAGCGGCGGCGAGCCGCTCTCCGAGCCCCGCCTGGGCGAGCTGGCGGGCGAGACCCGCGCGCTGGGCTTTCGCCTGGGGCTGCACACGGCAGGCATCTACCCGCGCCGTTTCGCCGAACTGCTGCCGCGGCTCGACTGGGTCGGGTTCGACATCAAGGCCGACGACGCCGGATACGACAGCATCACCGGCCGGCGCGGCTCCGCCCGGCCCGCGCGGGACTGCCTGGACCGGCTCCTCGCTTTCGACACGGCATTCGAATGCCGCATCACCTGGCATCCGGACTGGCTGCCCGAAACCCGGCTGCTGGCCCTGGCTGCCTCGCTTTCGCAGCGTGGCGTGCGCCGGTTCGCCGTCCAGAACGCGCGCCACGATGCCCAGCATCGGCCCGTGTCGCGCCTGAGCAGCGCCACCGAAGCGGCCCTGCATCCACTGTTCGATTCTTTCAGCGTGCGATGACACCGCATCGACACGCCTCGCTCGTTTCCTTTCCGGACGCCTCGCGTCCGCTACCCCTTTCCAGGGAAGGCACATCATGACTTGGTTGAAACCGCTCGTCCTTGCAGGTCGCGACCTGCTGCCCATCGTCCAGGGAGGCATGGGGGTGGGCATCTCGGCGCATCGCCTCGCCGGCGCCGTGGCCGGCCAGAACGGCGTCGGCACGATCGCCAGCGTCGACCTGCGCCACCATCACCCCGATCTCGTCGAGCGCACCGAACGCAGCCGCGACCGCGAGCTCATCGACGCCGCCAACCGCGAAGCGCTCGACCGTGAGGTGCGCGCCGCGCTCGCGCTGGCGCAAGGCCGTGGACTGATCGCCGTGAACGTCATGAAAGCCGTGCGCGACCATCCCGGCCTGGTGCGCCAGGCCTGCGAAAGCGGCGCCCACGCGATCGTGATGGGCGCGGGCCTGCCGATGGACCTGCCCGAAATGACGGCCGACCACCCCGACGTGGCGCTCGTTCCGATCCTGTCCGAAGCGCGCGGGGTCTCGGCCGTGCTCAAAAAATGGATGAAGAAAGGCCGCATGGCAGCCGCCGTGGTGATCGAACATCCGGGCCACGCCGGCGGCCACCTGGGCGCGGCACGGATCGATGATCTGCATGACGAACGCTTCGATTTCGGCAAGGTGCTTGCCGGCTGCCGGCAGGTGTTCGCCGACCTGCAACTGGGCCGCGACGCGCCCAAGATCATCCTGGCCGGCGGCGTGGGCAGCCATGAGCAGGTGCGCCACTGGCTCGGCGAGGGCGCCGACGGCATTCAGGTCGGCACGGCATTCGCCGTCACCGAAGAGTGCGATGCGCACGAGAATTTCAAGCGCGTGCTGATCGACGCGGAGCCCGAGCAGCTGCTGGAGTTCACCAGCGTGGCCGGCCTGCCCGCGCGCGCCGTCGGCACACCGTGGCTCACCCGCTACCTCAAGCAGGAGGAAACGCTGCAGGCCAACACGCGCAACGATCCGCGCCGCTGCAGCCAGCGCATGGACTGCCTGACGCAATGCGGCCTGCGCGACGGCATCGCGCGCTTCGGCCAGTTCTGCATCGACCTGAAGCTGGCCGCAGCCCTGCGCGGCGAAGTCAGCAAGGGGCTATTCTTCCGCGGCGCCTCGCGCCTGCCGTTCGGTAACGCGGTGCGCTCGGTACGCGAGCTGATGGACTATCTGCTGCACGGCCACGTGCCGGCCTGATCCACGACGACCCCCTGTCGTTGCGCACGCAACGACACGGGATCAGCCCTGTGCCGCGAGATAGGCGGGCACGCACATGGCGGCGGCGAGCCGCGCCATGTGTACGTGCGATGCCTGCACGGTCTCGTGCGCCATCAGGAAATTGAGCGTGCCCACGCAGCGCCCGCCCTGGACGACCGGCACATTGATCACCGATTGCAGCCCGAGCCGGGCGATGGCGTCGTGGTCGTCGAAGAAGGCACGGATCGCGTCCACGCCCTCCCCCACGAAGATCTCGTGATCCCGCAGCACGCGCTGTCCCCACGGCGTGCCGGCCTTCTCTTTGCTGCCGCCCGGCGGATACGCCTGCGGGTTGGAGCTGTACAGGCGCACCACCCGCATGGCGTCCACGTCCACGCGGTTCGCCGTGCACAGCCGGTGCGCGAGCACCGTGCCGGCATAGGCGTCCACGGCGGCGAACACGGCCGCCATGTCGGCCGCCGCGTGGGCCGCGGTGAGGCGGTCCAGCGCGGCGAGCGCCGCCGGCGAGTCGAGCAGCGCGACCTGGCTCATTCCGCGGTGATCCCGAGTTCTTTGATGAGCTTGCCGTACTTGTCGGCATCGGCCGCGAGCAGCTTGCCGAATTGCTCCGGCGTGGTGTCCATGAGCACGACGCCCATGTCATTCATCTTCTTGATCACGTCCGGGCGCTTCAGGATGCGGTTGATCTCCTGGTTCAGGCGCTGCGTGAGCTCGGCGGGCATGCCGGCCGGACCGAACGCGCCGTACCAGACCGCGAGCTCGTAACCCGGCAGCGTCTCGGCGACGGTCGGCACCTCGGGCAGCAGCGGCGAGCGCTCGCCTTCGGTCACGGCCAGCAGCCTCAGCTTGCCGCTCTGCACGTGAGGCAGGGTCTGGGTGCCGGCGCTGAAGAGCAGCTGCGTGCGGCCCGCCACGGTATCGAGCACGGCCGGCGCGCCGCCGCGATACGGCACGTGCATCATCTTCACGCCAGCGGCCTTCTCGAACAGCACCGCGCTCAGGTGATTGGTCGAGCCCTGACCCGCGGAGGCGTACGCGATGGCGTCGGGATTGGCCTTGGCGTAGGCAACGAGCTCCTTGACCGTCTTGGCGGGCACGTCGGGGTGCACCACCATCGTGTTGGTCACCAGCGCCAGCTCCGCGATCGGCGTGAAATCCTTCACGCCATCGAACGGCATGTTGTTGTAGAGCGCCTGGTTCATGGTGTGGGTGCTCATCGAGCCCACCAGCAGGGTGTAGCCGTCCGGCTTGGCGCGGGCCACATAGGTCGAACCGATATTGCCCGAGGCGCCCGAGCGGTTTTCCACCACCACCGGCTGCCCGAGCGATTGGGTCAGGCCTTCGGACAGCATGCGCGCCAGGATGTCGGTGGATCCGCCCGCGGCCCACGGCACGATGATGGTGATGGGCTTCTCGGGCCAGGCGGCCTGAGCGGCGGGTGCGGCGAGCGCGAAGCCCAGCACGGCTCCGGCGAAAAGTTTCTTGAACGGCAATGGCATGGTGTTTACCCCTTGTGTGTGGACCGGTCGTCGCGCCGGCTGAATTGAAATCGTGAATCGGTGATGCTGAAGACGCGGTGGCGCCGGCCTGATGTGCCGGCCGACCCGCCGATCTCAGCGGCCTACCGCGTACCCCTGCATGCCGCGCGGATTCGCGCCGGCCTTGAGCAGCCAGCCGCCGCCGGCGCGCGTTTCGCGCGTGCACGCGCTGATGCGGCCTTCGGACCAGGACGCCCCCACCACCAGCTCGTGACCCGCCGCGCGCAACGCCTCCTGCGTGGCCGCAGGCAGGCGCGATTCGACGGTGAGGCGATTGAGGGTGATGGCACGCGGCCAGAACGATCCCGGAAAATGATCGATGTGCCACGACGGCGCATCGATCGCCGCCTGCAGATTGAGCCCCGCGGCGTGACGCAGCAGGAACGACACCGTCCATTGATCCTGCTGATCGCCGCCCGGCGTGCCGAACGCCATGTAGGGCTGGCCGTCACGCAGCGCCAGACCCGGCGACAGCGTGGTCGAGGGGCGCTTGCCGGGCGCCAGAGTGCCCGGCAGTCCGTGGTCCAGCCAGGTCATCTGCAGGCGCGTGGTCAGCGAGAAACCCAGGCCCGGCACCACCGGACTCGACGACAGCCAGCCGCCCGACGGCGTGGCGGCCACCATGTTGCCGTGGCGATCCACCACGTCGATCTGGCAGGTATCGCCGACGAAGATCTCGCGCGCGGCCCACTCGGTCACGGGCGGCAGCGCCGCGAAGGTCGGCTCACCGACGCCGTAGCGCGTGTCCGCCTGCGCCAGCGTGCGCGTGGCGGCCTGCAGGTCCGGCAGGCGGGGTACCCGCCCACCCGGATTGCCCGGCCGCAGCATCGTGCTCGCCTGCCGGCCGATCTGCGCGGCGCGGCTGCGCGCGTAGTCGGTGGAGAGCAGCTCCTGCACCGGCACGTCGACGAAGTCGGGGTCGCCATACCAGGCGCAGCGGTCCGCGAAGGCGAGCTTCGCGGCCTCCGCCACGCGGTGCACGAACTCGAACGAATCCGGCGCCAGGCCGGACATATCGAGTTCGCGCAGGATGGCAAGCTGCTGCAGATGCACGGGCCCTTGCGACCATGCGCCGCACTTGGCCACCGTGTAACGCCCGTAGTCCAGCGTCACCGGCTCGTCGTAGCTCGCCTGCCAATCGGCCAGATCGGCCTTGCGCAGCAGGCCGCGGTTGCGCTCGCCCGTCGTGTCGCGGATCTGCGCGTGGGTGTAGAAATCGTCGATGGCGTCGGCCACGAAGCCGCGATACCAGATGTCGAGCGCGGCATCGATACGGCCACGCCGATCCGTGGCGCGCGCGTGCGCCTCGTCGAGAATGCGTTCGTAGGTGTCGGCGATGGCCGGTGTGCGCATGAGCGTGCCGGGCGCGGGCACCTTGCCGTCCGGCAGCCAGACCTCGGCCGACGACGTCCATTCCGCACGGAACAGTGCCTGCACGGCCAGGATGGCCTGCGAAATACGCGGCACCAGCGGAAAGCCGTCGCGTGCATAAGCGATGGCGGGCGCCAGCACATCCGCCAGCTCCCACGTGCCGTAGTCGCGCAACATCGTGAGCCACGCGCCGAACGCCCCCGGCACCGTCGCGGGCAGCAGCCCGATGCCGGGCACCAGATCGAGTCCCATGTTGCGGAAGTAGGCCGGATCCGCCAGCGCCGGCGCGGGCCCCTGCCCGCACAGGGCGCGCATGCGGCCCTCCTGCTCGCTCCAGAACAGGATGGGCACCTCGCCCCCCGGCCCGTTCAGATGCGGCTCGACGATCTGCAGCGTGAAGCCGCCCGCCACGGCGGCGTCGTAGGCATTGCCGCCGCGCTCCAGCACGCCCATCGCCACCTGCGAGGCCAGCCAGTGCGTGGACGACACCGCGCCGAACGTGCCTTGGATTTCAGGGCGGGTGGTGAAGTCGGACATGGAGCGGCGATCCTGGGTCGGGTTGATGGCGCTCAGTATAGAAGCCTGAAATAACTGAATTTGGCTATATTCGAATAGCTGCATAACCATTCAGGAATATCACGGCATGAGCCCCTCCCTGCCCAACCTGGCCCGCCGCCTCAAGCATCGCCACCTCGAGCTGCTGATCGCCATCGCCCATCACGGCTCGCTCACGCGCGTGGCCGCGCAGGCAGGCATCAGCCAGCCGGCGGCCACCAAGGCCCTGCTCGAGATCGAAGACATCTTCGAGGCGCCGCTGTTCCTGCGCACCGGCCGTGGCCTGCAGGCCACGCCGCTGGGCGAACTGGCCATCGCCCGCGCGCGCCGCATGCACAACGACCTCTCGCTCTGGGCGCGTGAGGTGCAGGCTTTGCAACAGGGCCACGCAGCGCACCTGCATGTGGGCGCGGTGCCCTACGTTTCGAGCGCCCTGCTGTCGGCGGCCATCGCCACCCTGCACGCGCGCCACGGCGTCACCCTCACCCTGCACCGCGCCACCACCGACCACCTGCTGCCGATGCTGCGCCGGCACGAGCTCGACTGCATGATCGGGCGGGTCTCCGCCTTCACCGAACTCGACGGCCTCGCGCACGAGGTGCTGTATCACCAGCGCCCCTGCCTGATCGCCCATGCGCAACTCGCGCGCCGCCTGCAGGCGCGCGCGCCCGACTGGGCCGGGGTCGCCGCCATGCGCTGGGTTTTGCCGGAAGTGAAAACGCCCACCCGCCACCTCATCGCCGAACACTTCATCCGACAAGGCCTGCCGCCGCCCACCCCGATCGTGGAGGCGTATTCCACGGATGTGATCGAAGGCCTGCTCGGCAACGACGACACGCTGATATCGGTGGTGCCCGAGGAGATCGCCCAGGAACTCGCCGCCCGCGGCCGCATCGGGCGCATCGACTGGGACTGGGGCTGGAACCTGCCCCCCATCAACCTGATCCGCCGCGTCCGCAGCGACGAACGCACCCCGGCCGCCGAGGCGGCGCTCGAAGACATCCTCAGGGAATACTGCGCCCGCATGCCGGCCGACAACAACGGCGGCAAACGATAAGGCAACCTCGCTTGGGCGGACTACTGTTAGCCGAGGCACTGGGCATGGCCGTCGCGGGCCCGCTTGCTGTGACGGTTGCACTGGTCGACGCCAAGGATGAGGGCGCGGCAGCCTTCTATCGCAAGTATGGGGTTTGTCTCACTGCCGGACGTCAGCCCGCTGAAGCTCTTTATGACGGCAAAGGGCGCCCGCAGGGCAATCGAAGCGTCGACCCGATCGTAGTCGTGACGCGAGCGCGCGATCACTGCCTGGCGCCATCGTGGGCGACGCATCTTGACTACACAGATAAGGCAGACGCAAAAAAGCCGGCAGTGCTTGCGCGCTACCGGCTCTTGCCGACGGTGTTTTTTCAACACCACTGACGATGCTTCGGGAACATCGTCAAAAATTCAACCACAGTGTAAGTGGTCGGGGCGAGAGGATTCGAACCTCCGACTCCTGCGTCCCGAACGCAGTACTCTACCAGACTGAGCTACGCCCCGATTCTCTACAACTGCTTTGGCTTTGCAGCCACCTGCTTCGGCTTTTCAGCCACTTGCTTTGGCTTTGCAGCCACTTGCTTTTGGCTTTTCAGCCACACGCTTTTGGCTTTTCAGCCACACGCTTTTCGCTTTTCAGCCACATTCAGCCTGACCAAAAACCGCCGAAAAACGTTAGCGATCTCTGTTCACCGCGAAAGCGCAGAATTCTACCAGAGAATTTTTAAAAGTGGAAACGGGGTAGTTCGCGAGAGCATCGCGAGCCCGTTGTGCCTCGGCTTCGGCGGCCTCGCGGGCGTGCTGGAGCGCGTCGGTCTGCTGGATGGCCTGGGCCACCGCGGCGAAGTCGGCGTCACCGGTGGTGATGGCGTCACGGATCAATTGCTGCTGCTCGGGCGTGCCGACTTCCATCACGCGGATGAGCGGCAGCGTGGGCTTGCCCTCGCGCAGATCGTCGCCGACGTTCTTGCCCAGCGCGAGCGCGTCGCCGCTGTAGTCCAGCACGTCGTCGATCAACTGGAACGCCGTGCCGACGTGGCGGCCATAGGCCGCGGCGGCTTCTTCCTGTTCGGGGGTGGCGCCGGCCAGCACCGCGCCCACCTGGGCCGCGGCTTCGAACAGCTTGGCGGTCTTGTAGCGCACGACCTGGAGGTAGCGCTCTTGCGACACCTCGGGATCATGCACGTTCAGCAATTGCAGCACCTCACCCTCGGCGATCACCGTGGTGGCCTGCGAGAGGATCTGCATGATGCGCATCGAGTCGGCCTCGACCATCATCTCGAACGAGCGCGAATACAGGTAGTCGCCGACCAGCACGCTGGCGGCATTGCCGAACACCGCGTTCGCGGTGTCGCGGCCACGGCGCTTGTCGGATTCATCGACCACATCGTCGTGCAACAGCGTGGCGGTGTGGATGAATTCCACCACCGCGGCCAGCAGCTGATGATGCGTGCCTTGATAGCCCAGCGCCCGCGCCACCATCAGCACCATGGCCGGCCGCATGCGCTTGCCGCCCGCGCCGATGATGTAGTCACCGATGGTTCGAATGAGCACGACCTCGGAGTTCAGGCGCTCGCGGATAACCGCGTCGACGGCCTTCATGTCGTCGGCAATGGGGGCGATCAGCTCGGAGAGATTCAAAGCGTTTCCGGGGGAGATGATGCGAGCCGACCCACGGCTCGTTGCTTGGGGCCGGCGGACTGCGCCGCCAGGCCGGGGTCGGCGGAATTATACGTGCTGCGCCCCGCCCCCTCCGGATGGACGCCGGGTTGTTACAGCCCGCGTTCGCGCAAGTTGGCGTAAAGGGCGCGGACACCGAAGGTCCAGGGCGCAATCTGGTCGGAGCGGGCCACCCGATTGACCAGGGCGCCCAGGCGCGGCGAACCGATCCTGACCACATCCCCCTCGCGATGGGTAAAGCCGGTGCCCGGACCCGCGCGGTCCTGGGTCGGCGAGAACATCGTGCCGAGAAACAGCATGAAGCCATCGGGATACTGATGGTGCGTGCCGCAGGTCTGGCGCACCAGGTCGGCGGGGTCGCGGCTGATCTCGGCCATGTGGCTCACGCCGTCGATCACGAAGCCATCGGTCCCGTCGATGCGCAGCGACACGTCGGCATGGCGCACGTCGTCCAGCGTGTAGTGTTCGTCGATCAGGCGGATGAACGGGCCGATCGCGCACGAGCCGTTGTTGTCTTTGGCCTTGGTCAGCAGCAGCGCGCTGCGGCCCTCGATGTCGCGCAGGTTCACGTCGTTGCCCAACGCCGCGCCGGCGATCTCGCCGCGCGAGGTCACGGCCAGCACGATCTCGGGCTCCGGGTTATTCCACTCCGACACCGGATGCAGCCCGATCCAGGCCCCGGATCCCACCGACGCCATCGGCGGCGTCTTGGAAAACACCTCCGCGTCGGGCCCGATTCCCACTTCGAGATATTGCGACCACTGTCCGCGGGCCTGCAGCTCGGCCTTCAGGCGCATGGCCTGCTCCGAGCCGGGCACCAGTTGCGACAGGTCCGTGCCGATCAGTTCGTGCAGCCGCGCGCGGATCGTCTCGGCCTGGCTCGCGTCGCCACCCGCCTGCTCCTCGATCAGGCGCTCGAGCAGGCTCACCGCGAACGTCACGCCCGCGGCCTTGACCGGCTGCAGATCGCACGGCGCCAGCAGGCGCGGCTGGCCGGCCTGGCCCGAGCGCGCCAGCAGGTCCGCGACCGGGCCCAGCGAGGGGCCGTCCGCCTCACGCGCCAGCGCGACACGATCGGGCCGCTCCAGCAGATCCGACACGGTCGGCACGGCCGCCGTGATGTCGAACACCTCGCCGCGGCGCACCACCACCACGGCCGGCCCGTTGGCCGGGGCGCCCAGCCAGACGCGCCCGATCAGGAGGGCCTGGTCCAGGTCCTCGGGCAGATCGTGGGCGGCGTCGAGCGCGAAGTCGGCGTAGGCCGAAGCGGGGGAAGTCATGGCGAGTCTCCTGGCGTGCGCCGCGCGGGGCGGCGTTCTGAATGACGATCGGGGTGGGAAAGCCTGGAATCAGTCTAGGAGGCGAGCACGCCACTCGTCCAATATAATGGCGTCTTATCCAATATATTGGACAGATCATGAGCGAGCGCGCCGCGCCCTACGAAGTCCCCGCCATCGCGCGGGCCGACGAGATCCTGCGGCGTCTCGCCGAACGCGGGTCGCCGGTGCGTCCGGCCGACCTGGCGCGGGACTGCGGCATGCCGCGCAGCTCGCTGTACCTGCTGCTCGAGACGCTGGAGGCGCGGCGCTGGATCGAGCGGACGGGCGAAGGCTATGTGATCGGCCTGGCCCTGCTCTCGCTGGGGTCCGCCTATCTGCGTCATGACAGCCTCGAACCCGCGTTTCGCGACGCGGCGGCCGCGTTCGTGGCGCGTCACAACGAGGTCATGCAGCTCGCCATGCTGGACGGCACCGACGTGGCCTACCTCGCCCGTGAAGACGCACGCCGCCCCGTGCGGCTCGTGACCGACCCGGGCTCGCGCCTGCCGGCTCATGCCTGCGCCCTGGGCAAGGCCCTGCTGGCCAGCTTCAGCGATGCCGACGTGCTCGCGCGTCTGCCCTCGCCCCTGCCCGCCCTGACCGAGCGCACGGTCACCGACCCCGCGGCACTGCTCGCCGAGCTCGCCACCGCGCGGCGTACCGGGGTGGCCCTGGACCTCGAGGAAGTGAGCGCCGGCCTGAGCTGCTATGCCGCCTACGTGGGCCAGACGGCGCTGGGGCGCCGGGTGGCGATCAGCACCTCGCTGCCGGCGGACCGCCTCGACCCGCGCCATGCGGACGCCGTGCGCGCCGGGCTGCTGGACGCCGCCCGCCAGATCGCGGCGCGGGTGACGGTGGGCGACCGTCCGGGCGGCTGAACGTCAGGGTGGCTGAATGGCATGGTGGCCGAATGTCAGGTGGCCGCACGTCAGGGGCAGCCGACCGTGACGCCCACGCCACACGCTAAGCCCTTCTAGCGCAACGCCTTTTTGACTTTTCCACAGCCCCCGGCTAGAATCCTCGATTCGGCTTATTGGCCGAAAAAAGCACGTGGCGCAGGAATGCCTCGTCGTGCCGGATCCGCAGTTGTAAATCCACGGATCTGGAGACCACGACCCCGGCTATCCACGGCAAGAAGCATCGCGCGGTTACCGCTACGATCTTCACGTCCGGATACTCCACCCCGGTGGATCGAACCTATCAGGCACAGACCCCCGGCGCACTTCTTCGGAAGCCGCGCCCTGAACGTCCGCCCGATCACGGATCGTCCCTGCACCACGAGCCCCACATCTTTCCAAGGATATATCCCATGTACGCGGTCGTAAAAACCGGTGGCAAGCAGTATCGCGTTGCCGCTGGCGAAAAACTCAAGGTAGAACAGATACCTGCTGACATCGGGCAAGAAATCACCCTGGATCAAGTGCTGTCCGTGGGCGAAGGCGACCAACTCAAAGTTGGTACGCCCCTCGTCGCTGGCGCCGTGATCAAGGCTACGGTTCTTGCGCATGGCCGGCACGACAAGGTCAAGATCTTCAAGATGCGCCGTCGCAAGCACTATCAGAAGCGTCAGGGCCACCGTCAGAACTACACCGAGATCCGCATCGAAGCCATCACGGCTTGATCCCGGTATTCAGGAGCTAAAACATGGCACAGAAAAAGGGCGGCGGCTCTACGCGTAACGGTCGCGATTCCGAATCGAAGCGACTGGGCGTCAAGGTTTATGGCGGCCAACAAATTTCGGCAGGCGGCATCATCGTGCGTCAGCGCGGTACCCGCTTTCACCCGGGCGTGAACGTCGGCGTGGGCAAGGATCACACCCTGTTCGCACTGACCGACGGCAAGGTCCAGTTCGGCACCAAGGGTGCTCTGAACAAGGCCATCGTGTCGGTCGTCGCCGCCGAGTAATCGGTCGCGTCACACGCACGGCAAAAAGCCCTGCCGCACGCGGCGGGGCTTTTTGTTTTAAGGCAAAATATCCGGCACAGGATCCCTGCCCGGCAGCGCGTCTGCCGAGGAATCCCGGACTTCATATACCCCTGCGGGCAAGCACGCGGGCGAGATGCGCGATCAGCGACGCGGCACATGACACAGGGCAACACGGCCCGCCATGGCCTCGCATACGACCTCGCAACGCCACGCACGGCATCACCGGCCGCCACCGCGGCGCCTTCGGGCGCGCGAGCGACACGGCCCCGCTCACTGACCAGACACGCACATGAAATTCGTAGACGAAGCCACCATCGAGGTCATCGCCGGCAAAGGCGGCAATGGCGTGGCGAGCTTTCGCCGCGAGAAATTCATCCCCAGGGGTGGCCCTGATGGCGGTGATGGCGGTCGCGGCGGCAGCATCTATGCCGTGGCCGATCGCAACATCAACACGCTGATCGATTTCCGCTACGCTCGCCTGCACCGCGCCAAAAACGGCGAAAACGGCCGCGGCTCCGACCAATACGGCGCGGCCGCGCCCGACATCACGCTGCGCGTGCCGGTCGGCACCGTCGTGCACGACGCCGACACCGGCGAAGTGCTGTTCGACCTCGACCGCCACGAAGAACAGGTCACGCTCGCCGCCGGCGGCTCGGGCGGCCTGGGCAACCTGCATTTCAAGTCGAGCACCAACCGCGCGCCGCGCCAATGGACGCCGGGCAAGGAAGGCGAACAACGCCGCCTGCGCCTCGAGCTCAAGGTGCTGGCCGACGTGGGCCTGCTGGGCCTGCCCAACGCGGGCAAGTCCACGCTGATCAGCCGCATTTCGAATGCGCGCCCCAAGATCGCCGACTACCCCTTCACCACGCTGCATCCCAATCTGGGCGTGGTGCGTACCTCCGCCGCACGCAGCTTCGTGGTCGCCGACATCCCCGGCCTCATCGAAGGCGCCTCCGAAGGCGCCGGCCTGGGCCATCTGTTCCTGCGCCATCTGGCGCGCACGCGCGTGCTGCTGCATCTCGTGGATGTCTCGAGCCAGGATCCCGACACGGATCCCATCGACGCCGCCGTGGACGGTGCGCGCGCGATCGTCGAAGAGCTGCGCCGCTACGATCCCGAGCTCGCCGCCAAGCCGCGCTGGCTCGTGCTCAACAAGCTCGACATGGTCCAGGACCCCGAATCCGCCCGCAAGCGCTTCTGCGAAGCCTTCGAATGGAACGGCCCGGTGTTCGCGATCGCCGCCATCAGCGGCGAGGGCACGCAGGATCTGATCTGGGCGCTGCAAGACTACCTCGACGCCGAGAAGCAAAAAGACCTGATCGCCCAGGACCAGGCCGAAGGCACGTATGTGCACGACGACCCGCGTTTCGATACGACGCGCGGTTCAGTGCAGGCCAGTGCGGCGCCGGCCGGCGCGGTGCAGACCGGCGCGGCGCAGACCGAGCCGCGTGACGGTGACGAATAAGCCATAATCGCAGTCCGTCACCGCGCCGCCCGGTTCGTCCGGGCGGTCTTTCGTCAACGTCTCGCCCGGTCATCGCCATGACTGCCCACACTGAAACCGTTTCCGTCGTCGCGCAGGCTCAGCGCCTGGTCGCCAAGGTCGGATCCTCGCTCGTCACCAACGAAGGCCGTGGCCTCGATCGCGCCGCGGTCGCTCACTGGGCCGCGCAGATCGCCGCCCTGCACAAGCAGGGCAAGCAGGTCGTGCTGGTATCCAGTGGCGCCATCGCCGAAGGCATGGCGCGTCTGGGATGGCGCAAGCGGCCGTCGGTCATGCACGAGCTGCAGGCCGCCGCCGCCGTGGGTCAGATGGGCCTGTGCCAGGCTTACGAAGCGGCGTTCGCGGAGTTCGGCCTGCGCACCGCGCAGATCCTGCTCACGCACGAGGATCTGGCCGATCGCCATCGCTATCTCAACGCCCGCTCCACGCTGTTTGCGCTGCTGCGCATGGGCGTGGTGCCGATCGTGAACGAAAACGACACCGTCGTGACCGACGAGATCCGCTTCGGCGACAACGACACGCTCGGTGCGCTGGTCACCAATCTGATCGAAGCCGACACGCTCATCATCCTCACGGACCAACGCGGCCTCTACGAAGCCGACCCGCGCAAGCAGCCCGATGCGAAATTCGTGCAGCACGCGCAGGCGGGCGACGCCACGCTCGAAGCCATGGCGGGCGGCGCCGGCAGCGGCGTGGGTACCGGCGGCATGCTGACCAAGATTCTGGCTGCCAAGCGCGCGGCTCACAGCGGCGCGCACACCGTGATCGCCTCGGGCCGCGAGCGCAACGTACTGATCCGCCTCTCGGAAGGCGAGTGCATCGGCACCGAGCTGCAAGCCGTGCTGCCGGTGTGGTCGGCGCGCAAGCAGTGGCTGGCCGACCACCTGCGCCTGCGCGGCCGGGTGCAACTCGACGAAGGCGCCGTGCGCGCCCTGCTGCACGAGGGCAAGAGCCTGCTGCCGATCGGCGTCACGGCGGTCGAGGGCGAGTTCGAGCGTGGCGATGTGGTCGCCTGCGTCGATGCGCAGGGGCGCGAATGCGCGCGCGGCTTGGTGAATTACTCAGCGGCCGACACGCGCCGCATCATGCGCCAGCCCTCATCGCAGATCGCGTTCATCCTGGGCAGCATGACCGACCCCGAGCTCGTGCACCGCGACAACCTCGTGATCACCTGATCGCGGGCAGCGGGCATCAGGGGCGACCCGGGCCCGCGAAACACATCCGACCATGACGCGCGGCATCGCCGCGCGCCTCATGCCTCGTCGAGAAACAGATAACCCCAGTTACGCACCGCGCAGACCGGCAGATCGACGCCGAGCTGCCGGGCCTTGTTGCGCAGACGCGCCACGGTGACGTCGTCGCCTCGCGACCCTTCGGCGCCGCCGGTGCGCGCCAGGCGTTGATTGGGCGCAGCCAGCAACCGGCTCATGAACAGCCCCTCGGCCGCCGTGAGCGGCACCCGCACCGCGCCGGGCCCGTACAGATAACGGCTCGATGCGCAGATCCGCCAGCGCGACGGCCTCGCCCGCGCCGCTGAAGCGCTGCGCCAACGTTCGAAGATCGCGATCAGCTCGGCCGCCGTCCAGTCGTCCGAACCCTCGGGGGAGCAGCAGAGGTCGGCGCCGGCCTGCAAGGCCTGAATCCGCAGAAACGCCGACGCGCCGCCCAACAGCGCGACACGCAAGGCCGGCCAGTGATGGGCCTGCAGATGGCGCAGCAATGCGATCACGCTGTCCGCGTGTTCCGCGTCGCCACTGAGCAGCACCACATCGGGCGCCTGCTCGCTCACGGCCGCGTCGGTCAGCGCGTGCGCGAGCAGCCCGTGCACGCGCCACCCGGAACGCCGCAGGTTGTCTTCGAGGGCGTCCGGGAAGAAGCCGGGCGGCCGGCACTGGACGTGCAGAATGACGCCACCGCCCTGCGCCGATGCCGCGATGTCCGGAGACAGCGGCGTCGTGCCGGGGAGCGGGGCCGGCTGGCCGTATGAGAAAGGTTCGGAGCCGGACGGGAGTGGTTCGGATATGTTCATGGGGACACCGCGCAACCAAAGGGCCGAGGACCGGAGACCCGCTGCCTTGCCAGGGCAGACGACCACTGCCGGATGAACCAACGCGACACCCCGGGGCGTCGCACATTATCACAATGTGATAGTCGGTATCACCACTGTAATACTGAACCAAGCTTCAATTCCGGGGTGAACACTTTCTCAGACCGACTGAAGCATGCACGACGTGTGCGCGGCTACACCCAGCACCAGCTTTCGCGGGTCAGCGGCGTGTCGCAAAGCGCCATCGCCAGCTACGAAAGCGGTCAGCGCCGATTCAGTCGCTCGGCGCAACAACTCGCGCATGCCCTGAAGATCGATCCGGTCTGGCTCGACACCGGGACGGGCTCGATGACGCCCGTGGTGCCGCAAACCACGACGACGCTGCGAGAGCCCTCGTCCGACGTTGCCTCCGACATCCACCCCTGGCCGTTCAGTGGCATGACCGCCGCCGAGTATCACGCCCTGAGCGCCGAACAGCAGCGTCTGATCGACTCGGTGTTGCGCACGATGCTGCGTGAGTTTCAGGCCGCGAGTCTGCCCGCTTCCCCGGCACCGCCCGCGCCACGGCGCGGGCGCTGAATCCCTCCTGCGTATCCCCAACCGCCTGATGGATGGCGGTACCGCCGCGCGCGGGTACGCACCCTCGTCGCGCGCGCGCTCGTGTCCTGGCGACCCGCCCGTGCGCATCGCGCCGAACATGACGCCGCAATAAAAAAACCCCCGGATGCCGAAGCAGCCGGGGGTTTGCACCTTGGCCTGCGCGATCAGGGGCGCGCGGGCTGGTTGGTCGAGTTCGACGGCTCGGCCTGTTGAGCCGGCGTACGACCGTTCGGCGCAGCGGCGCCCGGAGCGGCGGCTCCCGGCGCAGCGGCGCCCGGCGCATCTCCACGGATCTTGGCGGCGATGGCGGCGGCGGCCTGCTCGGACGGCACGCCGAAGGCCAGCACGCCGCGGTTCAGCGGCTCGGCGATCTTCGGGGCGGCGACCAGTTCACGGTCGAGCACCAGCGCCAGCATCTTGCCGACGTTCTGCGAGCTCACGTCGTTGAGCTTGCGTGCACCGGCTTCGGTGAAACGCAAGCCCACGAAGTTCTGGCCCTGGCGATCGACCAGCGCGGCGGCTTCGGTGAGATCGGCGCGCGTCAGAACCGGCTGGCGCTGCATGTACAGCGAGCCGTCCGGCACCTTGACCTCGGCCAGGCCGGCGCCCGGTTGCGTCTGGGCGATGTAGAACTCGACGGAGGACGCGGTCGCGGGCTGTGCCGGCTGCGTCGTGGCGGGCGTGGCGGCGCTCTTGTCGCCCGTCTTGGAGGGAGTTGTACAACCCGCCAGCACCAGAGCCATGAGCGCCACGGCGGGTGCCAATTTACGCACAGTCAGTTGCATGATGGATTTCCTTCTTAGGTTGCAGACAGTGATGACGAGCCAGGAGGGCGGGTCGCATCCTGGCATTGAAAAAAGTGTACAGGGGCAATCCGCCACCTGTTAGTGCCGACTGCTTCCAGATGTAAATAGCCAATACCGCCTATACTGCGGGCTCGCAGGGGTACTCGTGTCCGGCAACGGCACACGTGTTGAGAGAGTCCCTTCGTACCAGTACGGATAATGCCGATGCTGGGAGCGATTTCCGCAATGCCCACCGGCTCAGGCCGGCTCGCGCGCGCACGCGGAATCTCCCGATTCGGCTCCAACATTTTCTCTTGGAGCTTTTCAATGAACGCCAATCCCAAGTTTCTGGCCGCCACCGCCGAAGTCGACGCCGCGGCCGTGGCCCCCTTGCCGCAATCGCGCAAGGTCTACCAGACCGGCAGCCGCCCCGATCTGCGCGTGCCCTTTCGCGAGATCAGCCAGGCCGATACACCCACGATGTTCGGCGGCGAGCAGAACCCGCCGCTCACGGTGTACGACACCAGCGGGCCCTACACCGATCCGGCGGCACGCATCGACATCCGCGCCGGCCTGCCCGAACTGCGCCGCGCCTGGATCGATGAGCGGGGCGACGTCGAGGTGCTCGACGGCCCGACCAGCGAATACGGCCAGGCGCGCCTCGCCGATCCCAAGCTGACCGCCATGCGCTTCGACCTGCGCCGTCCGCCGCGCCGGGCCCGCGCCGGCGCCAATGTCACGCAGATGCACTATGCGCGCCGCGGCCTCGTGACGCCCGAGATGGAATTCGTGGCCATACGCGAGAACCTGCGCCGCGAGCAGTACATCGAGACCTTGCGCGCCAGCGGGCCCGATGGCGAGAAGCTGGCGCGCCGCCTGCTGCGCCAGCATCCCGGTCAGTCGTTCGGCGCCGCGCTGCCCAGCGCGATCACGCCCGAGTTCGTGCGCGACGAAATCGCGCGCGGCCGCGCCATCATTCCGGCCAACATCAATCACCCCGAAATCGAACCGATGATCATCGGCCGCAACTTCCTGGTGAAGATCAACGCCAACATCGGCAACTCGGCCGTGAGCTCCGGGATCGGGGAAGAAGTCGAGAAGATGACCTGGGCGATCCGCTGGGGCGGCGACACCGTGATGGACCTGTCCACCGGCAAGCACATCCACGAAACGCGCGAATGGATCATCCGCAATTCGCCCGTGCCCATCGGCACGGTGCCGATCTACCAGGCGCTCGAGAAGGTCGATGGCAAGGCCGAAGACCTCACCTGGGAGATCTTCCGCGACACGCTCATCGAACAGGCCGAACAGGGCGTCGATTACTTCACCATCCATGCCGGCGTGCGCCTGCCCTTCATTCCCATGACCGCCGATCGCATGACCGGCATCGTGTCGCGCGGCGGCTCGATCATGGCCAAGTGGTGTCTGGCGCATCACAGAGAGAGCTTCCTGTACGAACGCTTCGAAGACATCTGCGAGATCATGAAGGCCTACGACGTGAGCTTCTCGCTCGGCGACGGCCTGCGTCCCGGCTCGGGCTACGATGCCAACGACGAGGCGCAGTTCGCCGAGCTGAAGACGCTGGGCGAGCTCACGCAGGTGGCCTGGAAGCACGACGTGCAGGTCATGATCGAAGGCCCCGGCCACGTGCCGATGCAGATGATCAAAGAAAACATGGAGCTGCAGCTCGAGCATTGCCAGGAAGCGCCGTTCTACACGCTGGGACCGCTGACGACCGACATCGCGCCGGGCTACGACCACATCACCTCGGGCATCGGCGCCGCGCTGATCGGCTGGTACGGCACCGCGATGCTGTGCTACGTCACGCCGAAGGAACACCTGGGCCTGCCCAACAAGAAGGACGTGAAGGACGGCATCATCACGTACAAGATCGCGGCCCACGCCGCCGATCTGGCCAAGGGCCATCCGGGCGCCGCCATCCGCGACAACGCGCTCTCGAAGGCCCGCTTCGAGTTCCGCTGGGATGACCAGTTCAACCTGGGACTGGACCCCGACACGGCCAAGGAGTTCCACGACGAGACGCTGCCGAAAGACTCGATGAAGGTGGCCCACTTCTGCTCGATGTGCGGCCCGCACTTCTGCAGCATGAAGATCACCCAGGACGTGCGCGACTATGCCGCGTCGCAGGGCGTGTCGGACCAGCAGGCGCTGCAGCAAGGCATGCAGGAGAAGGCGGTCGAGTTCGTCAAGAAGGGCGCCGAGGTGTATCACCGCACCTGACGCGCCATCCGTCCCATCGGTTGCGCGCGCAACGAAAAATCCCCGGCCGATGGCCGGGGATTTTTATCGTGCCTGCCGCATCAGGATGCGGTGTACGAGGTCTTGACGGTGGTGTAGAACTCGGCGGCATGACGGCCCTGCTCGCGCGGACCGTAGCTCGAGCCCTTGCGGCCGCCGAACGGCACGTGATAGTCGACACCCGCCGTCGGGCAGTTGACCATCACCATGCCGGCCTGCGCTTCGCGCTTGAAGTGCGTGGCATGCTTGAGCGAGGTGGTGCAGATCCCCGACGACAGACCGAACTCGGTGTCGTTGGCGAGCTCCAGCGCCTGCTCGTAGCTGTCGACCGGAATCACGGACGCCACCGGCCCGAAGATTTCTTCGCGGCTGATGCGCATGTTGTTGTCGCAATCGGCGAACAGCGCGGGCGTCAGGTAGAAGCCTTCGGTGGCACGCTTGACCTGTTCGCCGCCGGTGACCAGGCGGGCGCCTTCGTCGCGGCCGATCGCCACATAGCTCAGGTCCTGCTCGAGCTGGCTCTGGTCGACCACGGGGCCGATGTCGGTGCCGGCCAGCAGCGCGTCGTCGATCTTCAGGCCTTCGAGGCGAGCCTGCACGGCCTCGAGGAACTTCGGATAGATGCCCTTCTGGACGATCAGGCGGCTCGACGCCGTGCAACGCTGACCTGTCGAGAAGAATGCGCCGTTGACCGCGCATTCGACGGCCGTCTTGAGGTCGGCGTCGTCGAGCACGACCAGGGGATTCTTGCCGCCCATCTCGAGCTGCACCTTGGCCATGCGGCCCATGGCGGCCTCGAGCACGCGGCGGCCGGTGCCGACCGAACCCGTGAAGCTGATGGCGTTGACGCGCTTGTCGGACAGGAAGGCCTGGCCCACGACGGTGCCACGGCCCATCACCAGATTGAACGCACCGGCCGGCAGGCCCGCGCGGCTCAGGATCTCGGACAGCGCCCAGGCGCTGCCCGGCACCAGATCGGCCGGCTTGAACACCACGGTGTTGCCATAAGCCAGGGCCGGGGCGATCTTCCAGGCCGGAATCGCGATCGGGAAGTTCCAGGGCGCGATGATGCCGACCACGCCGACGGGTTCGCGCGTGATGTCGGCTTCGATGTTGGGACGCGTCATGGGCAGCTTTTCGCCCTGGATGCGCAGCGCCTCGCCAGCGAAGAACTTGAAGATGTAGCCGGCGCGGGTCACCTCGCCGATACCCTCGGGCAGCGTCTTGCCCTCTTCGCGCGACAGCAGGCGGCCGAGCTCTTCCTTGCGCGCCAGCAGCTCGGTGCCGACGGCGTCGAGCACGTCGAAGCGGCGCTGGCCGGTCGAATGCGCCCATTCGTGCGACGCCGACACGGCGGCCGCGATCGCTTGCTGCGCCTGGGCCGCGTCGGCCTGGGCGTACTGACCGATCACATCGGCAAGGTTGGAGGGGTTGATGTTGGGACGAGCGTCGACGCCGTCGACCCAGGCGCCCCCGATAAAGTTCGCGTGCATTGTCTCAATTCCATGTGCAAGAGCCACGCGGGAAATCCGCGCGGCGGACTGACGTTCACTTCCGCTCTTTCTGTGGAGCGGTGCATGTGCTGGCCACGCTGGGCGCGGCCGCGGTCTTCCCTTGCTTGCCCGCTGTTATAGCAACTTTCCGGGATTCATGATCCCCGCGGGGTCGAACACCCGCTTGATGTCACGCATCAGGCGCAGCTCGAGCGGGTCTTTGGTATGCAGAAAATGCTCGCGCTTGAGCTGGCCGATGCCGTGCTCGGCGCTGATGCTGCCGCCGTAGCGGTGCACTTCGTCGAGCACGATATCGGTGACGGCCGCGCCCTTCTCGGCGGCCCATTCGCGCGGCGCGCCGGCGGGGCGCGACAGGTTGTAGTGCAGGTTGCCGTCACCGAAATGCCCGAAGATGAACGGGCGCACCGAGGGATCGAGCTCGCGCAGGCGCGCCTCGGCCGTCACCATGAATTCGGGGATGCGTTCGATCG
Source organism: Bordetella genomosp. 5 (assembly GCF_002261315.1). Lineage (NCBI taxonomy): Bacteria > Pseudomonadati > Pseudomonadota > Betaproteobacteria > Burkholderiales > Alcaligenaceae > Bordetella > Bordetella genomosp. 5. The sequence goes on from NZ_NEVP01000017.1 coordinate 80,533, forward strand.
GCAGCGACACGTCGTGCTTGAGGTGCGGCCCATCGGCGCGCTGCGCCTCGGAGATTTCCTCGCGCAGCTTCCAGAGCGCCTGCAGCTGCGCCAGCGACGCCGACACCGCGGCGTCGAGGCAGAGCTCGCGCTCGAGCGCCTCGCCCACGACCGTTTCGAGCAGCTGGTTGAGCGCGGCCTCGTCGCTGGTATCGGCAAGCTCCATCAGCACGTAGGCCGGATAGCGCTGCGCGAACGGCTCCTGCACGCCCTGCGCGTGGGCCAGCACCAGATCGACGCAATCGCCGGTGAAGAACTCGTACGCCTGCAGGCGGGCGCCGCAGCGCTGGAACAGCAGCTCGTACAGCTCGAGCGCCTGCTTGGGCGACTCGACGGCCGCGAGCACGACCGAGCGCACGTCGGTGCGCGGATACAGGCGCAGCGCCACCGCCGTGATCACGCCCAGCGTGCCTTCGGAGCCGATCAGCAGCTGCTTCAGGTCGTAGCCGGTGTTGTCCTTGCGCAGCGTGCGCAGGCCGTTGAAGATTTCGCCGGTCGGCAGCACGGCCTCGATGCCCAGCACGAGCTCCCGCGCCATGCCGTAGCGGACCACGTTGACGCCGCCGGCATTGGTGGCGAGGTTGCCACCGATCTGGCTCGAGTCTTCGGCCGCGAGGCTGAGCGGCAGCAGCCGTCCGGCCTCCTGCGCGGCGCGGCGCAGATTGCCCAGAATGCAGCCGGCCTCGGCCACCATGGTGTTGGCGATGGTGTCGATCGAGCGCACGGCCGTCATGCGGTCCAGACTCAGCACGACGTTGGCCGCGCCGCCGTCGGGCGTGGCGCCCCCGCACAGCCCCGTGTTGCCGCCACGCGGCACCACCGGCACGCCGGCGGCCTGGCACAGCGCGAGCGCCTGCGCCACCTCGGCGGTGGTGCGCGGACGCAGCACGGCCTGGGCGTGGCCGCGGTACAGGCCACGCCAGTCGGACAGCCAGGGTTCGATAGCGGCGGCCTCGGTGAGCACGACGTCGGGCCCGAGGGCGTTGCGCAACTGCAGGGAAAAGTCGGTGTCGCTCATGATCAGGTTCGGTGAAGTGGAATTCGAAAACGGGCCGCGGCGCTCAGCCGCCGGCCTCTTGCAATTGCAGCCGCGCCGCGGCGTTGCGCAGATGGCGATGCACCGCCTCCCGTGCGCCGGCCTCGTCGGCGGCCTCGATAGCGGCCAGAATGGCCTCGTGCTCCTGGTGCACCAGCGCCGACAGGCCGGGCTGACGCTGCGTGTTGCTGCGCGCCGTGTGCACCGCCTGCCGCAGCTGCAGATTGAGGTATTGCAGCAGCTGCTGGTACGACGGGTTGTGCGTGGCCTGGCCGATCGCACGATGAAACGCCAGATCGTGCTCGACGCCGCGCTCGGGGTCGTCCAGGTGCCGGCCCAGTTCGGCCAGCGCGCCACGCAGCGCGGCCAGGTCGGCATCGGTGCGGCGGCGTGCGGCCAGCGCGGCCGCCCCACCCTCTACTTCCATGCGCAGCTCGATGACCTCGGCCAGTTGCGTGCGATCCATGCCGGCCTCGGCCGGCACCCGAAAGCCCTGGCTGCCGGTGCGCGACAGCACCACGCAGCCCGAGCCCTGACGGCTGCGCACCAGGCCCTGCGCCCGCAGGCGCTCGGTGGCCTCGCGTATCACGGCGGCGCTCACGCCGAACTCGCGCGCCAGGTCGCGCCCGGCGGGCAGCTTCGCGCCGACGGCATAGGTGCCGTGGGCGATCTGCTCGGCGATGCGGCCGGCGACGCGGTCGGTCAGCGTGAGGGAATGGGTCAGCATGCGGCGATCATAGCATCATTGTTCAGGTTATCTGATAACTTTGGCCGTGCGAGGGCGCGACAGGAACGCGCATCTCAGTGCCGCTGGCCGCAGACCTCGCAGCCGGGGTCGCGGCCGACGTTGACGCTATGCCACTGCATGGTGCGGACGTCGAGCTGCAGCAGACGGCCCACCAGGGGCTGGCCCAGACCGGTGATGAGTTTCATGGCTTCGGCCGCCTGCATGGCGCCGATGATGCCCACCAGCGGCGCGAACACGCCTGTGGTGGCACAGCTGAGTTCTTCAGCTTCGTCCGCCTCGGGAAACAGGCAGTGGTAGCAGGGCGCGTCGTCGCGGCGCAGATCGTAAACGCCGATCTGTCCGTCGTAGCGGATCGCGGCGCCCGAAACCAGCGGCTTGCGCGCGGCGACACAGGCGCGGTTGATGGCGTGACGGGTGGCGAAGTTGTCGCAGCAGTCGAGCACCACGTCGGCCGCGCGCACGGCCTCGAGCAGCGCATCGCCTTCGAGCCGCGCGACCAGCGGCACGACCTGAACCTCGGGATTGAAGCGCGCGAGCATGTCCCGCCCGGACTCGGCCTTGGGCTGGCCGACGCTGGCGGTGGTGTGCAGGATCTGGCGCTGGAGGTTGCTCAGCTCGACGACGTCGTCGTCGGCCAGCGTGATGTGGCCGGTGCCGGCCGTGGCGAGGTAGAGCGCGGCGGGACAGCCCAGGCCGCCCGCCCCCACGATCAACACACGCGCCCCCAGGAGTTGCTCCTGCCCTTCGATACCGAGATCGTCGAGCAGGATGTGGCGGGCGTAACGCAATAACTGCTGGTCGTTCATTTGCTCTTGGCGGGCTCGACTCCGGACGGCGTGATCGTCATGCGCTGGGTGGCCGTGCCGCTGGCGTTGGGCTTGATATCGGCCTTGGCCTGCGCACGCGCCGAACCCTTCTGCACCGGCTTGCCGGCCAGCAGGTTGAGCGCCTGCTGGAGCTGGAAGTCGTCTTTGCCGCCGAATTCAAAGATCTTGCCCAGCGGCGGCTCGGCCGCGTTGGGGTCGGACTTGACCTCGGAAGCCGGGTCTTGCTTGTTCGACAGGTGACGCTGCAGATCGGCTTCGCGCGGCAGGCGGAACAGATCGCCGTCGGCGGTGTCGGCCACGACGTAGTCGGGCTCGATGCCGGTTGCCTGGATCGAACGGCCGCTCGGCGTGAAATAGCGCGAGGTGGTGAGCTTGACCGCGGTGGTTTCGGACAGCGGCAGAATCACCTGCACCGAGCCCTTGCCGAACGTGCGGTTGCCCATGACCTTGGCGCGCTTGTGATCCTGCAGCGCGCCGGCCACGATCTCGGAGGCCGAAGCCGAACCGACGTTGACCAGCACCACCATCGGCACGGTCTTGGTCCAGGCAGGCAGATCGGCCAGGTAGTTGCCTTCGCCACGAGCGTACTCGGAAGGCGTGGCGTGATACTTGTGGCGCGAATCCGGGGTGCGGCCGTCGGTCGAGACCACCATGGCATCCGGCGGCAGGAACGCGCCGGACACGCCGATGGCGCTGGTCAGCAGACCACCCGGGTCGTTGCGCAGATCGAGCACCAGACCCTTGGGCGCGGCCTTGGCACCCAGCTCCTTGAGCTGGCGGGCGAGGTCGGAACCGGTCTTTTCCTGGAACTGGGCGATACGCACATAGGCCACGCCATCGTCGAGCATCTTGCTGCGCACGCTGCGCACCTTGATGATGTCGCGCACGATCTTGATGACGATGGGCTGCGCCCGGTCGCCACGCATGATGGTGAGCGTGATGGGCGACTTGGGCGCACCGCGCATGAGCTTGACGGCGTCGTTGAGCGACATGCCCTTGGTGGGGGTGTCGTCGATCTTGATGATGAGGTCGCCCGCCATGATGCCGGCGCGCGCGGCCGGGGTGTCTTCGATCGGCGAGATCACCTTGACGAAGCCGTCTTCGGCGCCGACTTCGATGCCCAGGCCGCCGAACTCGCCCTGCGTGGCGGTCTGCATGTCGCGGAAGGCTTCGGCATCGAGATAGGCCGAGTGCGGGTCGAGATTGGACACCATGCCGGAGATGGCATTGCTGATCAGTGTCTTGTCATCGACGGGCTCGACGTAGTTGTTCTTGATGGCGGCAAACACATTGCTCAATTGCCGCAGCTCGTCGAGCGGCAGCGGACTGCCGCGTTGCGCCACGGCAGTGACGCCCACGCTCAGCAATACGCCGGCCACCACGCCGATCGTTACCAGACCGAAACCGCGAAACTTGCGAGTGCTCATGCACACATCCTGATTTTGATACCGGGATTACAGCGCCAGCCACTGGGCTGGATCCACCGGAGCGCCACGATGGCGAATTTCAAAGTATAGGCCCGATTCCACCTGACCGCCCGTCGCCCCCACGGTAGCAATAGTATCGCCCGTTGCCACCCTGTCGCCTACCCGCTTGAGCAGACTCTGGTTATAAGCGTAGACGGTCAGATATTGCTGTCCATGGTCCACGATGATGAGATTGCCAAAACCCCTGAGCCATTCGGAGTAGACCACTGTGCCGGGGGCGACGGCCTTGACCGGCGTGCCTTCGGCCGTGCGGAGCACGATGCCGCGCCACACGCCGCCATCCGGGCGGTCGACGCCGAAACGGCCCTGCACATTGCCGCGCACCGGCACCGGCAGACCCTTGCGCAGGCCATTGCCTCCGCCCACCAGCGGCCGGGCCGGCTCGGAAGGCTGGGCCGCGGCGGTACGGGTTTCGGGTTGGACCGGTTTTTCGGGCACAGGTTCAGGCGGCGTGGTCTTCGGCGGCGGCGCGACCGGCGTATTGCCGGTCAGACGTCCCTGGGTGCCGGGCACGGGACGCAGGCCGGCCGCGTCGGGATCGGCCACGACCACCGGCCCGCGGGCGGCCCGTTCGGCCTGCTCGCGGGCCTGGGCCGCGTCACGGGCCTGGTCCTCGCGGTCTTTCTCGCGCGCCTGCTGCTTTGCCTTCTGGCGGTCGGCCTCGGCCTGACGCTGCGCCTGGCGCGCCGCTTCGGCCTGCCGCGCGGCCTCGGCCTTGCGCGCCTCTTCGGCTTTGCGGGCCTCTTCGGCACGGCGCGCCGCCTCGGCCTTGCGCCGGGCCTCTTCGGCCGCGCGCCGGCGGGCTTCTTCTTCGACCTGCTTGGCGATCGCCACGTCGAGGTCGCCGATCAGGCGCGACAGGCGCTGATCGTCCCGGCCGAGGCGGTTGGCCTCGGCGCGTTGCGCATTGATCTGGCCTTCGAGCTTGGCCAGCAGGCTGGCCCGCTCTTTCTGCTGCGTGACCAGCTCGGCCTTTTGACGGGTGGTTTCTTCGACCAGCCGGCGCGCCTCGGCGCGGCGGGCGTCCGCCTGACCCTGCAGATTGGCCAGCCGCTCGATTTCCTGGCGCACTTCGGTGACCGCGTCGGCGCGGGCGCGCGAGACGTAGTCGAGGTAACCGAGGTTGCGGCCCAGCTGCTGGGGATCGCCGCCGGACAGCAGCTCGGTCCAGGGAGACAGGCCGCTGGTGTATTGCGTGCGCAGCTGGTCGGCCAGCTCGGCGCGGCGCTTGGCCAGCACGGCGCTCTGGTTGGCGATCTGTTTGTCGAGGTTGGCGATGTCGAGATCGGCCTGATGCGAGGCATCACCGAGCTCGCGCAGCCGGCGATTGATCGCGGAGATGGCCGATTCGGACGTCTTGAGCGCATCGGCCGCTTCCTTGCGGGCGGCCTCGCGCTCATCGATGTCTTTTTGCAGCGACCCGATGCGGTCGCGCAGCGCGGCTTGCTGCCGTTCGGCTTCCGACTGGCGGCCCGCCAGATCGGTCGACACCGCCCAGGCCGCCGGTGTTCCCACCCACATGCCCAACAACAGCAAACCCGCCGCGACCCGCATGGAATCAGTCCTTCTTAGCCTTGCCCTGGGCGGCCACGGCCGCCATGGCCGCCTCGATCTCGGCGGCATCGCCAAGATAATAGTGGCGAATCGGGCGCAGGTCATCGTCGAGCTCGTAGACCAGCGGCTGGCCGGTCGGGATGTTGAGGTTGACGATGTCGTCGTCCGAGATACCGTCGAGGTGCTTGATCAGCGCGCGCAAGCTGTTACCGTGCGCGGCGATCAGCACGCGGCGGCCGGAGCGGATGGCCGGGGCGATCGATTCGTTCCAGAACGGCAGCACGCGGTCGACCGTGTCTTTCAGGCACTCGGTGGCGGGCAGCTGGTCGGCCGGGATCTTGGCGTAGCGCGAATCGAAGCGCGGGTGGCGCTCGTCGTCCAGCGCGAGCGGCTCGGGCGCGATCGCGTAGGCGCGGCGCCACACCAGGACCTGCTCGTCGCCGAACTTGGCGGCGGTCTCGGCCTTGTTCAGGCCCTGCAGGTCGCCATAGTGACGCTCGTTCAGGCGCCAGTTGATGCCCACGGGGGTGTACATGGCGTCCATGGCGTCGAGCGCGATCCACAGGGTGCGGATGGCGCGCTTGAGCACGGAGGTGTAGGCCAGGTCGAAAACAAAGCCTTCCTGCTTGAGCAGTTCGCCCGCCTTGCGGGCCTGTTCACGGCCGGTTTCGGTGAGGTCCACGTCGGTCCAGCCGGTGAAGCGGTTTTCGAGGTTCCATTGGCTTTCGCCGTGGCGCATCAGGACAAGTTTGTGCATGGTATCGGCCGCAAAATCAGCGGATTGAAGTTGAACAATCGGGTCATTTTATAATTGAGCGATTTTGCCCCAGGCTTAGCCCTCCCGGCGCACTCGTGCGACCGGGCCATCGTCATCAGGCCAGGGCGGGTCCGTCGCCCTCTCTCCCCCGGCCTGCCGGGACCGGCCACGAACCGCGCCCACCCGGCCGCACTTCAGGATGTCCCGTGGATTTAATGCAATTCTTGCTCGACCAGAACAATATCTTCATTCTCGCCGTGGCGGTCGTGTCGGGCGTCATGCTGTGCCTGCCTGGCCTGCGCAAGGGCCGCGGCGGCGCCCATGCGGTCGACATCGCCCAGGCGACCCAGCTCGTGAACAAGAGCCAGGCCGTCTGGGTCGACGTGCGCGCGGCCGAGCAGTATCAGGCCGGCCACATCGCCCAGGCCCGCAGCCTGCCCGCCCAGGATCTCGAATCCAAGGCCGGCAACCTGCCCAAGAACAAACCGCTGATCCTCGTCTGCGAACAAGGCCGCTCGGCGCCGCGCATCGCGCAGCGCCTGCGCTCGCAAGGTTTCGCGGATGTGTATACCCTGGAAGGTGGCATGCGCGCCTGGTACGCCGCCAACCTGCCCGTGACGCAGAAGTAATCACGGATCAGGCCCTACCTGTCCGAAAACCCTAGCCGGAGCGATCCTCATGAATAAAGTCGTCATGTACAGCAAGGACTATTGCCCTTATTGCTCGCGTGCCGAAAAGCTGTTGCGCGACCGTGGTGTCACCGACCTGGAAAAAATCCAGATCGACCAGGACCCGGCCCAACGCGACGTCATGATCGAGCGCACGGGCCGCCGCACCGTGCCGCAGATTTTCATCGGTGACACGCACGTCGGCGGTTGCGATGACCTGCAGGCGCTGGACCGCTCCGGCGGCCTGGCTCCCCTGCTCAACGGCTGACGGCGCCCGCGCCCACGCCTCCCCCCAGCAATTACTACACCCGGAAACTCTCATGGCTGATCAGGACCAAACCAACCAGCAAGCGGGCTCGGACGCGCCCTCGTTCAATCTGCAGCGCGTCTACCTCAAGGACCTGTCGCTGGAAATGCCCAACGCGCCTCACGTGTTCCTCGAGCAGGAAGCACCTCAGGTCGAGGTCTCGATCAACGTCGGCGGCCAGCGCCTGGCCGAAACCGTGTTCGAATCCACCGTGACCGTCACCGTCACGACGCGCATCAACGACAAGACGCTGTACCTCGTCGAAGGCACGCAAGCCGGCATCTTCGAACTGGCCAACATCCCCGAAGAGCAGATGGATCCGCTGCTGGGCATCGTGTGCCCGACCATGCTGTATCCGTACCTGCGCGCCAACATCGCCGACGCGATCACCCGCACGTCGATGCCCGCCCTGCACCTGGCCGAAGTCAACTTCCAGGCCCTGTACGAGCAGCGCATCGCCGAAATGACCCAGCAGCAGCAACAGCAGCAGGGCGGCGACTCGGGCATCATCCTGCCCGCCGGCGCCACGCGTCAGTAAGACCGTGAGCTCGATCGCGGCACGGCGTTTACGCGTCGCCGTGCTGGGCGCGGGAAGCTGGGGCACGGCCCTGGCTGCCGCGGCCAGCCGGCGTCACCCGACTCAGCTCTGGGCGCGTGATGCCGCGCAGGCGCAGGCCATGGCCCGCACCCGCGAAAACGAGCGCTACCTGCCTGGCGTGGCCCTGCCCGCCGGGCTCGAGATCGGTGCCGACCTGGAACGCACATTGGCGTTCCTCGCGGCCGGCACCGATCCCGCACTGATCATTCTCGGAGCGCCCGTCGCCGGGCTCGCTCCGATCTGCACCGAACTGGCCCACCGCCTGCCGGCGCTGGGCCTGCACGACACGCCCATCGTCTGGACCTGCAAGGGCTTCGAGGCCGACACCGCGCGCCTGCCGCACGAGATCGTCGCCGAAGCCATGGCGGGCCTGCCGTCGTTCGCGGGCGGCGTGCTGTCCGGCCCGTCGTTCGCGCGCGAAGTGGCGCGCGGCTTGCCCGTGGCCCTCACGATCGCGAGCGACCGCCCCGGCGTGCGCCAGGCCACCACCGATGCCCTGCACGGCGGCGCGGTGCGCGTCTACGCCAGCGCCGACGTCGTCGGCGTGGAGGTGGGCGGCGCCCTGAAAAACGTGATCGCGGTGGCCTGCGGCATTGCCGATGGCCTCGCGCTGGGCACCAACGCCCGCGCCGCGCTGATCACACGCGGTCTGGCCGAAATGAGCCGCTTCGGCGTCGCGCTGGGCGCCCAGGCCGCCACGTTCTCGGGCCTCACCGGCCTGGGCGACCTCGTCCTCACGGCCACCGGCGAGCTCTCGCGCAACCGCCGCGTGGGCCTCGAGATCGGCGCGGGCCGCAAGCTCGACGACATTCTCGCCAGCGGCATCACCGCCGAGGGCGTGCGCTGCGCGCGGGCCGCGCTGGCGCGCGGACAACGACTGGGCGTCGAGCTTCCCATCACCGAGGCCGTCTGCGCCGTGCTGTTCGACGGTGTCGCGCCCATGACCGCGGTGTCGGCCCTGCTGGCCCGGGATGCACGCGCCGAGGCCGCGGAAGACTAAAATCGCGCCGGCCGCGCCGTTTGCGCGCGGCAACGTCTACCCATAAAACAACATACCCCGCACGCCCGAGGAGACCCTCCATGTTCCGCAACCGTCTGCGCCATCTGGGCGCCGTCGTGCTGACCGCGCTGATGCCCATGGCCGCCGCCCACGCCGACTGGCCCGACCGTCCGATCCATCTCGTGGTGCCGTTTCCGCCGGGCTCGTCGCCCGACATTCTGGCGCGCACCATCGCCGAGCCGCTGTCGCAGGCGTTGAAGCAGCCCATCGTGGTCGACAACAAGCCCGGCGCGGGCGGCAACATCGGCACGCGCGTGGTGGCCCAGGCCAAGCCCGACGGCTACACCCTGCTCTACACGATCAACGGCCCGCTGGTCACCGCCCCCACGCTCTACAAGCGCACGCTCGGCTACGACCCCCTCAAGGATCTCGCGCCGATCACGCTGGTGGCCACCAGCCCCAACGTGCTGACCGTGCCGGGCAATCTGGCGGTCGATGATGTGCAGGGTCTGGTCAAGCTGGCGCGCGAACGCGCCGGCGCACTGAACTACGGCTCGGTCGGCCCGGGCAGCTCGGCCCACCTCGCCATGGAAATGTTCAAGGGCGAGGCCAAGGTCGATCTGGCCCACATCCCGTACCAGGGCTTTCCGCAAGTGATCTCGGCCATCATCGGCGGCGACGTGCAGGCCGGCTTCATGGTGCCCGCCATCGCCCTGCCGCAGGCGCGCGACGGCAAGGTCAAGACGCTGGCCGTGACCAGTCTCGAGCCCAGCCCGCTGCTGCCCGGCATCCCCACGATGGCCTCCCAGGGCTACCCGGGATTCGAGGCGATTTCGTGGAACGCGGTGCTCGCGCCCGCGGGCACGCCCGCGCCGATCGTCGAGCGCCTGAACAGCGAGCTCGCGCGCATCATCAACAGCGACGCCGTGAAAAAGCAGCTCGCGCTGCAGTACTTCACCCCCGCCCCCTCGACGCCGGCGGCGCTCACCCAGCGCATCGTGGCCGAGAAGGCGCGCTGGGACGCCGTGATCGAACGCCTGAATCTCACGCTCGACTGATTCCGTCGCTGCGTGAAAACGACACGGCCGCCCCTCGGGCGGCCGTTTTGCATGGCGCGTGCGGAACGCCGCTCACACGCTGCCTGCGTAACCCTGCTGGCGCCAGGCCTCGAACACGGTCACGGCCACCGCATTGGACAGGTTGAGGCTGCGCTGCCCGGGCAACATGGGCAAACGCAGGCGTTGCCCGGGCCCGAAGAGCGCCAGATGCTCGTCGGACAGCCCCGCGGTCTCGCGGCCGAACACGAAGACATCGCCCGGCTGGAACGCCAGGCCCTGGATGCCGCGCGCGCCTTGCGTGGTGAGCGCATAGATCCGGTCGGGCGCCGCGCCCGTGGCCGCCAGCGCCTGCGGCAGGCTGTCGTGCACCTGCATGGGCTGCCACTCGTGGTAATCGAGGCCCGCGCGCTTCAGACGGGTGTCGTCTAGCTCGAAGCCCAGGGGCCGCACGAGATGCAGCTGGGCACCGGTATTGGCGCACAGCCGGATCGCATTGCCGGTGTTGGGCGGGATTTCGGGGCAGACGAGAACGACGTGAAACATGGGAACGGAGGCTCAGCGGGACAGCCGCTATTGTGCCAGCGACGCGGCAGGACGCAGCGTGCCGCCCGTCGTCGAAGCCTTGCCCGCCGTCGCCATCCCGGCGGTCCGGTCGGCCGCCCCGCGACCGGCCACAGCGGCGGCCTGCCCAGCTGTTCTCGTCAGGGAGGGGGCCGGCGTGCGGGCGTCCGCGCGGCCACGAGCACCGTGACGCCCACCGCCCCGGCACGGCGCAGCGCGAGGGCGCAGGCATGGGCCGTGGCGCCGGTGGTGAGCACATCGTCGATCAGCACGACGTGCCGTCCCGCCACGGCACGCGGATCGGCGCCGAACACGCCCGCGAGCGCGCGCCGCCGGCCCCGTGCGCCGCGCCCGCGCTGCCGCGGCACTTCGCGCAGACGGCGCAGCGCCCAGGGCGCGCGCGCCATGTGGCAGCGCGGCGCCAGCAGGCGCGCGAGCTCCGCGGGCGGACAGAAGCCGCGCTCGCGCACGCCCTGCCGCGAGGCCGGCACCGACACCATCACGCAGGCGGCGCCGTCGCGCCCGAACCCCGCGCCGGCCCTCCAGCGGCGCGCCATCAGATCGGCCAGCGCCCTGCCATCGGCCAGCCGCCCATCCTTGAAGCGCCGTATCAGGAAGTCGGCGGGCGGCGCGTAATCGAAAGCCGCAAGCACGCGTTCGAATGCGGGCAAGCGCCTGACGCAGCCGCCACAGAGCCCGGGCGCTGCCGGGCCGGGGCCCGCGGTGCCGACCGCAGCCAGGCGTGGCGCCGGAAGAGGCAGTGCGCAACGGGGACAGCGGGCGGCATCGGCGCCCTGGCACAGCAGCTCTTCCGCGCAGCCGGGGCACAGCCGACCGGCGTGCGCGGGCATGTCGCACAAGGGGCAGCCTGTGGATAAGTTTTTGGATAAGCGCTTGGAAAACCCGGTGAACAACCCGGTGGAGAACCGGGTGGAAAAGTGCCCGACAGCGGCGCGGGCCCTGGCTGTCAGCCCTGCCGCGCCTCGTGAGACACGCCTGAAAGCCCCTGCGCCCCGCCGGGCCACGGCGGTCGCCCGGCGCAGATGCGCCATAATGTCCGGTCTCATCGATCCTCCGTGCCCATGCGCCGGCGGCCGCTACGGAGGCCACCGTTCGCACCGATTGCACCATGCCGCCCTGCCGTGCGCAGCCGGCCCGCCGCCGATATGTCCCAGCCGCAATCCACCCTTCCCACCCTGCCGCTCGTTCCGGCCGACGTCGTGCGGCAGTTCGCCCGCCGCGGCGATCTCGCCGATGCCCAGTTCCTGTATGGCGAGGTGGCGCGCCGCATGATGGACCGGCTGCGCTACATCCGGCTGGCGCCCACCGCGCTGCTCGATGCCGGCTGTGGCGCCGGCGCGAATCTGCCGCTGCTGCGCGAGCGCTATCCCGAGGTGGGTTACACCGGGCTGGACGCCTGTGCGCCCTTGCTCGCGATCGCCCGTGACCGCCATATGCCCGCGGGCCTGGGCAACCTGCTGGGACGCCTCACGGGGCGCGGCAAGCCCGCGACGCGCTTTGTGCAGGCCGACCTTGCCCAGACCGGCCTGGACCCCGAATCGCTCGATCTGGTGTGGTCCAACCTCGCCCTGCACTGGCACCCCGAGCCCCACGCGGTGCTGGCCGAGTGGCGCCGCATCCTCAAGGTGGGCGCGCCGGCGATGTTTTCCTGTCTGGGGCCGGGCACGCTGCGCGAGCTGCGCGATGCGCTGGCCGACGCCGGGCTGCACACCGCCACCCCGGCCTTCGTCGACATGCACGACTTCGGCGATCTGCTGGTCGAAAACGGATTTTCGGATCCGGTGATGGACCAGGAGACGCTCACGCTCACCTACGCCACCCCCGAACGCCTGCTCGATGACGTGCGCGCGCTCGGCGGCAACCCGGCGCGCGGACGCCGTGCCGGCCTGGTCGGCCGCGAATGGCGCGACCGCCTGTGCGCCGCGCTCGAGGCGCGGCGCGGTCCGGAAGGCCGCATCTCGCTCACCATCGAAGTCGCCTATGGCCACGCCTGGCGCGCGGCCACCCGCCGCGCGGCCTCCAACGAGACCCTGCTGTCGGTGAGCGCCATCGGCGGGCGTCGCGGCGACGGCGGCGGCCGCACGCCCTAGCCGCCCCGCTCGCTCCACAAACGACAAGCCCGGCACGAAGCCGGGCTTGTTGCGAGACGCACCCGGAACGGGCGCGCCCTCGGGCACTCAGTGCAGACGCGGCGGCCAGGGCGAGGTGGCCTCCGCCTGGGCCGGCGTCATGGGCGACGCCAGGGCGGCCTGCAGCGGTTCGGACGTGGCGCGGATACGGCGGCGCACGGCGCCCTGCTCCGCGCCCTGCACGCCGGCACGCTCGCCGCGCCAGGCGCGCGTCATCGACTCGACCATCAACGGCAGCTCCCGCACACGATGGAACTGGTTGCGCAGCCAGCGCGCGTCGTTGCCGGTGCGCAGGATCTCGTCGCGCAGGCCCGTCAGCATGTCGGTCGTGCCCATTTCTTCGGCAATCGGCATCAGGCGGGTGAACAGCGCCCGCAGATGGTCGGCCAGGCGCACCCGCTCGCCATCCGGCGTGACGTAGTTGCCGTGCAGGCCGAAACGGCAGGCCTGGAAGTGATTGCTGCGGTAGGCCAGCCAGGCCTTGGGATCCGGCTGCGGATCACGGGCGACGAGCACGGCCAGCGCCTGGGCGAAGGCCGCCATCTGGCAGGCGCGCTCGACGGTCAGCGGGGTGTCGCACACCCGGATCTCGACGGTGCCGAACTCGGGCTTGGGCCGGATATCCCAGTACAAATCCTTGATGCTGTCGGCCAGACCGCTGTCGCGCAGCTGGGCCAGATGGGCTTCGAAGCGGTACCAGTCGGTCACCTCGGCCGGCATGTGGCCCGCCAGCGGGAAGCTGTTGACCGCATTCAGGCGGCAGCACGAGAACAGCGTGTCCACGCCCTCGCAGTAGGGCGAGGACGCCGACATGGCGATGAAGTGCGGCACGTAGGGCGAGATGCCCTGCACCAGGCGGATCGCATCGTCGCCGGACTTCACGCCCAGGTGGATGTGTTGACCGAACACGGTGAACTGGCGCGCCAGGTAGCCGTACATCTCGGCCAGATACTGGAAGCGCGGCGTGTCGGAGATAGAACGCTCCTGCCAGCGCATGAACGGGTGGGCGCCGCCGCCCGCCACGCCCACACCGACCGCGTCGGCGGCTTCGCAAAGGGCGTCGCGCATTTCACGCATCTCGGCCAGCAGGCCGACGGGGTGCTCGTGCACCGAGGAATTCAGCTCGATCATGGACCGGGTGATCTCGGGTTTGACCCGGTCGGCAATGGGATGGTTGGCCAGTTGGGCGAGCAGTTCGTCCGACGCGGCGGTCAGGTCGAAGCTCCGCGGATCGATCAATTGCAATTCGAGTTCAATGCCCAGGGTATTGGGGGCCGACGAAACGAACGGGATCTGGTCCATGTCCGACTCCTTGCATCTTTCATGTTGTGTGGGGTGCGCCGTTGAGCCTTGAAGCCCGGAAACCTCCCGGGGTGCATGAACGGGCGACTGTTGAATGCATGATAGCCGCTACTTTGTGGCAAAAAGCCGTGAAATCGTGACATTTATGCGCAACGGCCTTACACGCGAGTTTCTCTTAGAGCGCAAAAAGTAAGTAAGCACTCACAATCAAGCAATGGCGCGGGTCGTGGCGGGGCCAGAGCCGCAGAGCCTTGATTGGCGCGGGTTTCGAAACCGACTGAAATGGAATGCGGCGCCGCATTCGACACGGCCCCAATTGCACTGCAACCCGTCCCCGAAGCGATTGATAGCCTGAGGTGCTGTAACAGGACGCCGTACGGGTAACGAATGCTTAGCAGTCACATTCGAGGAGGAGGGGGGACGGCGAGCGTGTCCCCGAAGGGCCCCGGGCTTACTTGCGCCAGAACCAGGGAGTGAACAGCACCAGCACGGTCAACAGCTCGAGCCGCCCGATCAGCATGCCGAACGTGCAGACCCAGGTCTGGAAATCGGTGAGGCCGCCGAAGTTGCCGACCGGCCCGAACGCGCCGAGCGCGGGCCCCGTGTTGTTGATCATGGCCATGACCACGGAGAAGGCCAGGGTGAGATCCATGCCGGACAGCAGCAGCAGGCTGCACATCACCGCGACCGAGAGCCCGTACACCAGCATGAACGCCAGGACGGAGAACATCACCCGCGAGTCGACGATGCGCTGTCCGATGCGCACCGGGCTGACGGCATGGGGGTGCAGCATCGTCACCAGCTCGTTGCGCGCCTGTTTGACCAGCAGAATGACCCGGATCATCTTGATGCCGCCGCCGGTGGAGCCCGCCGACGTCGCGAAGGCGGCGAGCAGCAGCATCGTCAGGGGGGCGAAAAGGGGCCAGGCGGTGTAATCCACGTTGGCATAGCCGGTGGTCGTCGCGACCGAGATCGTGTTGAACATGCCGTAGCGCAGGGCGGTCAGGGGATCGTCATAGACCCGCTCGAACAGCAGGAACAGCGAAATCACCAGCCCCGCGCCCAGGATCACGACCAGATACGGCACCGTCTGCGGACAATCGAGGTAAGGCCGCAGGCTGCGGCTGCGCAGCGCGTTGAAGTGGGTGGCGAAGTTGATGCCCGAAATCACCATGAACACGATGGCGACGATCTCGACCGGCACCGAATCGAAGTGCAGGAAGCCGTCGTCGTAGGTGGAGAATCCGCCCAGGCCCATGGTGGTGGCCATGTGGCACCACGCGTCGAACCACGACAGGCCGACGGCACGGTAGGCCAGCAGGCACAGAATCGAAAAGCCGAAATACACGGCGTACAGCGCCTTGGCCGTCCCGGCGATGCGCGGCGTGAGGCGCTCGTCTTTCATCGGGCCGGGCTGCTCGGCCCGCACCACCTGATGGCCGCCCACGCCCAGCAGCGGCAGGATCGCCACCGCCAGCACGAGAATGCCCATGCCGCCGATCCATACCAGCGTGGCTCGCCAGAGATTGATGGAGCGCGGCAGGTGGTCCAGGCCGGACAAGACGGTGGCGCCGGTGGTGGTGAGGCCCGACATGGCCTCGAAATACGCATCGGTGAAGGACAGTGGCGTGCCGACGTCGTGGAAATACAGCAGCAGCGGAATCGACGCCAGCAGCGGCAGGCCGGCCCATACGGTGGCCACCAGCAGGAAGCCGTCGCGCGCGTGCAGCTCGCGGCGCCAGCGGTGCGTGAACAGCCACACCGCGCCCCCGATACCCAGCGCCAGCAGAAAGCCCTCCAGGAAGGCCATGAAACCGGCGTCGTCGCCGAACCAGGCCAGACCCAATGGAATCAGCATGGTCAGGGCGAACACCACCATGGTGAGGCCCAGCACGTACAGGGTGGCCAGCAGGCGCTTCATGAGTGGCGGATTCCGGGATTCAGAAGAACGACGCGGAGACCTGGAACAGTTTTTCGACGCGCGGCATCTGCTGACGGCTCGGCACGAACACGATGACGTGGTCGTCGGACTCGATCATGGTCTCGCCATCGGGCAGGATGATTTCGTCGCCGCGCACCATCGCGCCGATGCTGGCGCCCTTGGGCAGACGGATGTCGCCGACCTTGCGGCCCACCACGCGCGAGGTGTTTTTGTCGCCATGGGCGATCGCCTCGAGCGCCTCGGCCACGCCCTGGCGCAGCCGGTGCACCGCGACGACGTCGCCGCGGCGCACGTGGCGCAGCAATTCGCTCATGGTGGCCTGCGACGGCGACACGGCAATGTCGATATGGCTGCCCTGCATCAGCTCGCCATAGGCGGCGCGATTGATCAGCGCGATCACCTTGCGGGCGCCCATGCGCTTGGCCAGCAGCGACGACATGATGTTGTCTTCGTCGTCGCTCGTCAGCGCGAGCCAGGTGTCCATGTCTTCGATGTTTTCGCTTTCGAGCAAGGCTTCGTCGGTGCCGCTGCCATGCAGCACCAGCACGCTGCTCGGCAGCTCGGCCGCAAGAAACTCGCAGCGCTGGGCGCTGCGCTCGATGATGCGGACGCTGTAATTCTCTTCGGCGAGCTGGCGCGCCAGCCGCAGGCCGATATTGCCGCCGCCCGCGATCATCACGCGGCGCACGCTGCGCTCGGCCTCGCGCAGCTGGCGCACGGCGCGGCGCGCATGGCGGGTGTCGACCACCAGCACCACCTCGTCGCCCGGGGCGATCACGGTGCCTTCGCCGGCATGGAGCGGCCGGCCATCGCGCAGCACGTCGACCACGCGCGCCTTCACGTCGGGCCAGACCTCGCGCAGCCGCTCGATCGAGTGGTGCGCCATGGGACTGCCGCTACCGACACGGACCGTCACCACGCTGACACGGCCATCGGCGAACTCGACCACCTGCAGGGCTTCGGGGAATTCGATCAGGCTGTGGAGGTAGGTGGTGACGCTGCGCTCGGGGCTGATGAGCGCGTCGATACAGAAGCCGTCTTCGCCCATCAGCTCGGGATGGTCGGGAAACTCGGCCATGCGGATGCGCGCGATGCGGCGCGGCACATTGAAGAGCTGGCGCGCGATCTTGCAGGTGACCATGTTGGCCGAATCGGAGGCGGCACAGGCGATCAGCAGATCGGTGTCTTCGGCGCCCGCGGCGGCCAGCACCGAGACCTGGGTGGCGTCGCCCGCCACGACCCGCAGGTCGTAGCGCTCCTGCAGATAACGCAGCTGGGCCGGATCGGAATCGATCACCGTGATGTCGTTTTGCTCGGACACCAGGTTTTCGGCCACGCTGGTACCCACGCGGCCGGCGCCCACGATGAGGATCTTCATGTTCCTCGTTTGCGCGCGGATTCGATGCCGAGTTGCTTGAGCTTGCGATAGAGGTGGGTGCGTTCGAGGCCGGTGCGTTCGGAGACGCGGGTCATGCTGTGGTTTTCGCGGACCAGGTGGTATTCGAAGTAGATGCGTTCGAATTCGTCGCGGGCCTCGCGCAGCGGCTGGTCGAGCGAGATGCTGCCGAGCTGGCCGGTGTTGGCCACCGGCGCTTCGCCATTGACCACCGGCGCGACCGGTGCGGGATCGAGCTCGTCTTCGAGCGCCACGATCGGCATGGGCGCCGCGGCGCTCAATGCCGGGGCGGCCGGATGCGGCACGCGGCCGCGCGCCAGACCGGCTGCGATGGTCTTGAGCAGACGCTGCAGCGTGATGGGCTTTTCGAGGAAATCCATCGCGCCGATACGCGTGGCCTCGACCGCGGTATCGATGGTGGCATGGCCACTCATCATGATGACCGGCATGTCGAGCATGCCTTGCGAAGCCCACTCTTTGAGCAGGCTCACGCCATCGGTATCGGGCATCCAGATGTCGAGCAGGACCAGGTCCGGGCGCGAACGCAAGCGCGCGGCGCGTGCCTGCGCGGCGTTTTCCGCGAGTTCGACCGTATGTCCCTCGTCGTAAAGGATCTCTGACAACAGCTCGCGAATGCCAACTTCGTCGTCGACCACCAGAATTCTGGCCATAAACCTCTCACCTATTGCGTAGCCGCATTATGCTTTTCTTGCAAGGTCGCGTCCATAGTATCGGCCGCGGGCGACAAACGGGTCAACAGAATGGAAACCCGCGCCCCGCCTTCCTTGCGGTTAGCGAGATCGATGCGTCCGCCGTGCTCCTCCACGATCTTGCGCACGATGGCTAATCCTAACCCAGTCCCGTGGGCCTTGGTCGTGACATAGGGCTCGAAGGCCCGCTGCATGACCTGCGGCGCGAAGCCCGGACCCGTATCGGCGACCGTAAAACGCACGGTGCACTGCTCGCTGCCATCGACCTGGGCGACGCGCATCGCCTGCGTTCCGACGCGCACCCGGCCCTCGCGGCCCTGCTCTGCCACGGCGTCGCGCGCGTTGGCGAGCAGGTTATGGATCACCTGACGCAGCTGCGTGGGATCGCCCTCGATTAGGGGCACGTCCGCCCCGAGCTCGACGTCGAGCTGGAACGCCGCGGCGCTCTTGCCCTCGGGATCCCAGCCATAGAGTGCCAGCACGTCGGCCACCAGGCCGTTGAAGTCGATCGGCTGCATCACCGCGGGCGGCGTGCGCGCGTATTCGCGGAAGTCGTCGACCATCTGCTTGAGCGAGCCGACCTGATTGACGATGGTGTTGGTCGCGCGGGTCAGCATCTGCGCGTCGGCCGGCTCGAGCCGGTCGGCGAGCTTCATGGCGAGGCGCTCGGCCGACAGCTGGATCGGCGTGAGGGGATTCTTGATTTCGTGCGCGAGGCGGCGCGCCACCTCGCCCCAGGCCATGGTGCGGTTGGCCGAGATCACCTCGGTGATGTCGTCGAACACCACGAGATAGCCATTGCCGCGGCCATCGACCTTGAGATGCGTGCCGCGCGCCAGCAGCGTGACCGTCGATCCGTTGGGCTCCTGCGTGGGCGCGATCTCGAACTGCTGCTGCCAGTGCAGGCGCTCGGATCCCACGGCGGCGTGGTTGGCGAAGGCCTGCCGGATGATGTGGGCGAGCTCCAGCATGCCGTCGGCGGTTTCGAGGGGCCGGCCGATCACCGAGCGCAGGTCGGCCTGCAGGATGGCCTGCGCCCCCTGATTGACGGTGGTGACGCGAAAGCCCTCGTCGAAGGCGATCACGCCGGAAGACAGATTGGCCAGCACGCTTTCGAGGTAGACGTTGGAACGCTCGAGCTGGCGCCGGTTGCTCTCGACCATCTGGCGCGCTTCGTCGAGCTGGCGCGTCATGGCGTTGAACGACCGCGTCAGCTGGCCGACCTCGTCCCGGCCCGGCGGCTCGGGCAGCGGACGGAAATCGCCCACGCTCACGGCCTGCGTGCCGGCGGCCAGCGACAGCAGCGGCCGCACGAGACGCTTGGAGAGCGACAGCGCGACCGCGATGGCCGCGAAGGTGGCGAGCAGCAGCGCGAGGGTCAGCGTGATGCCATAGAGCTTGCGCAGGCCCAGCCGGGACAGGGCCAGCTCCTGGTAGTCGCGAAAGCCCTGCTGCACGCGGTTGGCGTTGTGCGCGATCTGCTCGGGCACGTTCTGCACCAGCTGCAGCCAGCGCGGCTCGACCGACATGCCCAGCGGCGCATCGAAACGCACCGGCGCCGACAGCGGAATCACCACCCGCAGGTGCAGCCCGCCTTCGGAACCCGGAATCGCCGGGTCGTCGGCCTCGGCGGCCGAATAGCCGCGCGCCAGCCGCAGCTGGTTGAGCACCTCGGGCGGCACCACCGGCGGCAGCAACTGCCCATATTTATTGGTGGAAAACCCGACCGGGCGGCCCGTGCCGGTAAACACCAGCGCCTCCTGCACGCCGTTGTTCTCGCGCAGCCGCGTGAGCGACGCAGGAATTTCGAGGTCGGACATGTTGTTGAGCTCGACGGCCATCGCGCGGGCCCGGGCGTCGAGGTCGGCCAGCTGCGAATCGAGGGCGGCCCGGCCCAGGTTGAGGCCGGACTCCAGCGCGCTGTCGACCCGCACGTTGAACCACGACTCGATCGAGCGCGACATGAACTGCACCGAGAGGGTGTAGATCATGGTGCCCGGCAGCACGCCGATCACGGCGAAGGCCAGCGCGAAGCGCGCGGTCAGCCGCGCGCCGAACTGACGCCGGCGGATCTGGCGCACCAGGCGCACGCTGAGCGCGACCACCCACACGAACAGGGCCAGCGCGAAGATGCCGTTGAGGACCAGCAGCGCGTCGTAATACTGCGCGAAGCGGGAGGCGTTGCCGGTGGACCAGACGAGCAGCCCGAGCAGGCCCAGGCCGCTGATGGCGCCGATGATCAGCGCCAGGCGGAGCAGGTGTCTCATGAGGGGTCGGTCAGGGTGAAGGAGAACGGCGTCCACGACGTGGTGGGCGACCAGGAGCTGCTGTTGAGCGCGTTGACCTGGAACGGCCGCGGCAGCAGCGAGGTGTCGAGCCGGACCCGTAACTGGCCCTGGTAACGCTCGCCGGCCTCGAAGGCGCTGGCGTCGGCCACTTCCCAGCCGCGGATGCGCCGCACCAGATCCATCGCGTCGTCCAGCGACGACACCGGCAGCGATAGCTCGTCGCGGCCGGCGCGCCATTGGCGCGTGAGCGCGTTATAGGTGATGCGCCAGGTCATGTGCTCGTCGGCGACCGTCGCGTCGAACCAGTACCAGCGAGCCCGGGTAATGGTGAGATCGGCCGTGAAATAGAGCGACACGCCGCGGCTGGCGGCGTCACGCAACTGCTCGTTGAGCGGGAAATCGATATCCGCGTCGATCACCAGCTTGCCGTCGCGGATCACGGGTTCGACCCGCGTGACGACGGGCTCGGCGGCTTGCGCGATCGAGGCGCCAACCATGCCGAACAGCAGGGAAATGCACAACAACAGGGCGGAAAACGAACGGAATTTCATCGACTTGCTTCAACGCGACACTGTTTTTCTATTCTTGGCGATTCGGGGCCGCTTTGGCAAACAAGGCGTAGAAAAAACCGTCGTGTTGCGCTTCGGGTGTTGCGCCGATGGCAACCGGCAGCAGTTGGCCGGGCGCCGGCAGCGCCCGGGCATCGGCATGGCGGGCCGCGAAGGCCGCGGCCTGATCCCGCCCTTCGGCCGGAAAGACCGAGCAGGTGACATAAAGCAGATGACCGCCCGGCTTCACCGTGCGCCAGAGAGCGTCCGTGATGCGCGTCTGCAGCGCGGCCGTGCGCGCGATGTCTTTTTCGCGGCGCAGCCAGCGGATGTCCGGATGCCGCCGCACGATGCCGGAGGCCGTGCAGGGCACGTCGGCCAGCACCGCGTCGAACGGCACGCCGTCCCACCAGGCATCGAGATCGGCGGCATCGGCCGCCCGCAACTGCACGCGTGGGCTGGACAGGCCAAGCCGGTCGAGATTTTCGCCGACGCGGCGCAGGCGCTCGCCGTCGGCGTCCAGCGCGAGCAGATCGACGTCGGCACGCTCCAGCAAGTGAGCTGTCTTGCCCCCGGGCGCGGCGCAGGCGTCGAGCACCCGCATGCCGTCCGCGACGGGCAAGAGCTCGCCCGCGAGCTGTGCGCCGGCGTCCTGCACCGACCACCAGCCCTCCTGGAAGCCGGGCAGCTGCGTAACCGGGCGCGCCTGGTGCAGCACCAGGCCGGCCTCGCCGACGGCGCCGGCCACGATGCCCGCTGCCTCGAAGGCCGCCAGCACCTGTTCGCGCGTGGCGCGCCGGCGATTCACGCGCAGCGTGAGCGGCGCGGGCACGTTGGCCGCGGCCAGCAGGTCCTGCCAGTGATCGGGATAGTCGCGCTTGAGCAGCGAGATCCACCAATTGGGGTGATTCCAGCGGGCCTGCGGAAACGGCGCCACCTCGGCCTCGAGCTGGGCCCGCTCGCGCAGGAACCGGCGCAGGCTGCCATTGATGAGACCTTTATAGGACATCAGCCTGCGGTGCGCGCCCGCGGCGGTCACGGCCTGGTCGACCACGGTGTGGGCCGAATAGACGGGCATGCCGGCGAGCGGCGCGTCTTCGGTGCGCAGCAAACCCAGCGCCACGCACAGCAGCGCGTCGGGCAAGGGCCCGGGCGAGCGCGGCACGAGCTTGGCGGCGACGGCCTCGGTCCAGCCCAGATAGCGCATCGTGTGAAACGCCACCGCCTGCGTGGCCGGGCGCAGGCGCGGCTCGACCTCGGTGAGCGCCTCGGTGAGCGAACGCCCGGCCTGGACGGCGGCGACCGCCTGGGCAGCGGCCGTCAGCACGGAGGACAGGGGCGGCGCCAGGCTGGCGGAAGGATTCTGGGACATAAAACGGCCGAAAAGAGATCAGACCGCTATGGTAGCGGACAGCCCGCCGCCGGACGCCCCCATGTGGTGGGGGCGGGTCGGGCCGCGCAGGCCTGGCCGGCCGCACCTCGCCGGCCGCGCCTCGCCGGCCGCGCCTGGCCGGCCGCACCTCGCCGGCCGCACCTCGCCGGCGGCGCCTCGCCGACTGCGCTACGTCACGATGGACGGCGGGGCCCGCGCCGCTCACACTGTGACCACGGGCGCGGGCCGAATGTCCCGCCGCGAACGCCCCCTCCCCAGGCAACCTCCCTTCGACCCCTATGACCGACGCCACGCTCATCCTGTTTGTCGCCACCAGCGGCGTCCTGATCGCCACCCCCGGCCCGACCGTGCTGCTGGCGCTGTCGAACGGCTCGCGCCACGGCGTGCGCGCCGCGGGTTGGGGCATGGCGGGCGCGCTGCTCGCCGACCTGCTGCTCATCACCATCGTGGCCTGCGGGCTGGGCGTGGTGCTGGCCGCCTCGGAGGTGGCCTTCCAGGCCCTGAAATGGGCCGGCGCGCTGTATCTGGCCTATCTGGGCTGGCGCCTTCTGCGTGCCGACGCCGCGCTGGTGGTGCCGGGCGCTGGCGCGTCACAGCCCCTGGACCGCCGCGCGCTGTTTCTGCGCAGCTTTCTGGTGGCCCTCACCAATCCCAAGGCCCTGTTGTTCATGTCGGCGTTTCTGCCGCAATTCATCGACCCGCGCATGGCGCTGCTGCCGCAGTACGCCACGCTGGCCCTGATCCTGGCGGTGCTCAACCTCGCCGCGATGCTGGCCTACGCCGTGCTCGGCGCCCGGTTGGTGCAGCTGTTCCGGGCGGGGGCCCTGCGCTGGCTCAATCGGGTCTGCGGCGGGCTTCTGATCGGGCTGGCGGCATTGCTGGCGCTGTATCGGCGGCAGGCGCCCTAGCCCGCCGCCGCCGGCTCAATCGAGCTGGATTCTGGCGTGCTCGATCACGTCGGCCCAGCGCCGGGTATCGGACTCGATCAACGCCTTGAGTTCGGCGCTATCGCCGGGCAACGGACGCGCGCCCTGCTCGGCCAGCAGATTTCCCATCGCCGGCTCGCGCGCAATGGCGAGCACCGTGTCCTGGAGCTTCTGCACCACGGCGGGTGGGGTGGCGGCGGGCGCCATCAGCGCCGACCACGACTCGGTCTCGGCGCCGCTCACCCCCGCCTGCGCGAAGGTGGGCACGTCCGGAATCGCCGGGCTGCGCTCGGCGCTGGCCACGCCCAGGATGCGGATCTTGCCGGACTTCATATACGCCTGCACGGTCGGCAGGTTCACGAACAGGACCTGGATCTGCCCCGAGAGCAGATCGGCCGCCGCGGGCCCCGCCCCCTTGTACGGCACATGGGCGAACTCGACGCCGGCGCGGTACATGAACAACTCGCCCAGCATGTGATTGACCGAGCCGATGCCGGCCGACCCCATGTTGAGCTTGCCCGGATTGGCGCGCGCATAGGCCACCAGCTCCTCGATGCTGCGCGCGGGCGTATCGGCCGACACCGCCAGCACGTTGGGCACGGTGGCGAACAGCGCGATGGGCACGAAATCGCGGGAAGGTGAGTACGGCAGGTTCTTGCTCAGCAGCGGCTGGATGACCTGATTGCCCATGGTGGCATACAGCAGCGTATGGCCGTCGGGCGCCGCCTTGGCAGCATACGCCGCGCCGATGTTGCCGCCGGCGCCGGGCTTGTTGTCCACGATGACCGGTTGCCCCAACTTCTCGGCCATGCGCGTGGCGAACAGTCGCGCGGTCAGGTTGACTGTCCCGCCCGGCGCGAACGGCACCACCACGTCGATCGGCCGGGTCGGATAGGACTGGGCCTGGGCGGTGGCGGCGAGCGCGCCGCAAAAGGCCATGGCGACGATGACTTTCTTCATGTTGATTTCCCCTTGTCTGCTGTTGTACCGGTTTTGGCGATGGCCGCCCGCCGGCATGCGTCGTGCTCGCTCAATGCGCCGCGGCGGCCGGCATCGCGCTCAGCGCGCGCGCCCGTTCCGCGAGTTCCAGCGCGGCGGCATCGATCCGCTCCTGGATGGCCTCGAACTCGCGCTCGGCGCCGCGCACGGCCTCGCGCTGGGCCACCAGGCGGGCGCGCACGGCCTGCGGCGCCGGCCCGCCGGCGGATAACCGTCCGGCCACATTGCGCGCGGGGTCCAGACACGCGGCGACATCCGCCGCAGCCAGGCCCGCGTCGCGCCCGAGCTGCTCGCGGGTGGCGGCGTCGATCATGGCCACCGTGATGCCGCTGGCGCCCAGGCCGGCGTCGAGCGCCTGACGCACGACCGCGCCGATGATGTGATGCGCCTCGCGGAACGAAAGATCGGCCTGCCGCACCAGCAGGTCGGCCAGATCGGTGACGGTGGAGAAGTCCTGCGCCGCGCGCGCCGCCATGCGCGCGCCATCCGGCTCCACCTGTTCCACCAGCAGGCGCACCAGGGCCAGGCATTTGAGGGCCTCGTCGGCGCTCTCCCAGCAACTGCGCGTGCTCTCGCGCGAGCTGTCGCCCGAATGCGTGAAATGGGTGGACTTCACGACGGTGAACGCGCCCGAGGTCAGTCCGATCAGGTGCGCCGTCTTGCCCCGCAGATACTCCAGCACGGCGGGGTTTTTCTTCTGCGGCATGATGCTGGAGGTGCTCGCGATGCTGTCCGGGAACGTGAGATAGCCGAATTCCGGGGTGGACCAGATATAGAAGTCCTGCACCATGCGGCTGCAGGTAATCATCATGATCGAGAGCGATGCGCTGAGCTCGAGCGCGAAGTCGCGCGACGCCACGCCATCTAGCGCATTGGCCAGCGGCCGCGAAAAGCCCAGCAAGGCACTCGTGTCGGCCCGATCGATCGCGAACGAGGTCCCGGCCAGCGCGCAGGCGCCGAGCGGGCAGCCATCGAGCGTCACCAGACCATGCAGGATGCGGTCTAGGTCGCGCAGCCAGGCATCGGCCAGCGCCGCGAGGTAATAGCCGTAGGTGATCGGCTGCGCGGCCTGCATATGCGTGTAGCCCGGCATCACATGCTCGGCATAGCGCTCGGCCTGATCCAGCGCGGTGCGCGTGAGCGCCAGCAGCGCCTGCCCCACGCTCAGCGCGTAGTCACGGGCACGGATGCGGTCGTTGGTGGCGCCGATGTCGTTGCGGCTGCGCGCCGTGTGCAGACGCCCTCCCGCGTCGGCCCCGACCAGCTTGATCAGGTGAGCCTCGTAGTTGAAGTAGGCTTCCTCGCGCGCCGGGTCGAGCTCGACGACGTCCGGCCCGTCTTCGCGCATGCGCAGCAGTGCGCCGGCCAAGGTGCGAGCGATGGACTTCTCGAGCAGACCCTGGCGGTCGAGCATGAGCAGATGCGCCAGGTTGATCTGCGTGAGCACCTCGAAATTGTTGGCGAAAAACGCACGCGTGGTGCGCGGCTGGAACAGGTACTGAATGACTTCGGGCGCGGGGGCTTGCCGCAAGCGTCGGCTGACTTTCGATTCCATGATTCGTCGCGGTGAGTGATCGTGAAGTCAGTGTGCGGCGCGCGCGATATATGCGTCAAATCAGGCGTTTACAGCTATCCATACAATTTTGATATGCTCTGAACACCTCATTCCCGCAACGAGCCGCGCCGTGAATTTCAAGCAGATGGAGGCCTTCCGGGCCGTCATGAAAACCCGTTCCATGACGGCGGCGGCGGGCCTGTTGCATACCTCGCAGCCCAACATCAGCCGCTGGATCGCGCTGCTCGAAGCCGCGGTCGGCTTCACGCTGTTTCAGCGCAGCGGCACGAAACTCATCCCCACGCCCGAGGCCGAAGCCTTTCACGAGGACGTGGAACGCGCCTTCATCGGCCTCGAATCCCTGGGCGAGAGCGCCAGCTCGATCCGCCGCCGCGGCACCGGCACGCTGCGCGTCGGCGCCGTGGGATCGATGACGCAATGCGTGATTCCCGAAGCCCTGCTGCGATTTCGCGAGGCCCATCCCGATATCCCGGTGCAGATCCAGATGGGCCGCTCCGACGTGGTGGCCAAGTGGACCGCCACGGGCTACTGCGACATCGGCTACGCCTCGCTGCGCACCGAGTCTCCCGGTCTGCGATTCGAATCGATCAACGTGGCGCAAGGCGTGGCGATCGTCGGGCGCCAGCACCGGCTGGCCGGACGCGCCGTCCTGCATCCCGCCGACTTCACGGGCGAGCCCTTTATCTCGCTGCCGGGCGGCAGCATCAACCGGCTGGAGATCGACCGGCATTTTTCCGACGACGCCCGCATCCCCGCCATCGAAACCCCCTACGCGCCCACGATCTGCACCATGGTGGCCAAGGGTCTGGGCGTCTCGATCGTGAGTCCGGTGGTGTCGCGCATTCTGGCGCTGCCCGACCTCTGCGAAATCCCCTTCTCGGGGGAGGTGCCCTTTCACACCTATGCGGTCACGTCCGAACACTTTCCGATGAGCCACCTGGCCAAACAGTTCGCGCTCTGCGTGCGGCAGGTGTTCGAGAGTCTGGCCCCGCCCGCCGCGCCGCGCACCCGCCGTGGCGGCGCCGGCCGGGCACGCCGCGCCTGAGCCCGGCCGGCCCGACGACAGGCTCGCGTTCCTACGGCAATGCCGTATAATGGCGCCCCATCCCCTGCCGCCATGGACGCCATGGCGGCGTGAATCCGGAACGGGAGCCGGCCGCGGGGCCTCGGCATCGACACACGCCGGCCCGACGCTCTCCCGCACAACGACCCACCCATGAACAAGTCCCCCCCGCCGGTGCATGCCGCCCGGTGGCAGGCGGCGCATATCAGCGAAGCGCGTAGCCGCGTCGGCCTGCCTCAGGCCGACTTCGCGGCACTGCTGGGCGTGAGCGTGCGCACCCTGCAAGACTGGGAGCAAGGCCGGCGCAATCCGTCGGGCGCGGCCAAGACCCTGTTGCAGGTCGCCATGCTGCACCCCGAAACGCTGCGCGGTCTGCCTCCCTGGCATGCCAACGAACCGGCCTGAACCCCGAATGCGCCGCGGCCCCGCCGGCCCGGCCCCACGAAATTCCGCCGCACGACCTCGATCGGTGCGCGAACCTACGGTGAACTAGATTGGAAATTCTCGAAACGTCCCGGCCCGGCAAGGGCCCCGGCAAGCCCGCCAATGCAGACGCGTCCGCCGCCTCGACGCTGGCCGACACCATCGCCGCCGCCAACGCGGACGGCCGCATCCCGCGCGTGGGCTTCGTCTCGCTGGGCTGTCCGAAGGCGCTCGTCGATTCCGAGCGCATCCTCACCCAGCTGCGCACCGAGGGCTATCAGGTCACGGCCGAGTACGCCGACGCCGACGTGGTCGTGGTCAATACCTGTGGCTTCATCGACAGCGCCAAGGCCGAGTCGCTCGAAGTGATCGGCGAAGCGCTGGCCGAGAACGGCAAGGTCATCGTGACCGGCTGTATGGGCGTGGAAGAATCCGCGATCCGCAAGGTGCACCCGAGCGTGCTGTCGGTGACCGGTCCGCAGCAATACGAAGAAGTGGTGCGCGCCGTGCATAGCGCCGCCCCGCCCCGCGCCGATCACAACCCCTATCTCGACCTGGTGCCGCCGCAAGGCGTGAAGCTCACGCCGCGCCACTATGCGTACCTGAAGATCTCCGAAGGCTGCAACCATCGCTGCAGCTTCTGCATCATCCCGTCGATGCGCGGCGATCTGGTGAGCCGCCCGGTGGGCGACGTGCTGAGCGAAGCCGAGCGCCTGGTGAAGGCCGGTGTCAAGGAGCTGCTGGTGATCTCGCAGGACACCAGCGCCTACGGTGTCGACGTGAAATTCCGCAGCGGCTTCTGGAACGGCCGCCCCGTCAGGACGCGCATGACCGAGCTCTGTGAGGCCCTGTCGGAGCTGGGCGTCTGGACGCGCCTGCACTACGTCTACCCGTATCCCCACGTCGACGAGATCATCGGCCTGATGGCCAACAACAAGGTGCTGCCGTATCTGGACATCCCGTTCCAGCATGCCAGCCCGCGCGTGCTCAAGCTGATGAAGCGCCCCGCGTTCGAGGACAAGACGCTCGCCCGCATCAAGAAGTGGCGCGAACAGTGCCCCGACCTGACGCTGCGTTCGACGTTCATCGTGGGCTTCCCCGGCGAAACCGAAGACGACTTCAAGTATCTGCTCGACTGGATGAGCGAGGCTCAGCTGGATCGCGTGGGCTGTTTCCAGTACTCGCCGGTCGAGGGCGCGCCCGCCAACCTGCTGGCCGACCAGGTGCCCGACGAGGTCAAGCAGGACCGCTGGGAGCGCTTCATGGAGCACCAGCAGGCGATCTCGACCGCGCGGCTGGCCAAGCGCGTGGGCCGCGAAATCGATGTGCTCATCGATGAGGTCGAAGAGGAAGGCGCGATCGGCCGCTCGAGCGCGGACGCACCCGAGATCGACGGCTGCGTGTACGTCACCACCGATCAGGCCGTGAAGCCGGGCGATATCGTGCGCGTGCGCGTGACCGACTCCGACGAATACGACCTGTACGCGGAGCAGATCTGAGCGATCGCTCCGCGCGTGACCGCAAAAAAACCGCGAGGCGTGCCTCGCGGTTTTTTTTCGTCAGTTCTTGGCCAGGAAGTCCGACAGATCGTCGGCGTGCTCTTCTTCGGCGGCCAGGATTTCTTCGAGCAGACGGCGCGTGGTGGGATCCTGATCGCCCACGTACTCGACCATCTGGCGATAGCTGTCGATGGCGATGCGTTCGGCGATGAGGTTCTCGCGGATCATGTCCTGCAGCGTGTCGCCTTCGACGTACTCGGCGTGGCTGCGCTTTTGCAGGCCGTCCGGCGAGAAATCGGGCTCACCGCCCAGTTGCACGATACGCTCGGCCAGACGGTCGGCGTGCGCCTGCTCTTCCGCGGCGTGCTCGGCGAATTCGGCGGCCACGGGCTCCGCGTTCAGGCCGCGGGCCATGAAGAAATGGCGCTTGTAGCGCAGCGTACAGACCAGTTCGGTGGCCAGCGCTTCGTTCAGCAGACGCAGCACGGTCTCGCGATCGGCGCGATAGGTGTCGGTGACGGCGCCGGACTCGATGTCGCGGCGGGCGCGGGCACGAATGGCCTCGATGTCCAGGTCAAACTTCGCGTGACCGTTGGCGCCCTGCGCGGACGACTTCACATTGGACTGTTCCATTTCGTTTGCTCCTTCTCGTTGAGTTCGGCACGGCGTCCTGTGACCCTGGGCGCGCAGGGACCTCGGGGATCGACCTGCCTGCGCCGCGCGCCGTGCCCGACCCTTTCAGCAAGCGCCGTGCCCGGGGCGCGGCGACGCCCCCGGGGACTTTGCGTACACTAGCTACCAAGACCAAAAGTAACCACGCCCGAGGGGCGGCGCGCCTCCCGGGGCACGCGTCCCGTGCGGGGCGCCTGAAGCATCCATGACACTGAAGACTCTTTGCGTGTATTGCGGCTCCAATAGCGGCCGCCAGACAGACTACGAAGCCCAGGCCCGGGCGCTCGCCCAGGAGATGGTCCGCCGCGACATCGCGCTGGTCTATGGCGGCGCCGCCGTGGGCATCATGGGCGCGGTGGCCGACGCCGTGCTCGAGGCCGGCGGCCGCGCCATCGGCGTGATTCCCGAGAGCCTCATGCAGAAAGAGCTCGCGCACCGCGGCCTGACCGAGCTGCACGTGGTGCAGTCGATGCACGAGCGCAAGACCATGATGGCCGAGCGCGCCGACGCCTTCGTCGCGCTGCCCGGCGGCGCCGGCACCCTCGAAGAAATCTTCGAGACCTGGACCTGGGCCCAGCTCGGCATGCACAAGAAACCCTGCGGCCTGCTCAACATTGCCGGCTACTACGACGCGCTCGCCACCTTCCTCGACCATACCGTCGACGAACGCTTCATGCGGCCCGAGCACCGCGCCATGCTGGCGATCGACAGAGATCCCGCCGTGCTGCTCGACCATTTCTCGGCCTATGTCCCTCCCACCGTATCCAAGTGGATCGACAAAGGCGAACACTGACCTACACTGCGCCCCCATGACCTCCGCCAGCCCTGCCACCACGCTTGCGCGCCTGCGCGATTACTTCCACGCCAAGGACGAAAACCGGCCGCATTACATGGCCCGGACCTTCGCGCCGAACGCGCAGCTCGACATGCGTCTGAATACGCAGGCGATCGCTTTCCCGCCGCAGGCGCGCGGCCTGGAAGCCATCACCGACACCCTGGTGCGCAAATTCGGCCAGACCTACGACAACGTCTACACCTTCTATCTCGACCGCCCCGCCGACGACGCGCGGCTGGAGCGCTATAGCTGCGACTGGTTCGTCGGCATGACCGAGAAGGCGACCGGCCTCGTGCGGGTGGGCGCGGGCCGCTACGACTGGGAGTTCCAGGCAGAACCCTACCTGGCGCGCCGCCTGACGATTTCGATCGACACGATGGAAGTGCTGCCCATCGAGCACACCGAAGCGGTGCTGAGCTGGCTGACCACGCTGCCGTATCCCTGGACCGACGCGGCGCGCGTGGTCTCGGGCGCCCCGCCGGTGGAGGCGCTGGCGCCGGTGATGCACTGGCTGCGCCGCGGCGAACGCGACCGGCATCCCGACGGTGGCACGGCATGAAATACCCGCTGATCGCCTTCGACTTCGATGGCACATTGGCCGACACGCTGCCCTGGTTCGAATCGATTCTGGATGACGTGGCCGAGCGCTACGGCTTTCGCAAGACCACCGCCACCGAACGCCGCGCGCTGCGCCGGCAAGGCGTGCAGGAGATTCTCAAGTTTCTCGGCATCCCACTGTGGAAGGCTCCCGCCATACTGATCCACGTGCGCGAACGCATGAACGAAGCCGGCCCGCAGATCCCGCTGTTCGACGGCGTCGCCGACGCCCTCACGCAATTGCGGGCGCGGGGCGTGAAGCTCGCGGTCGTGAGCTCGAACGCCACCGAAAACGTGCAGCGCGTGCTCGGCCCCGAGATCAGCGCCCTGTTCGATGACTTCGAATGCGGCACGGATCTGTTCGGCAAGGCCGCCAAGCTCGAGCGCCTGATGCAGCGCCACGGCGTCACGCCCGCCCAGACCGCGCTGGTCGGCGACGAGGTGCGCGACGTCGAGGCCGCGCGCAAGGCCGGCGTGGCCAGCGTGGCCGTGAGCTGGGGCTACAACGATGCCGAGGCGCTGCGCGCCGAACGACCCGACGCCCTGCTCGCCTCCGTGGGCGAGCTCGGCACCCATCTGAGCTGAACCGCGAGACGACATGAGCCTCGATCCCCACCGCATCACCGACGCCGCCGCCCTGCACGCGCTGTATGGCGAACCGGCCCAGCCTTCGCTCGCCAAAGAGGTCGATTACGTGCATCCGCACTATCGCGCCTTCATCGAAGCGGCGCCGTTCGCGGTGCTGGCCACCCAGGGCGAAGGCGGCCTGGACGCGTCGCCGCGCGGCGACCCCTCGGGCTTCGTGACCGTGGCCGACGAGCGCACGCTGCTGCTGCCGGACCGCCGCGGCAACAACCGCATCGACAGCCTGCGCAACATCCTGCAGGATCCGCGCGTCGCATTGCTGTTTCTGATTCCCGGCGTGGGCGAGACCCTGCGGGTCAATGGCCGCGCCGAGATCAGCGTCGATCCGGCGCTGCTCGCGCGCTTCGAGATGGACGGCAAGCTGCCGCGTTCGGTGCTGCGCATCCACGTGGATACGGTGTACTTCCAATGTGCGCGCGCCATCGTGCGCTCGGGCCTCTGGGACCCCGCGCGCCAGATCGAACGCAGCGCCCTGCCGAGCACGGGCCGCATCTTGGCCGATGTCTCGGCCGGCACGATCGATGGCGTCAAATACGATCAGGAACAGCCGGCCCGCCTGCGCGCCACGCTTTACTAGGCCGGCGCGTCAGGCACCCGCCACGGGCTGCCAGCCGCGCACGAACACGTCCACGGGCTGGCGCTTGCCGCCCGCCTTCTGCAGCTCCAGCAGGCGCAACACGCCCTCGCCGGTAGCGAGATCCACGCCCGCGCTGCTGGCGCTCAGCACGGTGCCCGGCGCGGCGGTCGTCTGCTGCGGCAGCGCCTGCGCCTGCCAGACCTTGACCGGATCATCCAGCCCCGCCAGACGCACGGTGGCGCCCGGCACCGGATTGAAAGCACGGATACGCCGTGCCAGCACCTCGGCGGGCTGCGACAGGTCGAGCGCCGCTTCGCTCTTCTCGAGCTTGGCGGCATACGTCACACCGTCTTCGGGCTGCTTGCGGGGCGTCAGGCCCGCGCCCGCGAGCGCCTCGAGCGCCTGCACGATGGCGTCGGCACCGCTGCGCGCCAGCGCGTCGTGCAACGCGGCCGCCGTCGTATCGCCGTCGATCGGCACGACGGTCTCGAGCAGCATGTCGCCGGTATCCAGCCCCGCATCCATCTGCATGATCGTGACGCCGGTGCGCGTGTCGCCGGCCTCGATCGCGCGCTGGATCGGCGCCGCGCCGCGCCAGCGCGGCAGCAGACTCGCATGGATGTTCAGACAACCGAGCCGCGGCAGATCGAGCGTCCATTGCGGCAGGATCAGACCGTACGCGGCCACCACCATCACGTCGGGCGCGATGGCCTCGAGCCGCTCGCGCGCGGCCTGCGCCTCGTCGGGATAGCGGCCGTCCAGGCGCAGGCTGCGCGGCTGCGCCACCTCGATGCCGGCGGCGAGCGCCGCCTGCTTGACCGGGCTGGGCGTGAGCTTGAGACCCCGGCCGGCCGGGCGATCTGGCTGGGTCAGCACCAGCGGCACCTCATGGCCGGCGGCCAGCAGGGCTTCGAGGGCGAGACGGGCGAAATCGGGAGTACCGGCAAAGACGAGACGCATGAGGAATCCAGGAACGACGAGTGACGACGGAGCACGCGGCTCCGGCCGCGCCGGTGGCGGCGCGCAGGCGCTATTGTCCGGCCAGATCCCCCCGCGCGCCAAATCGCGCGGCACGGGCCCGGCGTTCGGATGCCGGACCGTCGGGCGAAGGCCCGCCAGGTGCGGTGCTGGCGGGCCATGGGCTGCCGGGCCGGCACGCGTCGGTCCGACAGGCCAGGCACCGGGCGCGCCCGGATTGATATATCAGGCCCCGCTTCGAATAATGGAGCCTCGACTTGCCCGCAGCAGGAGTTCGCATGACCCCGCCGAGCGCCATCACCGCCGCCGATCGCATTCGCGCCGATCTCGAAGAACAGATCGCCAGCGCCACGCTGCCGCCCGGCGCCGCGCTCGACGAGACAGCGCTGGCGCTCGCCTATGGCGTGTCGCGCACGCCGGTGCGGGACGCCCTGTTGCAACTGGCCGCGCGCGGCTTCGTGCGCATCGCGCCGCGCGTGGGCATCTTCGTGAATCAGCTCTCGCCCGACGAGCTGGCCAATATGTTCGAAACGCTGGCCTACCTCGAAGGCCTGTGCGCCGGCCTGGCCACGCGCCGGATCTCGCAGGCGGAGCGCGAGGCGCTGGCGCAGGCGCATGAAGCCTCCCGCCCGCGTGCCGATGGCGCGGGCTACGGCGCGGCCAACCATGCGTTTCATGCCCTGCTCTATCAGGCCTGCGGCAATCCCTATCTCACCGAACAGATCGTCGCCATCCGGCGGCGCACGCAGCCCTATCGTCTGCGCCACTTCGACCAGCCCGACCGCGTCGCTCACTCGTGGCGCGAGCACGGCGTGATCGTGCGCGCGGTGCTCGCGGCGGACGCCGACGCGGCCACACAGGCCGCCACGCGCCACATCGTGGTGGGCGGCCGCCAGTTTCGCGCATTCGCCGCGCGCTTTCCGCAGGGCCTGTTCAACGAGGCCGACGAACCGGCGCCGCGTGCCGCGCCGCTCGACTGGCTTTACGGCGCACGCGCTGGCAGCGCCGCGCTGCCGCACTGATGTCGTCGTTCCGTTCCCGCCTCCGGCCCGGGCCGGCACCAGGAGACTGATTTGCTCGCTCGATGGATACGTTGTGCTGCCCTCTTGTTGCTCTGCGCGGCCGCGTCCGTGCAGGCCCAGCAGGCACCGCTCAAGATCGTGGTGGGGTTCTCGCCCGGTGGCGGCGTGGACACGCTCGCGCGGCTGCTGGCGCAGCAACTGGCCGACCCGCTCGGCCGGCCGGTCGTGGTCGAGAACCGGCCCGGCGCGGGAGGCACCATCGCGGCCGAGGCGGCACGCCGCGCCGAGCCCGATGGCAATACGGTGCTGCTGGCCGACACCTCGCTCATCGTCGCGCCGTACATCTACCCCACCCTGCCGTTCCGCCTCGAACGCGACTTCGTACCGGTGGCGATGGTGGGTGAAGCGGGCCTGGCGCTCGCGGTACCCTCGAATCATCCCGCGCGCGACCTCCCGGAGTTCATCGCGCTGGCGCGTCAGGCCCCCGGTCAATACACCTATGCCACCGTGGGCGTCGGCTCGATGCATCACCTCGGCGGCGAGCTCTTCAAGCGCCTAAGCAAGACCGACCTGGTGCATGTGCCCTACAAGGGTGGCAGTCCGGCCGTACAGGCGCTGCTGGGCGGCCAGGTAACGATGGCCATCTCCAGCCTGCCCGCGGTCATGCCGCTCGCCAGCAGCGGCCACATCCGCATCCTCGCCGTGCTGTCGGAAGATCGCTTCGCCGGCCTGCCCGACGTTCCCACCGCGAGCCAGACGCTGCCCGGCTTCGAGACCACGCCGTCCTTGTTCCTGCTGGCGCCGGCGGGCACGCCGCGCGCCGCGCTTCAGCGGCTGGAGTCCGTCCTGCCACAGGTGCTGCAGCGGCCCGCGCTGCAGCAGGCCTTCGTGGCGCAGGGCTCGCAGATCTCGTACCTGTCGGCGCCCGAGCTGGCGCAATGGTTGCCCGCGCAACAACAGCGCTGGGGCGATCTGATCGCGCGCAGCAAGCTCGAGTTCGGCCAATAACCCCCTCTCCCGGAACCCGATCGCCATGTCCGCTACGCCTGCTCCCGTCCTGCACGGACTCATCGTGCCGCCCGCCGCCGGCGAAGTGCCGGCCGACGGCGCGCTGCTGTATCCCCACCTGTCGTTCCGGGCCAGCGGCCTGGGCCTGGGGTCGGTCACGCCAGCGGGCTACGACGCCGTCATCGACGACGTGGCCGCGCATGCCTGCAAGCTCGCCGAGGCCGGTGCCAGCGTGATCTCGCTGATGGGCACGTCGCTGAGTTTCTATCGTGGCGCGGCGTTCAATCGCAGCCTGACGGAGGCGATGGCCCGCGCGACCGGCCTGCCCTGCACGACGATGAGCCACGCGGTGGTGCGCGCGCTGCGCACGCTCGAGGCACGGCGCGTGGCGCTGGCCACGGCCTACGTGAGCGACGTGAACGACCGCCTCGAAGACTTTCTGCGCGAGGAAGACTTCGACGTGCAGACCTGCCACAGCCTGGGCATCAGCGGCGTGGACGCCATGGCGCGTGTCAGCACCGACACGCTGGTCGCGTTGTGCGAGGCCGCGCTTGCCGACGCCCCGGGCGCGCAGGCCATCCTGCTCTCGTGCGGTGGCCTGCTGACGCTGGAGGCGATCGCGATCGTCGAAGCGCGGCACGGGGTGCCCGTCGTGTCGAGCTCGCCGGCAGGCTTCTGGGATGTCGTACGCCTGGGCGGCAACGACCCCGCCGCCGCGGGCAAGGGCCGCCTGTTCGCCCCCCGCTGAGCCTGCCTAGTCGAGGCGGTAGTGCCCCGAGGCATCCAGCGGCCGCACCGCCAGGCGCAGGCCCAGGGCATGCAGAATCGCCGTGAGGCTGCTGAGGCCGGGGTTTCCTTTGGGCGAAAGCGTGCGGTAGAGCTGCGTGAGGTTGAGGCCGGATCGATCCGCGATCGATTGCATGCCGCCGCAGGCCTGCGCCAGCTGGCGCAGCGTGATGAGCAGTTCGGCCTGTTCACCGCTTTCGAGAATGTTGTCGAGCATGGCCAGCGCATACGCCGGATCATCGCGATAACGCCCAGCCATTGCCTCGTCGTGCGGAATACTCTTCATGGCCTGTTCCATCCTCCCTCCCTGTTGGGGTCATCCTATTTTCGTTTGGGGACGAACCCGCGGCAACGTCGAGCGTCGGGCGCAGACAACAAAAAACCCCGCAAAAGCGGGGTTTCGGCATGCAAGAGGGGAAAGCCCTCAGGCGCGCAATGCTTCGCGCTCGGCTTTCTTGATGCGGGTCTTGATGCGGTTTTGCTTGAGCACCGACAGATATTCGACGAACACCTTGCCGTCGAGGTGATCGATTTCGTGCTGCACACAGACCGCGAGCAGGCCTTCGGCCTCGAACTCATACGACTGGCCCTGCTCGTCGAGCGCCTTGCAACGGATGCGGGCGGCGCGCTTGACCTCGTCGTACACGCCGGGCACCGACAGGCAACCCTCTTCGTAGACCTGCAGCTCGTCGCTCTTCCAGGTGATCTCGGGATTGATGAGCACGCGCAGTTCGTTGCCGTCTTCGGAGACGTCGATCACGATCACGCGCTCATGCACGTCGACCTGGGTCGCGGCAAGCCCCACGCCCGGCGCGTCGTACATGGTGTCGGCCATGTCGCGTACGAGCTTGCGGATGCGGTCGTCGACCACGGCCACGGGCTTGGCCACTTTGTGCAAGCGCGCGTCGGGGTAGCGGAGGATGGTGAGCAAAGCCATGGAATGTCGGTCTGGCCGAATAATCAGCGGTAAGACCACATGATAATTCATTCGAAACCGGCAATCTAATAGTTTTAGGCTAAAACCCGCTTAGCCTGGGGCGCGACGCGGGGACGCATGCGCATCCCGCGTCGCCGCCCCCCCGCCGGCACTCAGGTCACGGCGGCCCGGGTGCGGAACTCGGGCTTGTCCCAGGCGCGGCTGTCGAGCACGTCGCGCAGGATCTCGACCGCGTCCCAGACATCGGCATAACTGAGATACAGCGGCGTGAGACCGAAGCGCAGCAACTCGGGCTCGCGGTAGTCTCCGATCACGCCGCGCGCGATCAGTGCCTGCATCACCGCATAGCCCTCGGGGTGCAAAAAGCTCACATGACTGCCCCGGCCGGCGTGCTCGCGCGGCGTGACGAGCGTGAGAGGGTGATCGGCGCAGCGCGTCTCGACCAGCTCGATGAACAGATCGGCCATCGCCAGCGACTTGGCGCGCACATCCTGCATGTCGGCCTCGAGCGCGAGGTCCAGGCCGCATTCCACCAGCGACAGCGAGATGATGGGTTGCGTGCCGCACAGGAAGCGCCGGATGCCCAGCGCCGGATCGTAGCGGTCGGACATCTCGAAGGGGTTGCTGTGGCCCCACCAGCCCGACAGGGGCTGCCAGAAATGATCCATGTGACGCGGCGCGACCCACAGGAACGCGGGCGAGCCGGGGCCGCCATTCAGATATTTGTATGTGCAACCTACGGCGAAGTCGGCGCCGTCGGCCGTGAGTGCCAGCGGCACCGCGCCGGCGGCGTGGGCCAGGTCCCAAATCACCAGCGCGCCGCGCTCGTGCGCCAGACCCGACACGCGCGCCATGTCGTGCATCGCGCCGCTGCGGTAGTTCACGTGCGAGAGCAGCAGCACGGCGGCATCGGCGTCGAGCGCGTCTTCCAGGCTGAGATCGGCATCGATCAGGCGCAGCTCGTAGCCCTGCTCGAGGAAGTCGATCATGCCCTGGATCATGTACAGATCGGTGGGGAAGTTATCGCGCTCGGACACGATCACTTTGCGCGACGGCTGGTCGCGCTGCTGGATGCGCAGGGCGGCCGCCAGCACCTTGAAGATGTTGAGCGAGGTGGTGTCCGTGACGACCACTTCGCCCTCGTCGGCGCCGATCAGCCGTGCGAGCTTGTCGCCCAGGCGCGAGGGTGCCTCGAACCAGCCGGCGGTATTCCAGCTGCGGATCAGGTCGTTGCCCCATTCGCGGCCGATCACTTCGGCGGCGCGCGCGGCTGCCGTGCGCGGCTTGGCGCCCAGGGAATTGCCATCGAGGTAGATGACACCGGGGGGCAGTTCGAATCGGTCTTTCAGGCCCGCGAGGGCATCGGCGGCGTCCAGCGCCAGGCAATCGTCACGCGTTTTCATCTCGACCTCGAGAGCTTGGAACGAAGACTATGGTATCAGCGCGATGAACCAAAAAAATTGCAAACTCCACGTGACGAACGGCGTTTCTTGCACGAAAATTCGAGCACTTCGGGATTTGGAAAAAGAATCTTGCATCATGCAGCTCGACATCATTGATTGCCGCATTCTCAACATTCTTCAGGCCGACGGCCGCATCTCCAATCAAGACCTGGCCGACCGCGTCTCGTTGTCGCCCTCGGCCTGTCTGCGGCGCGTGCGCGCGCTCGAAGAAGGCGCGGTCATCCGCGGCTATCGGGCCGTGCTCGACACCGCCCAGCTCGGCGCAGACTTCGAAGCCTACGTGCATCTGTCGCTGGACCAGTCCGAGCCGGGCTGGAACGAAGCCTTCGTGGCACGGCTGGACGCGCTCGACGAGGTGGTGCAAGCCAGTATCGTGACCGGCGCGAGCAACTACATCCTGCAGGTGCGCACGCGCGACCTGGCGGCGTTTTCGACCTTCGTCGTCGACAAACTCAATGGCATCCGGGGCGTGCGCGACATGTGCTCGCATATCGTGATGCGCAAGGTCAAGGACAGCAGCGGCACGATCGCGCTCGCGGAACCCCCCGCGGGCGGCTGAGCGCGCCGCGCCACTGGAGCTGCCTCGCGCTCGAAGCGCGACAGGGCTGGCACGCCGACGCCTGCCGCCCGCGCGGCGGCCTGCTACGCTTGCCGCCTGACCCCGGACTTCGCCCCACCGGCTTTCCCATGCCCCTCATCCATACCCCCGCCGAACTCTCCGCCTGGCTGCGACTCTCGCTCGAGCCCGGCGTCGGTCCGGCCACCGCCTGTCAGCTGCTGAGCGCCTTCGGCCTGCCGCAAGACATCTACGCGCAAGGCGCCGCCGCCCTGGCGCGCCAGCTGCCCCACGAACTGGCCCGTCAGCTGGCGGGGGCGCCCTCCGCCGACACGAGCGCGCTCATCGAACGCACGCTGCTGTGGGCGAGCGAGCCCGGCCATACCGTGCTGACTCTCGCCGATCCGGCCTATCCGCAGGCCCTGCTCACCATCGCCGATCCCCCGGTGCTGCTTTACGTCACCGGCAACACCGACTGCCTGAATCGCCCCGCCCTGGCCGTGGTCGGCGCGCGCAATGCGACCGCGGGCGGCACCGACAATGCGCGCGCGTTCGCGCAGTATCTGGCGGGACGCGGCTGGTGCGTCGTGAGCGGGCTGGCCCTGGGCATCGACGCCGCCGCGCATGACGGTGCGCTGGCCGCGGGGCCGCGTGGCGCCGGCACGATCGCGGTGCTGGGCACCGGCATCGACCGCGTCTATCCGGCCGCCAATCGCGAGCTCGCGCATCGCATTGCGCAGGGCGGCGCCCTGCTGTCGGAATTTCCGCTCGGTGTCGGCGCGCAGGCGCACCATTTCCCGCGCCGCAACCGGCTCGTGGCCGGCCTGGCCCGCGGCGTCCTGGTCGTCGAAGCCGCGCGTCAGAGCGGCTCGCTGATCACGGCCCGGCTGGCCGCCGAGAGCGGCCGCGAGGTGTTCGCCATTCCGGGCTCGATCCATTCGCCGCTCGCCCGCGGTTGCCATCAGCTGATCCGCCAGGGCGCCAAGCTGGTCGAAACGGCGCAGGACATCACCGACGAACTCGGCACGCCCAACCCGGCCGCGACAGGCGCTCCCGACACCGCCGTCGCCCTGCCGCCGCTCGCGCCCCATCTCGCGGCCCTGCTCGACGCGCTGGGCTACGACCCGGTGCATCCCGACGCGCTGGCCGAGCGCACCGGACTGCCCATGCATCATCTGCAGGCGCAGCTGAGCGAGCTCGAGATCGCCGGCCTGGTGGAGCGTGAGGCGGGCGGTGCGTTTCAACGACGCGCACCCGGCGGCTGAGCGGATTTCGCGCCGGCCGTCTTGCGTGCGCGTCGAGCCTGTATCGACCGCGCGGCGCGCAGGGCCGCCCAGGTGAGGCCACCTCGGCGGCCGCCTTCGACCTCTGCCCCTCACGCTGTACCGGCCGGGCCGTACCTCGCCGCTGGCCGCGCATCGGACTACTATAGTCAGATCAAGAACCGCGCCGACCACGGCGCCTGCCCCAGGAAGAGACATGGCATTGCCCACCCGCGTGAAGATCGTCGAGGTGTCGCCCCGCGACGGCCTGCAGAACGAAAAAGCATTCGTCCCCACCGAGATCAAGGTCGAGCTGGTCGACCGACTCAGCGCCGCCGGCTTCCCCAACGTCGAAGCCGCCTCGTTCGTGTCGCCCAAGTGGGTGCCGCAGATGGCCGATGGCGCCGACGTCATGGGCCGCATCGCGCGCCGCCCCGGCACGATCTACTCGGTGCTCACGCCCAACATGAAGGGCTTCGAGGGCGCGCTCGCCGCGCGCGCGGACGAGATCGTGATTTTCGGCGCGGCCAGCGAGGCCTTCTCGCAGAAAAACATCAACTGCTCGATCGCGGAGTCGATCGCGCGCTTCGAGCCGGTCGTGGCCGCCGCCAAAGAAGCCGGCCTGCGGGTGCGCGGCAGCATCAGCTGCGCACTGGGCTGCCCCTACCAGGGCGAGGTGCCGGTGGAGGCCGTGCTCGACGTGGCGCGCCGCTACGACGCGCTGGGCTGTGACGAGATCGAC
Source organism: Bordetella genomosp. 5 (assembly GCF_002261315.1). NCBI lineage: Bacteria > Pseudomonadati > Pseudomonadota > Betaproteobacteria > Burkholderiales > Alcaligenaceae > Bordetella > Bordetella genomosp. 5. Next base: position 121,468 of record NZ_NEVP01000017.1, read on the forward strand.
GTGGCCGACACGATCGGCGTGGGCACGCCGCGCCGCGTGCGCGAGGTGATGAGCGCGGTGACCGCCATCATCGACCCCGCGCGCATCTCCGGCCACTTCCATGACACCTATGGTCAGGCGCTGGCCAACATCCTGGCGGCGCTCGAGACCGGCGTGCCGATCTATCACGCGTCGGTCGCCGGCCTGGGCGGTTGTCCCTATGCCAAGGGCGCGACCGGCAATGTCGCCACCGAAGACGTGCTGTACATGCTGCGCGGACTCGACATCGACACCGGTATCGATTTCGATGCGGTGGTCGATATCGGGCAATGGATGGCGGCCAATCTCGAGCGCAAGGGCTCGAGCCGGGCCGGCAATGCCATCGCCGCCAAGCGCGCGGCCTGAGTCCGCGTCGGCGCGTGTCGCCAAAGGCACGTAGAATGCCTCGTTCGTGCGCCGATCTACCGTCAACGGCGCCCACCCGCCCGACACGCCACCGACCCGGCCCATGACCTCTCCCTTTGCAGCCCCCACCGCCGAAGAACACCAGGCCCTCCTGAGCGAAATCGGCCCGCTTCCGCTCTCCGGACAGGCGTGGCCCGACTGGGTGCGCATCCTGGCCTGGGTCATCCTGGCCGTGATCGGCGTGCAGATCGTCACCACCGCCATCCGCCTGCCGCCCGAGCAGATGAACTCGGTGCTGGCCGGCACGGTGATCCTGTGCTTCCTGGGCCTGGCCGTGGTGTGCTGGAACATGCAGGTGTCGGTCACCACGATCGACGACAAGGGCCTGCGCCAGACCTGGATCACGCGGCGCGAAGTGGCCTGGCAAGACATCCATTTCGCCAAGTTCGTGCCGCTGCTGTTCTCCAAGCGCCTGGTCGTGTTCACGCGCCGCGGCCGTCCCATCGTGCTGCAAGGCGGCACGCGCGAGCTGCAGGTGGCCTTCGCGCGAATCTCGCTGCTCTATCGACGCAAGCCGGTCTGATCGCACCGGCTTCGCATGCAACAAGGGCGCCCTCGGGCGCCCTTGTCGTATGCGCGAATCGCGCGGGATCAGCGGATCGGCAGTGCGTACATCAGGCCGCCGTCGGTCCACTGCGCGTTCAGGCCGCGGCGGATCTTGAGCGGGCTGCCCTGGCCGACGTTGCGCTCGAAGCTCTCGCCGTAATTGCCCACCTGCTTGACGATGTTGTAGGCCCATTTTTCGTCGAGACCGAGGTTCTTGCCGGCGCCGGGCGTCACGCCGAGGATGCGGCGCACGTTCGGGTTGTCGCTCTTGAGCTGCTCGTCGACATTGGCCTGGGTCAGGCCGTATTCCTCGGCTTCGATCATGGCAGAGAGGGACCAGCGCACGATGTTGAGCCAGGCGTCATCCCCCTGGCGCACGAAGGGGCCGAGCGGCTCCTTGGAGATGATCTCGGGCAGCACGAGGTAGTCATCGGGCTTCTCGAGCTTGGAGATGCGGATGGACGACAGGCCCGAGGCATCGGTACTGAAGACGTCGCAACGGCCGGTGGCGAAGGCATTGACGACTTCGTTGAAGGTCTCGATCACGACCGGCTTGTAGCTGACCTTGTGGGCACGCGCCCAGTCAGCCAGCGTGTTTTCGTTGGAGGTGCCGGTCTGCAGGCAGATGGTGGCGCCGTTGAGATCCTTGGCGCTCTTCACGCCCAGCGACTTGGGCACCATGAAGCCCTGACCATCGTAGAAATTGATGCCGGCGTGGATGATGCCCAACGCGGTATCGCGCTGCTGAGTCACGGTGGTGTTTCGCGTCAGCACGTCCACCTCGCCCGATTGCAGCGCCGTGAAACGCTGCTGCGAATTGAGCGGCACGATCTTGATCTTGCTGGCATCGCCGAAAACGCTCGCCGCCACCGCGCGGCACAGGTCGACATCGAGGCCGCGCCACACGCCCTGGGCGTCGGGGGCCGAGAAACCGGCGAAGCCGGTGGTGGTGCCGCACACCACTTCGCCACGCTTTTTCACCACGTCCAGCGTCGCGCCCTGCGCCACCGGCGCCAGGCCCAGCGCCAAGGCCACGGCGGCCACACTCGTTGCGATCTTCATGCTCGTCTCCGTAATCCGACTGGGCGCACGATGGCGCCAGGAAAGTGCGCAAGCTTAACGAGAGTGTCCGGGCCGGCAAAATAACTGGCGGCGCATCGCTTATAACCACCGGTTGCGCACGCAACCGGTGGCGCGCGGCGGCGGAATCAGGCCGCCAGCGAGATCGAGACCGGCGCGTTGGCGGCGCAGGCGTCGAGCGCGCGGCCCAGCCGCACGATGCCCAGGGCGATGCGCTCTTCGTCCATCGTGGCGAACGACATGCGCATGGCATGCAGATCGGCCTGCTCAGGATCCGGGTAGAACGCCTTGCCCGGCACATAGACCACCTCGTGCTCGATAGCGTACGGCAACAGACGGGTGGCGTCGATCTCGCCGCTCAGGCGGGCCCAGAAGAACATGCCGCCTTCGGGCTTCTTGAAGATCACGCGGCCGGCGAGCTCGCGCTCGAGCGCCTGGGCCATCGCGTCGCAGCGCGCGCCATAGGCGGCGCGGATACGCGGCACATGCACGGCATAGCGGTCGTTGGCCAGATACTGGGCCACCACTTCCTGGACCCAGGCGGAGTTGGCCATGTCATCGGCCGACTTGGCACCCACGCAGCGACGGCGCACTTCGGGCGGCGCCACGAGCCAGCCGATGCGCAGCGCCGGCGCCATGGTCTTGGACATGCTGGAGATGTAGACCGCCCAGTGGCGCGCCTCGCCTTCGGCCAGCGCGGCGATCGGCGGCACGGTTTCGCCGGCGAAACGCAGCTCGCCGTACGGATCGTCTTCGACGATCAGGAAGCGATGCTTGATCGCCAGCTCGAGCAGGCGCAGGCGGCGGGCCCGGCTGATGGTGGCGCCGCACGGGTTCGAGAACGAGGCCACCACGCACACCATCTTGGGCTTGACGCGGGCCGCGAGCTCGTCGAGCGCGTCGACGTCGATGCCGTCGGGGCCGGACGGCACCGTATGCACGGTTGCGCCGGTATAGCGCAGCGCATTCACCGAGTTCGGAAACGCGGGGCTCTCGATGATGGCGGTGTCGCCGGGCTGCAGCATCACGCGGGCCAGCAGCGCCATGCCCTGCTGCGAGCCGCCGGTGACCACCAGCTCGGTGTCCGGATCGCAGATCAGGCCACGCGCGGCCGACAGGCGGGCCAGCTCGTGGCGCAGGCTGGCCTGGCCATCGATGTTGGAATACTGCAGGCAGGCGCCCAGCCGGCCCAGCACCTGATTGGAAGCGGTGGTGAGCCCCTCGATATCGAAGAGCTCCTGCGCGGGATAACCGCCCGCGAGCGATACCGTGCCCGGCCGCATGGCGTAGGGCATGAGGGATCGGATGGGCGCGGAAGGGGGGGTCTGGAACGGGGTGGCGAAGGCGTACTCGGGCGCTGCGATGGACATGGCGTGACGAGGAGTCGTGGTGAAGGCGTGCGCGCGCCGCGTGTCCGGGGCCCGGCAGGGTGCCGGCGCCCGCGAACACCACGGGCTGTGAAGGCGCCGCGGGTGGCGCGCACGCGGCCCACGGGTCGGACTGCCGCCGGCCATGCAGGATCCGCGCGCTGCGCTGGGCGGCTGCGCGGATCGCCGCTGTCTCCGTCGGCTTAAAACCTTGAAATATAAATAAATATCCGGGGATTCTAAGCCTGGCCCAAAGCCAGGGTCAACGCGCCTTGCGGCCCCCTCGTGGCGCTGGGCCTACACTATGAAGACCTCCGGCAACCCGCCGGCATCGTCCTTACTCCGATCGCATCCATGACTGCAGCAGATTCCATGGCCCAGCGGCTGGCCGCCGTGCAACACCGTATCCGTCAGGCCTGCGCCCGCGCCGGCCGTCCCGAGGACAGCGTGGCGCTGCTCCCCGTGAGCAAGACCTTCGATGCCGACGCGGTGCGCGAAGCGCACGCGCTCGGGCTGACCCGCTTCGGTGAAAACAAGACGCAGGAGATCCGTCAGAAGGCGGCCGAACTCGAGTCCCTGGCGCTGCGCTGGGTCATGATCGGCCATCTCCAGACCAACAAGGCCAAGGACGTGGCCCGCGACGTGGCCGAGCTGCAATCGCTCGATCGCGTCGAACTCGCCGACGCCCTGCAGGCCAGGCTGGCCAGCGCCGAGCGCACGCTCGACGTGCTGGTGCAGGTCAAGACCTCGCCCGAGCCAAGCAAGTTCGGCCTTGCGCCGGAAGACCTGGGCGACTTTCTTGCGCATCTCGCACACGCCTGCCCGGCGCTGCGCGTGCAGGGCCTCATGACGATGGCCACCAACACCGACGACGAGGCCGCCGTGCGGGCCTGCTTCCGGCGGCTGCGCGAGCTGCGCGACGCGCACCGCAGCGACGCCGTGCCGCTCGCGCGGCTGTCGATGGGCATGAGCGGCGACTTCGAACTGGCGATCGCCGAGGGCTCGACCGAGGTGCGGATCGGCAGCGCCATCTTCGGCGCGCGCCATTACGACACCTGAGAGACGGAGGTCTCGCGAAGCGGCGGCAACCGGCGCATAATGGCGGCGCACTGACACAACAAGCCGATGCCCAGCCATCGGCGCCATAACCCCGCACGAGGAGACTTCATGCCCACGCTCATCCAGCGTCTGGCGGCGTTCGCCGCCCTGCCGGCCGCCGCCCTGGCGCTCACCGCCACCCATACCGCCCAGGCGCAATCCTGGCCCGCGCAGCCGATCCGCTGGATCGTGCCCTATCCCGCGGGCGGCGGCGCCGACGTCGTCGCGCGCACCGTGACCGCCGGCCTCGAAAAATCGCTGGGCCAGACCATCGTGGTCGAGAACCGTCCCGGCGCGGCCACCATCATCGGCGCCACCGCGATCTCGCAGGCCGAGCCCAACGGCTACATGATCGGCACCGCCGACTCCGGCACGCTGGCCTTCAACCCGTCGCTGTACGCCAAGCTCAGCTACGACCCCGCCAAGTTCACCTACGTCGGCGGCCTGGCGCGCTTTCCGCTGCTGCTGGCTGTCAACGTGAATTCGAAGTTCAAGACCGTGGACGACGTGATTGCCGCCGCGCGCAAAGAGCCCGGCACGCTGAGCGCGGCCTCGGCCGGCGCCGGCTCCCCGCACCACCTCGCGCTCGAGCTGTTCAAGCAGCGCGCCAACGTGAACGTGCTGCACGTGCCGTACAAGGGCGCCGCGCCCGCGATCCAGGATCTGCTGGGTGGCCAGGTCGACCTGATGTTCATCGACCTCGCCGCGGGTCTGCCCAACGTCAAGGCGGGCAAGCTGCGCGTGCTGGCCGCCGCCACGCCGCAACGCCTCAAGGTCCTGCCCGACGTGCCCACCATGGCCGAGCAGAACATCGCCGACTTCACCGCCTACGCCTGGCAAGGCGTGGTCGGCCCGGCCGGCTTGCCGCAGACGGTGGTCGACAAGCTGTCCGCGGATCTGGCACAGACGCTGAAGACGCCGGCCGTCGCGCAAAAGCTCGAAGACATGGGCGTCGAGCCCATGCCGCTGTCGCCGCAGGAATTCAAGACCTACGCCGAACGCGAGCGCGCCACCTGGGCCGAGGTCATCAAGAAGGCCGGCATCAAGCTGGAGTAAGGGCGGCAGGCCCTGCCTGCCGCAACCCCGGGCGTATCAGTGCTTCATGCCGTGACCGCCATGGCCCGCGGCGCCGCCGGGGTTGTGCGCGATCGGCTTGACCTCGAACTGCACCTGCACCTCGCCCGCCTTCTCGAAGCGCAGGGTGGCCGGCACCTTGGCGCCTTCGGCGAACGGCGACTTCAGCTTGAGGAACATCACGTGATAGCCGCCGGGACGCAGCTTGACCTCACCGTCGGCCGGCACCGGCACGCCTTTCTCGAGCTCACGCATCTTGGCCACGCCGTTTTCGGTGACCACCTCGTGCAGCTCCACGCGCTCGGCGACGTCGGACGTGACGGACAGCAGGCGATCCTCGGCCTTGGCGTCGTTGTCGATTTCCATGTAGCCCGCGCCATTGGCCTGCCCCGGCGCGCTGGCGCGCACCCACAGGTCATCGATCTCGATCTGGCCGACCTTGAAATCGGCGGCGTGGGCCAGGCCCTGCGCGCCCAGAGCCAGCATGGCGGCCAGTGCGAAACTGCGGATCTTCATGGACGTCTCCTGATGCAATGCTCCGGCGGGGGAGCGGGTTAGCGCCGCCGCACCAATGCGCGGGCGGCAGCCAGGACCGAATCGGTCAAGGCCTCCATCGCTTGCGAGTTTACCCGCCAATGTTGCCAGTACAGCGGCACATCCTCTGCGGCACGTTGTCGCAGCGGCACCATGCGGCCGGCATCGAGATCCTCCTGCACCAGCGGCAGCGGATTCATGGTCCAGCCCAGGCCGCCCAGCGTGGCATGCACGAAGGCGCGCGTGGACGGCACCCACCAGATGGGCGGCTGCCACGCGGCCTTGCCCATGATGCGCCGGGCGAAGCGCGCCTGGAGGCCGTCCTTGCGGTTGAACACGATGACGGGCGCCTGCGCCAGCGTGCGCGCGTTCACGCCCTGCGCGAAATGCGCCGCGTGGAACGCCGGCGAGCAGGTGGCGACGTAGCGCATGCTGCCCAAGGCATGGATGCGGCATCCCTGCACCGGCTCGGCCAGCGTCGTGACCGCGCCCAGCACCGCGCCATTGCGCAGCAACGCCGCCGTATGGTCCTGGTCTTCGGACTGCAGATCCAGGGTCGCACGCGAGGCCTGCGAAAAGCGCACCGCGGCGTCGACGAACCAGGTTTCGAGGCTGTCGTGGTTGACTGCCACCGGAATGCTGGCCGGCGCCATGTCCTCGTCGGCCACGCCCAGCCGATGCAGGGCCTCGTGCTCGAGCAGGGCCGTCTGTTCGGCCAGCTGCACCAGCACCTGACCGTCGGGCGTGGCGCGCGCGGGCACCGTGCGTTGCACCAGCAGCCGGCCGGTGCGGTCTTCGAGCGCCTTGATCCGCTGCGAGACCGCCGAGGGGGTGACGCTGAGCGCGGCGGCCGCGCGCTCGAAACTGCCCTCGCGCACCACCGCGGCGAGTGCGCGCAGATGTCCGTGGTCGACCCGCATCCTGTCTCTCCCTGGCCGGCGGCGGCACACCGCTCGCCGGCTCATCGCGTCCGCTGCCGGCAGACCGATTAAGCTTTGCTTAATATGGTTAAAGGAAATTAGCTGTATTTCAGCTCTTCAGCGCGCGAGAATACCTGCATTCCAGCCGTGCGCCCAGCACGGCTTGTTCATTTGCAGTGGCAGGTCTCCATGTTCACCCTCTCCTCTCCCGCTTTCTTCACCGCCTGGTCCAGCGGCGCGGCCACCGGTCTCGGCCTGTTCGCCGTGGTCGGCGCCCAGAGCGCCTTCATCCTGCGCCAGGGCCTCATGCGTGCCCATCTGCTCAGCATCCTGGCCGTCTGCGCGGTCATCGATGCGGTGTTCATCTTCAGCAGCGTTTGGGGCCTGCAGGTCCTGACCGAATGGTTTCCCAGCCTGACCCAGATCGTGCTGTGGTTCGGCGTGAGCTTTCTCGCGTGGTACGGCGTGCAATCGGCCCGGCGCGCGTGGCGTGGCGGCAGCCTCGCCGCCTGCCGCGCGGCGGTCCCGTCGCGCGGTGCCGCGCTGCTCGGCGCCATCGGCTTTTCGCTGCTCAATCCGCATTTCTGGCTCGACATGATGGTGGTCGGCTCGCTGGCCCACGGCTTCGACGACGCCCGCATGGCCTACGCCAGCGGGGTCCTGTGCGCCAGCCTGCTGTGGCTGGCCGTGCTCGGCATCGGCTCGCGTCTGTTCGCGCCGCTGTTCAACGACGCTCGGGCCTGGCGGGTGCTGGATGGCCTGATCGCCCTGGTGATGGCCGGCCTGGCGTTCTCGCTGGCACGCGGCGGCCTGGCCGGCTGACCCGGCAGGAGGTCACGGGGCGGCCTGCGCGGCCCGGCGCTTCCTGCCCGGCCTGCGCGGCCTGCGCGGCCCGGCCCGGCCATCCTGGTTCGACGCCTTCACCGGCGTCTGCGTCACTATCGTTTTCCCCGGGGTGCGGGCCTGCACCCCGTTTCTATAATGGCGCGACCTCAACCACCGCCTGCCTGCGCGCAGGCACCGTGCGTGCCATGTCCATGCGCGATCCCCGCGATGTCCGCCTGCCCCCGCTCGCTGCCATCCAGGCCTTCGAAGCCGTCGCCCGTCTGGGCTCTTTCGAACGCGCCAGCGCCGAGCTCGGCGTCACGGCCAGCGCGGTCGGCAAACGCATCGGCGCCCTCGAGACTCTGCTCGGCACGACGCTGTTTTCTCGTGGCGGGCGCGGCGCGGCCCTCACCGCCGCGGGACGCGAATACCTCGAACAGGTGCGCAGCGCGCTCGGGCTGCTCTCGGCGGCATCGCTGCGCGCGCGCAGCGAGCCTGCGACCGAGCCGCTGCGGGTGGTGTCCACGCCGACCTTCGCGCGGCAGGTGCTGATTCCCTATCTGCCCGAATTCACCGACAGTCATCCGCACGTCGACCTCGAGATCCTGCTGTCGGTGCCCTATCTGGAAATCACGCCGCCCAACGCGGATCTGTGGATACGCTTCGGCAACGGCCACTATCCGGGCCTGCATGCCGAGCGCCTGACCGACGACGCGGTGTTCCCGGTGTGTTCGCCCACCTATCTCAAGCGCCATGGGCCGTTCGAACGCCCGGCCGACCTGGCGCGCGCCGCCCTGCTGCGCTGCCCCATGGAGCCCTGGCGCCCGTGGTTCGATGCCGCCCGCCTCAATTGGCCCGAGCCCGCGCGCGGCGTCTGGCTGGTGGATCTGGGCATGATGCTGGCGGCCGCGCACGCCGGCCAGGGCGTGGCGCTGACACGCCGCACGCTGGCCGCCGAATGGCTGGACGAACGCAAGCTGGTGCGCCTGTGCGGCACGAGCTCGCCGGGCGGGTCGCAGTATTACCTGTGCACCGAAGCGCGCAAGGCGTTGCAACCCGGTGCCCGCGATTTCTCGCACTGGCTGCACAAGCTCTGCCAGCGCGTCTCGGCCTGGCCTTAGACCTGCGCCATGCCGCCGTCCACGAAGAGCTCGACGCCATTGATGAAGCTGGCGGCGTCGGACGCGAGGAACGCCACGGCCTTGCCCACTTCGCCGGGCTCGCCCAGACGGCCCAGCGGGACCTGCGATGCCAGATGGTCGAACAGACCCTGGCGCTGCGAGGCGTCGACCAATCCGCCCAGACCCGGCGTGCGGATCGGGCCGGGGCTCACCACATTGACGCGGATGCCGCGATCCTTGAGGTCGAGCGCCCAGGAGCGCGCGAAGTTGCGCACGGCGGCCTTGCTGGCGCTGTAGACGCTGAAGTTGGCGGTGCCCTGGATCGAGACGGTGGAACCCGTCAGGATCACGGCGCCGCCGTCCACCAGCAGCGGCAAGGCCTTCTGCACGGTGAACAGCACGCCGCGCACATTGCTGCCGAAGATGCGGTCGAAGTGCTCCTCCGTGATGGCGCCCAGCGGCATCATGTCGCCACCGCCCGCATTGGCGAACAACACATCGAGCCGGCCGACATCGCGCGCGATCCGCGCATACACCGTATCGAGGTCCGCCGGCACGGCCGCGTCGGCGCGTATGCCCGTGGCCGCCGGTCCGATGGCGGCCACGGCCGCATCGAGCTCGGCCTGGCGGCGGCCGGTGATGTAGACCCGGGCGCCCTGCGCCACGAGCTCCAGCGCGGTGGCCAGGCCGATGCCCGACGTGCCGCCGGTGACGAGTGCGATCTTTCCTTGGAGTGCTTTGGTCATGATGGTTTCCTTTGATTCGAGGGATCGAGGTTCGCGTCGCCGCCCGGTTCATCCGCTGCGGTGCAAACGCCATGACTGAACTCTATGCCCGCCTGAACCATCCATAAACCGGCTAAGATCGAAAAGATTATCCACACCCATAGACAATCCAGCCCATCGCCATGGACCAGCTCCTCGCCATCCGCACCTTTGCCCGCGTCGTCGAGGCGGGCAGCTTCACGCGCGCCGCCGATTCACTCGACATGCCCAAGGCGACCGTCAGCAAGCTGGTGCAGGATCTGGAGGCGCACGTCGGCGCCAGGTTGCTGCATCGGACCACGCGGCGCCTGTCGGTCACGCCCGAAGGCAACGCCTATTACGAGAAGACCAGCCGCCTCCTGAAGGAGCTCGACGACATTGATTCGGCCTTCAATGCCGAGCGCGGCCGCCCTCGGGGCGCGCTGCGCATCGACGTGGGCTCGTCGACCGCCACCGATGTTTTGATCCCGGCCCTGCCCGACTTCATGGCGCGTTACCCCGACATCCGCATCGACCTGGGCGTGTCGGACCGCGCGGTCGATCTGATCGGCGACAACGTCGACTGCGTGATCCGTGGCGGCCCGCTCGACGATTCGTCGCTGGTGGCGCGCGCGATCGGACAGGCCACCCTGATCACCTGCGCGACGCCGTCTTACTTGAAGCAGTTCGGTGTGCCCGCCTATCCCGACGAGCTGAAGAACGGACATCGCCTCATCAGCTACGTCTCCACGCGCAACGGCCGGGCCATGCCCTGGCGCTTCGAGCGCGACGGTCAGAAAACCGAGTTCAAGCTCGAGCATCGTCTCGGCGTCAATGAGAGCAACGCCCATCTGGCCGCCTGCCGGGCCGGCCTGGGCCTGGTCCAGACATTCACCTATTGCGCCGCACCCGCGCTGCGCAGCGGCGAGCTGGTCGAGGTGCTGCGCGCGTGGCGGCCAGCCGCCTACCCGTTCCATGTGGTGTACCCGCAGAACCGCCATCTCACGCATCGGCTGCGGGTGTTCATAGACTGGCTGGCGGCGGCGTTTCCGGCGCGTATCGACCCGACCGTCTCGTCCGCGCGCTGACGCGCCCCCCTCCGGCCGGACCGTCGCCGCACCGGTCCGGGTCGCTTGCGCGCGCAACCATCCCCGCACGGATACAGATCAGCGGGCGCGGTGCGCCCGTATACGGAAAATAATTCCGCCCTCGCCGGAATTAGTTTCCCGCCCGCGCCGTCAGGCGTAGGGATTTACGCGATAAGACGCACAAGCATAAGTTTCGCGTAAGCATTTCGGCACAAAGTAAGCCGCACATAAAAAGGAGCGCGCCCGATCTCGCAGCAACCCCGCCGCCAGGCGCCGGCACCCGTTTTTCATGCAGTTCATTAGATATAACGGAGACATCATGGATTTTCGTTTGAAGCTGCTTGCAGGAACTCTGGTTGTTGCCCTGTCGACCGCGGCACACGCGGCCGATCCCATCAAGATCGGCGTGGCCGGCCCCTTCACGGGCGGCTCCTCCTCCATGGGCGTGAGCATGCGCGACGGCGTGCGCCTGGCCATCGAAGAGATCAACAAGAACGGTGGCGTGCTGGGCCGCCAGCTCGTCGCGGTCGAGCGCGACGACGAAGCCAAGAATGAACGCGGCGTGCAGATCGCCCAGGAGCTCATCAACAAGGAGCAGGTGGCGGCCACGGTGGGCTACATCAACACCGGCGTGGCCCTGGCCTCGCAACGCTTCTATCAGGACGCCAAGATTCCGGTGATGAACAACGTGGCCACCGGCAGCGTGATCACGCACCAGTTCAAGGCGCCCGAATACAAGGACAACTACGTGTTCCGCAACGCGGCGCACGACAGCATCCAGGCCCCGATGATCGTCGAAGAGGCGATCACGCGCCGCGGCTTCAAGAAGGTCGCCATCCTGGCCGACTCCACCAATTACGGCCAGCTTGGCCGCGAGGATCTGGAGAAGGCTTTGGCCGCCAAGGGCATCAAGGCCGTGGCCGTCGAGAAGTTCAACATCAAAGACGTCGACATGACGCCGCAGCTGCTGAAGTCGAAGGCGGCGGGCGCCGAAGCCGTGCTCACCTACGGTATCGGTCCCGAGCTGGCACAGATCGCCAACGGCATGGCCAAGCTGGGCTGGAAGGTGCCGATGGTGGGCAGCTGGACGTTGTCGATGGCCAACTACATCGACAACTCCGGCACCAACGGCGAGGGCGCGCGCATGCCGCAGACCTTCATCCAGGATCCGGACACGCCCAAACGCAAGGCGTTCATCGACGCCTATCTGGCGAAGTTCAAGCCCAAGAACAACCGGATCGATTCGCCGGTGTCGGCCGCCCAGGGCTATGACTCGATCTACCTGCTGGCCGCCGCCATCAAGCAGGCCAACTCGACCGACGGCGTGAAAGTGCGCGAGGCGCTCGAGAATCTGCAGACGCCGGTCGAGGGCGTGGTCATGACCTACAACAAGCCGTTCTCGCACGACAACCACGACGCCATCACCCCCAAGGAAGTCACCATCGGCGAGGTCAAGGGCGGTCGCGTGGTCAAGGCGCAGTAACCCTCCCATCCGCTCCCGCAGCCACGGCAGCAAGCGCGTCGCCCGTCCGGCATCGTCCGGCGGCGCGGCCGCGCCCTGGCGGTCCGGCCCATCGCGCGACGGCGATGGGCGCGTTTTCGATCGGCGCACATCACGATGATTCTTCTACAGCTCATCTATAGCGGCATCGCGCTCGGCATGATCTATGCCGTCATCGCGTTCGGCTACCAGCTCACTTTCGCCACCTCCGGCACCCTGAATTTCGGTCAGGGCGAATCCCTCATGCTCGGGGCCCTGGTCGGGCTCACGCTGGTGGGGCTGGGCGTGAACTACTGGGTCATGATTCCCATCGTGTGCCTGTTCGGCTTCGCGCAGGGCGCGTTCGTCGAACGCGTGGGGGTGCGGCCGGCCATCAAGACGCGCTCCGAGTTCGGCTGGATCATGGCCACGATCGCGCTGGGCATCATCTTCCGCAACGTGGCCGAGAACGTCTGGGGCCGTGACGACCTGCGCTTCCCGTCGCCCCTGCCCGAGGCACCGATCTCGCTGCTGGGCGCCAATGTGCTGCCCATGGAACTGCTGGTGGTGTTCGGCGCACTCGCCATGATGCTGCTGGTCGAACTGTTCAACCGCAAGTCCATCTACGGCAAGGCCTTCGTCGCCACGTCGAACGACCGCAGCGCCGCCGGCCTGATGGGCATCAACACCGGGCTGATGATCACCTTCTCGTATGCGATGTCGTCCCTGACCGCCGCGTTCGCCGGCGTGCTGGTGGCGCCGCTCACGCTGACCGGCGCCACCATGGGCGCCGTGCTGGGCCTGAAGGCCTTCGCGGTCGCCATCATCGGCGGGCTGTCCAGCGGCATGGGCGTGGTGGTGGGCGGCCTGATCCTGGGCATCGCCGAGACCACCACCGGCTTTTACCTATCGACCGGCTACAAGGACGTGCCCGGACTGGTGCTGCTGTTGCTGGTCCTCGCCTTCAAACCCGCCGGCCTGTTCGGCAAGACCGCCATCAAGAAGGTGTAAGCCATGAAACCGTTGCATCTTGCGCTTACCACCGTGGGGGTCGTGTGCCTGGCCGCCATTCCGCTGGCCATCACGAACACGTACTACCTGCACCTCATCGAAACCATCATGATCTACGCGATCCTGCTGTTCGGGCTCGACATCGTGGTGGGGTATACCGGCCAGGTCTCGCTCGGCCATGCCGGCCTCTTCGGCATCGGCTCGTACGTGGCGGGCGTGCTGTTCTTCCATCTCGGCATGCCGATCTGGGTCACCGTGCCGGCCGCCATCGCGGTGGCCGCGGTGTTCGGCGCCGTGCTGGCCCTGCCCGCCCTGCGCGTCACGGGGCCGTACCTGGCCATGGTGACGCTGGCGTTCGGCACCATCATCCAGATCCTGATCAACGAGATGACGTTCCTCACGGAAGGCCCGCTCGGCATCAAGATCAACAAGCCCTCGATCGCGGGCCATGTCCTGAGCCGGCAGGAATACTTCTGGCTGGTGGCCCTGATGCTGGTGCTCGCGCTCATCGTGGTGCACCGCATCCTCAAGTCGCACCTGGGCCGCTCCTTCGAGGCGCTGCGCGACAGCCCGATCGCGTCCGATTGCATGGGCGTGTCGGTGTATCGACACAAGGTGATCGCGTTCGTGATCAGCGCCGGCTTCGCCGGGCTGGCGGGCGCGCTGTACAGCTACTCCGAACAGTACATCTCGCCCAACACCTACAACTTCGAACTCACGATCCTGTTCCTGCTCGCCATCATCATGGGCGGCCGCAAGACCCGCACCGGCGCGCTGCTGGGCGCGTCCATCATCGTGCTGCTGCCCAAGATGCTCGATGACATCGGCACCTTCCGCATGATCGCGCTGACGGTCGCCATCGTGGTGACGGCCGGCTGCGCGCTGGCCGTGTCGCGCGGCCAGGTGGCGCCGCGCCGGGTGGCCGTGCCGGTGGTGGGCACCATCGCGCTCGCCGTGTTTTCGTACTGGCTCGAGGCGCTGACCGACTGGCGCCTCAGCATCTTCGGGCTGATGATCCTGTTCGTGGTGTATTACCTGCCCGACGGCATCGTGGGCTTCGTGCGGCAGCAGTTCTTCTCGACGCGGCGCGCGGCGCTCAAGGTGCGCCAGGAGCTCGCCGACCACACCGAAGCCGTGCCGCAGGCGGGCGCCGGTGCTGCCGAAGAGCTGCTGTCGGCGCGCGGTGTGCTGATGCAGTTCGGCGGCCTCAAGGCCCTCAATCAGGTGGATCTGCACGTGCGCCGCGGCACCATCCACGGCCTCATCGGACCCAACGGCTCCGGCAAGAGCACCATGATGAACGTGCTGACCGGCATCTACATTCCCACGGCGGGCAGCGTGGAGTTCGGCGGCAAGTCGCTGGTGGGCAAGACCCCGGCCGACATCGCCGCGCATGGCGTGGCGCGGACCTTCCAGAACGTCCAGCTGTTCGGTGAGATGACGGCGCTGGAGAACGTGCTGGTCGGCCTGCACCACACCTTCACCACGGGGCTGGCCAACATCGCGTTGCGCACCTCGCGCTGGAAGAACGAAGAGCAGCGTGCGCGAGCCCGCGCGCTGGCGCTCCTCGAGTTCGTGGGTCTGGACGGGCTGGCCGACGAGGAGGCGCGCAACCTGCCCTACGGCAAGCAGCGCCTGCTCGAGATCGCGCGCGCACTCGCGCTCGACCCGCAACTGCTGCTGCTGGACGAGCCCGCCGCCGGCCTGACCGCGCCGGACATCGCGGAGCTGCTCACCATCATCCGCAAGGTGCGCGACCACGGCATCACGCTGATCCTGATCGAGCATCACATGGACGTGGTGATGGGCGTGTGCGACACCGTGTCCGTGCTCGACTTCGGCCAGAAGATCGCCGAGGGCCTGCCGGCCGAAGTCCAGGCCAATCCCAAAGTCATCGAAGCCTATCTGGGCGGCGCGCAAGCATAAGCGGGAAGACGAACGATGCTCTCAATCAAGAATCTCGAAGCCGGCTACGGCAAGGTCAAGGTCCTGCACGGGATCAGCCTCGAAGTGCCGCGCGCCAAGGTGGTGACCCTGATCGGCTCCAACGGCGCGGGCAAGACCACGACCATGCGGGCACTCTCGGGCATGATCCCCACGAGCGCGGGCGAAATCTCGCTGGGCGGTCGCCGTATCGATGGCATGGAATCGCATCAGATCGCGCGGCTCGGCCTGGCCCACTCACCCGAAGGCCGGCGCGTGTTTCCTTCGCTGTCGGTGACCGACAATCTGCTGCTGGGCGCGTTTCCGCGCCTCACCGGCCGGCGTCCCCGCGGCGACGTGCCCGGCGATCTCGACCGCGCCATGGATCTGTTTCCGCGCCTGAAAGAGCGGCGCGATCAGCTGGCCGGCACGCTGTCGGGCGGCGAGCAGCAGATGCTGGCCATGGCGCGCGCCATCATGCTGAGCCCCGAGCTGGTGCTGCTCGACGAACCGTCGATGGGCCTGGCGCCCATCCTGGTCGAAGAGGTGTTCCGCATCATCGCGAGGCTCAAGGAGCAGGGCGTGACCATGCTGCTGGTGGAGCAGTTCGCCGCGGCCGCGCTGAACGTGGCCGACTATGGCTATGTGCTGGAAAACGGCCGCATCTCGGTGCACGGGCCGGCGGAGCAGCTCAAGCATGATCCCGCCGTGGTGGCCGCCTATCTGGGCGGCGGCCACTGAGGCGGCTCAGGGCTCGTCGCTCATCACCGCATCGGCGCCGTAGCGCTTCAGGCCATCGAGGTCCTGCACGCGCACGGCGCCGTATTCCACCTGCAGCAGCCCCGCCTCTTCGAGCTTGCGCAGCGCCTGGTTGGCGCGCTGACGCGACACGCGCGCCAGATAGCCCACTTCTTCCTGCGTGATGGCCAGGCGCATGCCCATGCCCGGATACAGCAGCGGATTGAAGAGTTCGGCGAGGCAGCGCGCGACGCGCGCATCCGGATCGAGCAGGCGATCGTGCTCGGCCTTGCCGATGAACTGCGCCACGCGCTCGTTCAGCTGGTGCAGCAGATAGCGATTGAACGGAATGCTGCTGTCGAGCAGCCACTCGAACGTGACCGCGGGCAGGCGCGCCACGACCGAATCACGCAGCGCGACCACATCGTATTTGCGGACCTCGCGCTTGAGCAGCGAGCCCTCGCCGATCCAGCCGCCGGCCGGCACGCCGGTGAGCGACGCGACCTTGCCTTCGGCATTGCCCACCGACACCTTGACCAGACCCGCGAGCACGCCGATCCAGGCCTGGGCCAGATCGCCTTTGCGCTCTATGATCGAGCCGGCTTGCACTTGCTGCACGGACACGTCGCGCTCCACCCGCGCCTGCTGTGCGGGATCGAGCACGCGGAACCATGCGGCGGCGAGCTGGAGCGATTCGGCAAGCTGCATCGGGAATACCCTAAATGTTCCTGGAATGTCGTGATGGTGACAGTCGGTAGCAACCCAACCTTATACCTTAAGTGCTGCCGTAAATCTAAAACGAACCGGTCGGCATGCCGCGGGGCGCGCATCACGCGCAAGACTCACGTGGCAGTCAGAACGGACAGGAGACAACGTGGCGCCTTCTCAGCCCGCTTCAGCCATGAAGCCGGCAGCTGCGCAGACTTTTCCTGCGCTGTTGCTTGAACACGCCCGGGTGCGCGGCTCGCGCCCGGCCATCCGCGAGAAAGACCTCGGCATCTGGCAGACGCTCACGTGGTCAGAGGTTGCCGAGCAGGCGCGCACCATCGCGCACGGCCTGTCCGCGCTCGGCATCGAGCCGGGCATGCACGTGGCCGTGATCGGCGAGAACCGCCCGCGCCTCTACATCGCCATGATGGCCGCGCAATCGCTCGGCGCGATCCCGGTGCCGCTCTATCAGGATGCCGTGGCGCAAGAGATGGTCTATGTGCTGCAGGACGCCGAAGTGCGCGTCGCGGTCGTCGAAGATCAGGAGCAGGTCGACAAGATGCTCGAGGTGCGGGCGCAGTGCCCGGCGCTCGCACATGTGGTCTACGACGATCCGCGCGGTCTGCGGCATTACGCCGACCCGCTGCTGAAGTCGTTCGATCAGTTGCTCGAACAGGGCCGCGCGCACGCGCAGGCCCACCCCGATTTTCATGAGCGCGCCGTGGCCGCCGTGCAGCCGCACGATCCCGCCGCGATGTTCTATACCTCGGGCACCACCGGCAAGCCCAAGGGCGTCGTGCTCACGCACCACGCGCTGATCGACCGCGCACGCGCGGTTTCCGAGATGGAGCGGCTGACCGACGCCGAAGACGTGCTGGCCTATCTGCCGCCCGCCTGGATCGGCCAGAACATGTTCTCGTACACGCAATTGCTCGTCTCGGGCTTCACGGTCAATCATCCCGAGTCGCCCGACACCGTGTCGATTGACATGCGCGACATCGGCCCCACCTATTACTTCGCGCCGCCGCGCGTGCTCGAAGGCCTGCTCACGCACGTGATGATCCGCATGGAAGATGCGGGCTGGATCAAGCGCAAGCTGTTCGGCGCCTGCATGGCGCTGGCGCGCCGCGTGGGCACGCGCATCCTCGACGGCGAATCGGTGAACGCCTGGGACCGCCTGCGCTACCGGCTGGGCGATGTCTTCATCTACGGCCCCTTGCGCAATGCGCTCGGCATGAGCCGCGTCCGCGTGGCCTACACCGCCGGCGAGGCGATCGGGCCCGACCTGTTCGTGTTCTATCGTTCGATCGGCATCAACCTCAAGCAGCTGTACGGCTCGACCGAAACCTCGGTGTTCGTGTGCGTGCAGCCCGATGGTCAGGTGCGCGACGACACCGTCGGTCCGCCCGTGCCCGGCGTGGAAATCAAGGTGTCCGAGAACGGCGAGATCCTGGTCAAGAGCCCGGGGCTGTTCAAGGAGTATTACCGCAACCCGAGCGCCACCGCCGAGGCGCGCGACGCCGAAGGCTGGTTCCACACGGGCGACGCCGGCTATCTCGACACCGACGGCCAGCTCAAGATCATCGACCGCGCGAAAGACGTGGGCAAGCTCGCCGATGGCAGCCTGTTCGCGCCCAAGTACATCGAGAACAAGCTCAAGTTCTTCCCGCACATCAAAGAGGCCGTGGCCTTCGGCGCCAATCGCGACGAGGTCTGCGCCTTCATCAACATCGATCTCGAGGCCGTCGGCAACTGGGCTGAGCGCCGCGGCCTGCCGTATGCCGGCTACACCGATCTGGCCGGCAAAAAAGAGGTCTACGCCTTGATCCGCGATTGCGTCGAGCGTGTCAACGCCGACCTCGCGCAGGATCCGCGCCTGGCGGCCTCGCAGGTCTCGCGCTTCCTGATCCTGCACAAAGAGCTCGATCCCGACGACGACGAGCTCACGCGTACCCGCAAGGTGCGGCGCGCGTTCATCGCGCAAAAGTACGGCGTACTGATCGACGCGCTCTACGAAGGCCGGACCTCGCAGTTCATCGAGACCGAGGTCAAGTTCGAGGACGGCCGGGTCGGCAGCATCTCGGCCGATCTGCATATCGAGCCCGCCAAGACCTATCCCGCCATCACCGCCCGGGCCGCCTGACATGAACAGCCAACTCTCCCGCGACCAGCGCATCGGCGCCGTGATGCTCGACATGCAGAACATCTCGCTGTCGTTCGGCGGCGTGCGCGCGCTCACCGACATTTCGTTCGACGTGCGCGAGCACGAGATCCGCGCGATCATCGGCCCCAACGGCGCCGGCAAGAGCTCGATGCTCAACGTGATCAACGGCGTCTACACCCCGCAACAGGGCGGCATCGAGCTGCGCGGCCAGCGCTTCTCGCGCATGAACCCGCGCCGGGCCGCCGAAATGGGCATCGCGCGCACCTTCCAGAACCTCGCGCTCTTCAAGGGCATGAGCGTGCTCGACAACATCATGACCGGACGCAATCTGCGCATGAAGTCGGGCCTGCTCGCACAGGCGCTGCGCCTGGGCCCGGCCGAACGCGAGGAAACCCGCCATCGCCAGTTCGTCGAGAACATCATCGACTTCCTCGAGATCCAGGCCTACCGCAAGGTACCCGTGGGGCGTCTGCCCTATGGCCTGCAAAAGCGCGTGGACCTCGGCAGGGCGCTCGCGATGGAGCCGCGCCTGCTGCTGCTCGACGAACCCATGGCGGGCATGAACATCGAAGAGAAGCAGGACATGAGCCGCTTCATTCTCGATGTGAACGACGAGTTCGGCACCACGATCGTGCTCATCGAGCACGACATGGGCGTGGTGATGGATATCTCCGACCGCGTGGTGGTGCTCGATTACGGCAAGAAGATCGGCGATGGCACGCCCGACGAAGTCCGTACCCATCCCGATGTGATCCGCGCCTATCTGGGCGTGCAGTCGCACTAGGGCCTCGGACCGCACACAGGCGCACGCGCGCACAACGACAACATCTGGGGATTGGGCATGGCATTCTTCCTGGAAACGGTATTCGGCGGACTGATGAGCGGCATGCTGTACGCGCTCATCGGGCTGGGTTTCGTACTGATCTTCAAGGCATCGGGCGTCTTCAACTTCGCGCAGGGCGCCATGGTGCTCGTGGCCGCGCTCTCGATGGCGCGCTTCTCGGAGTGGATCCCGCGCTGGCTGGGCTTCGAGCACATGCTGATCGCCAATGTGCTCGCCTTCATCGTGAGCGCGCTGCTGATGTTCGTGCTGGCGGTCGCGATCGAGCGCTTCGTGCTGCGCCACCTGGTCAACCAGGAGGCCACCACGCTGCTCATGGCGACGCTGGGCATCAGCTACTTTCTCGATGGCCTGGGCCAGATCGCCTTCGGCAGCTCGGTGTACTCGATCAACGTCGGCATGCCGAAGGATCCCGCGATCATTCTCGAATCGGTGTTCGAGGGCGGCCTGCTCATCAATCTCGAGGATCTCACCGCGGCGGTGATCGCCGCGCTGCTGGTCGCCGCGCTGGCGCTCTTCTTCCAGTTCACCTCCACGGGCCGGGCGCTGCGCGCGGTGGCCGACGATCACCAGGCCGCGCAGTCCATCGGCATCCCGCTCAATCGCATCTGGGTCATCGTGTGGAGCGTGGCGGGCCTGGTGGCGCTGGTGGCCGGCATCATCTGGGGATCGAAGTTCGGCGTGCAGTTCACGCTCTCGACCGCGGCGCTGCGGGCCCTGCCGGTCGTGATCCTGGGCGGCCTGACCTCCGTGCCGGGCGCCATCATCGGCGGCCTCATCATCGGCGTGGGCGAAAAGGTGTCCGAGGTCTACCTGGGTTCGCTGGTGGGCGGCGGCATCGAAATCTGGTTTGCCTACGTGCTGGCGCTGGTGTTCCTGCTGTTCCGTCCGCAAGGGCTGTTCGGCGAAAAGATCATCGATCGGGTCTGAGGATAAAAATATGTTCTACCGCGAAAACGGCCAGTTCAAGACCAGCTATCGCGCCGACCAGCAGATCTTTCCGATCCGCCAGGACCGCATCGTCATGGCCCTGCTGCTCGCCGTGGCCTTCGTCGCCATCCCGGCGCTCGCCAGCGATTACCTGCTGCGCGCCATTCTGATCCCCTTCCTGATCCTGGCGCTGGCCGCGGTCGGCCTCAACATTCTGGTGGGCTATTGCGGCCAGATCTCGCTCGGTACCGGCGCCTTCATGGCGGTGGGCGCCTACGCCGCCTGGAACTTCGGCGTGCGCTTTCCGGGCATGCCGCTGCTGCTGCAGATCCTGCTGGGCGGCTGCTTCGCCACGCTGGTGGGCGTGGTCTTCGGCATTCCCAGCCTGCGCATCCGCGGGCTCTACCTGGCGGTCGCCACCCTGGCGGCGCAGTTCTTCGTCGATTGGGCGTTTCTGCGCATTCCGTTCTTCACCAATTATTCCTCGTCGGGCAACGTCTCGGTGCCGCCGCTCACCGCCTTCGGCCTGCCGGTGCAAAGCGCGCTGGAGAAGTACCTGTTCGTGCTGATCCTGGTGGTGGTGTTCACGCTGCTGGCGAAGAACCTCGTGCGTGGCGCGATTGGCCGCCAGTGGATGGCGATCCGCGACATGGATGTGGCCGCCGCGGTGATCGGCATCCGGCCGATGTACGCCAAGCTGTCGGCGTTCGCGGTGAGTTCGTTCATCGTCGGCGTGGCCGGCGCGCTGTGGGGCTACATCCACCTGGGCTCCTGGGAGCCGCTCGCCTTCGACCTGAACCGCTCGTTCCAGCTGCTCTTCATGGTCATCATCGGCGGACTGGGCTCGATCCTCGGCAGCTTCTTCGGCGCCGCGTTCATCGTGCTCGTGCCGGTGGCGCTCACCAATATTCCGCACATGCTCGGCATGTCGATGTCGGTCGATACCGCCGCTCACGTCGAGCACATGGTGTTCGGCGCGCTCATCGTGTTCTTCCTGATCGCGGAGCCCCACGGGCTGGCGCGGCTCTGGAGCATCGGCAAAGAAAAACTTCGCATCTGGCCTTTCCCGCATTGATGGTTTCGCGTGCGGCCCGCGCATGGCGCGCGGACCACGCAATCACGACACCCGGCGTAGACCGGGCCAACCCCGGTGTCCGACTCGAACACCACGCAGGAGGTATATGGAGATGAAGCGACTCAACCTGAAACTGGCGGCTGCCGTCATGGCCGCGACCGGCGCACTGGGCGCCATCGCCACCCCGGTGCTCGCCGCCGAGGAGCAGTTCGTGCCCCTGCTGGTGTATCGCACGGGCTCGTTCGCGCCGCTGGGCATTCCGTGGGCCGATGGCAAGCTCGATTACCTGAAGCTGGTGAACGAGCGTGACGGCGGCGTCAACGGCGTCAAGATCACCTACGAGGAATGCGAAACCGCCTACGCCACCGACCGCGGCGTGGAATGCTACGAGCGCCTGAAGGGCCGCGGCACCGGCGCCTCGGGCTTCGACACGCAGTCGACCGGCATCACGTTCGCCGTGAGCGACAAGGCCATCGTCGACAAGGTGCCGGTCGAGACCATGGGCTACGGCCTGTCGCAATCGGTCGACGGCTCGGTGTTCGAATGGAACTTCCCGCTGCTGGGCACGTACTGGACCGCGGCCGACGTGATGATCCAGGACATCGCCAAGAAGGAAGGCGGGATGGACAAGCTCAAGGGCAAGAAGATCGCCCTGGTCTATCACGACTCGCCCTACGGCAAGGAGCCGATCCCGCTGTTGCAGAAGCGCGCCGCCAAAGAGGGCTTCGAGCTGCTGATGTATCCGGTGACCGCGCCGGGCGTGGAGCAGAAGTCCACCTGGCTGCAGATCCGCCAGCAGCGCCCGGCCTACGTGCTGCTCTGGAGCGCCGGCATCATGACGCCCACGGCCATCCGCGAAGCCCAGGCCAGCGGCTACCCGCGCGACAAGATGTACGCGATCTGGTGGGCCGGCTCCGAAGGCGACGTGAAAGACCTCGGTGACGTCGCCAAGGGCTACAACGCCATCACGATCCACAACAGCTCGGCCACCGGCAAGGTCTACGACGATCTGAAGAAGTTCGTCTACGACAAGGGCCAGGGCGCCGACAAGACGGCGAAGAACACGCTCGGCACCATCGCGCACACGCGTGGCATGATGATCTCGATGATGCAGGTCGAGGCCATCCGCACCGCGCAGGAGAAGTACGGCAAGGGCAAGGCGCTCACGCCGGAGCAGGTGCGCTGGGGCTTCGAGAACCTCAACATCACGCAGGATCGCCTGAACGAACTCGGGTTTGGCGACATCATGCGTCCGGTCAAGACCTCGTGCGCCAACCACATGGGCGATGACTGGGCCCGCATCGTGCAGTGGGACGGCGCGAAGTTCGAGGTCAAGAGCGATTGGTACCAGGCCGACAAGGCGCTGCTCGATCCGCTCGTGAAGGAAGCCGCCGCGAAGTACGCAAAGGAGAAGAACATCACGCCGCGCAAGTGCGAGGGCTGATGGACGGCGGCGTGCGCGCCGCCTGATGCACCCAGGCCGCCGGCGCTGCCGGCGGCCGCCTTACCGAGGATTTCCCATGACCGCAGCTCCCCAGCCTGTCGCTGCCCCCGAGGCCGCCCGCGTGCTGCTCGATGTGAATGGCATCGAAGTGATCTACAACCACGTGATCCTGGTGCTCAAGGGCGTGTCGCTGCGCGTGCCGGAAGGCGCGATCGTGGCGCTGCTCGGCGCCAACGGCGCGGGCAAGACCACCACGCTGCGCGCCGTCTCGAACCTGCTCAAGGGCGAACGCGGCGACGTGACCAAGGGCTCGATCCAGTATCGCGACGAACGCATCGACCGGCTGTCGCCCGCCGAGCTGGTCAAGCGCGGCGTGGTGCAGGTGATGGAGGGCCGGCACTGCTTCGCCCACCTCACGGTCGAAGACAACCTGCTCACCGGCGCCTATACGCGCAAGCTCTCGCGCGGCGAAGTGAGCGCCGCCCTGGATCGCGTGTACCAGTACTTCCCGCGGCTCAAGCAGCGCCGCACCAGCCAGTCGGGCTATACGTCCGGCGGCGAACAGCAGATGACCGCGATCGGCCGCGCGCTGATGGCGAGCCCCAACATGATTCTGCTCGACGAGCCCTCGATGGGACTGGCGCCGCAGATCGTCGAAGAGATCTTCGAGATCGTGCGCGACCTGAACCAGCGCGAGCGCGTGAGCTTCCTGCTCGCCGAACAGAACACCAACATCGCGCTGCGCTACGCCGACTACGGCTACATCCTCGAGAACGGCCGCGTCATGATGGACGGCGCGGCGGCCGAGCTGGCGCAGAACGAAGACGTCAAAGAGTTCTATCTCGGCATTTCCAGCGGCGAACGCAAGAGCTTTCGCGATCAGAAGTTCTACCGCCGGCGCAAACGCTGGCTGGCCTGAGACAGGCCACGGAAACCCCGCCAACGCGCACATCTGAGGGTGCGAACCCATGTCTGAGTTCTTCGACACACTGGAAACCCGACCGCCGGCCGAACGCGAGCAGGCGCTGATGCGTGCCCTGCCGGGCGCCATCGCGCATGCCCAGGCCCGCGCGAGCGCCATGACCGCGCATCTCGCCGGCATCGATGCCACCCGGATCACGAGCCGCGAGGCGCTGGCCACGCTGCCGGTGCTGCGCAAGCACGAACTGCTGGAGCGTCAGCAGGCCCATCGCGCCAGCGCCACGGCGCAGGGGCCCGAGCGGGCCTTCGGCGGCTTTTCCGCCATCGGCTGGGGCGAGGCGTTGCGCGTGTTCGCATCGCCGGGCCCGATCTACGAACCCGAGAGCGGGCGCGCCGACTACTGGCGCTTCGCACGCGCGCTGCATGCCGCCGGCTTTCGCGCGGGCGAGCTGGCCTACAACTGCTTCTCGTACCACTTCACGCCGGCCGGCTCCATGATGGAGACGGCGGCGCATGCGGTGGGCTGCACCGTGTTTCCGGGCGGCACCGGCCAGACCGAACAGCAGGTGCGCGCCATCGCCGATCTCGCGCCGTCGGGCTACACCGGCACGCCCAGCTTTCTCAAGATCATTCTCGAGAAGGCCGACGAACTGGGCGTGCGCCTGGACTCGCTGCGGCGCGCGCTGGTGTCGGGCGAGGCCTTCCCCCCTTCGCTGCGCGACTGGCTGGCGGCACGCGGCATCGCGGGCTACCAGGCCTACGGCAGCGCCGATCTCGGCATGATCGCGTTCGAGACGCCGGCCCGCGAGGGCCTGGTGCTGGGCGAGGACCTGATTCTGGAGATCGTGCGCCCCGGCACCGGCGAGCCCGTGCCGGACGGCGAGGTCGGCGAGGTGGTCGTCACCACGCTCAATCCCGACTACCCGCTCGTGCGCTTCGGCACCGGCGATCTGTCGGCCATCATGCCGGGCGCGTCGCCGTGCGGACGTACCAACGTGCGCATCCGCGGCTGGCTCGGCCGCGCCGACCAGACCACCAAGGTGCGCGGCATGTTCGTGCATCCGTCGCAGGTGGCCGAGGTGCTGCGCCGCCATCCCGGCATCGGCCGGGCGCGTCTGGTCGTGAGCGGCGCCACCGGCAACGATCGCATGGTGCTGCACGTGGAATCCGACGCGCCGGACGACGCGCTCGCCGCGCGCATCGCCGAGTCGGTGCGCGAGGTGACGAAGCTGCGCGCCGACGTGCAGTGGTTGGCGCCGGGCGCGCTGCCCAACGACGGCAAGGTGATCGAGGACGCGCGCAGCTACGACTGAGCGCGTTGTCCCGCGCCGGGACGAGCGGATATGATGGATCGAACGGCGCGGCCATCGCGCCGCCGATCCGCATTCGCCATGACGCCACACATCCACGCCTTTTTCGACGACACCACCGGCACGGTCTCCTATGTCGTGCACGATGCGCCGGGCGGCACCTGTGCGGTGATCGACCCGGTCCTGGATTTCGATCCCAAGTCGGGGCGCACCCGCACCACGGGCGCGGCGCGCATTCGCGATTACGTACGCGCGCTCGGCCTGAGCACCGCCTGGATCCTCGAAACCCACGCGCATGCCGATCACCTGTCGGCCGCGCCGTGGCTGCAGCGCGAGCTGGGCGGCACCATCGCGATCGGCGAACACATCCGCACCGTGCAGGGCGTGTTCAAACCCATCTTCAACCTCGAGCCGGAGTTCGCGCTGGATGGCTCGCAGTTCGGCCATCTGTTTGCCGATGGCGAGTCGTTCGCCATCGGCGCGCTCACCGCGCAGTGCCTGCACGTGCCGGGGCACACGCCGGCCGATCTGGCCTACCGCATCGGCGACGCGGTGTTCGTGGGCGACACGCTCTTCATGCCGGACGTGGGCACGGCGCGCTGCGATTTCCCCGGCGGCAGCGCCACGTCGCTGTACCGCTCCATCCAGCGCCTGCTCGCGCTCCCGCCCGACACGCGCATCTTCGTCTGCCATGACTACCCGCCCGAAGGCCGCTCGCCCGCCTGGCAGACCACCGTGGCCGAGCAGCGCGCCGGCAACATCCACGTGCACGACGGCGTCACCGAAGCGGCCTTCGTGACCATGCGCACCCGTCGCGACGCCACGCTGGGCATGCCCACGCTGATCCTGCCGTCCATCCAGGTCAACATCCGTGCGGGCCACCTGCCCCCGGCCGAGCCCGACGGCATGATCTATCTCAAGATCCCCGTCGATCGGCTGTAGGCAGAATTGGGCCCCTGGCGGTCAGTTCGACGCCCAACGCCTTGAGCACGGTAAACACGGTGCGCAGCGTGGGGTTGCCGTCTTCGCTCAGGGAGCGATACAGCTGCTCGCGGGACAGGCCGGTGTCATTGGCGATCTGCGTCATTCCCTTCGCACGGGCGACCACGCCAAGCGCATGCGCCACATATGCGGGGTCATTGCTCTCGAACGCCTCCGCCATGAAATCCACAATGGCTTCATCTGTTTGCAAGTGCTGGGCCGGGTCGAATGTGGTCAGTTTCACGGTCATGTTCATTTCCTCAATTCATCGGCAAGACGCAGCGCGGCCTTTATGTCCCGCCGCTGGCTGTCCTTATCGCCACCGCACAGCAGCACGATGATGGTGTTGCCTTGCCGTTGAAAATAGACCCGGTATCCGGGGCCGTAGTGAATCCGAAGCTCGCTAACGCCGTTGCCTACCGGCTCGACATCGCCCGCATGCCCAAAGGCCAGTCGGTCAAGACGGGACGCGATGGCAGTCCTGGCGCGCTGGTCCCTCAAATCAGCAAACCATTTCTCAAAAACGTCTGCCTGCTTCAATTCGATCATGTTGTGATTGTAGTTTATAAACTACTCTGCTTCAATGGGGGGATCGTGCAGCCGCCGGTCTTGAAGATTCCGAGCCCCTTGTAGGTTTTTCGGTATCGGTCTTGCGAGCCTCGAGCCTGCGGTGGTGCCGCCAGTCTCGTTAGTTCGTCGCTGCAGGTCGCGCTTGGTCGGAATGATGCCGTGACGTGCGGTGACCTTTTCAGAAATGAATGCCCGGCTGTAGACGCCCCGCTGGCCGCATCCCGGCACGCCGGCGTGGCACTTGCGCCCCTGCCGGTTATCCAGCAACATCGGCCGATCGCGAGTCCCCCGCTTTCCCATCCGCCGTGTACCGATGATGTTCGCCGAAGCGCAAGCCGATCCCGTTCTGCCCAAGGAAGACTTCAAAACCCAGGAAAGCCGCTTGCGCGTGGCTTTGCTGCGGTCGCAGTACGACCGGCTCAAGCGCGCCGATCGCACCTTGCTGATCGTGGTGGCCGGCATCGACGGCGCGGGCAAGGGCGAGACCATCAATCAGCTCAACGAATGGATGGACCCGCGCCATATCCATACGCTGGCTTATGGCCCGCCCGATCGCGACGACAACGCGCGTCCGGCGTTCTGGCGCTATTGGAACGAGCTGCCCGCCAAAGGACAGACGGGCATCGTGTTCGGCTCCTGGTACGTGCCGCTGCTCAAGGAGGCGGCACGCAAGAAACAGCGCCCCGAACGCATCGAGGCCTGCGCGGCGCAGATCCGGCGCTTCGAGGCCCTGCTGGCCGCCGAGGGCGTGCAGATCGTCAAGCTCTGGTATCACCTGTCGGCGGATGCGCAATCCAGCCGGATCAAACGCCTGCTGGCCAGTCCCGAGACCGCCTGGGAAATCACGCCGGCCGACCGCAAGGTGCGCAAGCACTACGACCGCATCTGCGATGCCGGCCAGGTGGCGCTCGCGCACACCGACACCGATCACGCGCCCTGGGTCGTGATTCCGAGCGCCGACGCCAACATGCGCATGGTGCGCACGGCCGAGGCCGTGCTGGCCACCATGAAGCGCCGCGCGATTCCGCGCGCGACGCGGGCGTTCGCGCTGCAATCGGTGCGCCCCGGGCGGATTCCGGATCGCCTGGGCGAACTCGACTACGAGGCCCGCGAAGAAAAGCACGACTACGAGCTCGAGCTGGGTATGCTGCAAGGCCAGCTCGCGCGCCTGGTGCGCTCCGACAGATTCAAATCGCATTCGCTCATTCTGGCCTTCGAGGGCCAGGACGCCGCCGGCAAGGGCGGCGCGATCCGGCGCGTGACGCGCGCGCTCGATGCGCGCCAGTTCGAGATCACCCCGGTGGCCGCGCCGCTGCCCGAAGAGCTGGCCCGGCCGTACCTGTGGCGCTTCTGGCGCCGCGTGCCGCGCCAGGGCCGCATCGCGATCTTCGACCGCAGCTGGTATGGCCGCGTGCTGGTCGAACGCGTCGAGAAATACGCCGCGCCCGCCGACTGGCGCCGCGCCTATGGCGAGATCAACGATTTCGAACGCCAGCTCACCGACCACGGCGCCATCGTGCTGAAGTTCTGGATGGCGGTCACGCCGGCCGTGCAGCTGCAGCGCTTCAAGGAGCGCGAACGCACGCCGTTCAAGCAGTTCAAGATCACGCCCGACGACTGGCGCAACCGCAAAAAGTGGCCCGACTACGCGCAGGCCGCCAACGAAATGCTCGCGCGCACCGACATGCCCGACGCGCCCTGGCATCTGGTGTCGAGCAACGACAAGCGCTATGCGCGCCTGCAGGTGCTGCGCCATATCGTCCAGGCTCTCGAAGACAAGCTCTGACCCCCTCCCAGGACACGCCCATGACCTCCGCTCTCGACATCCGCACCATCACGCAGGCCGACTTCGACCTCTGGCTGCCGCTCTGGAAGGGCTACCAGGCCTTCTACAAGGTCGACATCGCCGACGACGTTACCCGCACCACCTGGGAACGCCTGCTGGATCCCGCCGAGCCCATGCACTGCGCCCTCGCCTTCGACGGTGAACGCGCCGTCGGCCTGGTGCACTGGATCTACCATCGCTCAACCTGGACCACCGGCAATTACGTCTACCTGCAGGATCTGTTCGCCGCGCCCGACGTGCGCGGCCGCGGCGTGGGCCGCGCGCTGATCGAGCGCGTGTATGCCGATGCCCAGGCCAACAACGCGGCGCGCGTGTACTGGCTCACGCACGAGAGCAACCAGACCGCCATGCAGCTCTACGACCGCATCGCCGATCGCTCCGGCTTCATTCAATACCGCAAGGTGCTCGTATGAGCGCGCACGACCCCGCCTGCCCGCTCTGCAACGAAGACGGCGGCACCCTGCTGTGGCGGGGCGCGCATCTGCGCGTGGTCGAGGTCGACGAGCCCGACTACCCGGGCTTCGCGCGTGTGATCTGGCAGGGGCACATCCCCGAAATGACGAGCCTGTCCACCCATGGGCGCGAAGCGCTCATGCGCGCGGTGTGGGCCGTCGAACAGGTGCAGCGCGACGTGCTGCATCCGGACAAGATCAATCTCGCGTCGCTCGGCAACATGGTGCCCCATCTGCACTGGCACGTGATCCCGCGCTGGCGCGAAGACCGGCACTTTCCGGCGCCCATCTGGGCCCAGCCGCGTGCCGAGGCCGACGCCGGCGAGGCGGCCTGGCAGACCCGCCGCGACGACGTGATCGCGCTGCTGCCACGCTATCGGCAACGCCTGGTCGAAGCGCTCGACGCCCTGCTCTGGCAGTGAGCCGTCGCGTCCTTGCCCGGATGCGTGGGCCGCGCCCCTCGAGGTGAGCGCCGCCCGCCTTCCCGCGCCGGCTGCTTCGCGCCGGCGAGGGCATAATGCGCAGCTGTCATCAGCCGGGCCGCTGCCCACGGAAGAACGTCATGTTGGGAATCCTGGCCGCGCTGCCGGAAGAAATCACGGAATTGCTGGCCGAAATGGGCCCGACCGCCACGGTGCGGCGCCTCGGCATGCGCGACTATCACGTGGGCGTCCTGCGCGGCCAGCCCTGTGTGCTGGCGCTCACCCGGATCGGCAAGGTCGCCGCGGCCGCCACCACCGCCATGCTGCTGCACGAGTTCCGCGTGCGCGCCGTCGTATTCACCGGCGTCGCGGGCGGCATTCACGAGCAGGTGCAGGTGGGCGACGTGGTCATCGGAGACACCCTGCTGCAGCACGATCTCGACGCGCGCCCGCTGTTCGCGCGCTACGAGGTGCCGATGCTGGGCCGCACGCACTTCAGCACCGAGGCGGCCCTGACCGAGCTGCTGGCGCACTGCGCCGAGGATTTTCTGTCGGCCTACGCCCACGGCCGCGCCGTCGCACCCGCCGTGCGGCGCGGTCCGATCGCCACCGGCGATTGCTTTGTCGGCGACCTCGCCACGCTCACGCGGCTGCGCGCCGAACTGCCCGATGCCCTGTGCGTCGAAATGGAAGGCGCCGCGGTGGCGCAGGTCTGTCATGAGTTCGGCGTGCCCTGCGCGGTGCTGCGCACGGTGTCGGACCGCGCCGACAACAGTGCCACGGTGGATTTCCGCCGCTTTCTGCAGGAGGTGGCGAGCGTCTACTCGGCCGGCATCCTGCGCCGCTTTTTGCAGGCCCTGCCGCCGCCGGCCAACTGAGCCGGCGGGCATGCCACAATTCCGGCCATGCCCTCGACCCGCACGCCCCGTATGCCCTCGCCCGCCACCCTGCACGACAACCGCCTGCAGCCGGGCGCCCTGAGCACCCAGCTCGCCGCCCTGCCCGCGCCCTGGCGCGACACCCTGCAGCGCGGTCCGGCGGCCACGGCGCTGACGGCTATCACGGCCCACGTCGAGCAGCGCCTGGCCGAGGGCGCGACGGTGTATCCCGCCACGCCGTGGCGCGCGCTCGCCGAGCTCGCCCCGCAGGACGTGCGCGTGGTCATCCTGGGCCAGGATCCGTATCACGGCCCGGGCCAGGCCCAGGGCCTGGCGTTCTCGGTGCCCGACGACTGCAAGTGTCCGCCCAGCCTGCGCAACATCTTCAAGGAAATCCTGCGCGAGGCGCCCGAGGCGGGGCCGCTGGGCCACGACCTGAGCGCGTGGGTGCGCCAGGGCGTGCTGCTGCTGAACACCTCGCTCACCGTCGAGGACGGTCAGGCGGGTTCGCACGCCAAGCGCGGCTGGGAAACCGTGACGGATGCGATCATGGCCCAGGTGGCGGCCGACCCGCAGCCCAAGGCGTTTCTCTTGTGGGGAGCGCACGCCCAGGCCAAGGCGGCGCTGTTGCCGCCGGGCCACAATCATCTGGTGTTGCAATCCAACCACCCCTCGCCCCTGTCGGCGAGCCGTCCCCCGGTGCCTTTCCTGGGCAACGGACACTTCTCCCAGGTGAACAGCTGGTTGGGGACACAAGGCAAAACCCTAATTGACTGGACATCAACTCGTAAAAAAATTGCCCAACAGCGCGAATTCGCGTTATGATCGCTGCGCTGCACCAAACAGATTCGGCATTTTTCACACGCTCAATACGCGTATCCGCAGTCAGCCCGGGCTACACAGAGTACGTCCCCGGCCTCATGCCGAAGCTCATCGCTTCCTGACCTCTTTCCTTTCGCCCCGCGATCGCCTCATTGGATCGCACTACGCGCACGGTTGATTCGGTCGGCACGATGCTCCATCAACCGCTGCCTGGTATCCGGCGCCGTCAGATCGGCCAGCCCGTCCATGCAGGAATGCGCCGCATCACGCGGCAAGGAAAAGCTATGTCTTTCGCAGACTTGGGCTTGGCGCCCACTATTCTCTCGGCCCTTCAGGAAGCCGGTTTCACCGAACCCACGCCCGTCCAGGCCTCCGCTATCCCGCAAGCCATGGCCGGCCAGGATCTCATGGTCTCGTCGCAGACCGGTAGCGGCAAGACCGCCGCCTTCATGCTGCCCGCCCTCAACCGCATCGCCTCGATGCCGGCCAACGCCGGTACCGGCGTGCAGGTGCTGGTGCTGACCCCGACCCGCGAACTCGCGCTCCAGGTCACCGAAGCCACGGGCTCCTACGGCCGCAATCTGCCGGGCCTGCGTACCGCCACCGTCGTGGGCGGCATGCCCTACGGCGCGCAGCTCAAGGCGCTGTCGCGCCGTGTCGACGTGCTCGTCGCCACGCCGGGCCGCCTGATCGACCACCTGAAGGCTGGTCGCGTCAAGCTCAACACCGTGCACACCCTGGTGCTCGACGAAGCCGACCGCATGCTGGACATGGGCTTCATCGAAGACATCGAAACCATCATCAGCCGTCTGCCCAACGAGCGCCAGACCCTGCTGTTCTCGGCCACGCTCGACGGCAGCGTTGCCCGCCTGGCCGAAAAGATGATGCGCGATCCCCAGCGCATCGAGATCGCCGGCCACCGCGACAAGCACGCCAACATCACGCAAAGCCTGCTGTACGCCGACGACGCCGACCACAAGCGCCGTCTGCTCGACCACGTGCTGCGCGATGTGCGCATGGATCAGGCCATCGTCTTCACCGCCACCAAGCGCGGCGCCGATGATCTGGCCGACCGCCTGGCCGACGAAGGTTTCGCCGCCGCTGCCCTGCACGGCGACATGAACCAGCGCCAGCGTTCGCGCACCCTGAGCCAGCTGCAACGCGGCCAGGTTCGCATCCTGGTGGCCACCGACGTCGCCGCCCGCGGTATCGACGTGCAAGCCATCACCCACGCCGTCAACTTCGACCTGCCGCTGCAAGCCGAAGACTACGTGCACCGTATCGGCCGTACCGGCCGTGCCGGCCGCGATGGTCTGGCGTTCACGCTGGCCACGCACTCGGAGCGCCACAAGGTGCGCCGTATCGAGCACTACATCGGCCAGTCGATCACGCCCGAAGTGATCGCCGGTCTGGAACCGCAACGCACGCCGCGTCCGAGCACCGGTGGTGGCGGTGGCCGCTTCAACAAGGGTGGCCCGCGTCATGGCAAGCCCGGTGGTTTCGACCGCAAGCCGCGTGAATTCGGCGACCGTCCTCCGCGTGAGTTCGGCGACCGCCCGCAGCGCGACTTCGGTGATCGCCCGCA
The DNA here is from genome assembly GCF_002261315.1 of Bordetella genomosp. 5. Lineage (NCBI taxonomy): Bacteria > Pseudomonadati > Pseudomonadota > Betaproteobacteria > Burkholderiales > Alcaligenaceae > Bordetella > Bordetella genomosp. 5. The sequence goes on from NZ_NEVP01000017.1 coordinate 154,409, forward strand.
GCGTGATTTTGGCGACCGTCCCCAGCGTCCGTACGGCGACCGTCCGCAACGTGACTTCGGTGATCGTCCCCAGCGCAGCTTCGGCGACCGCCCCCAGCGCGATGCCGGTGACCGTCCCCAGCGTCCGTACGGCGATCGTCCGCAACGCGACTTCGGTGATCGTCCCCAGCGTCCGTATGGCGACCGTCCGCAGCGTGACTTCGGTGATCGTCCCCAGCGCAGCTTCGGCGACCGTCCCCAGCGTCCGTTCGGCGATCGTCCCCAGCGCGACTTCGGTGACCGTCCCCAGCGTCCGTACGGCGACCGCCCCCAGCGCGACTTCGGTGATCGTCCGCAGCGCAGCTTCGGCGACCGCCCGCAGCGCGACGGCGACCGCCCGCAAAGCTTCGGTGACCGCCCGCAACGCAGCTTCGGTGATCGTCCCCAGCGTGACTTCGGTGACCGTCCCAGCTTCGCCAAGCGCAGCGGCCCCGGCGGCGCGCCCAAGCGCTTCGGCAAGTCGGCCGATCGCCGCGGCTGAGCGTGACGCGGCGCTTGCGCCGCATCTCGACGCCTGATGAACACCCCGCCCCGGCGGGGTGTTTTGCTTTGTGCGCCCATGGGAAAATAGCGCTCATGCGATCCTCACCTGCCAACCTGCCCGACCTCGATCCCGCCAGCGCGGCCCATAGCCAGCGCGTGGGCGATCATCTGCGCGACCGCGTGCGCGCCCACGACGGCTGGCTGCCGTTCGATGCCTGGATGTCTCAGGCCCTGTACGCCCCCGGCCTGGGTTACTACACCGCGGGCGCCGAAAAACTCGCGCCGGCGACCGAAGCCCGGGCGCGCCGTCTGCCCACGGGCGACTTCGTCACCGCCCCCGAACTCACGCCCTTGTTCGGCCACACCGTGGCCCGGCAGGTCGCCGAAGTCCTGGCCCAATGCGAAGGCGACACGGTGCTCGAGTTCGGCGCCGGCACCGGCGCGCTCGCCGAGGCGGTGCTCACGGCGCTGCGTGCGCAGGGCATCGAGGCGCAGTACCGCATCGTCGAGGTCTCGGCCGACCTGCGGGCTCGCCAGCAGGCGCGGCTCGCGCCGTTCGGCGCCCAGGTGCAATGGCTCGACACCCTGCCCGAGCAGTTCGTGGGCTGTGTGCTCGGCAACGAAGTGCTCGACGCCATGCCGGTGCAGCTCTTCGCCTGGAGCGATCAGGCCGAAGTCATGGCGCGCGGCGTGGCGCTGGATGCCGACGGCGACTTCGTGTGGGCCGACCGGCCCGCCGAAGCGGCGCTGACCCAGGCCGTGACCCCGCGCATGCCGCCGCTACCGGGATACGTGTCCGAGATCAATCTGCAGGCCGAGGCCTGGATGCGCGGCGTCGGGCAATGGCTCGCGCGCGGCGCGGCGCTGCTGTTCGACTACGGCTTTCCGCGCCACGAGTATTACCACCCGCAGCGCGCGGGCGGCACGCTGATGTGCCACCTGCGCCACCACGCGCACGCCGATCCGTTCGTCGCCCCCGGGCTGCAGGACATCACGGCCCACGTCGATTTCACGGCCATGGCCGATGCGGCGCTCGAGGGCGGCCTCGACGTGCTGGGGTACACCTCGCAGGCGCGCTTCTTGATGAATGCCGGTGTGCTGGAAGCGCTCGCGCGCATCGACCCCTCGGATACCCGCGCCTATGCACAGCTGGCCGCCCCGGTGCAGAAGCTGCTGTCGGAAGCCGAGATGGGCGAGCTGTTCAAGGTGCTGGCGGTGGGCCGGGATATCCCCGGCGGCCTGACGGGCTTTCGCCGGGGCGACCGCCGCGGCGCGCTGTGAGGAGTGCGGCTGGCGAGGTGCGGCCGGCCAGGCGCGGCTGGCAAAGTGCGGCCTGCTAAATCGGCCCGCGCGGCCCGCTCACCTCAACGCTGAAGCGCGTCCAGCGCCTGAAGCCGCGCTTCGTGCAGCGCCGGCTTGATGCGCGCCGGATCCCCGGCGCAGGCGCGCGCGATGGCGCCGGCATCCACCCCCCGGACCGCGTCGAGCGCGGTCTGCCAGGCCGGCACATCCACCGGCGTGACCACCGCCGCCGCCTGCAGCAGCTCGACGAATCGCTGCGGCTTGCGCAGCCCGTCGCACTGCTCGATGAGGGCGAGCCGCGCAGCGGCTTGCTCCGCCTGTGGCAGCGCCTGCAACACCGCCGGCAGCAGACGCGCCTGATCGGCGCATTCGGTCGGCACGCGCAGTCGCTGCGACAAGCCATCGCGATCGGTGGCATGACGGCTCATCAGGGCGTAGCGGCCCGCGAGCGGCAGGCCGGCGTCCGCGGCCCGATCCAGATCGGCCGCGGCCTCGCGCCAGGCTTCGAGCTGCGGCATGACGCGCGGCAGCGCGCCGGTCTCGGCCAGGACCTCCAGCATGCGTGCGGGGCGCGGCAACATGAGCGCGCGTGAGAGTTCTTTCCAGACCCGTTCGGGCACCAGCGCGTCGGCCTCGCCCGCCTCGACCATGTCGCGGCAGAGCCGCAGCGTTTCGGGGGCCACGCCGAACTCGCCGAAGCGCGCGGCGAAGCGGCCCAGGCGCAGGATCCGTACCGGATCTTCGGCGAACGCCGGCCCCACATGACGCAGGATGCGCGCGCGGATATCGGCCTGACCGTCGAGCGGATCGACCAGCTCGCCCTCGGGCGTGCGCGCGATCGCATTGACGGTGAGATCGCGCCGCTGCAGATCCTGTTCGAGCGTGACGTCGGTGCCGGTGTGGAAGGTGAAGCCCTTGTAGCCCACCCCCGACTTGCGCTCGGTGCGCGCAAGCGCGTATTCCTCTTTGGTGCGCGGATGCAGGAACACCGGAAAATCGCCGCCCACCGGCAGGAAACCGCGCGCGGTCATGTCGGCCGGCGATGCGCCCACCACCACCCAATCGTGGTCGCCCGCGGGCTGGCCGAGCAACTCGTCGCGCACCGCGCCGCCCACGATGTACACCTGCAGACCATCGATGGCGGGATCGGCGTGCGCAGCGCCCGCGCTCATTGCCCTGCCTTGGCGGCCACCACCGAAGGCGGCACGATCTTGCCCAGGCGCTCCTTGAGCGACTGCGGCTGACCGCTGAAGAGCGCGGCGTAATAAACCGCGTTGGACATCACGCTCTTCACGTAGATGCGGGTTTCGTGGAACGGGATGGTTTCGGCGAACACCGCGCCCTCGACCGGATGCGTGAAGGTCGCGCGCCAGTTGCGCGGACGGCCCGGCCCGGCGTTGTAGCCCGCGCTGGCCAGCACCTGCGATCCATCCAGATCGCGCAGCACCATGTTCAGATACTGCGTGCCGAGCTCGGTGTTGACGTCGAAATCATTCACGCTGCCGGGCGTGAAATCCTGCATGCCGATCTTGCCCGCCACCCACTTGGCGGTGGCCGGCATGAGCTGCATCAGGCCCGACGCGCCCGCGTGCGAGCGGGCATCCATGATGAAGCGCGATTCCTGGCGGATCAGGCCATAGACCCAGGCCGGATCGAGCTCGATGGCGCGCGCCTTGGCGCTGACCTTGCCCTCGAAGGGCGCGATGAAGCGCTGCGTGAAGTCGAACTCGCGCTGAGTGCGTTCGGAGGTGTTGACCACGCGGTCGAAGATGCCCTCGGCGCGGGCCAGCTCGGCGGCGGCGAACAGCTGGCGATCGGTCATGCCGCGAATCGAGAAATTCCATTCGGGCACGGCCTCGGCGCGCCAGCCCATGCGGAACATATAGATGGCGCGTTGCAGACCCGGATTGGCGCGCGCCTCGGCCATCTCGGCGTCGGTGACGGCGGCCGGGCGTGCCGGCACCGTGATGCGGCGGCCGAGCTCCTCGGTGGCCAGCTGACCATAGAAGTCGAAGCCGTCGGCGATGCTGGCAAAGCCGCGCTGGGCCTCGTCCTTGCGGCCGAGCGCGAGCTCGCCGCGCGCCTTCCAGTACACCCACACCGGCTCGGCCTGCTGGTCCGCCGTCATGGTGTTGATCGAGGCGATGACCCACGGCCAGTCGATGCGCGGCTGACGCAGCGCCGAGCGCACCTTCCAGGCGTGGTTGTTGTCCGTCATGGCGATATGACCCGCCTCGCGATACCACGCGTCGGCGCGCGGATCGAGATTGATGGCCGCCACCAGCGCGTATTGGCCGCGCACCCAGGCCTGATAGGGCTTGGCGAGATGGCGCGACCACTCGCGCGTGAGATACGAATCGGCCACGCTGATGTCGCCGCGCGCCAGACGCGCCAGGGCCAGCCCGACGAGCTCTTTTTCGTTGCGGCCGACCGGCGACTTGTCCTGGCGCACCAGCCACTTCATCGGGTCTTTCATCATCGCGTCGTAGGTCTTCATGTCCTGCGGCTCGAAGATGTACGTCGCGAGCTTGCGCGCATCGGTGGTGCGATTGACCTCGAGCGCATCGCGCATCTGCGGCTGGATCTGGTCCCAGCCCAGCACGCCATCGGCCACGAGCTGGTCGTAGAGCGACCAGCACTGCGAACCCGAACCGAATGCGGCCTGCGCCTGCGCGGCGGTGGCGCGCTGTCCGGTCATGTGGCGCGCCAGCAGCGTGGCGCACTGCACCTGCGAATTACCGGCCTGCACGGGCGCGAGCTTGCGGATGGTTTCGAAGTCGCCGCTGCGCGCGGCCGCCTGAATCCAATCGCCGCGCAAACGGTCTTCGAGATAGCTGCCCGCGTTGGCGTTCAGGAAGCGGTTGAGCTCGGCCACGGGGCGTTTGCCGCCCGGCGGGCTCCAGAGCTGGTAGCGCAGCAACCAGTATTCGGGGTAGATGGCGAGCACATCGCCCTTGGCCTGCGGCACCATGGCCGCGAGCACCGACCATTGTTTGCGGTTGTTGGCCTCGCGCGCCGCCACCACGGCCTGCGAGGCGGCGGTGTCGGGCGACGGCGGCAGACCGGCCAGCACGGCGGCCGGGACGGCGATGGGGCGGCGGGCCTGATCGTCGGGCAGACTGGACTGCAAGGTGAGCGCGGCGGGCTCCGCGGCGGCGGGCGCCTGGGCGCGCTGCTGCGCATCGACGGGCGCACAGGCGGCCGTAAACAGGGTGAGAATCGGCAAGGCGCGACGCCACGCGGGGAGCTGCGCCCCGCCGGCGGATTTCTGATACCTTTGCGACTCAAGCACCTGCTTCTGTTGCCTGATTGCCTGATCCATAGCCAGCCCCCCTGCCGAACCGCATGCACAACGAAAATTATGCAGAGAATACCGCAGTCGCGTTACGTACGCGATTGCGCCAGGCCCGCGCCGCGCTGCCCGAAGAGGCGCGCGCCCGTGGCGCTCTGCTCATGCGCGCCCGGCTGTTCACCTGGTCCAATCTGGCACGCGAGGCCCTGGCCGAGGCCGGGCAACCGCTCAAGCGCATCGCCGCGTTCTGGCCCCTGGCCGACGAGCCCGATCTGCGCCCCCTGCTCGAGCAATGGGTGCTGGCCGGATACGAGGTCTGCCTGCCGGTGATCGCGCAGCGCGACGCTGCGCTCGAATTCCGTCTCTGGACCCCTGCCGCCGCCATGCGCGCGGGCGTGCACGGCATCGCCGAACCGGCCGATGGCGCCGTGGTGCAGCCGGACGTGATCCTGGTGCCGACGCTCGGGTACACCCTGGCGGCCGATCGTCTGGGTTACGGCGGCGGCTACTACGACCGCACCCTGGCGGCGTTGCATGATCAGGGCATCGACCCGATCACGATCGGCGTTGCCTGGACCGAAGGCCTGCTGCCCGACGACTACGCGCCCGCCGCGCACGATTTTCCGCTCGACGCCATCCTGACCCCCGAGGGCTGGGTGCCGGACGCCCCGCTGGGCACGGGCGGGACGGCCCACGGCAGCGCCGGCGTACAGCGCTTCCTGCTGAACTGAACCCCGCTCCGGCGCGCCTGCCTGCGCCGGGGACGCACCACATCGAGGCCGGGCCGGTGCCCGATTCCGTGCCGCGCCGGCCTGCGCGCCGCCACGCGCGCCGCGCGGCCGCCCCATCGCGGCGCATGGCCGCCCGCGCGTACGCCGCGCGCCTGATCCTGGCGCCATGCCGTGCAAAGCTGGCATGGCTGTTGCTTGTGCCCATGACATGAATAAAGGCGTCTGCATGACGCCCGCGCCGCCCCGCGGCGCCATACCCAGCAGGAGATGCCATGCTCGATGCCGTCACGCGGCCCGTCGCCTTCGACGAGATGTACGACACCCAGGGAAAGGTGCGCCCGCATTACCGCGCCTTCGCCCAATGGCTGGCCGGCGAACCCCCGGACGCGATGAGCGCGCGGCAGATCGAGGCCGATCTCAACTTCCGCAAGGTGGGCATCACGTTCTCGGTCGCGGGCGACGCCGCCGGCACCGAACGCCTGATTCCGTTCGATCTGGTGCCGCGCATCATTCCCGCCGAAGAATGGCGCCGGCTCGATGCCGGTCTGAAGCAGCGGGTCCGCGCGCTCAACCGCTTCATCCACGACATCTATCACGACCACGACATCGTGCGCGCCGGCATCATTCCGGCCGAACAGGTCTTTCTGAATGCGCAGTACCGTCCCGAGATGCAGGACATCGACGTGGCCGAAGGCATCTATTGCCACGTCGCTGGCGTGGACATCGTGCGGGCCGGCGCGGGCGAGTTCTACGTGCTCGAGGACAATCTGCGCGTGCCCTCCGGCGTGTCGTACATGCTCGAAAACCGCAAGATGTCGATGCGGCTGCTGCCGGAGGCGTTTTCGCGCATCAAGATCCAGCCGGTGGCGCACTATCCCGACCTGCTGCTCGACAACCTGCGCGAGGTGGCGCCGAACGTGAGCGACGAGCCCACCGTGGTGGTGCTCACGCCCGGCATGTACAACTCCGCCTACTTCGAGCACGCGTTTCTGGCGCAGCAGATGGGCGTGGAGCTGGTCGAGGGCCAGGATCTGTTCGTGGACCAGAACACGGTGTACATGCGCACCACGCGCGGCCCGCGCCGCGTCGACGTGATCTACCGCCGGCTCGACGACGACTTCCTCGATCCGCTGTCGTTTCGCGCCGACTCCGTGCTGGGCGTGCCCGGCCTGCTGTCGGCGTACCGCGCCGGCCGCATCACGCTGGCCAATGCCATCGGCACCGGCATCGCCGACGACAAGTCGACCTATCTGTACGTGCCGGACATGATCCGCTTCTATCTCGGCGAAGAACCCATCCTGTCGAACGTGCCGACCTGGCAATGCGCCCGCTCCGACGAACTCTCGCACGTGCTGGCCAACATGCACGAGCTGGTGGTCAAGGAAGTGCACGGCGCGGGCGGCTACGGCATGCTCGTGGGCCCGACGGCGACGCGGGCGCAGGTCGAGGCCTTCAAGGACCGCGTGCGCGCCAACCCGGCCAACTACATCGCGCAGCCCACGCTGGCCCTCTCGACCACGCCGACCTATGTCGAGGCAGGCGTGGCGCCGCGCCATGTGGATCTGCGCCCGTACGTGCTGTGCGGCAAGGACATCCGTACCGTGCCCGGCGGCCTGTGCCGCGTGGCGCTCGTCGAAGGCTCGCTGGTGGTCAACAGCAGCCAGGGCGGCGGCACCAAGGACACCTGGGTGCTGGAAGACTGACTCGCGGAGAACCGACATGCTGAGCCGAACCGCCGACCATCTGTTCTGGATGTGCCGCTACATCGAACGCGCCGAGAACACCGCGCGCATGCTGGACGTGAATCTGCAGATGTCGCTGCTGCCACAGGATCCGCTCACGCGGGACAACTCCTGGCGCGCGCTGCTGCGCATCTCCGAGCTGCAACACGGGTATCGCGACAAGTATCCCGAGGTCACGCCGGAAAGCGTGCTGCATTACATGGTGCGCGACCCCGACAATCAATCGTCGATCTACGCCTGCCTGCGTTCCGCGCGCGAAAACGCCCGCGCGGTGCGCGGCAGCCTCACCACCGAGGTCTGGGAAACCTACAACACCACCTGGCTCGATCTGCAGAAGCGGTTGCAGGGCGACCAGCTCGAGCGCAACCCGGGCGAGTTTTTCGAGTGGGTGAAGTTCCGCTCGCATCTGGCGCGCGGCGTCACGGTCGGCACCATGCTCGAAGACGAGGCCATGGTGTTCCTGCGGCTGGGCATGCACCTGGAGCGCGCCGACAACACGGCGCGGCTGCTGGACGTGAAGTTTCACGAAGGCGAAGACGCCGACCAGGGCGTGAACAGCGAGTTTTACCGCTGGTCGGCCATTCTGAGCTCGGTGTCGGGCCTGGAGGTGTATCGCAAGGTCTATCGCGACGTCATTACGCCGGACCGGGTGGCCGAGCTGCTGATCCTGCGCGCCGACATGCCGCGCTCGCTCGTGGCGTCGATCGGGGCGGTGTCCGACGACCTCGCGCGCGTGTCGAACCAGCGCTCGGCCGAGACGGAACGCCGCGCCGGCATGCTTTGTGCGGAGCTGCGCTATGCCCGCGTCGAAGACATTCTGCGCGGCGGCGGCCTGCACCGCTTTCTCGAACGCTTCCTGGATCGTGTGAACGATCTGGGCAATCGCGTCAGCCAGGACTTCCTGCTGCCACTGTCGGTCTGACGCTCCCGGAGCCCCCATGAAACATTTGATCCGCCACGTGACGCGCTACCGCTACACAGCGCCGGTGAGCTACAGCATTCAGGTGTTGCGCCTCACGCCCCGGCTCGACGATCACCAGCGTGCGCTGCGCTGGCACATCGAAGCGCCGGGTCCGCTCGCCGAACAGGTCGACGCCTACGGCAATATCACGCACACCCTCACGCTCACGCGGCCGCACGATGAGATCGAGCTGCGCGTGACCGGCCATATCGAGATCGACAATCTGCCCGAGGGCCGCCTGCACCACGACGACAGCCGCCTGCCGCTGCACGCTTTCTGCGTGCAGACGCCGCTCACGCAGAGCGTCGCGGCCATCCATGACTTCACCCGGGCCGTGCTGCCCGGCGGCATGCATACCCCCGCCGATGCGCTGGCGCTGGCCGAGGCGATCTGCGGCCGCGTGGCCTACGAGCCCGGCACCACGGATGTGACCACCGCGGCCGAAGAGGTGCTCGCCCTGGGCCACGGCGTGTGCCAGGACCACGCCCATCTCTATCTGGCCTGCGTGCGCGGCATGGGCCTGCCGGCGCGCTATGTGAGCGGCTATCTCTACACCGAGGCCGAGCACGCGGCCAGCCATGCCTGGGTCGACGTCTGGCTGGCGGGACAGGGCTGGGTCAGCGTGGACGTCACCAACCGCCAGTTCGCGTCGGATTGCCACTGCCGCCTGGCGGTGGCGCGCGACTACGATTCCGCCTCGCCGGTGCGCGGCGTGCGCAGCGGCGGCGGCGAAGAATCCATGCGCGTGACGGTGCAGGTCCAGCAGGCCGCGCAGCAGTAGGATTCGAGGGACGCAACACTGGCCGGCCCCGTGCGCGCCGGCGCGCCCCTCCCCTACAATATCGGGGCACGATTTTCGTCCTCCCTGTTTCCATGACCTACTGCATCGCCGCCCAACTCGACCAAGGCCTGGTCTTTCTGTCCGACTCGCGCACCAATGCGGGCGTGGACCAGATCAGCATCTTCCGCAAGCTCAGTGTGTTCGAGCTGCCGGGCGAGCGCGTCATGGTGCTCATGACCTCGGGCAATCTGGCGGTGTCGCAGGCGGTGGTCAATACGCTGGCCCAGGAAGACGCCAATCGTGCCGATTCGATCTGGCGCGTGCCGAACATGTTCGAGGCCGCGCGCCGGGTCGGCGATGCGGTACGCCAGGTTCATGCGCGCGACGCGGCCTCCCTGCATGACCAGGGCGTGGAGTTCAACGTCAACCTGATCTTCGGCGGCCAGATCGGCCAGGAGCGCTGCCGGCTGTTCCAGATCTACGCGGCCGGCAACTTCATCGAAGCCACGCCGGAATGCCCGTACTTCCAGATCGGCGAGTCCAAGTATGGCAAGCCCATCCTCGACCGCGTGCTGCAGCCCGACACCTCGCTCGACGAGGCCGCCAAGTGCGCCCTGATCTCGATGGATTCGACCTTGCGCTCCAACATCTCGGTCGGCCTGCCGCTCGATCTGCTGGTGTACGAAGCCGACAATCTGCACGTGACGCACTTCGCCAGCATCGACGATCACAACGAGTATTTTTCGATGATCCGCAGCTCCTGGGGCGAACGCCTGCGCCAGGTGTTCGCCGAGATCCCGGATCCGCTCTGGACCCGCCCGGATGGCCCGGACTCGCTGGTGCCGGCCCACCGCGAGCATCAGCCGGTGCGCATCGCGCCCGTCGGGCTCAACACGAGCGGCGATTACGCGACGCCGCAAGCCCTGGCCCAGGGCAGCCCGGGCCAGCAGCCGACCTGAGCGACGCGCGCCCTTCGCGGGCGCGTCTGGACGAGTCCGCCTCACGGGTCACGCCTCGTTGGTCACGCCTCGCCGGGCGCACCTGGCCGGCCGCACCGGGCCCGCCGCCCCTCGCCGGGCGCCCCTAGCCGGCCGCACCTCGCCGGCCGCCCCTCGCCGGGCGCACCTAGCCGGCCGCCCCACGTTATCCCCATACGGGGCAACCCGCATTTCGCGCTCGCTAAGCAGCGCTTCGGTAAAGCCAAATTCCCCTGCCGCCGTCCCTGTCCGACACTAGCCGATCCCTGCCGCCACGTCCGGCGGGTCACAAGAACAGGAGCGAGACATGGCATTTCCCCGTATCCGCACGGCCGTCCTGGCCGGCGCGCTGGCGCTGACTGGCCCGGCCCTGGCCCAATCGGGCTTTCCCACGCATGCCATCACGCTGGTGGTGCCCTTCGCCGCGGGCGGGCCCACCGATGTGGTCGCGCGTGCGCTGGGCGCCTCCATGGCCAAGACGCTGGGCCAGAGTATCGTCGTCGAGAACCGCACCGGCGCGGGGGGCACCCTGGCGCCGAACTTCGTGGCGCGCGCCAATGCCGACGGCTACACCTTGCTGATCCACCACAACGGCATGGCGACCGCGCCGGCGCTGTATCGCAAGCTGCCCTACGATCCGCTCAAGGACTTCGCCTACGTGGGCCAGGTCGCGGATGTGCCCATGACCGTGCTGGCGCGCAAGGATCTGCCGCCCAGCGATCTGGGCGGCTTCATCAAGTATGCGCGTGAACAGGGCAGCAAGATTAACCTCGCCAACGCCGGGCCGGGCGCGGTGTCGCAGCTGTGCGGCATGCTGCTGCAGGAGGCGATCGGCACGCAGTTCACCACCATCCCCTACGCCGGCACGGCGCCCGCGATGAGCGCGCTGCTGGGCCAGCAGGTCGATGTGCTGTGCGACCAGACCACGCAGACGATTCCGCAGATCAAGTCGGGCAACGTGAAGTTCTACGGCGTCACCACGCTGGACCGCATCAAGGCGCTGCCCGACGCGCCCACGTTGCAGGAAGGCGGGCTCAAGGGCTTCGAGGTGAAGGTGTGGCACGGCATCTATGCGCCCAAGGGCACGCCGCCCGCCGCCATCGATAAAATCAACGCGGCGCTGCGCGCGGCGCTCGAGGATCCCGCGTTCACGCAGCGCATGGCCGAGCTGGGCGCCGAGATCGTGCCGCCCGCCAAGCGGACGCCGCAAGGCCTGCAAAGCTGGCTGCAGGCCGAGACGGACAAGTGGGGTGCGATGATCCGCAAGGCGGGCGTCTACGCCGACTGAAGCCACAGGGCGCGCAGCATGCAAAACGGCACCCGAGGGTGCCGTTTTGCATGGAAGGCCGGGATCGTTCAGAGATCGAGGTTCTTCCAGATGGACAGCGTAGCGTCGCCCTGGTTGAGCGTGTAGAAGTGCAAACCCGGCGCGCCGTTGTCGAGCAGGGTCTGGCACAGCTCGGTCACCACCTCGGCGCCGAACGCGCGGATCGAGGCCTTGTCGTCGCCGAACTCGGCCAGACGCAGCCGGATCCAGCGCGGCAGCTCGGCGCCGCACATCTCGGAGAAGCGCGACAGCTGGCTGTAGTTGGTGATGGGCATGATGCCCGGCACGATCGGCACGGTCACGCCACGCGCGCGCGCACGATCGACGAAGTCGAAGTACGCATCGGCGTTGAAGAAATACTGCGTGATCGCGGCGTTGGCGCCGGCCTGGACCTTGGTCACGAAATGATCGAGGTCCACGGTCGGGCTGACCGCCTGCGGGTGCATCTCGGGATAGGCCGCCACTTCGATGTGGAACCAATCACCGGTTTCTTCGCGAATGAAGCGCACCAGGTCGCTGGCATAGCGCAGCTCGCCGGCGTCGCCGCCCATGCCCGAAGGCAGGTCGCCACGCAGGGCCACCACACGCTTGATACCCTCGGCGCGGTAACGCGCCAGGATCTCGCGCAGCTGGTCGCGCGTGGCGCCGATGCACGACAGATGCGGCGCCGCGTCGCACCCCAGATTGGAGAGCGTGCGAACCGTATCGGCCGTGCCTTCGCGCGTCGAGCCGCCCGCGCCGAACGTGACGCTGACGTACTTCGGCTGCATCGCCAGCAACTGCTTGGCCGCGCGCACCAGGCGCTCTTGCGCCGCGATGTCTCGCGGCGGAAAGAACTCCAGGCTGAGCGCGGGAGGGGTGGTCTGAGTCATCAGGGAATCAACTTGGTCAGCAGACCGGAGATGAGGCTATACAGGATCGCCCCGGCCACGGCCCACCAGAAGCCATTGACCTGGAACCCGCGCAGCACGGAGCCGGCGAACCAGAACAACAGCGCGTTGAGGACGAGCAGGAACAATCCGAGGGTCACGATCGTGATGGGCAGCGTGAGCAGCACCAATACCGGCTTGACCAGCATGTTGAGCAGGCCCAGCACCAGCGCCGCGATGAGCGCGGAACCGAAGCTTGCCACCGCGATGCCGGGCAAGAGGTACGCCACGGCCAGCAAGGCCACGGCGTTCAGGATCCAGACGAGTATCAATGCCATGATCGTTCTCCTGTGAGTAGCGAGGCCCGCGCCACTGCGGCGCGGGCTCTGCCCCTTATTGTGCTACAGGATCAATAGCGGTAGTGACCCGGCTTGAAGGGGCCTTCGACCGGCACGCCGATGTAGTCGGCCTGGGCCTGCGACAGCGTGGAGAGGTTCACGCCCAGCTTCTTCAGATGCAGGCGCGCGACCTTTTCGTCGAGGTGCTTGGGCAGCACATAGACCTGACCCGAGGTGTAGGCTTCGTTGCGCGTGAACAGCTCGATCTGCGCGATGGTCTGGTTGGCGAACGACGAGGACATCACGAACGAGGGGTGGCCGGTGGCGCAGCCCAGGTTCACGAGACGGCCCTTGGCCAGCAGGATGATGCGCTTGCCATCCGGAAAGATGACGTGATCGACCTGCGGCTTGATCTCTTCCCATTGCAGGTCTTCGATCGAGGCGACGTCGATTTCGTTGTCGAAGTGGCCGATGTTGCAGACGATGGCCTGGTCTTTCATGGCGTCCATGTGGGCGCGCGTGATGACGTTGTAGTTGCCGGTGGCGGTCACGAAGATGTCGGCGTGCTTGGCCGCTTCTTCCATGGTCACGACCTTGAAGCCTTCCATCGCGGCCTGCAGGGCGCAGATCGGATCGATTTCGGTGACCCACACCTGGGCGCGCAGCGCGACCAGCGCCTGGGCGCAGCCCTTGCCCACGTCGCCGTAGCCGGCCACGACCGCGACCTTGCCCGCGACCATCACGTCGGTGGCGCGCTTGATGCCGTCGACCAGCGACTCACGGCAGCCGTACAGGTTGTCGAACTTCGACTTGGTGACGGAATCGTTGACGTTGATGGCGGCGAAGGCCAGATCGCCCTTCTGGGACATCTGGTACAGACGATGCACGCCGGTCGTGGTTTCTTCGGTCACGCCCTTGACCTCGGCCAGACGGGCCGAGTACCACTTCGGATCACGCGCCAGCGTTTCCTTGATGGCGGCGAACAGCACGCGCTCTTCTTCGCTGCCCGGCTTGGCCAGCACCGAGATGTCCTTCTCGGCCTTGGCGCCCAGGTGCAGCAGCAGGGTCGCGTCGCCGCCGTCGTCCAGGATCATGTTGGCGTGACGGTCTTGCGGCCACTCGAAAATCTTGTGGGTGTACTGCCAGTACTCTTCGAGGGTCTCGCCCTTGATGGCGAACACGGGGGTGCCGGTCGCGGCGATGGCGGCGGCGGCGTGGTCCTGGGTCGAGAAGATGTTGCACGAGGCCCAGCGCACTTCGGCGCCCAGGGCCACCAGCGTTTCGATCAGCACGCCGGTCTGGATGGTCATGTGCAGGCTGCCGGCGATGCGGGCACCCTTGAGCGGCTGGCTGGCGGCGAATTCTTCGCGGATCGCCATCAGGCCGGGCATTTCGGTTTCGGCGATCGCGAGCTCGCGGCGGCCCCAGCCGGCCAGGCCCATGTCGGCGACGATGTAGTCGGCAACGGATTTGTCGGTCACTGCATTCATGGTGTGAAACTCCACGTGGATAAGGTCAACGGCATTGGTCATCGCAACCGGCCGGACAACGCGAAGCACACACCGGAATCCTCGGCGCGCAATCGCCTTTCCCGCCCGAAGCGACAAAGGTGAGCGCCGTTGCTGCTGCCAGACCGCGATGCGATCCGACTGAACAAGGATTCCTGAGCCTGGCGATCCTGGCGCGGCGGGTGCATGGCACTCACCGGCGGTTCGTCGCAGCGCTCCTCAGGGATTCCGCCATTGTAGCGTCTGGGCGAGGGGCACGAAAACCCCGAATAACATGTCATGCGCTCTGGATGCTCGGCTCGCTCCAGGCGGCGCGGCCGTCGATCGGAACGAGGGCGGCGAGCAGGTCGTGGGCGATGGCGTCCCAGGTGCGGGTGAGCGCATGGGCGCGCACCGTGGCGCGATCCAGGGTCAGGGCCTGCGTGCAGGCGCGGGCGAGGTCCGCGTCGATGTATCCGGTGACGCCGTTGCGCACCACGGCGCGCGGCGCTTCGGTATCGAAGGCGGCCACCGGCGTGCCGCACGCCATGGCCTCCAGCATCACCAGGCCGAAGGTGTCGGTCAGGCTCGGAAAGACGAACACGTCCGCGGCGCTGTAGAACGACGGCAGTTGCGCGTCGGCCTGCGGCCCCAGGAAGTGCGCGTTGGGAAACTTCTTGCGCAGCCGCGCCTCGTCGGGCCCGCCGCCCGCCACCACTTTGCTGCCCGGGATGTCGAGCGACAGAAACGCGTCGAGGTTCTTCTCGCGGGCCACGCGGCCGACCGACAGATAGACCGGCCGCGGCAGGTGGGCGAACGCATCGCGCTCGACCGGCTGAAACTTCTGCCCGTCGACCCCGCGCGACCACACCTGCAGATTCGTGAGACCGCGCGATGCGACGATGTCGCGCACCGTCGGCGTGGGCACCAGCACGCGCTGCGACGGCCGATGGAACCAGCGCATGAAGCGCCACGGCAGCGACGCCGGGATGCCCATGCGCGCCTCGAGATACTCGGGGAACATCGTGTGAAAGCCCGTGGTGAAGCGCCAGCCGCGCGACAGCGCCATGCGGCGCGCCGCCAGCCCCAGCGGGCCCTCGGTCGCGATGTGCAACGCGTCGGGCACCGTGTCGCCCAGCACGCGCCGCAGCTGGCGGCGAGGCTGGATGCACAGGCGCAGTTCGGGTTCGGACGGGGCGGGAATGGTGCGGGCGCCCTCGGGGCTCACCACCAGAACGTCGTGGCCCCACTCACGCAGGAGCCGCAACATCGCGGTCCAGGTGCGGACCACGCCATTGACTTGAGGATGCCAGGCATCCGTGACGAGAACGATGCGCATGGGTAGGACCTGTCGTGAGCGATGGCACGATTAGGCCTACGGTAGATGACATGCCAAAGACAGGCGGGCCGGGCTCAGGGCCGGCGCGGATAGCCCTGCGCCAGGATGCGGGTCCAGACGGCCTGCTTCTCTTCTTCGGTCATGAAGACCCAGTTGGCGACTTCCATGGCGCTGCGTCCGCAGCCACGGCAGATCTCGTCGAACAGGGTCGAGCAGATGGCAACGCAGGGCGAATCGGTGGCCGTGAACGCCCGGTCGGCGCCGGTGCGCCCGGCCGGGGCGCTTGCGCCCACGGCAGTGCCGCCGCCCGCGCCGTTGCCCGCCCCCGCCGGCTCGTTCACGTCGGCACGGCGGATCTCGGTCACGCTAAATTCGGGGTCGGAAGAGGCGTTGCGCCGGGGGGCTCGATTCATCGGCGAAGCTTACCATTCGCGCTCCGGCCCCTATTTCATACCCCTGCCGCCGGAGCGTGTATGCCGAAGAACGCCAGCGCCTCGTCGCGCACCGCGTCGGCCGCCTCCTCGGGCAGGTAGTGCGCGGCGTCCAGCGCCCGGCCGTCGACCTCGCGGCAGACCGCCCGCCAGAGATCGAGCACCGCGAAATTGCGGCCGACCGCGCCGCGCTCGCCCCACAGCACCCGCACCGGCATCGCCAGGCGTTCGCCCGCCGCTCGGCCGGCCCGGTCATGCTCCAGATCGACGGTGGCCGAGGCCCGGTAGTCTTCGCAGATGCCGGTGGCCCAGCCGGGCAGACGCGCGCAACGCTCGTAATCGGCGAGCGCCTCGGGCGTGAAATGCGCCAGCCCGCCCGGCCGTCCGCCCATCACCGACCGGACATAGAAAGCGGGATCGTGGCCGATGAAGGTTTCGGGACCCGGCGCCGGCTGGATCAGCCAGAACCAATGAAAGTACGCCTGCGCGAAGGCCCGCGTGGTGCCTTCGTACATGTCGAGGGTGGGCGCGATGTCGAGCAGCATCATGGCCTGAACGGCCTCGGGCCGATCCAGCCCCAGACGGTGCGCGACCCGGGCGCCGCGATCGTGCGCCAGCACGCTGTAGCGCGGCAGACCGAGCGTCTGCATGAGCGCGTGCATGTCGGCCGCCATGGTGCGCTTGGCGTGCGCCGAGTGATCGGGCGACGCGGGCGGCTTGGCGCTGTCGCCATAGCCGCGCAGATCCGCGGCCACGCAGGTGTAGCGCTCGGTGAGCGCGGGCCACAGACGTTGCCAGATCAGATGATTTTGCGGATGACCATGCAGCAACAGCAGCGCCGGGCCCTGGCCCGCGGTGCGGGCGGCGATCTCGATGCCGTTGACCTGATGATGGCGCAGCGGCGCGTCCAGCAATTCACTCATGCGGTTTCCTTGGCAGTCTGGTCCAGCCGCGCGCGAACCCGCGCCGCGGCATCCTGCAACCAGGGCTGGCGCTGCCGGTGCGCGGCTTCGAAGCGCGTGATCTCCGGCAGTTGGCGCAGCGTGGCGCCGATCATGTCCAGCCCCTCGGCCACCATGCCACGCTGACGCGCCGACATCGCAAAATCGTAGCGCACGTCGTCGCCTGCCCGCACCTGACCCGCCAGCACGTCGATCTCGAGTTCGCAGGTGTCCGGCCGTGCCACCCGGCCGAGCAGCGCCTGCACCTGCGCGTCGGGCAGACGGATCAGCAGCAGGCCGTTGTTCATCGCGTTGGCATGAAAGATCTCGCCGTAACTCGGCGCGATGATGGCACGCACGCCGAACTGCTGCAGGCCCCACACCGCGTGTTCGCGGCTGGAGCCGCAGCCGAAGTTCGGTCCGGCCACGAGGAACGCGGGCTGGCGCCAGGGCGCCTGATTGAGCACGAAGTCCGGGCGCGGCGCGCCGCTGGCGTCGAAGCGCAGGTCGTAGAAGAGCCCGCGGTCCAGACCCGCCTTGTCGATGATGCGCAAGAATTGCTTGGGCATGATCTGGTCGGTGTCGAGATTCGAATACGGCAGCGGCGCGGCCACACCACGCAGCACGGTAGAGGAAGAGGTCATCGCGCGGCTCCCGCGGCAAGCTGCGCATCGATCGTGCGCACGTCGGTGATGCGGCCGGTGAGGGCCGCCGCCGCGGCCATGGCGGGGCTCATCAGGTGGGTCCGGCCGGCGCGTCCCTGCCGTCCCTCGAAATTGCGATTGGTGGTCGACGCGCAGCGCTCACCCGGCGCCAGCATGTCGTCGTTCATGGCCAGGCACATCGAGCAGCCGGGCTGGCGCCATTCGAACCCGGCATCGATCAGGATGCGATCCAGGCCTTCGTCGTGCGCCTGATCGCGCACCGCGCCCGAGCCGGGCACCACCATCGCGCGCACGCCCGGCGCCACATGGCGGCCCTGCACGATCTCGGCCACGCTGCGCAGGTCTTCGATCCGCGCGTTGGTACAGGACCCGATGAAGACGCGGTCGATGGGCACGCCCGCGATGGGCTGGCCCGCCTGCAGCCCCACGTAGTCGAGCGCCTTGCGCGCGGCCAGCGCCTGCAGCGCATCGCCCGCGGCCTCGGGATCCGGCACGACGGCGTCCACCGGCAGAGCCTGATCGGGGCTGGTGCCCCAGGTCACATACGGGGCGATGCCGGCCGCATCGATCATGAACTCGCGCTCGTACACGGCGTCGGCGTCGCTGTGCAACGACGCCCAGCTGTGGCGCGCGTCCCGCAGCTCCTCGGACGTGAGGTGCAGCGCGCGGGCACTCACGTAGGCATCGGTGATGGCGTCGGGCGCGATCAGGGCCGCGCGCGCGCCGGCCTCCACCAGCATATTGCACACCGTCATGCGCGCCTCGGCCGAAAGCGCGGCGATGGTCGTGCCGCACAGCTCCACCGCGTAGCCCACCGCGCCCTGCGCGCCGATACGATGCACGAGGTAGATGACCAGGTCCTTGGCGCTCACGCCCGGGCCCAGCGCCCCGTCCACGCGCACCCGCATGTTGCGGGCCACGCGGTACACGAGGGTCTGCGTGGCCAGGATGTGCTCGACCTCGGAGGTGCCGATGCCGAAGCCCAGGGCGCCGAGCGCGCCGTAGGTGGTGGTGTGGCTGTCGCCGCAGAGCACCACCATGCCCGGCAGGATCATGCCGTGTTCGGGCGCGATGACATGCTCGATGCCCTGCAGCGGATCGGTGGTGTCGAACAGCGCGATGCCCTGCGCATCGCAGTTGCGCTTGAGGTTGCGCGCCTGCAGCGCGGCGTCGTCCTGCACGATCACGCGATCGCGCGCCGCCACGGGGTGGGTCGGAATCACATGGTCCACCACCGCCATCTGCTGGCGCGGCCGCAACACCTCGCGGCCCCGCGCGGCCAGGCCCGAAAAGGCCTGCGGGCTGGTGTACTCGTTCATGATGTGCAGATCGACATAGAGCAGCACATGCTCGTCGTCGAGCCGTGCCACCTCGTGCGAGGCCACCAGTTTGTCGTAGAGGGTGCTGCCGGTCATGGCCGTTCCTTGCTGCGTGATGAGGGATCGGCGGGCACGCCCGCCGGATCCGGGTGATCAGTTGGCGGTGATGCCCGCTTCCTTGACGATGACGGCCCAGCGCTGCATCTCGTCGGCCACCAGCTTGTCGGTCTCGGCCGGCGTGGAAACGAGCGGATCGAAGCCTTCGCGCGCCATGCGCTCGGCCAGTGCCGGCTGCGCCAAGGCGCGGCCGAGCGTGGCGTTGAGCTTCTCGATCACGGCGTCGGGCGTGCCGGCCGGCGCGCTCACCACGAACCAGGTGGTGAAGGCGTAATCGGGCAGACCGGCCTCGGCGATCGTCGGCACGTCGGGCAGCAGCGGCGAGCGCTTGGTGCCGGTCACGCCGAGGGCGCGCAGCTTGCCGGCCTCGACCTGCGGCCGCGCCGCCGACAGCACCGGAAAGCTCATCTGCACCTGGCCGCTGATCGTGTCGACCATGGCCGGACCGCCGCCTTTGTAGGGCACGTGCAGGATCTGCGTCTTCGAGACCGACTTGAACAGCTCGGCCGCCATGTGGAAGGTGCTGCCCGTGCCCGCCGAGCCGAAGCTCCAGGTGTTGGGCGGCTGACTGCGCAACTGGCTCAGCAGCGACTTCAGGTCCTGCGCCGGCAAGTCGCGCGTCACGGTCAGCACGTGTTGCGACGTGCCGATCGTGCCCACGCTGCGCAGGTCCTTGCGCGTGTCGAACGGCATCTCGGCGAAGAGTGCCGGATTGATGGCCAGCGACATGGTGTTGATGGCGAGCGTGTAGCCGTCGGGTTTGGCGCGCGCCACGGCCGCCATGCCGATGTTGCCGGACGCGCCGGCGCGGTTTTCGATCACCAGGCTCTGGCCCAACTCCCGGGCCCAGGCATCCGACACCAGGCGCGCGGCAATGTCGACGCTGCCACCGGGCGCGAACGGCGCGACCAGCGTGATGGCGCGCGTCGGAAACGCGTCGGCGGCAGCGGCCGGCGTGCTCGGAGTGGCGAGAGGCAGTGCGGCGGCCAGCATCAGCGGCGCGCCCAGGCGGTGCGCGCGGGGCCAGGCACAGGTCCAACGGATCCAGCTCTTGTTCATGGTCTTGTCTCCGGAATCGCCGGCCTGCGGGCGGAATGCCGCGGCCGGTCTGCTCGTGGAACCAGTGTATAAGCCTATTCAGAACTTATAATTAACGAGAGAAAAAACCTTTCTTAAATTAGATTTATAAATACCGATGGACGGGCTTTCGGATCTCGCGTTCTTCTCCTTGCTGGTGCGGCACGGCAATCTGTCGGCCGCCGCGCGCGAGCTTGGCCTGACGCCGCCCGCGGTCAGCACCCGGCTGGCCAATCTGGAGCGGCGGCTCGGCGTGCGGCTGCTCAATCGCACCACGCGCCGCATCAGCGTCACCGCCGAAGGCGAGCTTTACCTCGCCGACGGCGCGCGCATCCTGGCCGACCTCGATGCCCTCGAGCGCCGCGTCACCAACACCCGCGAGCGGCCGCAGGGGCTGCTGCGCATCAACGCGACCTTCGGGTTCGGCCGCACGCATCTCGTGCCGGCCATCGCCGATTTCGCGCGCGACTATCCCGACGTGGAGGTGCAACTGCACCTGTCGGATCGGCCCGTGAACCTGCTCGATGAGGGCTACGACGTGGCGATCCGCTTCGGCACGCTGCCCGATGCACGGCTGGTGGCGCGGCTGCTCGCCTCGAACCGCCGGCTGCTTTGCGCGTCACCGCAATACGTGCGGGCCCATGGCGAGCCGCGCACGCCGGCCGATCTCGCCCGTCATCGCTGCATCGTGATCCGCGAAGACGAACTCGCCTACGGCACCTGGCACCTGCAGTCGGGCCAGCGCAGCGAGACCATCAAGGTGCGCGGCGCCCTGTCATCCAATGACGGCGAGAGCGCGCTCGCGTGGGCGCTGGCGGGCCACGGCGTGGTCATGCGGTCGGAATGGGAGGTCATGGCGCACCTGCGCGCCGGCCGTCTGGTCGAGGTGCTGCCGGGCTGGCGCACGCCGCCCGCCGACATTCACGCGCTCTATCCCGAACGGCTGCACCTGCCGGCCAAGACCCGCGTGCTGATCGATTTTCTGGCGGAGCGCTTCGCGAGCCGCGTGCGCACGCCGGGCTATCCGGCGGAGGTCTGGTAGGCGCGCTCAGTCGTCGGTGCCGCGCGCCACCAGCCGCAGCACCAGATCACGCGCCGAGGCCAGGTGTGCCTCGGTCATGGCCCGCGCGTGCGCCCCGTCGCGGGCGCGGCAGGCGCGCAGGATCGCCTCGTGTTCGTGCTGGAAGGCAGGCGTCTCGGCCAGCACGCGGCGTTGCAGCCGCTCGTAGCGTTCGATCTGGATACGCTGGTCGCGGATGGCCTGGACCTGACGCGCATTGCCGCAGGCGCCATAGAGAATCTCGTGAAACTCGCGGTTCAGCGCGTGCTGCCGCGCCGCCGTACCCGCCTCGCCCAGCTGACGGTGCACGCGCTCGGCGCGCGCCAGCGTCACGTCGTCGATCCGGCTCACCGCCCGCTCGATGGCATCGCCCTCGAGCAACATGCGCAGCGCGTAGATGTCGCGCACATCGTCGGCGTGCAGCGTGCGCACCACCGCGCCGCGATGGCGTTGCGTCTGCACCAGCCCCTCGTGTTCGAGCCGCTGGATCGCCTCGCGCATGGGCACGCGGCTGACCGCGAAACGCTCGGCCAGATCGCGCTCCACCAGGCGCGCACCGTCGGCCAGCTCGCCGCGGCAGATCATGTCGCGCAGCGCATCGGCCAGTGCGTCGGCGGCCGACCCCGTGCCGGCGGCCGTGGCGGGCAGCCGGTTCATGATCGCCTCGCGCTGAGAAAGGAAATGTCGGACGCTTTCTTCATCTGGCAAATGGTATACCAAATGGCGTACTATTTCAGGCACCGCGCTGCGCGCTCTGTCCTATAAAGCCATGGCTCACGAACATCGTTATCGCGTCGACACGATCTGGACCGGCAATACCGGCACCGGCACCTCGGGCTACCGCGACTACGCGCGCGATTACCGCCTGAGCGCGGCGCGCCGGCCCGACATCGCCGGCTCGTCGGACCCGGCATTCCGCGGGGATCCCACCCGCTGGAACCCGGAAGACCTGCTGCTCGCCTCGGTGAGCGCCTGCCATCAGCTTTGGTATCTGCACCTGTGCGCCGACGCGGGCATCGCGGTGCTGGCCTACGAGGATGCGGCCGAGTCGACCATGGTGGAGGGCGACGCGCAAACCGGCGGGCACTTCACGCAGTTCGTGCTGCGTCCGCGCGTCACGGTACGCCCCGGCGACGATCTCGCGCTCGCTCATCGTCTGCACGAGGCCGCCCACGCGCAATGCTTCGTGGCGAACTCGCTCAAGACCCCGGTCCTGTGCGAGCCCACGATCACGCCCGCGCCGCGATAGCGCCGGCGCCGGCACGCGGCTACGCGCGCTCAGACCCCGAGCAAGTTCTCGCGTACGTGCACCAGGTGGCGCCGCACCTGCGCCATCGCGCGTTCGGCATCGCGATCTTTGAGGGCGTCGACGATGGCGCGGTGTTCCTCCTGATAGGCCTGCCGCCGTTCAGGCGTGAGGCTCTTGCGCTTGAGCGCGCCCCATGAGGCTTGCGACCGCGCCGCGGTCATGAGTGCGAACACGTTCTCGATGAACTGATTGTGCGTGGCCGTGGCCATACGCTCATGCAGCCGCGCGTCCCACACCTCGAACGCTTCGAAACTCTCGGCTGCCTCGGCACGGTCACAGGCCTCCTCGAGCAGGGCGAAATCGGCCGGCGTGGCGTATTGCACGACCAGGGCGGCGATGGCGGGTTCGAGCACGAGACGCGCCGCCATCAGCTCAGCCGGGCTGGTGGACAGCGCTTCGGTACGCAGCGCCTGGGCCGTCTGCACGAGATGGTCCGAGGCATTCACGTACGTGCCGCTGCCCACCCGCTGCGAAATCAGCCCCTGCTCTTTCAACTGCTGCAAGGTGCGCCGCACCGTGGATCGGCTCAGGCCGTATTGATCGCACAGCGCGCGCTCGGTGGGCAGGCGATGGCCTGCCGGCCAGGCGCCCGTGTGCAGATGATCCAGGATGGCCGCACGCATGGCGGAGGCTTTGTCCATCGGAAGCTCGGTGAAAAACGACGCCGAATGATACCAAATAGAACCAATCCACGGCGATACGCCGCGCCAGGGATTTTCCCTAAGTCGCTTTGAAAACGCGTGTATTGCTCGGATGCTCTGCGCTATCCTGCGACCAGATTGGTACCAAGTAGCACTAATTGGTATTTTTTGGGTTAACCGAAGCAGGAGCAGGTATGAAGATCGCAGTTTTTCGTGTGAACGGTGAGCGCAAGGTGGGTCTGGTATCGGAGGACGGCGCGGCGGTCACGGCATTGGATGTGCCGCCCGCCGAGGCACACACCGGGGCGCTCGCGCTGATCGAGCGATTGAGCGCCGGCGGTACGCTGCCGGCCACCCAGGGCAACGCGCTGCGCTGGGACGAGGTGGAACACGAGGCGCCGCTGCCGGCCCAACGCCGCAACCTCTTCTGCGTCGGCCGCAACTATCACGCGCATGCCAAGGAGTTGCGCGACTCGGTGTTCAAGGACAACGACACCAACCCCGAATCCTGGCCCATCGTCTTCACCAAGGTCCCGCAGACCGTGATCGGACCCCGAGCCGACGTGCACTTGCCGCAGGGCGTGTCCGACAAGATCGATTACGAGGCCGAGCTTGCCGTGGTGATCGGCAAGGGCGGGCGCAACATCTCGCGCGCCGAGGCCATGAGCCATGTGTTCGGCTACACCGTCGTCAACGACGTCACCGCACGCGATGTGCAGATGCGCCACCAGCAGTGGGATCTGGGCAAGTCGTTCGATACCTTCTGCCCGATGGGCCCCTGGATCGTCAGCGCCGATGCGCTCGACGGCCAGCGCACCCGCGTGCGCTGTTGGGTCAACGGCGAACCGCGTCAGGATGGCAACACCGAAGACCTGATCTTCGACATCCCCACATTGATCGAGACCTGCTCGCGCGGCATCACGCTGCTGCCTGGCGATGTGATCGCCACCGGTACGCCGGCCGGCGTCGGACAGGGCCTGAACCCGCCGCGCTTCCTGCGCGCGGGCGATGTGGTCCGCATCGAGATCGACGGCATCGGCAGCATCGAGAACCGCTTCGTGTAGGTCAATTGCTAGGGTCACGGCGCGCCGCGACGTACGGCGGGCCGGGCCATACGGGAGTGAGACATGGCATTGCGTACGCTGTTCAAGACCGCGGCCGCCGCCGCGCTGTGCCTGGGCGTTGCCCAGGCCGGGGCCGCTGGCTACCCCGACCATCCCATCACGCTGGTGGTGCCCTTCCCGCCGGGCGGCGTGGCGGACACGATCGCACGGCCGCTCGCGCTGGCCCTGGCAGACCGCCTGGGCCAACCGGTCGTGATCGAAAACAAGGGCGGCGCGGGTGGCGCCGTGGGCATCGGCCAGGTCGCTCGCGCCAAACCCGATGGCTACACCCTGCTGATGAGCCTGTCTTCGATCTCGATCCTGCCCGAGGCTGATCGCGTGCTCGAACGCAAGCCGGCCTACCAGCTCGATCAGTTCGTCCCGATCGCCCGGATCACGGCGGATCCCACCGTGCTGGTGGTGCGTGCCGACAAGCCCTGGCAGTCCGTGCAGGATTTCCTGGCCGCGGCGAAACAGCAGCCGGGCAAGCTCAGCTACGGCAGCTCGGGAATCTACGGCACCATGCACGTGCCGATGGAGATGCTGCAGGGCGAGGCCGGCGTGCGCATGATGCATGTGCCATTCACGGGCGCGGGGCCGGCCGTGCAGGCGCTCATCGGCGGTCAGGTCGATGCGGTGGCGACCGGTCCGTCCAGCGTCATGCAGCTGATCCAGGCCGGCAAGCTGCGCGCGCTGGCGCATTGGGGCGAGGGCTCGCTCGAAAGCCTGCCCAAGGTACCCTCGCTGAAGTCGGTGGGCCACGATGCCGTGTTCGTGCAATGGTCGGGCGTCTTTGCGCTGGCCGGCACGCCCGAACCCGTGCTCGCACGTCTGCGCAAGGCCGCCGACGAGGTGGCGCGCGACCCGAAATTCAAAGCGCAGATCGCCGGCACCGGCAGCCCGGTGCAGTACCTCGACGCCAAGGATTTCGAGGCCTACTGGCGCCGCGACTCGGCCGCCCTGGCAACCGCCGTGCAGCGCATCGGAAAAGTCGAATAGGCCCCCACGCCGCACTCGCTGCGCTCGCTTGCTGCCCCCCGAGGGGGCGCTCCCACCTTGGGGCGGCCCGGCGGTGGGAGGGCAGGCCCCCCACGCCGCACTCGCTGCGCTCGCTTGCTGCCCCCGAGGGGGCGCTCTGTATGGACCGGACAGATAGGTAACAGGTGTACGAGGACATGGGTGACACTTTTCCGGACTAGATGCCCGGGAGAGTTCCATGCCTTGGAGTGCTGTTACCGTGAGCGATCAGAAGACGGAGTTTGT
>NZ_NEVP01000002.1:0-149076 GCF_002261315.1 Bordetella genomosp. 5
CGGGCGCCGGTGCGCCGGGCGCCGACGCGCCGGGCGCCGGTGCGCCGATCGTGGTGCCGCCCGAGGCCGAGGCCGCGCCGGACGCTGCCGCCTCCGTTGCCGTGGCACCCGCGCCCGCCGCTGGCGCCGCGGCGTCCGCTACCGAGCGACCGCGCATTCCCGTGCGCAGCGGTCCGCCGCCCAAACCGGCGCCCGTCGAAGCCAGCTCGAAAGAGGCGGAGCCGACCCCGGCCGAGCGTGCCCGCGAGGTGGCGGCCCGCGCCGGCCGCGCCGACTTCGCCGAGCTCGAAGGTCTGGTGTCCGCCTGCACGGCCTGTGGTCTGTGCGAGGGCCGCAAGCACGCGGTGTTCGGCACCGGCGCTCAGCAGCAGGTGCGCTGGCTCGTGGTGGGCGAAGCCCCGGGCGAACAAGAAGATCGCCAGGGGCTGCCGTTCGTCGGCCGTTCGGGGCAATTGCTCGATGCGATGCTGGCGTCGGTGGGCATGAGCCGTGAGCAGGACGTGTTCATCGCCAACGTGATCAAGTGCCGTCCGCCCGGCAACCGCAATCCCAAGCCCGAAGAAGTGGCCGCCTGCAGTCCGTACCTGATGCGCCAGATCGCGCTGCTCAAGCCGGAGCGCATCCTGGTGCTGGGCCGCTTCGCCGCGCAGACCCTGCTCGGGACGGAAGCCACCATCGGCAGCCTGCGGGGCCGGGTTCATACCCTCAAGACCGACGAAGGCGTCGAGATCCCGCTGGTGGTGAGTTATCACCCCGCCTATCTGCTGCGCAGTCCGGTCGAGAAGGCGCGCGCTTGGCAGGATTTGCAGCTCGCGGTCCAGCCCTGAGGCAGGGCGGGGGCGGGTCGATGACTCCGGCCGCTCGCGCCTGACGGCCCGGCCGCCCCGGCCGCCTCGCCCGTTCGCGCCTGCCCCCCCGAGCGCCCCGGCGTGACCGCGGGACTGGCCTCGTGTCCGTATCGCGATCGCACGGGCCTGAATGACATTGGCGGCCCCGAGGGGGCGCCAATGCATTGATTCTGTTGAAGAAGTGGTGGCTTGCCTGGCGCTCAGTGCCGCACGGAATCGAGCGCCTGGCCGTGGCCTTCCTGGCCGATCTGCTCCTGCAGCTCGGGGTCGCGGGCCAGGTTGCGGCGGCTCCAGCGCATGAAAACCAGCATCAGCACGGTCACCAGCAGGCCGAACACGACGATCACGGCATTGATGGGCATGTTGAGCCAGAGCATCAGCGTGTACATCGCGACCATCAGCAGGATGTTGAGCTGCTCGTTGAAGTTCTGCACGGCGATGGAGTGTCCGGCGGACAGCAGCACATGGCCGCGATGCTGGAGCAGGGCATTCATGGGCACCACGAAGAAGCCGGCCAGGCCGCCCGTGATGAGCAGCAGCAGATAGACGCTCCAGGGCGAATAGACCAGCGGCATCAGCAGCACCACCAGGCCCATGCCCGCGCCCACCGGCAGCACGCTCAGCGCGCGGCGCAGCGGAATACGGCCGGCGAGAATCGAACCGATCACGGTGCCCAGCGCGGCCACGCCCATCAGGATGGAGGCCTGGTCGAGGCGATAGCCCAGGTGGCTGCGGCCCCACTCGATCACGATCAGTTGCAGCGTGGCGCCGGCACCCCAGAAAAGGGTGGTGACGGCCAGGGAAATCTGGCCCAGCTTGTCACGCCACAGCACCCGGACGTAGCCGCCGAACGTGCGGATCAGCTTGATGGGGTTTTTCTGTTGCGGCGGATAGCGCACGTGCGTGTTGGGGATCATCAGATTGCACAGCGCGGCCAGCAGGTAGACCACCGCGATCACCAGGATGGCCGCTTCGGCCGGCGTGTGCACCAGCGTGCCGATCGTCGGATGCGACAGCAGCAGCTGCGACACCTTGGGCGAAATCAGCGCGCCACCCAGCACCGTGCCGATGATGATGGACAGCACGGTCAGGCCTTCGATCCAGCTGTTGCCCTTGACCAGCATATGGGGCGGCAGCATCTCGGTGACGATGCCATATTTGGCCGGCGAGTAAGCGGCCGCGCCGATGCCGACGAGGGCGTAGGCGCCGACGACGAGGTAGATCTGGTATTCGTGGGGCACGCCGATGCTGGCGTACGAGAACATCAGCAGACAGCCGGCGACCTTGAGCGCGTTGGTGACGAACATCACCCGGCCCTTGGGGTAGGAATCCGCGAAGGCGCCGACGAAGGCCGCCAGCACCACGTAGGCGAGCGCGAATGACCATTTCATCATCGGC
Source organism: Bordetella genomosp. 5 (assembly GCF_002261315.1). NCBI lineage: Bacteria > Pseudomonadati > Pseudomonadota > Betaproteobacteria > Burkholderiales > Alcaligenaceae > Bordetella > Bordetella genomosp. 5. The sequence goes on from NZ_NEVP01000002.1 coordinate 2,247, forward strand.
GCCATCCAGTCGGGTCCACTCAGTTCCAGTATCAACGCGATTGCTGCAATGAACAATGCGTTGTCTGCCATCGACGAGAAGGCCTGAGCGGCCATGACCAGATAAAACCCGCGTTTCAAGAATATCCCCGCTGGTGCCGGTGCCGGCGTTGTATGGATTTGGGACTGATCGCCAAATTTGTCAGGGAGTATAGCGTCCGCTCACGCCCGGTGGAGACGCAATGGCGCTCTCGAGCGCCGTTGGTCATGCCGCCGACGCGGCTGGGGTATCATACGACCCATATCCAGACCGGCCTTTCGAGGCCGGTTTGCCAATTTGCGCGGCAGGTCCGTTCAACGCCTCTTCGTTCAACCTACCCGGTCCGTCACCGTACTGTGCGCCTTACCCAGCTCAAACTCGCCGGCTTCAAGTCCTTCGTCGATCCTACCGTCATCCCCGTGCCCAGCCAGTTGGTGGGGGTCGTGGGGCCGAACGGTTGCGGCAAGTCGAACATCATCGACGCCGTACGCTGGGTGCTGGGCGAGGCCAAGGCCTCCGAGCTGCGCGGCGAATCCATGCAGGACGTCATCTTCAACGGCTCGGGCAACCGCAAGCCGGCGGCCCGGGCGTCGGTCGAGATGGTGTTCGACAACAGCGAAGGCCGGGCGGCCGGGCAGTGGAGCACCTACGCCGAAATCGCCGTGCGCCGCGTCCTGACGCGCGACGGCACCAGCAGCTACTACGTCAACAACCAGCAGGTGCGCCGGCGCGACATCCACGACATCTTCCTGGGCACCGGCCTGGGCGCGCGTGGCTACGCCATCATCGGCCAGGGCATGATCAACCGCCTGATCGAGGCGCGTCCCGAAGAGTTGCGGGTGTTCCTCGAAGAGGCGGCCGGGGTGTCGCGCTATAAAGAGCGCCGCCGCGAGACCGAAAACCGCCTGTCCGACACGCGCGAAAACCTCACCCGCGTCGAAGACATCCTGCGCGAGCTGAACAGCCAGCTCGAGAAGCTCGAGGCCCAGGCCGAAGTGGCGCGCCAGTACCGCGAGCTGCAGGCCGACGGCGAGAAAAAGCAATTCGCGCTGTGGTTCCTGAAAGAATCCGGCGCGCGCATCGAGCGCGACAAAAAAACCCAGGAGATGGCGCAGGCCCAGAACAATCTGGAAGCCGCCATCGCCGGTCTGCGTTCCGGTGAGGCAGCGCTCGAATCCCGGCGCCAGGCCCACTACGCCGCGAGCGACGCCGTGCATGCGGCCCAGGGCCAGCTCTACGAGGCCAACGCCCAGGTCAGCCGGCTGGAGGCCGAGATCCGCCACGTGGTGGACTCGCGCAACCGCCTGACCGCACGCCGCGAGCAGTTGCTGGCGCAGATCGACGAATGGAACGCGCAGCAGGAACACTGCACCGAACAGATCGCCCAGGCCGAGGACGACCTCGCCACCGGCGCCGCCCGCACCGAAGAGGCGCGCGCGGTGGCCGAAGAGGCGCAGGCCACGCTGCCCGCCATCGAGGCACGGGTGCGCGAGGCCGCCAGCGGCCGCGACGAGATGCGCGCCGCGCTGGCCCGCGTCGAACAAAACCTCGCGCTGGCCGCCCAGACCCAACGCGAGTCCGATCGCCAACTGCAGGTCCTGGAGCAGCGCCGCGAGCGCCTGCAGCAGGATCTGCGTGAACTGCACACGCCCGATCCGCAAAAGCTCGAAGAGCTGGCCGGCGCCCGCTATGCGGGCGAAGAGCAGCTCGAGACGGCTCAGGCCGAGCTCGCCGAGCTCGAAGGCCGTGTGCCCGAAGCCGACGCCGAGCGCAGCCGGGCCCAGTCGTCCGCTCAGCAGGACGCCCAGGCGCTCGCGCGCCTGGAAGCGCGGCTGGCGGCGCTGGTCAAGCTTCAGGAAGACGTCCAGAAGCAGGGCGCGCTCGAGCCCTGGCTCGCCAAGCACGAGCTCGCGGGCCTGGGCCGCCTGTGGCAGAAGCTGCACATCGAACCGGGCTGGGAGCCCGCGCTCGAGGCCGCGCTGCGCGAACGCATGGCGGCGCTCGAGGTTCGCAACCTCGACTGGGCGCGAGCCTTCGCCGACGACGCGCCGCCCGCGCGTCTGGCCTTCTACCAGACCCCGGCCGCGGGTCCGGCGCCGGCCGCGCCGGCGGGCCTGACCCCGCTGGCGAGCCTGCTGCGCATCACCGATCCCGATCTGCGCACGCTGCTCAACGACTGGCTGCGCGGCATCTATACCGCCACCGACGTGACCCAGGCGCTCAACGGGCGCTCGACGCTGCCCGAGGGCAGCGCCTATGTGGTGCGCGCGGGCCATCTGATCGACGCGCACAGCGTGCGCTTCTATGCGCCCGATTCCGAGCAGGCGGGCCTGTTGGCACGCCAACAGGAAATCGAAAACCTGCAGCGCGAGATCAAGGCCCAGCAGCTCATCGCCGATCAGGCGCTGGGCAACGTGGCGCGGGCCGAGGCCGCCTGGCAGCAGGTGAGCCAGGCGCTCGCGCCGGCGCGCCAGCGCGTCGCCGAGGTCACCCGCCGCGTGCACGACATCCAGCTCGAGCATTCCCGCCTGCAGCAGCAGGCCGAGCAGTCCGGTGAGCGCGCCACGCGGCTGCGCCAGGACCTCGAAGAGCTGGCCGTCCAGGAAGAAGACCTGCGCGCCACCCGCGAAGACGCCGAGGCGCGTTTCGAAACGCTCGACGCCGAGCTGGCCGAACATCAATCCCGCTTCGCCGACGCCGAAATCGACGGCGAAGGCCTGGCGGCGCAGGCCGAGGCGGCCCGCACCCGCCTGCGCGAGCTCGAACGCGCGGCGCAAGAGGCCGAGTTCGCCGAGCGCGGCGTGCAGGTGCGCATCACCGATCTGCAGCGCAACCGCCAGCTCGCCGCCGATCAAAGCCAGCGCGCCACCGTCGAGCTGCAGCAGCTCGAAGGCGAGCTCGTCGACCTCGATGCGTCCGCGACCCAGGCCGGCCTCCAGGACGCGCTCGAAGCGCGCGCCGAACGCGAGGAAGCCCTGACGCGCGCGCGCCAGGAGCTCGACAATCTGGCGGCGCTGCTGCGCGGCGCCGACGAAGACCGTCTGGCCCAAGAGCGCAACATCGAACCGCTGCGTGCCCGTATCACCGAGCTGCAGCTGCAGGAACAGGCCGCGCGCCTGGCCGAAGAGCAGTTCACCGAGCAACTGAACGCCCGCGAAGTCGATCGCGACACGCTTGCCCAGGAGCTCTCGACGCTGCCGGACGAATGGCGCCGCGCCAACTGGCTGCAGTCCGAGGTGGGCCGCATCTCGCGCCAGATCGACGCGCTGGGCTCGGTCAACCTGGCCGCGCTCGACGAGCTGAGCACCTCGCGCGAACGCAAGACCTTCCTCGATTCGCAGCAGGAAGACCTGCTCACCGCGATCGAGACGCTCGAAGACGCGATCCGCAAGATCGACCGCGAAACGCGCGAGCTGCTGCAGGAAACCTTCAATACCGTGAACGGCCACTTCGGCGAGCTGTTCCCGAAACTATTTGGCGGCGGCGAAGCCAAACTCACCATGACCGGCGACGAGATCCTCGACGCGGGCGTGCAGGTGATGGCTCAGCCGCCGGGCAAACGCAACAGCACGATTCATCTGCTGTCCGGTGGCGAAAAGGCGCTCACCGCGACCGCGCTGGTGTTCGCGCTGTTCAAGCTCAACCCGGCGCCGTTCTGCCTGCTCGACGAGGTGGACGCGCCGCTGGACGACGCCAATACCGAGCGTTATGCCAATCTGGTGCGCAACATGAGCGACCAGACGCAGTTCCTGTTCATCTCGCACAATAAGATCGCGATGCAGATGGCCAAGCAACTGGTGGGTGTGACGATGCAGGAGCAGGGCGTTTCGCGTATCGTTGCCGTAGACATCGATTCGGCCGTGCAGATGGCCGCCGAAGCCGCATAAACCGACTGAACGAAAGGCGCCCCAACCGGGCGTGGGATTGATACATGAGTGATTTGCAGATCGGGTTGATTGCCCTGGGCGTGCTGCTCATCCTGCTGGTGCTGGGATTCAACTGGTGGCAGGACCGCCGCGTGCGCCGCAAGATGCAGGTGCATTTTCCTTCGACCGAACAGGATCCGCTCCTGGGCGCGGGCGAAACGCCGCCGGCGCGCGCGCACGCCGCGCCCACGCCGGCGCAGCGCCGCGAGCCCGGCATGGGCGTCGGCGATAGCGCGTCCGCGGCGCCGGGCGGCATGCCCGCCGGCGCGGTGGCGGCGGGCGCCGTGCACGCCAGTGCCGCGCAGGCGGCCGCCGAGCCGGAGCGCGACGACGCGGAAGAACCCGATCCCGCCTGCGAAGTGGTCATCGAGATCCACTTCGCCGAACCCGTGCGCGGCGCCGATCTGCTGCCGTACACCCAGTCCTTGCGCCAGATCGGTCGCAAACCGGTGCGTGTCTTCGCCGGCACCGATCGCGGCCGCCATCGTGCCCGCATCCACGGCGACGAATCCTACGCCTCGCTGCAGCTGGCCGTGCTGCTCGCCAATCGCAGCGGCCCGCTGACCGCCATCGAGTGGTCGCAGGCCTGGGCGCGCGCCCAGGATCTGGCCGAACGCTTCGAGGCGACCATCGAGGGCCCCGATCAGCAACAGGTGGTCGAACAGGCCGGGCGCCTCGACGCCGCCTGCGCCGCGCTGGATACCCAGGTCGGCCTGACGCTGTTGCTCGGCACGGCCCAGCCGGCCGCCGAAGTCATGAACGTCGCGCGTGAGCTGGGCTTTGCCTCGGATGGCCCGCGCCTGGCGTGGCTGACCGATACCGGTGCCGTGCGCTTCACCCTCTCGCGTACCGACGGCGCGCCGTTCGACGCCGGCATGGGCGGCATCGAACGCCTCACGCTGCTGCTCGACGTGCCGTGCAGCCCCGCCGATCCGCGCGCCTTCGGCCGCATGGTCGACGTGGGCCGTGATCTGGCCGCGCGTCTGCGCGCAGAGCTGGTCGACGATTCCGGCCGCGGGCTGATCGAAGGGGCCGACAAGGTCATCGACGAACGCCTGCAGGTGCTGTTCGCGCAGCTCGACGAGGCCGGCCTGCCGGCCGGCAGCGAGCGCTCGCAACGGGTCTTTGCGTAATGAGCAAGGCGTCGTCCCCCCCGCCCGCCGAGGCGGCGGCGCGCCTGCGCGCCGAGATCGAACAGCACAACGTCCGTTATTACGTCCACGACGAGCCCTCGATCACCGACGCCGAGTACGACGCGCTGATGCGCGAGCTGCAGGCGCTCGAAGACGAGCACCCTGAGCTCGTCACGCCGGATTCGCCCACGCAGCGGGTCGGCGCCGCGCCGCTGGCCGAGTTCGGCAGTGTGCGTCATGCGGTGCCCATGCTCTCGCTGGGCAACGCCTTCGCCGAAGACGACGTCACCGATTTCGACAAACGCGTGAGCGACACGCTGCGTGGCGCGGGCCTGCTGGGTCCCGCCGAGGCGCCGCGCTATTTCTGTGAGCTCAAGCTCGACGGCCTGGCCATCAGCCTGCGCTACGAAGACGGCGTGCTGGTGCAGGCCGCGACGCGAGGCGACGGCCAGACCGGCGAAGACGTCACCGCCAACATCCGCACGATCAAGGCCATTCCGCTCAAGCTGAAGGGCGACGTGCCGCGCGTGCTCGAGGTGCGGGGCGAGGTCTTGATGAATCGCGCCGAGTTCGAAAAGCTCAACACCCGGCAGGCGGCGCGCGGCGAGAAGGTCTTCGTGAATCCGCGCAACGCCGCGGCCGGCAGTCTGCGTCAGCTCGATCCGCGCATCACCGCACAGCGGCCGCTGCGCTTCTTCGCCTACAGCTGGGGCGAGGTCCAGGGCCTGGCCCGTACCACCAGCGATCGGTTCGACGAGCCGGTGCCGGGGGCGGCGCGCGAGGTGTCGACGCTGCCGCACGATACCCACGGCGAGATGCTGGACTGGCTGGCGAGCCTGGGGCTGCCCGTCAACGTCAGGTACAACCACAAGGCCGAGGGCGCCGCGGGCCTGATGGCGTTCTACGAACGCATCGGCGCGCTGCGCGCCGATCTGCCCTACGACATCGACGGGGTGGTCTACAAGGTCGATTCGCTGCCGGCCCAGCGCGTGCTCGGCTTCGTCTCGCGCGCGCCTCGCTGGGCGCTGGCGCACAAGTTTCCGGCCGAAGAGGCCACCACCGAGTTGCTCGACATCGAGGTGCAGGTGGGACGCACGGGCGCCATCACGCCGGTCGCCCGGCTCAAGCCCGTGTTCGTCGGCGGCGTCACGGTCACCAACGCCACGCTGCACAACGAAGACGAGATTCGCCGCAAGGACGTGCGCATCGGCGATACGGTCGTCGTGCGGCGTGCCGGTGATGTGATTCCCGAAGTGGTCGGTCCTGTCCTCGAAAAACGTCCCGAAGGCGCGGCGCTTTTCGTGATGCCCAAAGCCTGTCCCGTCTGCGGCTCGGCCATCGAGAAGCTCGAGGACGAGGCCATCGCGCGTTGCACAGGCGGGCTGTTCTGCGGCGCGCAGCGCAAGCAGACCCTGCTGCACGCCGCGGGGCGCAAGGCGCTCGACATCGAAGGGCTGGGCGAGAAGGTCGTCGATCAGCTCGTGGACAACGGCTGGGTCAAGTCGCTTGCCGACCTGTACGGCCTGAATGCCATCAAGCTCGCGACCCTGGACCGCATGGGCCAGAAGTCCGCCGAGAATCTGGTGGCGGCCATCCAGGCCGCGCGCAAGCCGGCGCTCGGCCGCCTGCTGTTCGCGCTGGGCATCCGGCACGTGGGCGAGACCACGGCGCGCGATATCGCGCGGCATTTCGGCGATATCCAACGCATCATGGATGCCGACGAAGAGGCCTTGCTGGCCGTGCCGGACGTCGGCCCGGTCGTGGCGGGTTCGATCCATCGTTTCTTTGCCGAGCCGCACAATCGCGAGATCATCGCGGCGCTGGCCGAGAAGGGCGTGCATCCCGAGGCGGAGGCGGCCCCCGAAGGCACCGAGCTCGCGGGCAAGACCTTCGTCCTGACCGGCACCATGCCGACCTGGACGCGCGAGGAGGCCACGCGTCACATCCAGGCGGCGGGTGGCAAGGTGAGCGGTTCGGTGTCCAAGAAAACGGCCTATGTCGTGGCCGGCGACGACGCGGGCAGCAAGCTCACCAAGGCCCAGGAGCTGGGCGTGGCGATCCTCGATGAAGACGGCTTGAAGGCGCTGCTGGGGATGGCCTGATGCATCCGTGATCGGCGGGCCGGGGTGGCTCCGCCGCTGTCACTGCCGCTGAGACATCGGCGCCCGAACATGCCGCGTCCGCACAAACAAAAACGCCCGCGATCCGAAGATCGCGGGCGTTTTTGCGTGAGGGCGAGGGGCTTACTGCACCTTGGCCTTTTCACGCAGTTCTTTCTGGTAGTTGGCCAGGGTTTGCTGGCGCAGCATCTCTTCGATCTGCGGGCGCACCTGATCCATCGGCGGGAACTCGACCGGGCGGGTATCTTCGACCTGGATGACGTGCCAGCCGAACTGGGTTTGCACCGGCTTGTCGACCAGTTGGCCCTTCTTCAGCTTGGTGACCGCTTCGGCGAAGGGGGCAACGTAGTTGGTGGGAGGTGCCCAACCCAGATCGCCGCCGCGCTCGGCGCTGCCGGGATCCTTGGAGTTTTTCTTGGCCAGATCTTCGAACTTGCCCTTCTTGCTCTTGAGCTGAGCCAGCAGGTCGTTGGCGGTCTTTTCGTCTTCGACCAGGATGTGGCGAACCTTGTATTCGTTCTTGCCGGCCTGCTCTTTCTTGACGTTGTCGTACTCGGCCTTGACCTGGGCATCCGTGACCGGGTGCTTTGCCAGGTAGTCGGCCATCAGGGCGCGAACCAGGATGCCCTGACGAGCGAGTTCGATCTCGGTCTTGACGTCGGACTTCTTGGCGATGCCTTGCTGTTCGGCGGCCTGGACGAATACCTGGCGGTTGATCATCTCTTGCTTGACCTGCTCGCGCAGCTGGGGCGAGTCGGTGGCACCCTGGCTCACCAGCAGCTTGACGAATTCGTCGAGGTTTTCCTGCGGGATGGCCTTGCCGTTGACCGTGGCCACGTTTTGGGCAAAAGCGGGCACGGCGATGACGCAGGCCGCGGCCAGCATGACGATGCGTTTCATGTATTTCCTTTGGGGTTTACTTGGAAGAGGGTGCCTGGGCATCGAGTGCCAGCGCATGTATGGGAAAGGGCATGAGATCTTGCAGACGATCATACACCAGCCGATGGCGCGCCACGGGGCGCAAACCGGTGAACTGGTCGGACACGATGACGACGCGATAATGGGCCGCGCCGCCCTTCGCGCCGGCATGACCGGCGTGCAGGTGCGACTCGTCTTCGATGTCCAGCCGCAACGGCGCCAGCGGCGCGAGGCGGGCCCGGATGATCTCGAGTCGGTCGAGCGGATCCAGCGGATCGAGCGGGGTCTGGGAGGTATCGGAGGTCATGGAATCAGCGCGGCTTGTCGTTGTCGATGGCCGGCGTCTGGCCGGCGGTTTCGGCGGGCTCGACCAGGTGCCGGCCGAGCCAGAACGATTGGCCCACGACGAACAGCAAGGTCATGATGAGCAGGCCGAACGCCTTGAAGCTCACCCACTGCTCTTCGGTGAACGCGCCCGAGAAGGCGACGTACAGGTTGAGCGCGCCGGCGACCGCGAAGAACGCCGCCCACATCAGATTGAGCTTGTCCCAGACGTGCGCGGACTTGAGCGTGATCTGCTTGCCCATGAACTTCTCGAGCAGGTTGCGCTTGAGCACGTAACGCGAAAAGAGCAGGGCGCCGCCGAACAGCCAGTACAGGACCGTGGGCTTCCATTTGATGAAGGTGTCGCTGTGCAGATAGATGGTCAGGCCGCCGAAGACCGCGATCACGATCAGGCTCACCCAGTTCATCGCGTCGATCGGCTTGCCGCGGATCTTCAGCCACGCGATCTGCAGCACCGAGGCCGCGATCGCGACCTTGGTGGCGAAATAGATGTCGGCATACCGGTACGCAATGAAGAACAGCAGCAGCGGAAACAGGTCGAACAAAAACTTCTTCATTCGTCGCCCTGCGGTTCGAATTTGAGCGAGACCGAGTTGATGCAGTAGCGCAGGCCGGTGGGTTCGGGGCCGTCGGGGAACACATGGCCGAGGTGCGAGTCGCAGATGTTGCACAGCACTTCGGTGCGCACCATGCCGTGCGTCGTGTCGGTTTCTTCGCGCACGCGGGCGGGGTCGATCGGCTCGAAGTAGCTGGGCCAGCCACAGCCGGCGTCGAACTTCGTGTCGGAGGCGAACAGCGGCGTGCCACAGCCGACACAGCGATAGATGCCGGGGGTGAAGGTGTCCCAGTAGCGGCCGGTGAAGGCGCGTTCGGTGCCTTTTTCGCGGGCCACCGCGAATTCCATCGGCGTGAGCTGGACGCGCCATTCGGCGTCGGTTTTGCGGACTTTATCCATAGCTTCTTAGAGTGTCCCCTGTCGATTTGGTTCGATCCGCCGGGGCGCGCCCGTTCGGATTCGCGAGGGCCTCATCTTAATCGAGATTGAGCGGGCGTCTGAGCACTAGCCCTGGTGCTAACCGGGGTTTCCCCTTAGAGACGTCTTCTGGCGTTACGGTAAGAATTCGCCATTATCGAATGCATTTGCTTGACGGCTGCATCAAAGTGTTAGGGTAGATACTGGGTGAGAGGAGCGCCGTCAATTTGATACTCTTTTAACCCTATAATTCTTTTTTCTGTATAACTTTAAACAGGCTCGCACTCCATCCCCGGAGTTCACACAAGAGCCAACACAGGAGACAAAAATCATGCGCAAGCAATTCGGCTTGTCCGCGGTCGCGGCCGCTCTCGCCCTGGGTCTGTCGTTCGGCGCCCAGGCGCAGGTCAAGGTCGGCGTGACGGTTTCGTCCACCGGCCCGGCTGCCTCGCTCGGTATCCCCGAGCGCAACACCGTGGCACTGCTGCCCAAGGAAGTCGCCGGCCAGAAGATCGACTGGATCGTGCTCGACGACGCCACCGACACCACGCAAGCCGTCAAGAATTCGCGCAAGCTCGTTTCCGATGACAAGGTCGATGTGCTGATCGGCACCTCGGTCACCCCCGGTTCGCTCGCCATGGTCGACGTGGCCGCCGAAGCCAAGGTGCCGATGATCAGCGTGGCCGCCAGCGCCAAGATCGTCGAGCCCGTCGACGAGAAGCGCCGCTGGGTCTTCAAGACGCCGCAAAACGACGCGCTGATGGCCGGCGCGCTGGCCGACGCCATGGTCAAGGCCAACATCAAGACCCTGGGCTTCATCGGCTTTGCCGACGCCTACGGCGATGGCTGGCTCGCGGTGATGCAAGCCGCCGCCGAGAAGGCCGGCATCAAGGTCACCGCCGTCGAGAAGTACGGCCGCACCGACACCAGCGTGACCGGTCAGGTCCTGAAGCTGGTGGGCGCAAAGCCCGACGCCATCCTGATCGCGGGCGCCGGCACGCCGTCGGCCCTGCCGCAGAAGGAACTGCGCGCCCGCAACTACCCGGGCCAGATCTACCAGACGCACGGCGCCGCCAACAACGACGTGCTGCGCGTGTGCGGCAAGGATTGCGACGGCATGCTGCTGCCGGCCGGTCCGCTGCTGGTCGCCGCGCAACTGCCCGACAGCAACCCGGTCAAGAAGTCGGCACTCGCCTACGTCGAAACCTACGAAAAGGCGCACGGCGCCGGCTCGACCAACACGTTCGGCGGCCACATGTGGGATGCCGGCCAACTGGTCGTGGCTGCGCTGCCGGTCGCGCTCAAGTCGGGCGCCAAGCCCGGCACGCCCGAGTTCCGCGCCGCCATGCGTGACGCCCTCGAAGGCGTGAAGGACCTCGCCGTGTCGCAGGGCGTGTTCAACATGAGCCCCACCGACCACGCCGGTTTCGATCAGCGCTCGCGCGTGATCGTGAAGGTCGAGGGCGGCAAGTGGGTGTACCAGCCCGGTCTCTGATCGTCAGGCATTGCGGGACGCGCGGTGCCGTAGCGACGCTTTGATGGCGTAGTATCGCGCTTCCCTGTAGCACCTCGCGCCGGCCTCTCGGGGCCGGTGCGTCGTATTGCCGTGTCCTGGACGGGGTCGGGACACCAAGAACCATAAGGTAGTTGTTCGATGGATTCCACAATTGCGCTGATTCTGCTGCAAGACGGCATCGTCAACGGCGCCATCTATGCCTTGCTGGGCATGGCCTTGGTGCTGGTTTTCGCCGTTACGCGCGTCATCTTCATTCCACAAGGCGAGTTCGTTGCATTCGGCGCGCTGACGCTCGCGATGCTGGTCGACGGCCGCGTGCCGGGCACGGTCTATCTGCTGCCGCTGCTGGGCCTCGTGGTGTTGCTGCTGGAGCTGGTGCGCGGACTGCGCACGGGCATCTGGTCCGGGCTGCCCAAGGTGCTCGCCACCTGTGTCGCGCTGCCGCTCGTGCTGTTGTGGATCACGACTTCGTATGCCGGTCAGGGCACGTCGCTGTGGCTCAACATGCTGCTGACGCTGCTGCTGGTCATCCCGATGGGGCCGATGGTGTATCGCATCGTCTATCAGCCGCTGGCCGAGGCCACCGTGCTGGTGCTGCTCATCGTGTCGGTCGCCGTGCACTTCGCCCTCATGGGCCTCGCGCTGGTGTTCTTCGGCGCCGAAGGCTGGCGCACGCCGGCCTTCGTGGGCGGTCAGATCGATCTGGGCTTTGCCACGTGGTCGGGCCAGAGCCTGTTCGTGGTCGGGACCTGCGCGCTGCTGATCGTGGCGCTGTGGCTGTTCTTCGGCAAGACGCTGTATGGCCGGGCGCTGCGCGCCACCGCCGTCAATCGCCGCGGCGCTCGCCTGGTGGGCATCAGCACCACCATGTCGGGCAGCCTGACCTTCACGCTCGCGGTCGCCATCGGCGCGATGTCGGGCATGTTGATCGCGCCCATCACCACTGTGTACTACGACACGGGCTTCCTGATCGGTCTGAAGGGCTTCGTGGGCGCCATCATCGGCGGTCTCGCGAGCTACCCGGTCGCCGCCGCGGGTGCGCTGCTGGTGGGTGTGCTCGAAGCCTTCTCGTCGTTCTGGGCCAGTGCCTACAAAGAAGTGATCGTGTTCACGCTGATCATTCCCGTGCTCGTGTGGCGTTCGTTCTCCCACCGTCATGTGGACGATGAGGAGTGAGCATCATGAATATGAATCGAATTCTGCCTCTCGTCTTTATCGTCGTGCTCGCGGCGCTGCCCCTGGTGGGCGCGACTCCCGAGTTCTGGATCACCCAGCTCAATTACATCGGTCTGGCCAGCCTCGTGGCGCTCGGTCTGGTGCTGCTCACCGGCGTGGGCGGACTCACCTCGTTCGGGCAGGCCGCCTTCGTGGGCCTGGGCGCCTACACCACGGCCTATCTCACCACGCAATACGGCGCGTCGCCATGGCTCGCGCTGGTGGTGGGCCTGCTCATCACCGCGGGCGTGGCGTTCTTCCTCGGGCTTATCACGCTGCGTCTCTCGGGGCACTATCTGCCGCTGGGCACGATCGCGTGGGGCCTGTCGCTGTATTACCTGTTCGGCAATCTGGATTTCCTCGGCAAGCATGACGGCATCGCCGGCATCGAGCCGATCAGCGTGTTCGGATTCTCGCTGGCCAGCGGACGCCATATCTATTTCCTGATCTGGATCTTCGTGCTGCTGGCCTTGTGGGCCACGCACAACCTGCTGGATTCGCGGCCCGGCCGTGCGATCCGCGCGCTCAAGAGCGGCGCCGGCATGGCCGAGTCGATGGGCGTGAACACGGGTAGCTACAAGATCATCATCTTCGTGTGGGCGGCGATCCTGGCCTGCGTGTCGGGCTGGCTCTACGCGCACATGCAGCGCGCGGTCAGCCCCAGCCCGTTCGGCCTGAACTACGGTATCGAATACCTGTTCATGGCGGTGGTGGGCGGCGCGAGCCACGTCTGGGGCGCCTTGCTCGGTTCGGCCGTGATCCTGGGTCTCAAGGATCAGCTGCAGAACCTGCTCCCGCTTGTGATCGATACCAACACCAACGTCGAACTCGTTGTGTTCGGCGTGCTGATGATCCTGATGCTGCAATACGCCAGCAACGGGCTCTGGCCCATCCTGGCCGGCTGGTGGTCGCGCCTGACCGGCACCGCCGGCTCGCGCCGCAGCCTGGCGCCGCCGCCCGAGGCGCCGGCGCTGCCGCAGCGCACGCGTCCTGCGGCGGGTGAGCTGGTGCTCGAGGTCGACGCGATTCGCAAGGAGTTCGGCGGTCTGGTCGCGGTGAACGACATCACGTTCAAGGTCCGCGCAGGCGAGATCATGGGTCTCATCGGCCCCAACGGCGCCGGCAAGAGCACGACCTTCAACCTCATCAGCGGTGTGCTGCCCGTGACGCGCGGCCAGGTCCGCTTCCTGGGCGAACGCACCGACGGCCGCTCCGCGCGGGCCATCGCGCAGATGGGCGTGGGCCGCACCTTCCAGCACGTGCAGCTGCTGCCGACCATGTCGGTGCTCGAAAACGTGGCGCTGGGCGCGCACATGCGCTCCGACGTGGGCGTGCTGTCCGGCGCGCTGCACAGCGACCGTGCCCGCGAGGCCCAGCTGCTGCACGAGGCCGCGCGCCAGCTGCAGCGCGTGGGACTGGGCGATTATCTCTACGAACAGGCCGGCAATCTGGCGCTGGGCCAGCAACGCATCCTGGAGATCGCGCGCGCGCTGGCCTGCGATCCGGTGCTGCTGTTGCTCGACGAGCCGGCGGCGGGGCTGCGCTACAAAGAAAAGCAGGAACTGGCACAGGTGCTGGAGCAATTGCGCGCCGAAGGGCTGAGCATCCTGCTGGTGGAACACGATATGGATTTTGTGATGCGTTTGACCAATCACCTGGTCGTGATGGATTTCGGCACCAAGCTGGCCGAAGGCGTGCCGGCCGAAGTGCAGCAGAACCCGGCCGTGCTCGAGGCCTATCTCGGCGGCATCGACGACGATCTGCCCGAGGCCGATCAGGGCAAGCCCGTGGCCGCCGGAGGTGTGCAATGAGCCAGGCGCCCGTTCTCGAAGTCCGCGATCTGTCGGCCCGCTACGGCAAGGTGGGGGCGCTCACCGGCGCCGCACTGACCGTGCCGGCCGGCAGCATCGTGACGGTCATCGGCGCCAATGGCGCCGGCAAGTCCACCATGCTCAATGCGGTGATGGGTTCGCTGCCCCAGACGGGCCATGCCGCCGGTCAGGTGCAATATGCGGGCAACGACGTCTCCGGCTGGCAGGTCGAGCGTCGCGTGGCCGCGGGCATGTCGCTCGTGCCCGAACGGCGCGAGCTGTTCGGCAGCATGTCGGTCGAAGACAACCTGCTGCTCGGTGGCTTTCGCCGCTACCGCGCACGCGAAAGCGGCTGGCGCACCACGCTCGACGAAGTGTTCGATCTGTTTCCGCGGCTGCGCGAGCGGCGCGCGCAACAGGCCGGCACCTTGTCCGGCGGCGAGCGCCAGATGCTGGCCGTGGGGCGCGCGCTCATGGCCAAGCCCACGTTGCTGATGCTGGACGAGCCCAGCCTCGGTCTGGCCCCGCGCATCGTGCGCGAGATCTTCCACATCATCGCGCGCCTGCGCGAGACCGGCGTGGCCATCCTGCTGGTCGAGCAGAATGCGCGCGCGGCCTTGCAGGTGGCCGATTATGGCTACGTGCTCGAGACCGGCGAGATCATTCTGCACGGACCGGCGCGCGAGCTCGCCGGCAATCCGCGCGTGATCGAGAGCTATCTCGGCCTGGGCAAGCACCAGGAAGGCTGAGGCGGGCCGCGGCGCGCTCGAGGCCGGCAAGAAAAAAGGCGAGGATTCGTATCCTCGCCTTTTTTTATGCCTGCTGCGTCACGATGGGGCCGCCCATCGCCGGATCGGAGGTCGAGGGGGCGCCCGTCTCCATGCGCCCGGCGAAGCGCCGGCCCCATTCGGGGCGGTCGACGGCGCTGATGCGCAGGTCGTACCAATGGCCCTGCGCCTTCAGATCGATGGTGATCTCGAGGCGGCTCTGGCCGGCCACCAGCTCGTTGCGCGGCGCCTGCGCGCCATAAACGCTGTCGTCGATCAGGAAGGTATTCGGCACCGTGCCGGGATTGTGCAGCGTGAGCGAGAGCGTGCCCGCCTGCGGTTGATAGCGCAGGCTGACCTCGGGCTGGGCGGGATCCGCGCGGCCACGAAACTGGCGGTGATAACCGTTGGGGCCCAGCAGCCAGAGATCGTAGAGGCCGGCGTCGTCGTTCGTGAGCCATTGGTCGCGAAGCCGCTTGCCGGCCTCGACGGTGTAGCGGCGCGGCACGCGGTCGAGATGCAGACGGTCGTAGACGTGGAATACGGCGCCGGCCGTACCCCGGTTCACGAACGACAGCTCCAGCGTGTCGGCCAGGGCCTGGCCGTGCGTCTCGAGCACGTAGGGCAGCGCGCGCGACGGACGCGTTCCCGCCGGCTGCTCGGCGGGAACGACGTCGAGCGGGCGCAGCGGCAGCGTCGTGCCGGGCAGGCCGGCGGCGCGCGCCGCCTGCAACGTGGTCTCGGGCAGGGTGTCGACCGTGGGGATCGGCGCCTGCGCAAAGTCGAAGGCCGAGGTGAGATCGCCGCACACGGCGCGGCGCCAGGGCGAGATGTTGGACTCGACCACGCCGAAGCGCTGTTCGAGAAAGCGCAGGATCGAGGTGTGATCGAAGACCTGCGAGTTGACCCAGCCGCCGCGCGTCCAGGGCGAGATGATGTACATGGGCACGCGCTGGCCCAGACCGTATGCGCCTTGCAGGTATTGCGGCAGGTCGTCGCTCTCGTCGTGGCGCAGCACGCGGTGGTACTCGTCATGCGTGTCGACGGTGGAGCCGCCGGCCAGCACGGCGTTCGCGCCTTCGCCTTCGTACGAGGGCGGCGCCGGCGGGGGCATGTGGTCGAAGAAGCCGTCGTTCTCGTCGAACATCAGCAGCAGGACCGTCTTGCTCCACACGGCGGGATTGGCCGTGAGCGCCTGCAGCACGCGGGCGGTGTAGTCGGCCCCCTGGGCCGGGCTGGACGGACTCGGGTGCTCGGAGCCCGCCTTGGTCGCGCAGATCCACGACACCTGGGGCAGGCGATCCTTTTCCACGTCTTCGCGCAGCCGGGCCAGGCTGTAGGTGGTGAGCGCGTCGCGCGCGAGCTCGGCACGGGCGCCGGCCTCGCCGCGGTGGGCGGCGCGGTACTGGCGGAAGCCGGCCAGGGGATTGAGGGAGTAGTTGTCCTTCATGTCCTGGTAGATGCGCCAGCTCACGCCCGCCGCGCTCAGGCGCTCCGGGTAGGTCGTCCAGGTATAGCCGCCCGCCGGATCGCCGCCCTTGAGCTTGTTATAGGCATTGCCGACCGCGGGGCCATTGCTGCGGCCGTGCGGGTCGTTGGTGCCGGTCCAGGCGAACAGGCGGTTGGTGTTGGTGCCGCCGGTAAACGAGCAGTGATAGGCGTCGCAGATCGTGAAGGCGCGCGCCAGGGCGTATTGGAACGGGATGTCCTGTTCCGTGAAGTACGCCATCGAATGCTCGCGCTTGGCCACGGGCCAGCGGTTCAGCCGGCCCTTGTCCCACGCGTCCTGCGCGTTCGACCAGGTGTGCGGCGTGCCCGCCACGCGCATCAGCTCGAACATGGACTGCGTGTCCAGCGGGAAGGGCGGGACGACGCGCGGGTTCTCCGGATCGATGTCGTTGAGCTGGTGCCACACCGTGGCGCCGCTCAGCCCCGCCTGGTCCTGCACCGGAATCGGAAAGCGATCGCCGAAGCCACGTACGCCTGAGAGCGCGCCGAAGTAATGATCGAACGAGCGGTTCTCCTGCATGAAGATCACGACGTGCTCGACGTCGCGCAGCGTGCCGGTGCGGCGATCCGGGGCGATGGCGAGCGCGTCGCGGATGACCGCGGGGAGAAGCGCGAAGGCGCCGCCGGTCAGGGCGGCACCTCGCAGGAAGTCACGGCGAGTGCTCATGGTGTCGGCAGGCGGGAGGGGGCGGCGCGGGTAGGGAAGGGGAGCGGGACGCAGCGAGGGCGGTTCACTGCGCCCCGAAGGGCGTGGCTGGGCGGATCGCTCAGCGCTTGCCGGTCTGTTCAGCGTATTCCATGTACAGGCGGTGCGCGCGCTGCGCGAACGGGCCATACGGCAGGGCTCGGTCTTCGACGCGGTTCACGTGCACCACCTTGCCGTAGTTGCCGGTGGAGAACACTTCGTCGGCCTGCTCGACGTCGGCGCGCGTGATCGAGCGCTCCTCGACCTCGACACCATCGGCGCGCAGCAGACCCAGCACGCGCTTGCGCGTGATGCCGTTCAGGAAGGTGCCGTTATCGATCGGCGTGACGACCTTGCCGTCTTTGGCGAGCCAGAAGTTGCTGGACGCGAACTCGGCCACATGGCCGGCGCCGTCGAGCATGATGGCGTTGTCGAAGCCCTTGGCGGCGGCTTCGGTGATGGCGCGCTGGCCATTCGGATACAGGCACGAGGCCTTGGCGTCGGTGGGCGCCATGTTGGGCCAGGACCGCACATAGCTCGAGAAACACGCCGAGAAGCCTTGCGTGCCGGGCATCGGCACCTTGAAGACGTGCAGCACGAACTGCGTCTTGTCGGCGTCGGGCAGGAGGAAGCCGTCGGCGCAATAGAACATGGGCTTGATGTACAGCTCGGAGCCCGCCGGGAAGCGCGAGACGGCCTCCAGGCACAGGGCCTGGATCTCGTCGGCCGAGAGTTGCGGCTTCATCAGCATTTTTTCGGCCGAGCGCACGACGCGCTGGCAGTGCAGGTCGAGATCGGGCGTCAGGCCGCGAAACGCGCGCGCACCGTCGAAAACCATGCTGGCCATCCAGAACGCGTGATCGGCGGGGCCGAGCAGCTTGGGGTTCTCGGTGGTCCACTGGCCATCGTGCCAGAAGAGGGCATCCATGTGACTTCCTTTGTTTGATCGCCAGGGCGCGCGGCGGCGCGGTGGCAGATGAGGCGCGCCAGGGCGCCGTAATCATCGGGGGCGCGCTGCCGCGCCGGGATAGGGGTCCCCGGTCCGTCGAGCCGGCTTCCCGGAGGAAGGCGCGGCGCGGGCCGGGAACGGGTTTATTGCTTGTCGAGGGCCGCCTGTACGCGCGTGGCGACGTCGGCCGGCACCCAGCCGCGCCAGACCGTGCCGTACTGCCGCAGGAAATACTGCGCCGCCTCTTCGGGCTCCTTGCCTTCGTTTTCGAGCCAGCCCAGGGTCGCGTCGATGGCCTCGTCGGGCACGCTCAGCTTGGTGAAGAACGCGGCCAGTTGCGGCGCCTGTTTGGCGAAGTCGGCATTCAGCCCCGTCACCACCGGGTTAGGCTTGAATTCGGTGGCGACCGGGTTGGCGCATTTCGGGTCGGTCATGCAGGTGTAGGCCTGCTGATCGAAGGCCGGCAGCTCCAGCTTGACCAGATCGAGCGCGCCGACTAGCGCGGTCGGGGTCCAGTAGTAAAAGACGATGTCACGCTTGCGCTTGTAGGCCGACACGATGGCCGCCTTTTGCGCGGCACCCGAGCCGGGCGCGAACATCGTGTAGTCCTTCTCGAGCTTGAGCGCGCGCAGCAGGTTGTCGTTCAGCGTGCCGCAGGCCCAGCCGGCGGGGCAGCCATAGATGCGGCCGCGGTTGGGCTCTTCGGGGTCGGCGAAGACCTCCTTGAAGCGCGCCAGGTCCGCCGCCTGCTTGAGTTCGGGGTGACGCTCCACGGTGTAGCGCGGCACGTACCAGCCTTCACCGGCGTCGTACACATGGCCCACGCCGATCACGCGGCCGCTGTCGGTCGCCTTCTTCCAGGCGCTTTCGATCTGGCCGGGCCAGACCTCGGGGGTGACATCCACGTCGCCCCGCTGCAGCGCGGCCAGCATGGGCAGCGTTTCGCCGATCTCGACCGAGGTCTTGCAGCCATAGCCGTGTTCGACCACGAAGCGCTCGATGCCGGCCAGGACCAGATTCGACTCCCAGTTCAGACCGCTGAAGCGGACCGGGCGGTCGATCTCGCAGGTGGGGGCCGCTTGCGCCGCCGGAGCGGCCAGGGCGCAGGCCAATGCCAGGGCACCGAGGACGGGGACGTACAGTTTTTTGCGCACAGTCGTTACCTGCCGAATGGGATGTCGTCATTGTAAGACGGCGCGGGGCTGTTACGAATCCGCTGCCGTCAAATTTGGCGGCGGATCGGGCCGGTTTCATGCAAACGGGGCAGCCTGTGGCTGCCCCGCGGGGTGTTGCATGTCATGCCGATCGGCGCGGCCCTGGCCGCGGGCCGGCTCAGGCGCGCGCGGCGCGGCGGCGTTCGATAAGCGCGCCGATCTCGCCGACGATGCCGCGGCGGAACGCCAGCACGCACACGACGAAGATCAGGCCGATCACGATCGTGACCGATTCGCCCAGGCGCTGGAACCATTCGACGCCGGTCACGCTGCTCAGGAACTGGCCGAAGTCGCCGACCTTGTTCTCGAGCAGCACCACGATGAAGGCGCCGAGGATTGGGCCGGTGAGCGTGCCCAGGCCGCCGATCAGCGTCATGAGAATCACCAGGCCGGACATCTGCCAGGTGGCGTCGGACAGCGTGGCCGACACGAACACCAGCGTCTTGGTCGCGCCCGC
This sequence comes from Bordetella genomosp. 5, assembly GCF_002261315.1. NCBI lineage: Bacteria > Pseudomonadati > Pseudomonadota > Betaproteobacteria > Burkholderiales > Alcaligenaceae > Bordetella > Bordetella genomosp. 5. The sequence continues at coordinate 21,803 of NZ_NEVP01000002.1, forward strand.
CAGACCGGCGATGCCCGCCGACAACACGAAGGCGAGCAGCTTGAAGCGATCGACGTCATAGCCCAGCGACACCGCGCGCGGTTCGTTTTCGCGGATCGCCTGCAGCACCTGGCCGAACGGCGAGTGCACCGTGCGCCAGATGATGAAGAAGCCGATCACGAAGATCGCCATCACGAGGTAGTAGAGGTTCAGGTCCTTGGACAGATCGATGAAGCCCAGCAGGGTGCCGCGCGGCACGCCTTGCAGGCCGTCTTCGCCGCCCGTGAATCGCGCCTGCAGAAAGAAGAAGTACACCATCTGCGCCAGCGCCAGCGTGATCATCGCGAAGTAGATGCCGCTGCGGCGGATCGCGATGGCGCCCATCAGCAGGCCGAGCGCGCCCGCCACCACCATGCCGAACAGCAGGCCCAGCTCGGTCGGCCAGCCCCATACCTTGAGCGCGTGGCCGGCGGCGTAGGCCGCGCTGCCCAGGAAGGCAGCGTGACCGAACGACAGCAGGCCGGTGTAGCCCAGCAGCAGGTTGAAGGCGCATGCGAACAAGGCGTAGCACATGACCTTCATGGCGAAGATCGGATAGACGCCGGCAAACGGCAGAGCGGCGACCACGACGGCCAATACGACATAGCCCAGCAGTTGACGATTCATTTTTCTTTTCCGAACAGCCCGGCCGGACGCAGCAGGAGCACGATGGCCATGATGATGAACACGACGGTGTTGGAGGCCTCGGGCCAGAACACCTTGGTGAGGCCCTCGATCACGCCCAGGCCCAGCCCGGTGACGATGGCGCCCATGATCGAGCCCATGCCGCCGATCACGACCACGGCGAACACCACGATGATGAGGTTGGACCCCATCAGCGGCGAGATCTGCAACACCGGCGCGGCGAGCACGCCGGCAAAGCCGGCCAGCGCGACACCGAAACCGTAGGTCAGCGTGATCATGCGCGGCACGTTCACGCCGAACGCTTCGACCAGACGCGGGTTCTCGGTGCCTGCGCGCAGCAGCGCGCCCAGCCGTGTGCGCTCGATCACATACCAGGTGGCCAGACAGACCACGATACTGGCCGCCACCACCCAGCCCCGGTAATTGGGCAGGATCATGAAGCCGAGATTGGTGGCGCCGCGCAGGGCCTCGGGCGTGGGATAGGGCTGGCCCGACACGCCGAAGAAGCTGCGGAACACGCCTTCCATGAGCAGCGTGAGACCGAAGGTGAGCAGCAGACCGTAGAGGTGGTCGAGCTTGTACAGGTGGCGCAGCAGCAGCCGTTCGATCACGATGCCGAACAGGCCGACCAGCAGGGGCGCCAGGATCAGCATGACCCAGTAGTTCAGCCCGAGGTAGTTCAACCCCATCCAGGCGAGGAACGCGCCCAGCATGTACAACGCGCCGTGCGCGAAATTGATGACGTTGAGCAGGCCGAAAATCACCGCCAGCCCCAGGGACAGCATGGCGTAGAACGAACCGTTGACGAGACCGAGCAGCAGTTGCCCTAGCAATGCCTGTATCGGGATGCCGAAGATATCAGTCATCTTGAAGAAGTCCTGCGGAACACGGAAGCAGACGTGGCGGACGGCGCGTCCGGATCCGGACGCGCCGCGACGGACTTGCGGGTATTACTTCTTGACCAGCTTGCAGGTGGACTCGGAGAGCTTGGTGTAGACCTCGTCGCCGGGCAGCGTTGCCACGACCTTGTAGTAGTCCCACGGGCCCTTCGACTCGGCCGGCGTCTTGACCTGCATCAGGTACATGTCGTGCACCATGCGGCCGTCTTCGCGCACGTAGCCACCCTGAGCGAAGAAGTCGTTGATCTTGTTCGACTTCATCCACTTCATCATGGCGTCGCCGTCATCGGTGCCGGTGGCCTTCACGCCACTCAGATAGAACGCCACCGAGGAGTAGTCGCCGGCCTGCAGCATGGAGGGCTTGCGGCCGACCTTGGCTTCGAACTTCTTGGACCAGGCGCGCGAAGCGTCGGATTGATCCCAGTACCAGCCATCGGTGAGGTACATGCCCTTCGTGGCTTCGAGACCGAGCGAGTGGATGTCGTTGATGAAGACCAGCAAGCCAGCCATTTTCATGCTGCTGGTGACGCCGAATTCGTTGGCGGCCTTGATCGAGTTGATGGTGTCGCCGCCCGCGTTGGCCAGGCCAAGGATCTGCGCCTTGGAGGCCTGAGCCTGCAGCAGGAACGAGGAGAAGTCGGCCGCGCCCAGCGGTGCGCGGACCTGGCCCTTCACTTCGCCGCCCGAGGTCTTGACGACGTTGGCCGTATCGCGCTCCAGCGCATGGCCGAAGGCGTAGTCGGCGGTCAGGAAGAACCAGCTCTTGCCACCGTCTTTCACCACGGCGGAGCCGGTGCCGCGCGCGAGCGCGACGGTGTCGTAGGCATAGTGCACGGTATAGGGCGAGCACTGCGCGTTGGTCAGGTCGGAGGCGCCGGCGCCGATCGCGATGAAGGGCTTTTTCTTTTCGGCGGCCACGGCGGCCATCGCGAGGCTGGTGGCGGAGTTGGTGCCGCCGATCAGCACGTCGATCTTTTGCTGGTCGAACCATTCGCGCGCGCGTGCGGAGGCGACGTCGGCCTTGTTCTGGTGATCGGCCGAAACCAGCTCGATCTTCTTGCCGTTGATATTGCCGCCCGCGTCTTCGATGGCCATGCGGATCGCTTCGACGCCGGCCTTGCCGTCGATGTCGGAGTAGACCCCGGACATGTCGGTGATGAAGCCGATGCGGACGACGTCGTCCGAGATGCCTTGCGCGTGGGCGGGTAGCCCGGCAAATCCCAGGCCGGCCACGGCCAGTGCAGCAGTGATGTGGTGCAACTTCATGGGATGACTCCTCTTCCTGTGTGGAATGCCGGCGGCGCCGGCGGGTGACAGGCTTTTTTTAGACGCCCAGCAATTCGTTGAGCGTGTCCTGCTTCTGTGCGAGCTCGGCGGCGCCGAAGGTCTCGACGATCTGTCCGTGCTCCATCACGTAGAAACGATCGGCCAGCGGCGCGGCGAAGCGGAAGTTCTGTTCGACCATCACGATGGTGTAGCCGCGCGCCTTGAGGGCCGTGATCATGCGGCCCAGCGCCTGAACGATCACCGGCGCGAGGCCTTCGGAGATCTCGTCGAGCAGCAGCAGGTTGGCGCCGGTACGCAGGATGCGCGCCACCGCCAGCATCTGCTGCTCGCCGCCCGAGAGCCGGGTGCCGGGCGAATTGCGGCGCTCGTGCAGATTGGGAAACATGTCGTAGATCTCGGCCAGCGACATGCCGCCGCCGAGCGCGCCGCCGACCGGGGGCGGCAGCAGCAGGTTTTCTTCGCACGACAGGCTGGCGAAGATGCCGCGTTCTTCGGGGCAGTAGCCCACGCCGAGATGCGCGATGCGGAAGGTGGGCAGCTCGATGGCTTCGGTGCCGTGAATACGCACCGACCCCTTGCGGCTGCCCGTGAGGCCGAGGATGGCGCGCAGGGTCGTGGTACGACCCGCGCCGTTGCGACCGAGCAGGGTCACGACTTCGCCTTGCGCCACCTGCATGTTGACGCCATGCAGGATGTGCGATTCCCCGTACCAGGCCTGCAGGCCCGAGATTTCAAGCGCGGGGGTGCTCATGCATGTGCTCCTTGGAGTTCGCCGTCGGTCGTGCCCATGTAGGCCTCCATCACCGCGGGATGGCGCGAGACCTCCGCGTAGGGGCCTTCGGCCAGGACCGCGCCGCGCGCCAGCACCGTGATGGTGTCGGCGATCGACGAGACGACATTCATGTTGTGCTCGACCATGAGGATGGTGCGGCCGCTGCTCACGCGCTTGATGAGCTGCGTGACCCGGTCGACGTCTTCGTGGCCCATGCCCTGCGTGGGCTCGTCGAGCAGCATCAGCTCGGGCTCCATCGCCAGCGTGGTCGCGATCTCAAGCGCGCGCTTGCGGCCGTAGGGCAGGTTGACCGTGAGCTCGTTGGCAAAGCCGCCCAGATCGACTTGCTCGAGCAGATCGAGCGCGGGCCGGTTGAGTCGTTCCAGGCCCTTCTCGCTGCGCCAGAAGTGAAACGACATGCCGGTCTTGCGCTGCAATCCGATGCGCACGTTCTCGAGCACGGTCAGGTGCGGGAAGACGGCGGAAATCTGGAACGAACGGATCACGCCGCGGCGCGCGATCTGTGCGGGCCGTTCGCGAGTGATGTCTTTGCCGTTGAAAGTGATCGTGCCCGAGCTGGGCGCGAGGAACTTGGTCAGCAGGTTGAAGCACGTGGTCTTGCCGGCACCATTGGGGCCGATCAATGCATGAATGCTGCCACGCTTGACGCGCAGATTGACCCCATTGACGGCCACAAAGCCGCGGAACTCCTTGGTCAACCCTTTTGTCTCCAGGATCGTATCGTCCATGACGCTGCACCCGCGCTTTTTCTAAGAGTTGCGGCGAGTATGCGCACCTGCCCCCCAAAATGCCATGAGGGTTTTTCATAGGTCTTGCAGTGCGGCATCGCGCTTTGTCGGTTGCCCGACAATCTGCGTGCTTTCATGGGGAAAACCACATGCCGGATGGGGTTTACGCCAACCTTGCGGCGCAACGTAAACGCGAGCGCCGCGGTCGTCCGTTCGCGTTCGCCGCGGCGCGCGGGGGCATATCACGCCGCAAGAAAAACGCCGGCGAGCGGCCGGCGTGTCGAGTGTGCATCGGGCGCCTGAGCGGACGCATGCGGCCGCTCAGGCCGGTGTCTTCGGACGATATTCGCAGAGGTCGGAAATTCCGCACTGTGGGCACTTGGGCTTGCGTGCCACGCAGATGTAGCGGCCGTGCAGGATCAGCCAGTGATGCGAGTCCTGTTTGTACTCGGCCGGGATCACTTTCTCGAGCTTGAGCTCGACCTCCAGCACGTTCTTGCCCGGCGCGACGCCGGTGCGATTCGACACGCGAAAAATGTGCGTGTCGACGGCGATGGTGGGCATGCCGAACGCCGTATTGAGCACGACGTTGGCGGTCTTGCGGCCGACACCCGGCAGCGCCTCGAGCGCCTCGCGGGTGCGCGGCACCTCGCCGCCGTGGCGCTCGATCAGCAGCCGGCAGGTTTCGATCGCATTCTTGGCTTTGGTGCGGAACAGCCCGATCGTCTTGATGTAATCGGTAAGGCCTTCGACACCGAGCGCCAGCATTTTTTCGGGCGTGCCGAACTGCGGGAAGAACTTGCGCGTGGCGATGTTGACCGACTTGTCGGTCGCCTGTGCCGAGAGCAGCACCGCGATCAACAACTGGAACGGCGTCTCGTACTCGAGCTCGGTGGTGGGGTGCGGATTGGCTGCCTGCAGGCGGGCAAAAATCTCGCGGCGCTTCTGTGCGTTCATCGTCGTGGACCGGGCGTTAGCTGTCGCGTCGGACGCCGTCGCGGCGGGCGCGGGCTCGCGCGAGCGCGCTGGCGATGGCGTCGCGCTTGCGTGCCGCTTCGTCTTCGTCGGGGGCGGCGCTCACCACGGCGGGCGCCTCGGGTTCGGCCATCAGCCCCGCATTGACCGCCGCGGCGCGCTGCTGTCTGGCGGCCCGATGCTGGTGGCGCGACCGCGCCTGTTCGGCGTCCGCCGCGGTCCAGGCGCGGTCGGCCGGCACCATGTCGATACAGTCGACCGGACAGGGGGCCACGCAGAGATCGCAGCCCGTACAGAGGTCGGGCACCACGGTGTGCATGCGTTTGTTGGCGCCCACGATCGCATCCACCGGACAGGCGCGGATGCAGAGGGTACAGCCGATGCAATGGGCCTCGTCGACACGCGCGACCAACAGGGGGCCGGGCAGACCATGGGTGGTGTCCAGCGGCAATTCGGGCTGGTCGAGCAGCTGCGCCAGCGCTGCAACGCCTTCCTGGCCACCGGGCGGACAACGGTTGATCTGCGCCGCGCCGCTGGCCAGCGCATCGGCATAGGGCCGGCAACCGTCATAGCCGCATTTCGTGCACTGCGTCTGGGGGAGCAGGGCATCGATACGGTCAGCAAGCGTGGTACAGGACATAAAAATAAAAAGCGGGCCAGAGGCCCGCTTCAGAAAGGGGCGCCCGATCAGGATGCGCGGATGAATGCCGCGATTTTAGGACAGATCAGTTCGCGCCACCGGCGGCCCGAAAAAATGCCGTAATGACCCGCGCCCGTGGCCGTGTAATGCGTCTTGCGCGCGGCGGGAATGCCGGAGCACAGCTTGATGGCGGCGCGTGTCTGGCCCTGGCCGGAGATATCGTCGAGCTCGCCTTCCACGGTGAGCAGCGCGGTCTTGCGGATGTCGGCCGGACGCACGAGCTGACCGCCGATCTCCCAGGTGCCTTCGGGCAGGCGCGACTCCTGGAACACCACGCGGATGGTGTCGAGATAAAACTCGGCCGGCATATCGAGCACGGCGTTGTATTCGTCGTAGAAGCGGCGATGCGCCTCGGCGTCGCTGTCATCGCCACGCAGCAGATCGAGATAGAACTCGTAGTGCGACTTGAGGTGGCGGTCCGGGTTCATCGCCATGAATCCCGCGTGTTGCAGAAAGCCGGGATAGACCTTGCGGCCGGCGCCGGGATATGCGGGCGGCACGGCATGGATCAACTGGCTCTCGAACCAGTCGTACGATTTGGTAGTGGCCAGGCGGTTGACCTGCGTGGGCGATTCGCGCGGATCGATCGGGCCGCCCATCATCACCATGCTGCGAGGCTGCATGGGATCGTTGGCCGAGGCCAGCAGCGAAATCGCGGCCAGCACCGGCACGGTCGGCTGGCACACCGAAATCACGTGCACGTCGGGACCGAGTTCGCGAATGAACTCCTGGATGTACGTGACGTAGTCGTCGAGATGGAACGGGCCGGCCGACAGCGGCACCATCCGGGCATCGACCCAGTCGGTGACATACACGTCGTGCGCGGGCAGCAGCGCGCGCACGGTATCGCGCAGCAGCGTCGCATGGTGTCCGGAGAGCGGCGCCACCAGCAGCACGCGCGGGTCCTTGCGCTTGGCGACCAGGCGCGCATCGCGCTGGAAGTGCACGAGGCGACAGAAGGGCTTGTCGACGGCCACGGCCTCGACCACGCGCACCGGCTTGCCGTCGATCTCGGTCTCGGGCAGTCCCCACGCCGGCTTCTGGTATTCCTTGCCGATGCGGTGCATGAGCTCGTAACCGGCCGCGAGCTGGCGCGACATGGGCATATAGGCGAGCGGGCTGTAGGGGCTCGAGAAGAGCTGCGAGCCGGCGTCGGAGAACGCCACCAGCGGTCGCAGGAACGCCCGCTGCATTTCGTGCAATTGATACAGCATCGTGCCTAAGTCCAGAGATCAGGTCGGCCTATTATTGCGCCGGGTGGGAACGATATTGCGAAATTGTCTGATGGGGCGTCAGAATGGACCGCTCCTCGGACACTTCTTGTTGCGAAAAAGCGACCCGGCGCGTGACGCGAGCGCGTCACCAATAATTTTCGACGGCGAGGTTGCCCGGAATGCCACGCCGGCCCGGTGCGAACCCACGCTCTCCCAGCAATTTGCGTGCGTCGGTCAGCATCTCGGGATTGCCGCAGAGCATGATCTTCGCGCGTTCGGGATCGAGGGTTTCACCGGCCAGGGTTTCGAGGCCGCCATCGGCGATCAGCGTCGTGAGGCGCGCCTGCGGCATGCCCGGGAGCGCCTCGCGCGTGGCGATGGGCAGATACACCAGCTTGCGCGGATCCTCGGCGAAGTACGCCGCGTAGTCGGGATGCGTGCGCCAGCTCTCGATCTCGGCGCGATAGGCCAGCTCCTGTGCGGTTCGCACGCCGTGCACCAGCACGATGCGGTCGAACGCTTTCCAGGTGGCCGGATCGCGCAGGATCGACAGGTAGGCCGACAGGCCCGTGCCCGAGGCCAGCAGCCACAGGGTGCCGCCCGGCGTAAAACGCTCGAGCGTCAGAAAACCGTAGGGCTTTTTCTCGACGTAGAGCGCGTCGCCGGCGCGCAGCTCGGCCATGCGCGGGCTGAATTCGCCCTCGGGCACGACGATCGAATAGAACTCGAGATGGGCTTCGTGCGGCGCCGACACCATCGAATACGCGCGCCAGATCGTGGGCTCGGCATCGGGCGCGTCGGCGGCCGGCAATCCCACGCGGGCGAACTGCCCGGCCTGGAAGGCGAACGCCGGATCCCGGGTGGCGTGCACCGAAAACAGCTTGCCCGGCACCCAGGTGCGGACGTCGATGATGGTCTGGCGCGTGTACTTGGTATCGGTCATGGGCTCGGGCCAGTGGACACGCAAGGAGCCGCGCACGGGCCGGTAAACAGGGGAAAACAGTCACGGCGGCGGGTCGCCGCCGCTCGCGTGGTCAGCGCTCCAGGTGCTGCAGCTTGTCGGCCACGCCGTTCCATTCGTCGGCATCGGGCAGGGGCTTCTTGGCCCGGCTGATGCTGGCGAATTCGGGCGACAGCTCGGCGTTCAGGGCGATGAATTTCATCTGATCCTGGGGCACGTCTTCTTCGGCATAAATCGCGTTGGCCGGGCACTCGGGGATGCAGACCGCGCAGTCGATGCACTCGTCGGGGTCGATCACCAGGAAGTTCGGACCCTCACGAAAACAGTCCACCGGACATACGTCGACGCAGTCGGTGTACTTGCACTTGATACAGTTTTCGGTAACAACGTGGGTCATTCTAAAAAACTCCGGATGCGGGCGGGCGAGCTGATTCTGCGAACGGGTTCGATATCCTTGGGGTCGGATTTTACCCAATGCGCGGCAGGACCGGGATCATAACCCTGGCTGCGGTAGTGGCGGGGCCGGCGGAAGCGGGGGCGGCTGTGCTATGGTTGCCCGAAATTCCACCGCGCGATCATGATAATCACTTCGCTGCTCGACACCGACCTGTACAAATTCAGCATGATGCAGGTCGTTCTGCATCATTTTCCGGCTGCCCAGGTCGAATACCGCTATAAATGCCGAAACACCGGCGTCGATCTGCGGCCCTATCTGGATGAGATCCGCGCCGAGGTGCACGCGCTGTGCCAGCTGCGATTCACCGACGAAGAGCTCGAGTATCTGCGTAGCCTGCGCTTCATCAAGAGCGACTTCGTCGATTTCCTCGGGCTCTTTCATCTGCCCGAGCGCTGCATCACCATCAGCGAAGGCGAGGGCCCGGGTGAGATCGACATCAGCGTGCAGGGGCCGTGGCTGCACACGATCCTGTTCGAGATCCCCGTGCTGGCGATCGTCAACGAGGTCTATTTCCGCAACACGCGCAAGAATCCCGATTGGGCCGAGGGCCGCGAGCGTCTCCAGAAGAAAATGCATCTGGTGCTCGACGATCCCGCGCTCGCCGACTTCCGCGTCGCCGAATACGGCACGCGCCGGCGCTTCTCCAAGCGCTGGCACGAAGAGGTCGTGCAGACCATGAAGAGCCAGATGGGCGTGCACTTCGCCGGCACGAGCAACGTGCTGCTGGCCAAGCAACACGACGTGCTGCCGCTGGGCACGATGGGTCACGAGTATCTGCAGGCCTGCCAGGCGCTGGGGCCGCGGCTGCGTGATTCGCAGGTGTTCGCGCTCGAGGTCTGGGCCAAGGAATATCGCGGCGACCTCGGCATCGCGCTGTCCGATGTCTATGGCATGGATGCCTTTCTGCGCGACTTCGATATGTACTTCTGCAAGCTGTTCGATGGCGCCCGGCACGATTCCGGCGACCCCTTCAAGTGGGGCGAGCGCCTGCTCGAACACTATCGCAAGAACCGCGTCGACCCGCGCACCAAGACGCTGGTATTCTCCGATTCGCTGACCTTCCCGCGCGCGATCGAACTGGCGCGCCAATTCGCCGGCCGCTGCCGCGTGTCGTTCGGTATCGGTACCAATCTCACCAACGATCTCGGCCACGAGCCGCTTCAGATCGTGATGAAGATGGTCCGATGCAACGGCCAGCCGGTGGCGAAGGTCTCCGACGCGCCCGAAAAAACCATGTGCGACGATCCGGCCTATCTCGCCTATCTGCGCCAAGTTTTCCAGTTGCCGCCGGCGTAAGCCCGGCTTTTCCGATTTGTCTCGACCACCGTTCCATTAGGGGAATCACATGAGCAGTATCAAGCGCTACAACGTGGAAAAGCGCCTGTCCGACATGGCCGTCTATAACGGCGTGGCGTACCTGGCCGGCCAGGTGCCCGACGATGCCACGGCCGACATCACCGGCCAGACGCAGCAGGTGCTGGCGACCATCGATCGTCTGCTGGCCGAGGCCGGTACCGACAAGACCAAGATCCTGATGGCCCAGATTTTCGTGGCCAACATCAAGGAATTCGATGGCATGAACAAGGCCTGGGACGCATGGGTTGCCGCTGGCAATTCGCCCCCCCGCGCCACCGTCGAGGCCCGTCTGGCCAATCCCGACTTCAAGGTCGAGATCGTCGTGACGGCCGCGATCGGCTAAGGCGCCTGGCGCCCACGAAAAAGCCGCGGCGTGCCGCGGCTTTTTTGTGCGCATCAGGCGCCGCTCAGGCCTCGCTCTCTTCGCCCAGCAGCAGCGTGGCGGCCACCAGGCCGCCGAGCTCGTGGCAACAGTCCGCGTCGGCGCTGCCGAGCGTCTTGGGTGCGAGGATCTGTTCCGCGGTCTGGGCGCCGTTGCGCACGACGACGGGGGCGCCGATGAGGTTCAGCCGCCATCCCGTGCAGATTCTTTCCATCTGCCGCTGCGCGCCCGCGCCATCGCTGCCCGCCGCGATGGCCAGGCCGCACGGGCGGCCCGCCACCTGATCCAGCACCGCGTAATAAGCCTGATCGAAGAACTCCTTCATGGCGCCGGTGAGCGAGCCGAGATTTTCAGGCGCGCAGAAGAGATAGCCGTCGGCGTCCAGGACGTCCCGCGCGTGCGCCTCGGCGGCGGCGAGGCTGCGTACCTCGAGCGCCTGGCCCAGATCCAGCGCGGTCGCCGCCGCGCGGGCGCCCTGCGCCAGCGCCTCGCTCATCTGGCGCGCGCAGCCGGTGCGGCTGTGCCAGACGATCAGCAGGCGTTTCATGCGAGGCGCGCCAGCGTGTCCTGGCGGTAGTAGCTGCGCAGCAGTTCGTACCAGGCGGGCAGGGCGGTCGCGAGCGGCTCGGGGTCGGCGAAGAAGTGCTCCGAGCTGACCGCGAAGAATTCGGCCTCGTCGGTGGCCGCGTAGGCATCCAGCGGCAGCTGCGCATACCAGTAGTCGGCCGCCTCGCTCTCGGGGTCGACATCGGCCGGGATGCTGGCCTCGACCGCGTCGACGGCGGCCTGGAAGCGTTCGAGGCTGTCTTCGAGGATCTCGCGCCACTGGCGCGCCTTCAGTTCGGGGTGCGCATGCAGGCTGGGCATGCCATCGGCGTCGCCCGCCGCCAGATCGAGCTTGTGGGCGAATTCGTGAATCACCACGTTGAAGGCGCCATCGGTATTGCTGACGTCGCTCCAGGACAGCACGACCGGGCCGCCCTCCCAGGCTTCGCCCGCGGCGTCTTCGACGAACTCGTGCACCACGCCGTCGGCGTCCTGCATCGTGCGGGGAATGGCGAACCCGGCCGGGTACACAATGATCTCGTCCCAGCCCTCGTAGAGGGTGGGCGACAGATGCAGGATGGGCAGCGCGGCCTGCGTGGCGATCGCGAGCCGCATCCGGTCGTCGGGCTCCAGACCGCCCGCACCGTTGATGTTTTTGCTGGCCAGAATCCAGGCCACGCGCTGCTGCAGGGCCTCGCGTTCTTCGGCGCCGAGCGCCGCCACGAAGGGATAGCCCGCGACCACCTCGTCCCACAGCGCCGGCGGAATGCGGGCCTGCATTTCCTGTACTTTTGTATCGGCCGCCCCACGGCCCACCAACCATCTCAGCATTGCTTTGCGTCCTTGTCGGGCGGCCGGTCTGTCGCCCCTCGGCTAGTGTAGAGTGTAGGGAATTCCATCGACCCCTGTTGTCCGCCGTTTCTGCCGCGATGTCCGCCACGCTCGAACCCATCACGCTCACGCCTTTCGACGCGACCTGGCGCCAGCAGGCTGGCGACGGCCTGGACGCCGCCGCGCAGGCGGGACTCGACCAGGTCGTGGCCTGGGCCTGGCCTCAGATCGATGGCCAGTCCATGCCGACCGGCGAGCCGCTGAGCAATCACGCCGCGGGCGTGGTGCGCATCCTGGCCTCGCTCCAGACCGACGCGGCCACCCGCGCCGCCGCCGTGCTGGCGGTGCTGCCCTCCGATCTCAACGCGCCAGCCCCCGCGCTGCGCAACGATCCCATCGCCACGGCGTTCGGGGCCGAGATCGCCCGGCTGGTGCAGGGCGCCCGCGCGCTGCTGCGCCTGGGCATCGTGGCCCGCCAGGCCAGCGACAGCGCGGCCGGATCGGGCTCGCAAAAAGAAATGCAGCGCAAGATGCTGCTGGCGATGGCCGCCGACCTGCGCATCGTGCTGATGCGCCTCGCGTCGCGCTTGCAGACCCTGCGCTGGTACGCCGAATCCAAGACACCGTGCCCGGCAGAGTTCGCGCGCGAGACCCTCGATCTGTACACCCCGCTCGCCAACCGGCTTGGCATCTGGCAGATCAAATGGGAAATGGAAGACCTCGCCTTCCGTTTCCTGGATGCGGATCGCTACAAACAGATCGCGCGCCTGCTCGAAGAAAAGCGGGTCGAGCGCGAGGCGTTCATCGCCGGCGCGATCGAACGCATGCAGCAGGCGCTGCGGGCGGCCGGCATCAACGCCGAAGTGAGCGGCCGGCCCAAGCACATCTACAGCATCTGGAACAAGATGCGGGTCAAGCGGCTCGACTTCAGCGAGATGTACGACCTGCGCGCCCTGCGCGTCATCGTCGACGACGTGCGCGACTGCTACACCGCGTTGGGCCTGGTCCACGAAATGTGGACGCCGGTCACCGACGAGTTCGACGACTACATCTCGCGGCCCAAGCCCAATGGCTACCGCTCACTGCACACCGTCGTGGCCGACGATGACGGACGCCCGTTCGAGGTGCAGATCCGTACGCACGAGATGCATCAGTTCGCCGAGTACGGCATGGCGGCGCATTGGCGCTACAAAGAAGCGGGCGCCCGCGGCGGTCAGGTTTCCGCGTCGAGCGACTACGACCGGCAGCTGTCCTGGATGCGTCAGCTGCTCGCCTGGAACAGCGATGTCGAGGCGGTCGACGAGGGCGGTGGCGCCGCGCCGGCCAACGCCGGGTCCGCCCCGGCAGCCCCCAAGGCCGCCACGCGTCCCGACGACGACCGGATCTATGTGCTCACGCCGCAGGCCCGCGTGATCGAGCTTCCCACCGGCGCCACGCCGGTCGACTTCGCCTATCACCTGCACACCGATCTGGGGCACCGCTGCCGCGGCGCTCGCGTCGATGGGCAGATGGTCCCGCTGCATACGCAGCTGGCCACCGGCCAGACCGTGGAGATCATTTCCGCCAAGTCGGGCGGTCCCTCGCGCGACTGGCTCAATCCGCAGCTGGGCTACCTGGCGAGCCCGCGGGCGCGCTCCAAGGTGCGCATGTGGTTCAACGCGATCGAGCTGGCGCAGCGCATCACGCAGGGCCAGGCCCTGGTCGAAAAAGAGCTGCAGCGGCTCGGCAAAACCGCCGTCAATCTCGAGCAGCTGGCCCAGAACCTCGGCTTTGCGCGGGCCGACGATCTCTATGTGGCCGCGGCCAAAGAAGAATTCAGCCTGCGCCAGATCGACAGCGTGTTCCAGGCGCCGGCCGCCGCGCCCGCCGAGGCGCCGGTGGCCTTCCGCCATGCACCCAGCAACGAGAGCGCCGAAAAAACCGGCAAGAGCGGCGTGCTGGTGGTGGGCGTGGGATCGTTGCTGACGCAACTGGCGCGCTGCTGCCGTCCGGCGCCGCCCGACCTGATCGCGGGCTTCGTCACGCGGGGGCGGGGTGTGTCGATCCACCGCTCGGATTGCCACAGCTTCAAGGCCCTGGCCGAGCGCGAACCCGAGCGCGTCATCGAGGTGGCGTGGGGCGAAACCAAGGATTCCTTCTATCCCGTCGACATCAGCGTGCGGGCGCACGACCGCCCGGGGCTGTTGCGCGATCTCTCCGAAGTGTTCGCGCGCCTGCGGCTCAATGTCGTGGGCGTCAACACGCAGAGCCGTCAGTCGCTCGCGCACATGGTGTTCACGGTCGAGGTGCGCGGGGGCGAGAGTCTCGGCAAGGCGCTCGACGCGCTGGCCGAGGTGCAGGGCGTGTCGTCCGCGGCACGACGCTGATCTGGTCGCATCCGCCGCGCCCAATAAAAAAGCCATCCCGAGGGATGGCTTTTTTACTTCAGCGCAATCAATGCGCCTTTTTGTCGTCGATGAAGAACGACGCGATCAGGCCCAGCGTGACGCCGAACATCACGTAGTACGCGGGCGCCATGGGCGACTCGGTCGTCTTGATGAGCCAGGTCACGATGAACTGGGCGAAGCCGCCGAAGATCATCACGGCCACGTTATACGCGAGCGACAGGCCCACCGAACGCACGCGCGGCGGGAACAGCTCCGCCATCACGGTGCTGAACACGCCGAAGAATGCCGACACGAACAGGCAGACCACGAGCTGCACCACCAGCAGGCGCTCGATCGACGGCGCCGACGTCAGCCAGGCATACAGCGGATACAGTACCAGCAGGTAGCCGATCAGCGAACCGATCACGAGCGGGCGGCGGCCGACGCGGTCGGACCAGGCGCCCATGAACGGCGTCAGCAGCACCATCAGCGCGGCGCCGGCCATCTGCACCATGAAGGTCTGCGTCATGGGCAGCATCAGGATCTTGGTCGAGTAGGTGACCAGATACGTGAAGGTGATGTAGATCGACACCGTGGCGGTCACGACCAGGCCCACGCCGATCATCGTTTCGCGGGTGTGCTGGGCGATCATCTGGCCCAGGGTCAGGCGCTCGACGGTGCCGGCGGCCTGCTCGCTCTGCATTTCCTTGAACGCGTCGGTTTCGTCGACGTTGCGGCGGATGTAGATGGCCAGCGGCACGATCGCCAGACCGAAGGCGAACGGCAGGCGCCAGGCCCAGGCTTCGATCTGCTCGGTCGTGAAGACTTCGGTGATCAGGGTGCCGAAGGCGGCGCCGATCAGCAGGGCCAGCATCTGGCCGGCCATCTGCCACGAACCGTAGAAACCGCGGCGGTGCTTGGGCGCCATCTCGATCAGCAGCGCGGTCGAGGTACCGAACTCGCCACCGGCCGAGAAGCCCTGCAGCAGGCGCGCGATCAGGATGAAGATCGGGGCCAGGATGCCGGCGGCGTGATAGGTGGGGGCCACGGTGATCAGCGCGATCGACACGGCCATCAGCGAGGTGACCATCACCATGGCGGCCTTGCGGCCCTTGCGGTCGCCGTACAGGCCGAGCAGGATGCCCCCGACCGGACGCATGAAGAAGCCGACGCCGAAGATGGCGGTGGTCATCAGGATCGAGTTGAGCTCGCTGCCGGGAACGTTGGGGTCCACCGGGAAGAACAGCTTCGCGATGATGGGCGTCATGAACGCGAAGACGAGAAAGTCATACCACTCCAACGCGTTGCCGATGACGGCAGCCACGATGTTGCGGGTGGGTACGGCGCGGTGCTGCACGGGGAATCCCCTTGGGTTGAGTGAAAAAGAAGGGCGGAATTTTAGGCCTAATTTCGAACGCTTTTTGTCCGCGGCGGTCCGGTGGCCTAAACTTATATCTTTACCCCAAGGGTTTTTGAGATGAATACGCGTACCTGGCTAGAGACTCTGGTGGGCTTCGACACCACCAGCCGCAACTCGAATCTGGCGCTGATCGAAACCGCGCGCGACTGGTTGCAGAAGCAGGGCGTGCAGGCCTGGCTGGTGCATAACCCCGAAGGCAACAAGGCCAATCTGTTCGCCACCTTGCCGGGCAGCGAGGGCGAGCAGGGCGGGATCGTGCTGTCGGGTCACACCGACGTCGTGCCGGTCGACGGCCAGGACTGGCGCACCGACCCGTTCAAGCTCACCGAGGCCGATGGCAAGCTGTACGGTCGTGGCGCCTGCGACATGAAGGGCTTCATCGCCGCCTCGCTCGCGCTGGTGCCCGAGTTTCTGGCCATGCCGCGCAAGAAGCCCATCCACCTGGCGTTTTCGTACGACGAAGAGGTCGGCTGCGCCGGCGCGCCGTACATGATCGCCGACCTGCACGATCGCGGGATCCGGCCCGAAGGCTGCGTGGTGGGCGAGCCCACCGGCATGCAGGTCGTGGTGGCGCACAAAGGCATCAACCTGTTCCGCTGCAAGGTGCACGGCAAGGCCGCGCATTCCTCGCTCACCCCGCGCGGCTGCAATGCCATCGAATACGCCGCCCGCCTGATCTGTCACATCCGCGACGTGGCCGATTCGTTCAAGGCCCAGGGTCCGTACGACCAGCACTACGACGTGCCGTTCTCCACGATGACCACCAACCAGATCAAGGGCGGCATCGCGGTCAACACCATCCCCGAGCTGTGCGAGTTCTCCTATGAGTTCCGCAATCTGCCGGGCATGCCGGCCGACGAGATCCAGGCCCGGGTGCAGCGCTACGTCGACGACGAGCTGCTGCCGCGCATGCAGGCCGAGTTCGCCGGCGCGCGGATCGATATCGAGACCGGCGCCGCCGCGCCCGGCCTGGATGCCTCCGAAGAGGCCGCGATCACGCAACTCGTGCGCGTGCTCACCGAGGATCGCGTCACCCGCAAGGTGGCCTACGGCACCGAGGCGGGCCTGTTCCAGGGCATCGGCATTCCGACGGTGGTCTGCGGTCCGGGCCATATCGAGCAGGCCCACAAGCCCGACGAGTTCGTCGCGATCGACCAGATGGCCGATTGCGAGCGATTCCTGCGTCGTCTGGGTCAGTCGCTCTGACGCGACGCCCGTCCGGCCCGGCGGGGTGGGGCAGGAATGCCCCGCCTCGGGTAAAATGACGGGTTGCTGACCGGCAGCCGCCGGTCAGCCTTGCACGGCAAGACCCCCCTGGGCGACTTGATGGCGTTTCCCTTGCCGGAACGCCGCGAAAGCGAGATGTTTGTGAAACCTTACGACCTTCCAGATCCTCAAGGCCACTTCGGCCCCTATGGCGGCGTGTTCGTGGCGGAAACGCTGATGCACGCCCTGGACGAGCTGCGCGCGGCCTATGAGGCCAGCCGCCAGGACCCGGCGTTCCTCGAGACCTTCAACTACGAGCTGAAGCATTTCGTGGGCCGTCCCAGTCCGGTGTATCACGCCCGCCGCTGGTCCGAACGTCTGGGCGGTGCCCAGATCTGGTTCAAGCGCGAGGATCTGAATCACACCGGCGCGCACAAGGTCAATAACTGCATCGGCCAGGCGCTGCTCGCCCGCCGCATGGGCAAGCCGCGCGTGATCGCCGAGACCGGCGCGGGCCAGCACGGCGTGGCCACCGCCACGGTCGCGGCCCGCTACGGCATGGAGTGCGTGGTCTACATGGGCAGCGAAGACGTCCGCCGTCAGGCCTCCAACGTCTATCGCATGAAGCTCCTGGGCGCCACCGTCGTGCCGGTCAACTCCGGCTCGCGCACCCTCAAGGACGCGCTCAACGAAGCGATGCGCGACTGGGTCACCAACATCGAAAACACGTTCTACATCATCGGCACCGTGGCCGGTCCGGACCCGTACCCCCGCATGGTGCGTGACTTCCAGACCGTGATCGGCAACGAATGCCTGGTGCAGATGCCCGAAGCCATTGGCCGCCAGCCCGATTACGTGGTGGCGGCGGTGGGCGGCGGCTCCAACGCCATGGGCATCTTCCACCCCTACATCCCGTACGAAGGCACCGAGCTGATCGGTGTCGAGGCCGCGGGCGAAGGCATGGAAAGCGGCCGTCACGCCGCCTCGCTGGCCGCGGGTCAGGTGGGCGTGCTGCACGGCAACCGCACCTACGTGATGCAGGATGCCGATGGCCAGGTCCAGGAAACCCACTCGGTGTCGGCCGGCCTGGATTATCCCGGCGTGGGCCCCGAGCATGCCTGGCTCAAGGACGCCGGCCGTGCGCGCTACGTCGGTATCACCGACGACGAAGCACTCGCCGCCTTCCACGACTGCTGCCGCATCGAGGGCATCATGCCCGCGCTGGAGTCCGCGCACGCCATCGCTCAAGCCGTGAAGATGGCCCCCACGCTGTCCTCCGATAAGGTGATCCTGGTCAATCTGTCCGGCCGGGGCGACAAAGACATGCACACCGTCGCCGAGCGCGCCGGCATCGAACTCTGATACCCGCGCCATGACTAGCGACAACCAACGCATTTCCGCGGCGTTCGCCCGCGTGTCCGCCGCCGGGCGCGCTTCGGCGCTCATTCCCTATATCGCCGCCGGCGATCCTTCGCCGGCCGCCACGGTGCCGCTGATGCACGCACTGGTGCGCGCGGGCGCCGATGTGATCGAGCTGGGCGTGCCGTTTTCCGATCCGATGGCCGATGGTCCGGTGATCCAGCGCGCCGCCGAGCGCGCGATCGCGCAGGGCGTGGGCCTGACCCGCGTGCTGGAGCTCGTGGCCGAGTTCCGCCGCGACGACACCGAAACGCCGGTCGTGCTGATGGGCTACGCGAATCCGATCGAGCGCATGGGCCAGGAGGCCTTCGCGCAGCGCGCCCACGACGCCGGTGTCGACGGCGTGCTGGTGGTCGACTATCCGCCCGAAGAGGTCGACGCCTTTGCCGTCATGCTCGACCGCGCGGGCGTGGCGCCGATTTTCCTGCTGGCCCCCACGTCCACCGACGCGCGCATCCAGAAAATCGCGCAGGTCGCCCGTGGCTACGTCTACTACGTCTCGCTCAAGGGCGTGACGGGGGCGGGCAGTCTCAATACCGACGATGTGGCGGCGCGGCTCGCGCTGATCCGCCGCCACGTCAGCATTCCGGTGGGCGTGGGCTTCGGCATCCGCGACGCCGAGAGTGCGGCTCGCATCGCCGAACACGCCGACGCGGTCGTGATCGGCAGCAAGCTGATCGAAACCATGGAGCAGGCTGTCGCGCAAGCGCCGGCCGCGCAGCAGGCCGACGCCGCCGTCAAGGCCGCCGGCGACTGGCTCTCCACGATCCGGCAGGCGCTGGATCAAGTCAAACGAATCAACGCGCCGGCCTGACCGGGCGCGTCACCCCACGGGAACCCATAATGAGCTGGATCGAAAAACTCCTGCCGCCTCGCATCAATAAAACCAGCGACAGCGGCCAGCGTCGCGTGCCGGAAGGCCTGTGGGTGAAGTGCCCATCCTGCGAATCGGTGTTGTACAGCGAAGACCTCGCCGCCAACCTGCACGTCTGCCCGAAGTGCGATCACCACATGCGTATCGGATCGCGCGCGCGCATCGATTCGCTGCTCGACGTCGAAGGCCGGGTCGAGATCGGTCAGACCACGCGTTCGGTCGACTCGCTCAAGTTCAAGGACACCCGCAAGTATCCCGAGCGTCTGGCCGAAGCCACCAAGCAAACCGGTGAAACCGACGCGCTGATCGTCATGAGCGGCGCGATTCGCGGCGTGCCCACGGTGCTGGCCTGCTTCGAATTCGAATTCATGGGCGGCTCGATGGGCTCGGTCGTGGGTGAGCGCTTCGCGCGTGGCGTTCAGGCCGCGCTCGAGCACAAAACCCCCTTCATCTGCGTGGCGGCCTCGGGCGGCGCGCGGATGCAGGAGAGCCTGCTGTCGTTGATGCAGATGGCCAAGACCAACGCGATGCTGACCCGCCTCGCGGCCGAGGGCCTGCCGTTCATCAGCGTGCTGACCGATCCGACCATGGGCGGCGTGTCCGCCAGTTTCGCCTTCATGGGCGATGTCGTGATTGCCGAGCCCAAGGCGCTGATCGGTTTTGCCGGTCCGCGCGTGATCGAACAGACCGTGCGCGAGAAGCTGCCCGAGGGCTTCCAGCGCGCCGAGTTCCTGCTGCAGAAGGGCGCGATCGACATGGTGATCGATCGCCGCCAGTTGCGCGAAGAGATCGCGCGTCTGCTGGCCTTGCTGAGCAACCAGTCGGCCGACGTGGTGGCCGCGGCCTGATCGCAGCCCCTCTCGCTTGACCCGAACGGGCCGCTATCGCGGCCCGTTTTCTTTGGGCCTCGAACCCGTTCGCGCGCGCTCGCGGCCGCGGATTATTCCACCCTTGCGGATAATGGATTTGATTGCTCCAGCTACCACACGATTTTGTGTTTGAGGTGTTGCGCGGCGTACACAATCAGACCGTTCCTATGAGCTCTTTTCTGATAATGTCAGTTGTGTTGCTTCCTGATCAGATTGGAGTTCTCTCTCATGCAAGGCAAATACAAGAAAAATGTCCTGGCTGCCGTGATCGGTGCGCTGCTTGCAACGTGTGGCGTGGCCCAGGCTCAACAGCAGGGCACGCAAGGAGGTGTGGGTCTGCACCTCGGCATCGGCGATCACTACAAGCGCCTGACCCTCAACTACGAAACCCCCTCGGTCTGGTCGTACGAGTTTGGTGGCAACTGGGGTCGCCTCGATCTGACGCCCGAACTCGGCGTGTCGTACTGGCAGGCCAACGGCTCGCGCAACCCCGGCCATGTGTGGCAGGCCAACGCGATCCCGATGTTCCGCTGGTGGACCGGCGAGCGCTTCTTCATCGAAGCCGGTATCGGCGCCACGGTGTTCAGCTCGACGCACTTTGCCGACGAGAAGATCAGCACCGCCTTCCAGTTCGGTGATCACATCGGCCTGGGCTTCCTGATCAACAAGAACAACCGCATCGGCCTGCGCTATTCGCATTTCTCGAATGCCGGCATCAAGCGCCCGAACCCGGGCCTGGACGTCGCGCAGCTGACGTACGTGTACCAGTTCTGAAGCCCCGCCGGCCCGTGCGCCGGCGCTTCAGTACCGACCCGCCGCGAGGCGGGTTTTTTATTGGCCGCGCGCCGCGGTGACGCCACGGCGAATTCGGGCGGCCCATGAAAAACCGCCCTCCGAAGAGGGCGGTTTCGCTGCGGCGCTGCCGCGGTGAGAGGCGAGGCGGGAAGCCCGCCGTCGCATCAGTGCTGCGTTTCGACCTGAACCAGGGGTTCGTTCGAGACGGCAGCCACCGGCTTGCGCTCACGGCCCAGGCGCACGGGCGTCTGGGTGGCAGCGATGCTTTGCTGCGTTTGCGCGTGGCGTTCCGGGTTGGTCTGGACCCAGGTCAGGCCGGCGGCGTTGACCACGGCGTTCAGCGCCTGCTCGCCGCGAACGACGATCGGGGCGGCAGCCGGGGCAGCCGGGGCAGCCTGTGCCGGAGCAGCCGGAGCAGCCGGTGCCGGAGCAGCCGGAGCGACCGGTGCCGCAGCGGCGGGGGCCGCTTCGACCGGCGCCGCGGGCGGCGTCACGGGCGCCGGAGCCGGCGCGGCCGGTTCGGCGGCTGCGCTGCTGGCCGGCTGTGCGGCCAGGGCGTCGGCCGGGGCCTCGACCTTGACCGGCTCGACCGGCGCGGGAGCAGCAGGTGCTTCCTCGGCGGCTGCCACCTGGACGGGCGCTTGCGGCGCCGCGGCGGGGGCTTCCTGGACCGGTGCCGAGACCGGGGTCACGGCCTGCGACGGCGCCGGGGTGACCGGTGCGCCTTCGGTGGCTTCGGGGTGTTGCGGCGCCACGAACGGGGCTTCTGCGGCGTCGTCGGCGGCATCGCCGTCTTCGGCCTGACCATCGGCGTTCAGCACGGTACCGTCTTCCTGGCTGCGGCGGCCACGGCGGCTGCGGCGGCGGCGGCGCTTGCGTTCCGGATCCGCACCGGCTTCACCGGTGTCGGTGCCGTCGATCGCATCCACGCCGGTATCGGCATCCGTGGCGGCTTCAGCGGGCTGGGCAGCCGGCGCCACCGGGGCGGCAGCGGGGGTGCTGGCCGGCAGGGCCTGCGCCACGCTTTCCGCCAGGGCGGCGACCATGCTTTCCTGCTCGCTCATCGGCGCGTCGCTGGCGCCTTCTTCGCGACGGTTGCGGCCACGGCCACGGCGGTTGCGGCCGCTGCGTGCCGGCGTGCCGTCTTCGTTGAGCTCGGGCTGAGCCGGGCGGTCGGCGCGTTCGTTGCGGTTCTGCTGGACGGCGGCGGCCTGCTGGGCGTCGCGCTCGGCGCGGCCGTCAGCCTGGCGTTCGCCGCGAGCAGGACGCTCGCCGCGTTCGGCACCGCGTTCGGCGCGTTCTTCACCACGACGGCCACCACGGACCTGATGGCGACCGCCTTCTGCCGCTTCGCCTTCGGCATTGCCGCGACGATTGCGGTTGCGGTCGGAGCCATGACGTTCGCCACGGCGCTCCTGGCCATCATGGGCGCGCTTGCCGCGGCCACCGCTGTTGCGCTTGGCCGGGGTTTCTTCGGCGGCCGGAGCCGGCTTGGCGTCGCCGCCACCGGTCAGCCAGTTGGTCAGGCGCTTGAACCAGCCCAGACCCGAGCCGGCGGCCGGGGCCGGTGCGGCGGTGGCGGGCGTCGGCGTCGACACCGGAGCGGGCTGCGAGGGCGTGATGCCCTTGACCAGCGCTTCCGGACGCGACTTCACTTCGTTTTCGCTGGGCTGCCAGGCGACTTCGGTCGCCGGGGCCTCGGCCAGCTCGAAGCTGGTCTTGGTGTCTTCCAGGCGGGGATCGTCGTGGCGCAGGCGCTCGATGTGGTGATGCGGGGTCTCGAGGTGCTTGTTGGGGATCAGCACCAGATTGACCTTCAGGCGGGCTTCCATCTTGGCGATGTCGGCGCGCTTTTCGTTCAGCAGGAAGGTGGCCACGTCGACCGGCACCTGGGCGTGCACCGCCGCGGTGTTTTCCTTCATGGCTTCTTCCTGGAGCAGGCGCAGGACTTGCAGCGCGCTCGATTCGGCATCGCGGATCACGCCGGTGCCGGTGCAGCGCGGGCAGGTGATGTGCGAGCCTTCGTTCAGGGCCGGACGCAGGCGCTGGCGCGACAGTTCCATCAGGCCGAAGCGCGAGATCTTGCCCATCTGGACGCGGGCACGGTCGAAATGCAGGGCATCACGCAGGCGCTGTTCGACGGCGCGCTGGTTCTTGCTGTCCTCCATGTCGATGAAGTCGATCACGATCAGACCGCCCAGGTCGCGCAGGCGCAGCTGGCGGGCCACTTCGTCGGCGGCTTCGAGGTTGGTCCGCAGGGCGGTTTCCTCGATGTCGGCGCCACGGGTGGAACGTGCCGAGTTGACGTCCACCGCCACGAGGGCTTCGGTGTGGTCGATGACGACCGCGCCGCCCGAGGGCAGTTGCACGGTACGGGAGTACGCGGTTTCGATCTGGTGTTCGATCTGGAAGCGCGAGAACAGCGGGATGTCGTCGCGATAGCGCTTCACGCGCTGGACGTTGTCCGGCATCACCACGGCCATGAAGGCGGTGGCCTGATCGGCGATCTCGTCGGTATCGATCAGGATCTCGCCGATTTCGGGCGAGAAGTAGTCGCGGATGGCCCGGATGACCAGGCTGGACTCGAGGTAGATCAGGATCGGGGCGGCGTTGTCGCGGGCGGCGACATCGATGGCGCTCCAGAGCTGCATCAGATAGGACAGGTCCCATTGCAGCTCTTCGACGTTGCGGCCGATGCCGGCCGTGCGCGCGATGATGCTCATGCCCTGGGGCACGTCGAGCTGTTCCATCGTGTCGCGCAGTTCCTGGCGGTCCTCGCCCTCGACGCGGCGCGAAACGCCACCGCCACGGGGGTTGTTGGGCATCAGGACCAGATAACGGCCGGCGAGCGAGATGAAGGTGGTCAGGGCGGCGCCCTTGTTGCCACGTTCTTCTTTTTCGACCTGGACGATCAGCTCCTGGCCTTCGCGCAGGGCGTCCTGGATGCGCGCCGTGCGCACGTCCACGCCTTCCTTGAAGTAGGTGCGGGCGACTTCCTTGAAGGGCAGAAAGCCGTGGCGATCTTCGCCGTAGTTGACGAAGCAGGCTTCGAGACCAGGCTCGATGCGGGTAATGACGCCTTTGTAGATGTTGCCTTTGCGCTGTTCGCGGCCGGCGGTTTCGATGTCGAGGTCGATGAGCTTTTGCCCATCGACGATCGCGACGCGCAGTTCTTCCTGGTGCGTCGCGTTAAACAGCATGCGCTTCATGAGAGGGTTTCTCCGTTGTCATGACGCGCCGATATCGGCGCGTGACCTCGGGTCACTCGGGCTGCGGACTGAAGCGGCAAGAAGAATGCGGACCGTACCTGGGCTGCGCCCAGGCGTATCCGCCGCGGGTCAGGCGGGCACGTCGTGCCGGTGTGCGGCACGGGGTTCTTTCAGCAGGGGGGTCAGCTTCACTGAATTGTGGTTGACGAAAAGATTGCTGTGAACGTCAGGTGCGGCGGGATGTCCTGCGCGCACCTGGTGCGTATAAATATTAGCGACGATTCTTGCGGTGCTTCAGAGCCGCTTGCGACTTGCGACGGTCATACCAGGAAGGCGGGCAAAGCGTGCCACACCACCGTCCGGCAGGACTCGGTCGAGCCGGCGACCAAGAGACCCCGGAGCTGAACGAGCAGGCGGTACAATGTTGGCCTACGCGCCCGACGGAGACGCGTGGATCGCTGGAATTTTTAAAGCTTGAAATGAATTCATTCAAGCGATTCCAAACAACATCCGCATCTCAACGCCAGACGGCTGGTACAGCTCTCGCAGGTCAGCCCCCTCAGTTCAGCCCCTTCAGGCTGTCCCGATTATATGCCGCTTTCCGCAATGCGCAAACAAAGTTCCCCTGCTGTTCCCCAGGTGCGCCTGGTCGAGGTCGATGCCGAGCAGGCCGGCCAGCGGATCGACAATTTCTTGCTGCGTTTGTGCAAGGGTGTCCCCAAAAGTCATATCTACAGAGCCATCCGTGGCGGCGAGGTTCGCGTAAATAAGGGACGTATTCAAGCCGAATACCGGGTCCAGGCGGGCGACATCGTGCGCGTGCCGCCGCTGCGGCTGCCCGACCCCGGCGCGCCCAAGCCCGTTCCTGCTTCAGAGTTTCCGGTCGTGTTCGAAGACGACGCCCTGCTGGTGATCGACAAGCCCGCGGGCGTTGCCGTCCATGGCGGAAGCGGCGTGTCGTTCGGCGTGATCGAGCAGCTGCGCGCGGCGCGCCCGGAGGCCCGCTTTCTGGAGCTGGTGCATCGCCTCGACCGCGAGACCTCCGGGCTGCTGATGGTCGCCAAAAAGCGCAGCGCGCTGCTGGCCCTGCACGCCATGCTGCGCGAGGGCAAGGGCAACAAGCACTATTACGCGCTGGTCGAGGGCGATTGGGTCAACGACCGCCAGCACATCAAGCTGGGTCTCACCAAATGGACCACCCAGAGCGGCGAGCGCCGCGTGCGCGTCGACCCCGACGGCCAGTTTGCCCATACGATCGTGAGCCTCAGGCAGCGGTTCGGCGGCTACAGCCTGGTCGACGCCGAGCTGCGCACCGGTCGCACCCACCAGATCCGCGTGCATCTGGCCGGCAGCGGCTTTCCGATCGTGGGCGACGATAAATACGGGCCGGATGAAACCCGCGCCCGGTTCGCGCGCATGGGCTTTAACCGCATGTTTCTGCATGCACACCAATTGACGATCGCCCATCCCCTGACGGGCGAAACCCTCAGGTTGACGGCCGAGCTGCCGGCCGCCTGCCAAAAGCTGTTGCAGCAACTGGAGACCGCCTGACATGGCCTATTCCCTCGTGGTGTTCGATTGGGATGGCACGCTGATGGATTCGACCCACAGCATCGTAGCCGCCATCCAGAACGCCTGTCGCGATCTGGACCTGCCCGTGCCCACCGCTTCGGCGGCGAGCTGGGTGATCGGGCTCTCGCTCGAGAGCGCGCTTCGCCGTGCCGTCCCCGAGCTCACCCCGGCCCTACTGCCGCGGTTTCTGGAGCGCTACCGCATTCATTACCTGTTGCGCGACCCCGAGCTGCGTCTGTTCGACGGCGCGCGCGAGCTGCTGACCGACCTGGCCAACCAGAATGTGCGTCTGGCCGTCGCCACCGGCAAGAGCCGGGTGGGCCTGGACCGCGTGCTGGCCGCGACCGGTCTGCGTCATATGTTCGATGCCACCCGCACCGCCGACGAGACCTTCAGCAAGCCGCATCCCGAGATGTTGCACCAGCTGATGCGCGAGCTCGTCGCCGAGCCCGCCGACATGCTTATGATCGGGGATACCTCCCATGATCTTCAGATGGCCGTCAACGCGGGCGTGCACGGGCTGGGCGTCTCGTACGGTGCCCATCCGATCAGCGATCTGGAGGGCTGCGCCCCGCAGGCCGTGGTCGACAGCGTGGCCGCCATGTCGGCCTGGCTCAAGCCCCGGGTCGGCGCGCCGGCATAAGGCCCCCGGGTCGGCGGGCGCCGGCATAGCGCCCCGGATGGGCGCGCCGGCATAGCGCCCCGAGTCGGCGCGTCGACATCAGGCCGCCTCCGCGTTCCCGCCGTGCCGGGAACGCCGCCGTGCCCGTCCTGTCTGAACGTTGCGGGAGAAACGGGAATAAATCGCTGGGCGGTTCCGTCTATCCTGTATTGGATGCTGCGCGGCGCGTCATGTGCCGCGAGCGTCGCGTTCTCGGGAGAAACGCATGTTCGTACGCAAGCCGGGCGATGTCCTGCCCTCCGAAATCACCCCCGAATCCGTCTGGCAGTCCCGCAGAGAGTGGATGCTGCGCACCGGCGCCGCCGCCGCGGCCCTGAGCCTGCCGGCCTGGGCGCGCGCCGAGGGCGACGCCCTGCCGGGCCGGGCGTCGCCCTTCTCGGTGATGGAAAAGCAGACGCCCATCAAGGACGTCACCACCTACAACAACTACTACGAGTTCGGCCTCGACAAGAGCGATCCGGCCGCCAATGCAGGCAAGCTGCAGGTGCGGCCCTGGACGGTCAAGGTCGAGGGCGAGGTCGAGAAGCCGGCGACGTTCGACATCGACACGCTGCTCAAGCTCGCGCCCATGGAAGACCGCGTCTATCGGCTGCGTTGTGTCGAGGGCTGGTCCATGGTGATCCCGTGGGTCGGTTATTCGGTGGCCGAGGTGCTCAAGCAGGTCCAGCCGACCAGCAAGGCCAAGTACGTCGAGTTCGTCAGTGTGGTGCAGCGCGAAAACATGCCCGGCGTGCGCTCGGCGGTGCTCGACTGGCCCTATGTCGAGGCGCTGCGCATCGACGAGGCCATGCATCCGCTGACCATGCTGGTGTTCGGCCTGTACGGCAAGGTGCTGCCCAAGCAGAACGGGGCGCCCTTGAGGTTGGCCGTCCCCTGGAAGTACGGCTTCAAGTCGGCCAAGTCCCTGGTGGCGATCCGTCTGGTCGAGAAGCAGCCGGTCAGCTCGTGGATGAAGGCCGCCCCGCAGGAGTACGGCTTCTATGCCAATGTGAACCCCGACGTGCCGCATCCGCGCTGGAGCCAGGCCACGGAGCGGCGCATCGGCGAGGACGGTCTGTTCACGCCCAAGCGCAAGACCCTGGCCTTCAATGGCTACGCGGACCAGGTGGCGTCGCTCTACCAGGGCATGGATCTGAAGGCGAACTACTGATGCTGTTTACCGGAGTACGGGCGTGAGTCGCGCACCCGCGGCGCCCGCGCCGCATCCCGCCTGGTCGGCGCGCGCCATCGCGCGCTTCAAGCCCGTTCTGTTCCTGCTGGGCCTGATGCCGTTTCTGCGCTGGATCTGGCTGGGGTTCAACGATGGTCTCACCGCCAATCCCGTCGAGTTCCTGACGCGATCCTCCGGCACCTGGACGCTCGTCTGCCTGCTGGTCACGCTGGCGATCACGCCGCTGCGGCGCCTGCTGGGCCAGCCGGCCCTGGTGCGGCTGCGCCGCATGTGCGGGCTGTTCGCGTTTTTCTATGCGAGCCTGCATTTCTGTACCTGGGTGTGGTGGGATCGCGGGCTGGATCCCGCCGCGATGCTGCAGGACCTCGGGCAGCGGCCGTTCATCGCCGTGGGATTCGCCGCTTTCGTGCTGATGAGCCTGCTTGCGCTCACCTCCACGCAGGCCGCGATGCGGCGCCTCGGCAAGCGCTGGCAGACGCTGCATCGTGCGGTGTACGTGATCGGCCTGCTGGCCATCCTGCACTACTGGTGGCACAAGGCCGGCAAGAACGATCTGCGCGAGCCGCTCATCTACGCCGGCGTGCTCGCCGTGCTGCTGGGCTGGCGCGTCGTCGCGTGGTGGCGGCGCCGGCCGAGCCCGGCCTGAGCGGCCGCGGTGCCGCCGCACCCGTCAGGGCATGGCGAGCATGATGGCCGCGGTTTCGATGTCGGGCTGGCCGTCGTGGGTGGCGGGGCGATAGTGCATCTGAAATGCCGCCAGCACGTTGATGGTCGCCCGGTCGAGCTGGCCGTGCTGCGGCGTGTCGTAGCCCAGGCGCGCCAGCTGTTGCTGAAACCACGCCACGTCGGGCAGGCCCGTCGTCTGCATGCGGGCCAGGTGCTGCGCGGCCCCGGCCTCGTCGTACCAGCGGCCGATGCCGGCTTGCGCGAGTTGGCGCCACGGAAAGAGCGGGCCGGGATCGAGCTTGCGCTGCGGGGCGATGTCGCTGTGGCCCACCACGTTCTCGGGCGCGATGCCATGACGCCGGATGACATCCTGCAGCAGGGTGACGAGTGTCTGGATCTGCCGCGGCTGATATGGATGCCAGACACGCTCGCCGCCCGGCCCCTCGGTGAAGCCGGGGTTCACGACCTCGATGCCTATCGACGTGAAGTTCAACGAGCGCTGGGCATACCAGGCGCTGGCGCCCGCGTGCCAGGCCGCCCGATTCTCGTCGACCAGGCGATAGACCTTGCCCGCCGGGGCCTCGGCCACGAGGTAATGCGAGCTGACCTTCGCGGTGGACAGGATGTGCAGCGACCGGGCGTCGTCGGACGTCGTGTAATGCAGGACCACATAGCGTGCGCGGCTGCTCTGGCCTTGCGCGGTGACGGAAGTGTCCAGATCGAGCCCCGCCGGACCCCGGCTGGCGCAGCCCGCCAGGGCCAGGAGGGCGAGCGCCGCCGCGCCGAAGCGTGCCGCGCCCGTCATTTGGCCGCCAGGAACAGAAACAGCGTCGGCTGTTTGTCGAGGTCGGGAGGCGGGCTCTGCTTCCATTGCGCCACGGTGCGGGTCATGACCCATTCCTGGGCGGTGGTCAGGGCGCGCGCCACGCACAGGCGCGTGTCGCCGCGCAGCGCGGAGAGCAGGGTGCCGAACATGGCGGCGTTGCGATAAGGGGTTTCGATCAGCATCTGGGTCTGATCGTTTTTGGCCGAGTGTTGTTCCCATGCGCGCAATTGTTTGGCCCGCTCGGCCGGATCCACGGGGGCGTAGCCGTGGAACGCGAAGCGCTGCCCGTCGAGCCCGCTCGCCATCAGGCCGAGCAGGATCGAGGAGGGGCCGACCCAGGGGCGCACCGGCAGGCCGAGGCGGTGGGCCACGGCCACCACCTTGGCGCCGGGGTCGGCCACCGCGGGGCAGCCCGCCTCCGACACCAGTCCGATATCGCGCCCCTCGCGCAGCGGCTCGAGCCAGGTTTCGATCTGGCGCGCGTCGGCCTTGTCGCTCAGGGTATGGATGGTGATCTCCTGGAGCGGGCGCTCCGTGCCGATCAGCTTCAGGAAGGCGCGCGCCGTCTTGGCGTTTTCGGCGATGTAGAGGTCGAGCTTGCCGGCCAGTGCCCGGGCGTCCGCCGGCAGCCAGCGTTCGACGGGCGACTCGCCCAGACCCACCGGGATCAGGTGCAGGGCGCCGCTCATGCCTGCCCCGCGCGGTCGAGCGGATCCCAGCCGAAGCCGGCCAGGATGCGGGTGAGGGCAATCAGCGGCAGGCCGATGATGGCGGTCGGGTCGTCGCTCTCGATGCGATCCATCAGGGCGATCCCCAGGCTTTCCGCCTTGGCGCTGCCCGCGGTATCGTAGGGCTCTTCGGCGTGCAGATAAGCGGTGATCGCGGCCGGCGTGAGCACGCGAAAGCGGCAGCGCGTGACCACATCGACACGCTCGGTGCGCGTGCCGTCGGTCACGGCCATCGCACTGTGAAACTCCACCTCGCGGCCCGATAGCTGGGTCAGCTGGGCGTGGGCGCGGGCAAAATCGCCCGGTTTGCCGATCGGGCTGCCGTCGATGGTGGCGACCTGGTCGGATCCGATGACCAGCGCATCGGGGTGCCGGGCTGCAATCACGCGCGCCTTGGCTTCCGACAGGCGCAGTGCCAGCGCCGCGGGCGCTTCGCCCGGTTGTGGCGTTTCGTCCACATCGGGCGAAATGCTCTCGAACGGCAGGCGCAGGCGCGCCAGCAGCTCGCGGCGGTAGCGCGAGCTCGATGCGAGGATCAGGCGGGTTTGGGCGGGAGGCGAATCGGCTGTTGCAGACTGTGTGACGGGCATGCCAAGTTTGACGGTAGGCTGTAAGTCACGGTATTATCTAACGTTTTGCGGCATTTTGCTGTGCGAGGCAGCGGGCAGGCTCCGCTTTTGGGTAGCAACCCGGGTAGCAATCTGAGTACCAACCTGGGTACCGGCCTGGGCACCAACCCGGGTACCAACCCGGGGACCTTTTCAGGTCCCCCCAGGTCCCCCCCAGGTGCCAACCCAGCCCCGGCGGATTGTGCGCAAAAATCATCACGCATTCGATGCAGGAAGCTCATGAACGATAAGGCGAATACGGGAAAGTCGAGCGCAACCTCGGATGACCCGCGATTCGATGTGCGCCGCATCGATGCCATCGCCATGGCAAACCAGCGTGGGCACGCGCACGGGGAAGTCCCCATTGTGCGGCTCGACCGGTTTGTCGAGGGTCTGCCCGAGCAGGCCCGGCCGGATGAGAGCGGCGCCGGCATGGTCCGTTGGTCCGTGCAGGGCGAGCAAGGAAAAGGCACCAGCCGTTCTGGCGCGGTGATCGGCGGTCAGCCGCTACTGCAATTGCATGTGCAAGCCGCGCCGATTCTGGTGTGCCAGCGCTGCAATGCACCCTTTGTGTATTCGGTGGATTCCACCGTCGTGCTGCAACTCGTGGCATCCGAGGACGATCTCGAAGACGACCTCGGCGACCTCGATGAGCAGGACGAAGATTTTGAGGCCGCGGCCAGACTACCCGAAAAGGTGGTGGGTTCGCATCGCTTCGATCTGTTGGCCCAGATCGAGGATGAACTCATCCTGAGCATTCCCTACGTGCCCCGGCACGAGGTCTGCCCAGGGCAGGAGGCCGTTTCGGACGAAGAAGTCGAGTCGCCCGAAGTCAAGCGTCCATCACCGTTTGCGGTGTTGGAACAACTGAAGCGCAAGAATTGAGATCAACTCGTGCCGCATTCGCGTACAATGCGGCCCGTTTCTAGGAGTCATCATGGCTGTTCAACAAAACAAGAAGTCCCCGTCCAAGCGCGGTATGCACCGCTCGCACGATTTCCTGACGAATCCCCCGACGGCCATCGAGCCCAACACGGGCGAATCGCACCTGCGTCACCACATCAGCCCCAACGGCTTCTATCGTGGTCGCAAGGTCCTGAAGACCAAGGCTGACGAATAAGTCACGCGTCGTCTCTCGTAAACCGGTAGACCGTCTCAGCTCGACGCTGATCTGGCACCCGTGATACGCATCGCCATAGACTGCATGGGCGGGGACTTCGGTCTGCCCGTTACGATACCGGCCGCGATCGAGTTCGCCCGGCAGTTCCCGGATACCCGGTTGCTGCTGGTCGGACTGCCCGATGCCATCGAGGCTGCGCTGGCCGAGCAACGCTCGGTGCCGCGCGACCGCCTCGAAATCGTACCGGCCTCCGAGGTCGTCTCGATGGACGACCCGGTCGAGGTCGCGCTACGTCGCAAAAAAGATTCTTCCATGCGCCAGGCGGCTCAGGCCGTCAAGGATGGCCGCGCCGACGCCTGCGTGTCGGCCGGCAATACCGGCGCCTGGATGGCGATTTCGCGCTACGTACTCAAGACGCTGGACGGCATCGACCGCCCGGCGATCGCCACCTCCATTCCCAACCAGACCGGCCGCGCCACCACGGTGCTCGATCTGGGGGCCAACGTCGACTGTACCGCCGAGCACCTGATGCAATTCGCCATCATGGGTGCCGCGCTGGCGCAGGCCGTCGATCACCGCGAGAACCCCACCGTGGGGTTGCTCAACATCGGTGAAGAGGTCATCAAGGGCAACGAAGTGGTCAAGGAAGCGGCCGAGCTGTTGCGCGCGAGTCCGCTGAACTTCCACGGCAACGTGGAAGGCAACGATATTTTCAAGGGCACGGTCGACGTCGTCGTTTGCGATGGCTTTGTCGGCAACGTGGTGCTGAAGTCCGTCGAAGGCCTGGCCAAGATGCTCTCCAGCGTGATCCGCGAAGAATTCAAGCGCAACATCGTGACGCTGCTGGTCGGCGCCGTGGCCACGCCGGTGCTCAACCGCCTGCGTCGCCGCGTCGACAACCGGCGCTACAACGGCGCGGCCTTGCTGGGCCTGCGCGGCGTGGTCATCAAGAGCCACGGCTCGGCCGACGCGTATTCCTATGGTTTCGCGCTGCAACGCGCACGCGAAGCCGTGGTCAGCAAGCTGCTCGAGCGCACGGCTCAGACCGTCGCGCAGATCAATGAGCGCGTGCAGTTGCGTGATGCGGCAGGAGGCAATGCCTGATGGATAAGTCCATGAAATACTCCGTGATCGCGGGCTCGGGTTCGTTTCTGCCCGAACGCGTCGTCTCCAACGATGCCCTGGCCGCCGAGCTGGCCGAGCGTGGCATCGTCACTTCCGATGAGTGGATCGTCGAGCGCACGGGCATCCGCCAGCGCCATCTCGCCGAACGCGGCGTGACGACGAGCCAGCTCGCCACCGAGGCTGCGCGCCGCGCGCTCGCCGACGCCGGCATCGAAGCCGCCGACCTCGACCTCATCATCGTCGCGACCTCCACGCCCGATTTCGTGTTTCCGAGCACGGCCTGCCTGGTGCAGGCCAATCTCGGCGCGAAGGGTGGCGCCGCGTTCGACGTGCAGGCCGTCTGCTCCGGCTTCGTCTACGCGCTGACCACCGCCGACAGCTTCGTGCGTGCCGGTCGTGCGCGCAACGCGCTAGTGATCGGCGCCGAAGTGTTTTCCCGCATCCTCGACTGGAACGACCGCGCCACCTGCGTGTTGTTCGGCGACGGCGCGGGTGCCGTGGTCCTCAAGGCCTCTGACGAACCCGGTATTCTGGCCGCGCATCTGCATGCGGACGGCAGCCAGACCAAGATTCTCTGTGCCGCGGGCAATGTGGCCTACGGCGAAGTCACGGGCGATCCGTTCCTGCGCATGGATGGCCAGGCCGTCTTCAAGCAGGCCGTCACGGTGCTCGATCGTTCGGCACGCGCCGTGTGCGCGGAAGCCGGCATCGGCGTCGACCAGCTCGATTGGCTGGTCCCGCACCAGGCCAACGTGCGCATCCTCAATTTCCTTGCCAAGAAGCTCGAGATCTCCACGGACCGCGTGGTCATCTCGGTCGATCAGCACGCCAATACGTCGGCGGCCAGCGTGCCGCTTGCGCTCGATCTGGCGCGCCGCGATGGCCGCATCAAACCCGGCCAGCACGTGCTGATGCAGGGCGTGGGCGGTGGCTTCACCTGGGGCTCTGTGCTCGCCCGAATGTAGGTTCAGATCGTCCGCGCGAGCGGGGCGCCCGAGCGGTGTCCCGCTGTCCGCCGCAACCGGGCGTCACACGCCCCGATTGAAACGAACATAAATCACGGACATCCATGAAAGTCGCTTTCGTATTTCCCGGTCAGGGTTCCCAAGCGGTCGGCATGCTCGATGCGTGGGCAGGTAACGCCGCCGTCGCCGATGTGCTCGCGCGTGCCAATGCCGCGCTGGGTCAGGACCTCGCCGCGCTGATCCAGCAGGGTCCCGCCGACCAGCTCAATCTCACCACCAACACGCAACCCGCGATGCTGACGGCGGGCATGGCCTGCTTCGCCGCGTGGCGTGCCGCCGGTGGCCCGATGCCGGCGCTGGTCGCCGGCCACAGCCTCGGCGAATACACCGCCTTGACGGCCGCTGGCGCGCTGGCGCTCGAAGACGCCGTGCGCCTGGTGCGCGTGCGCGCCGACGCCATGCAGGCCGCCGTGCCGGTCGGTACCGGCGCCATGGCCGCCATCCTGGGCCTGGACGACGACGCGGTGCGTGCCGCCTGCGCCGAAGCCGCTCAGGGCGAAATCGTGGAAGCCGTGAATTTCAACGCACCGGCTCAGGTCGTGATCGCGGGCCACAAGGCCGCCGTCGAGCGTGCCTGCGAGGCCGCGAAGGCCGCCGGCGCCAAGCGCGCGCTGCTGCTGCCGGTCTCGGCGCCGTTCCACTCCAGCCTGCTGCAGCCCGCCGCCGAGGTGTTGGCCGCCGCGCTCGCCGACATCGACGTCGTGGCCCCGCAGGTGCCCCTCATCAACAACGTGGATGTCGCGACCGTGGATACGCCGGACGCGATCCGGGATGCGCTGGTGCGCCAGGCATGGCATGCTGTGCGTTGGGTCGAAACCCTCCAGGCCATGAAGGCGCAGGGCATCACGCATGTGATCGAATGCGGTCCCGGCAAAGTGCTTACCGGCCTGACCAAGCGCATCGACGGCGAGCTCACGGGCCTGGCCATCACCGATCCCGCCTCCCTGGAAGCCGCCCTCGCGGTGGTGCACGGAAACTGACATGGAAAAACACTCGAACGAACTCGAGGGCAAGATTGCCCTGGTGACCGGCGCGACGCGCGGTATCGGCAAGGCCATCGCCGCCGAGCTGGCGGCACGCGGCGCCACCGTCGTCGGCACGGCCACGTCCGAGGCCGGCGCGCAGACCATCAACGAAGCGCTGGCTCCGCTGGGCGGCCGCGGTGTGGTGCTCGACGTGACCGATACCAAGGCTGCCGAAGCGCTCATCGAGACGCTGGGCAAAGAGGGCGGCGGCCCGCACATCCTCGTCAACAACGCCGGCATCACGCGTGACACGCTCGCCATGCGCATGAAAGACGACGACTGGGACGCCGTGATCGACACCAACCTCGCGGCCGTATTCCGTCTGTCGCGCGCCGTGCTGCGCGGCATGATGAAGGCCCGCTGGGGCCGCATCATCAACGTGACCTCCGTGGTCGGTGCCAGCGGCAACGCGGGCCAGGCCAACTACGCCGCCGCGAAGGCGGGCGTGGCGGGCATGGCACGTGCTTTGGCTCGTGAGCTGGGTAGCCGCAACATCACGGTCAATTGCGTCGCGCCGGGCTTCATCGACACCGACATGACGCGCGTACTGGGCGAAGACCAGCACGCCGCGCTGTTGCAGCAGATTCCGCTGGGCCGCCTCGGCGACCCGGCCGATATCGCCCACGCGGTGGCCTTCCTGGCCGGTCCGCAGGCGGGTTACATTACGGGTACGACCCTCCACGTCAACGGCGGGATGTACATGCAATGAGTTCCGGTGCGACGGCTCGGCCTTGGCCGCGCCGGCGTACCATCGCAGCACCCGCCCGGGTGCCCCAGCGAGCAAGCCCCGTCTTTATCGGGCGGCCGCAACGGGGCCTCGGCAAGGCATGTGAAGGGTATGTGTGGCGGCCTCCGTGGTCGTCATTCCCAGGGGCTGAAAACAGTCTTTCGCATGCTGGTGTTATTTTTGTCATGGCCTGGCGTTTGCATTCCTCTGCGCTTGGCTATAATTCGCGGGATTTTTCCCAATTGGAGATCTGCATGGAAAGCATCGAACAGCGCGTCAAGAAGATCGTCGCTGAACAACTTGGCGTGAACGAAGCCGAGATCAAGAACGAGTCCTCCTTCCTTGACGACCTCGGTGCCGATTCGCTCGACATGGTCGAGCTGGTCATGGCCCTCGAAGATGAATTCGAGACCGAGATCCCCGACGAAGAGGCCGAAAAGATCACGACCGTGCAACAAGCGATTGACTACATCAATTCGCACGGTAAGCAGTAAGCTGGCCTGTATCCTCCCGCGCGCGCCCTTTTCGGGAACAGCGCCGGGAACTGGGCGGTTTCTGGAAGCTGCCGCGCAATTGCCGCGACACATGATCCGGCCGGGCACGTCCCCGGCGGTCAGGTCGGCCGGCGAGGGCCGCGCGCAGTACCTCCCGAAAACCGCCTTTATTTTGTCTGTTTGAGGAGTCATCCGTGAAGCGACGAGTCGTCATCACCGGCCTGGGTATCGTGTCCCCCGTGGGCAATGACCTAGCCACCGCTTGGGACAATATCGTCAACGGACGTTCTGGCATTGGCCGCATCACCCGTTTCGATCCGTCCAGCCTGACCACGCACATCGCGGGTGAGGTCAAGGACTTCGACGTCACCCAGTTCGTGCCGGCAAAAGAAGCCCGCCAAATGGATACCTTCATCCATTACGGCCTGGCTGCCGGCATGCAAGCCTGGCGCGACTGTGGTCTGGAAGTGACCGAAGAGAATGCCGAGCGCATCGGCGTGATCATCGGCTCGGGCATCGGTGGCCTGCCGCGTATCGAAGAAACCCAGACCGACCTGCTGGCCAAGGGCCCGCGTCGGATCTCGCCGTTCTTCGTGCCGGGTTCGTTGATCAACCTCATCTCGGGTCAGCTCTCGATTGTCTATGGCATGAAGGGCCCGAGCTATGCCGTCGTGTCGGCGTGCACCACCGGTCTGCACAGCATCGGCGATGCCGCGCGTCTGATCGAGTACGGTGATGCCGACGTGATGGTCGCCGGCGGTGCCGAGTCGACCGTGTCGATGCTGGGCATCGGTGGCTTTGCCGCCATGCGCGCACTGTCCACGCGCAACGACGATCCGACCACCGCATCGCGTCCCTGGGACCGCGACCGCGACGGCTTCGTGCTGGGCGAGGGCGCTGGCGTGCTGGTGCTCGAAGAATACGAACACGCCAAGAAGCGCGGTGCGCGCATTTACGGCGAGTTCGTCGGCTACGGCATGAGCTCCGACGCGCATCACATCACGGCCCCCGACAAGGACGGTCCGCGTCGCGGCATCGTCAATGCGCTGCGCAACGGCTCGATCAATCTCGATGAGGTCGATTACGTCAACGCGCACGGCACCTCCACGCCGCTGGGTGACAAGAACGAAACCGAGGCACTGAAGCTCGCGTTCGGCGATCGCGCCCACAAGCTGGTGGTGAACTCCACCAAGTCGATGACCGGGCACTTGCTCGGCGCGGCCGGGGGTATCGAAGCCGTGTTCACGACGCTGGCCGTCTACAACCAGATCTCGCCGCCCACGATCAATATCTTCAACCAGGATCCCGAGTGCGACCTGGATTACTGCGCCAACCAGGCGCGTGATATGAAGATCGACGTGGCGCTGTCCAACTCCTTCGGGTTTGGCGGCACCAACGGCTCGATGGCTGTGCGTCGGGTCTGAGTTGAGCGTCGACGCCCGTCGCATCCCCGGCGTTCTGCGGATTCCGGTACACCAACCCGTCCTTGCCCGCGCGCTGCGCAGCCTTGCGGCTGCGTGGGGTGTGGGCATGGCGGCGGTGGCCGGAACGCTGGCGGCCGGGATGGCCGACGGGCTCGTCTGGCTTGCCGGCCTCGCGCTGGCAGGGCTGGGCGGTGGCCTGGGTTGGGCGGGTCTGCCCAAGCGCAGCGCCTCGCCGCGCGCCCTGAGCGCCGGGCCTGCGGCCGACGGCTGGCGAGTGCGCCGCCAGCGGCACTGGCACCGCGCCACGCTGCGCCGGGCGCGTCTGGCGCCGGCTCACGTCCGGCTCGATCTCGAGCTTGACGCCACGGCCTTCTGTGTTACAAATAGCAAGATCACCTGCACCGTCTGGCGTTCAGGCCTGCCGCCTGAGCAATGGCGGCGTCTGCGCGTCCTGGCGCGGGCAGCCGACCGCAGCGCGGTGCCGCGCAGAGGGGCGTCATGAGCGAACGCGATGTCGACGCCGAACTTGTCGCGCGCGTGCAACGCGGCGACAAGAAAGCTTTCGACCTGCTGGTACTGAAGTATCAGCGCAAGATACTGCGCCTGCTGGCGCGGATGATCCGCGACCCATCCGAGATCGAGGATGTGGCGCAGGAGGCTTTCATCAAGGCCTACCGGGCCCTGCCGCAGTTTCGCGGAGAAAGCGCCTTCTATACGTGGTTGTATCGTATTGCGATCAATACGGCACGAAATTGGCTGGCTTCCCAGGGGCGGCGCCCGAGCGCGCCCAATGCGATAGAAACGGAAGACGGTGAAACTTTTAACGAAACCGACAACCTAACCGATATAAGCACGCCAGAAGCGATGTTCGCCAGCCGCGAGATCGCCGAGACGGTCAACGCCGCGATCGAGGAATTGCCCGAGGAGCTGCGGACCGCTAT
Organism: Bordetella genomosp. 5; assembly: GCF_002261315.1. Classification (NCBI taxonomy): domain Bacteria; kingdom Pseudomonadati; phylum Pseudomonadota; class Betaproteobacteria; order Burkholderiales; family Alcaligenaceae; genus Bordetella; species Bordetella genomosp. 5. Next base: position 59,887 of record NZ_NEVP01000002.1, read on the forward strand.
CGTCCTGCGTGAAATCGAAGGTATGAGTTACGAAGACATCGCCCAAAGCATGGACTGTCCCATTGGTACGGTTCGCTCGCGCATTTTCCGCGCCCGCGAAGCCATTTCCAATCGGTTGCGGCCTCTGCTTGACACCGATGCCGAGCGTCGCTGGTAAGGAGTGGCAGTCATGCAAACAGTAGCCAAGTCCGAGATCGCCGATTCTTCATGGGAGGAATCGGTTTCCGCCTGGATGGATGGCGAAGGATCCGAGGACTTTTTCGAAAACCTGACGAGCCCGCAGGCCCGTCAGACCTGGAGCACGTATCACCTCATCGGTGACGCGTTGCGCAACCCCGGGCCGGTGATCACGCCGAGCGCCGACTTCCAGGCGCGCCTGTCGCGCGCCCTCGAAGCCGAGCTGCCCATCGTGGCCGCCCCGCGCCGCAGCCGCCGGTCGCACCTGCGCATGGGCCTGTCCGGCCTGGCCGTGGCCGCCGCGGTCGCCACCGTGGCCTGGGTCGCTCAGCCCTACGTGGCGGGCGGCATCAACCCCGCGCCCACCCAGGTGCTGGCCGACGCGGCCGTGCCGGGCGCCGGTGCGCCGGGCGCCGCTGCGTCGGGCGCCGATGACGGCCCCCTGCGCGATTACCTCGAGGCCCATCGCCAGATGGCCGGCCCGAGCGCGGTACGCCAGGTCTCCTTCGAGGCCGGAGCGGGGCGTTGATGGCACAGTCGCAGGACGTGCGCGCAGTGACGTTCACGCGCATGGCAGTGCGGCAACGCCGTTTCGCGGCGCAGGCCGCGTGTGCGCTGATGGCGCTCATGGCGTTGCACGGCGCCGCGCTGGCTCAAAGCGCACCGCCGTCCGCCGATCCGGTTCAGTTGCTCGCCGATATCCAGCAGGCCGCGCGCAAGCAGGACTACGCCGGCGTGTTCATGTATCAACAGGGCGAAGTCATCCAGTCGTCGCGTCTGGTGCACGTGGTCGATGGCACCGGTGAGCGCGAGCGCCTCGAGATCCTCGACGGCCAGCCGCGCGAGTACCTGCGTCACAACGACGACGTCCAATGCCTCGTGCCCGAGCACAAGACCGTGTTGCTGGAGCGCCGTCGTGGCGATCGCTTCCCGGGTCTGCTGCTGGGCGATCCCGCCGACCTCACCAAGCATTACACGATTCGTGCCGAAGAAAAGCTGCACCGCGTCGCTGACCGCGAGTGCCGGCTGATCACCGTCGAGCCGCGCGATGGGTTGCGCTACGGCTATCGTCTCTGTGCCGACGTGAAGACCAATCTCTTGCTGAAGGCGCAGACCTTCGACCCGGGCCGGGGCGTGATCGAGCAGGTCTCGTTCTCGTCCATCCGTCTGGGCAGCGATGTCGATCCCGCGCAGCTGTCCTCGCGCTGGAACATCCGCGACTGGAAGGTGGTCGAGATGACCATGAAACCGGTCGATCTCGTCGCGCAAGGCTGGCGCATTCCTGCGCCGCAAGGTTTTCTGGCCGTGATGCAGGTCGCGCGGCACATGGGCAAGGGAACCGTTAGCCAGGTCGTGCTGTCGGATGGATTGGCGGCGATTTCGGTCTTCATCGAACCCTACGATCCTGATCGCCACCAGCATCCTCCCGCTGGTCTGATCCAGCGCGGTGCCATCAACATTTACGGAACGCGTATTGCAGATTTCTGGTTGACGGCGTTGGGTGAGGTACCGGTGACGACGCTCGAACAACTCGCGCAAGGCACCGAATACGTGCCCACTCCAGCCGCCAAATAAGAACAAGCCTGCAAAAGGTGTTGGGGTCTTTACGGAGCTCAAGGTAATGAACGCAACTACAGTGTCGAACTCTTTTTTCCGGCGCTTTTTCCTGGCCATGATGGTCGGGACCATGCTGGTGTCCGCCCAGCCTCAACTGGCACATGCCCAGACGCCCGTCGCGGGCGGGGTGCTGCCCGATTTCACATCGATCGTCGAGAAGGCCGAGCCGGCCGTGGTCAACATCCGCACCACGGCCACCGTGCCCGTGCGCGGAGGCCCCGGTGGCCCTGGCGGCGGCAACGGCGATCCGTACGAGCTGTTCCGCTGGTTCTTCGGGCCGGACTTCCAGCCCCCCGGCCCGACGCCGGGTCCGCGTCGTCAGCCGCCGCAGGCGCAGCCTGAAGAGCGCACCGTGCCGCGCGGCGTGGGTTCCGGCTTCTTCATCTCCGAAGACGGCTACATCCTCACCAACAACCACGTCATCAGCGACGCGACGGATATCTACGTCACGCTGACCGACGGCCGTGAATTCAAGGCCAAGGTCATCGGCACCGACGAGCGCACCGACGTCGCGCTGATCAAGGTCGAAGCCAAGGGCATGACGCCGCTGCCGGTCGGCAACACCAAGCTGCTCAAGAAGGGCCAGTGGGTGCTCGCGATCGGTTCGCCGTTCGGCCTGGACTCCACCGTGACCTCCGGCATCGTCAGCGCGATCGGCCGCGACACCGGCGAGTATCTGCCGTTCATCCAGACCGACGTGGCCGTGAACCCCGGCAACTCGGGCGGCCCGCTGCTGAACATGCAGGGTGAGGTGGTCGGCATCAATTCGCAGATCATCTCGCGCAGCGGCGGCTTCATGGGCATCTCGCTCGCGATCCCGATCGACGAAGCCATGCGCGTGGTCGATCAGCTGCGCGCCACCGGCAAGGTCACGCGCGGCCGTATCGGCGTGCAGATCGGCGAAGTCAGCAAGGATGTCGCCGATGCCATCGGTCTGCCGCGTGCCGAGGGCGCGCTGGTGAACAGCGTCGAGCCGGACGGTCCCGCCGAGAAGGGCGGTGTGCAGCCGGGCGACGTGATCCTCAAGTTCAATGGCGAGACCATCAAGCGCTGGTCGGATCTGCCGCGCATCGTCGGCGAAACCAAGCCGGAGAGCGAAGGCAAGATCGAAGTCTGGCGCAAGGGTCGCAGCGTCACGCTGACCGTCAAGGTCGCCGAACTGCAGGCCGAGCAGACCGCTCAGGCCAAAGGCAAGGCCGAGCGTGAAGCCAAGCCCGAAGTGACCAACCATCTGGGTCTGGGCGTGGCCGATGTGCCCGCCGACATGCAGAAGAAGCTCAAGATCAAGGGTGGCGTGCAGGTGCGCCTGGCCCAGGGTCCGGCGGCTGCCGCGGGTCTTCAGGAAGGCGACATTCTGCTTGCCGTGAACGACACCGACGTCATCAACGCCGAGCAATTCAACAAGGTCGTGTCCAAGCTGGATAAGTCCAAGGTGGTGGGTCTGTTGTACCGCCGCGGCGGTCAGGCGCAGTGGGTTGCAGTGCAGCCGTCCAAATAAGCGCCAAGACCGGCTAAAATGGCTGTTTGCCACTAAACGAGGGGGCGCTGGGCGCCCCTTCGTTTTTGGTCTCCCCTGGTCCGATCCGCCGCCGGCACCCACGCCGGCACCTCGTGCGGACACTGTTTTGCGTCGCCTTGCCCTTGCCGGCCGCCCTTGCCGGCAGCTGGCGCCAGGCACCGGCGCCGCGCCCAGGGGCTCTGCCCCGTTTGACGCGCCCGGCGCCCTGCGCCTCGGGCTGACATCGGATTTCCCGGTTTGCTCTGTCCCTAAATAACTCTTTATGCAGCATATCCGCAACTTCTCCATCATTGCCCACATCGATCACGGTAAATCGACCCTGGCCGATCGCCTGATCCATCGCTGCGGCGGGTTGGCGGATCGCGAAATGTCGGCGCAAGTGCTGGACTCGATGGATATCGAGCGCGAGCGCGGCATCACCATCAAGGCCCAGACCGCGGCCCTGCACTACAAGGCGCAGGACGGCAAGGTCTACAACCTCAACCTCATCGACACCCCGGGGCACGTCGACTTCTCGTATGAAGTCAGCCGTTCGCTGTCCGCGTGCGAAGGGGCGCTGCTCGTCGTCGACGCCTCGCAGGGTGTCGAGGCCCAGACCGTCGCCAACTGCTACACCGCGATCGAGCTCGGCGTCGAAGTGCTGCCCGTGCTGAACAAGATGGATCTGCCGCAGGCCGATCCCGAGGGCGCGCGCCAGGAAGTCGAAGACGTGATCGGCATCGACGCCAGCGGCGCGGTCCTGGCGAGCGCCAAGACCGGCGTGGGCATCGACGAAATTCTCGAGATGATCGTCGCGCGCGTCCCGGCGCCCAAGGGCGACCCGACGGCGCCGCTGCAGGCGCTCATCATCGATTCGTGGTTCGACAACTACGTCGGCGTCGTCATGCTGGTGCGCATCGTCAATGGCACGCTGCGCCCGAAAGACAAGATCCTGTTCATGGCCAACGGTGCCACCCACCTGTGCGAGCAGACGGGTGTGTTCACGCCCAAGTCCGAGCAGCGCGCCCAGCTGTCGGCGGGCGAGGTCGGCTTCATCATCGCCGGCATCAAAGAGCTGGCGCACGCCAAGGTGGGCGACACCATCACGCTGGCCGGCAAGGCCGCGCCCGAACCGCTGCCCGGCTTCAAGGAAGTGAAGCCGCAGGTGTTCGCGGGCCTGTATCCGGTCGAGAGCTCCGAATACGATCAACTTCGCGACTCGCTCGAGAAGCTCAAGCTCAACGATGCGGCGCTGATGTTCGAGCCCGAAGTGTCCCAGGCACTGGGCTTCGGCTTCCGTTGCGGCTTCCTCGGCCTGCTCCACATGGAGATCGTGCAGGAACGTCTGGAGCGCGAGTTCGACATGGACATCATCACCACGGCGCCGTCCGTGGTGTACGAAGTCGAACAGCGCGACGGCACGGTGCTGACCATCGAGAGCCCGTCGCGCATGCCCGAAGTCGGCAAGATCAACGACATTCGCGAGCCCATCGTGACGGTCACGCTGTTCATGCCGCAGGAGTACGTGGGCCCTGTGATGACGCTGTGCAACAACAAGCGCGGCGTGCAGATCAACATGACCTACCACGGCCGCCAGGTCCATCTCACCTACGAGATCCCGCTGGCCGAGATCGTGCTCGACTTCTTCGACCGCCTCAAATCGGTGTCGCGCGGCTATGCCTCGATGGACTATGAGTTCCTCGAGTACCGCTCGGCCGACGTGGTCAAGGTCGACCTCCTCATCAACAGCGACCGCGTCGACGCGCTCGCCATGATCGTGCACCGTTCCAACGCGCGCTATCGGGCGCGTGACGTGGTGTCGCGCATGCGTGAGCTGATTCCGCGCCAGATGTACGACGTCGCGATCCAGGCCGCTATCGGCGCCGAAGTGATCGCGCGCGAAAACGTCAAGGCGTTGCGCAAGAACGTGCTGGCCAAGTGCTATGGCGGCGACATCAGCCGCAAGAAGAAGCTCCTCGAAAAGCAGAAGGCCGGCAAGAAGCGCATGAAGCAGGTGGGCAGCGTCGAAATCCCTCAAGAGGCATTCCTCGCCATCCTGCAGGTGGAAGACAAGTAAACCCCCAAGAGGCGGTAATAAATGAGCTGGAACTTTGCACTGATTCTTTTTGTGCTGCTGGTCGTGACCGGCGTCGTCTGGGCTTTGGATCTGTTGGTGCTGCGTCGCGGCCGGCAACGCCGTGCCAAGGCGGCGGCCGATCAGGTGGCCGCCGCGCAGATCGGCGACGCGCAGGAAGCCGAGCGCCAGCGCCGCGTCGCCGTCGACGACGCGATGCGCTCGCCGTGGTGGGTGGAGTACGCGGTCAGTTTCTTCCCGGTGATCCTGTTCGTGTTCGTGCTGCGTTCGTTCGTCGTCGAGCCGTTTCGCATTCCGTCGGGTTCGATGCTGCCCACGCTGCAATCGGGCGACCTTATCCTCGTGAACAAGTTCAGCTATGGCATTCGCCTGCCCGTGCTCGATCGCAAGGTGATCGAGGTCGGGCAACCGGCGCGTGGCGACGTCGTCGTGTTCCGCTACCCCGTGGATCCCGATGTCGACTACATCAAGCGCATCGTCGGCCTGCCGGGCGACGAGGTGGCCTATCTGGACAAGAAGCTCTACGTCAACGGTCAATTGGTGCCGCATACCCGTGACGGCGACTATTTCGAGCCCGACCGCGTCTCCTACATCGCGCAGTATCGAGAGAAATTGGGCGACGTTGAGCACAAAATCCTGCTCGATGAGCAACGTTCGCAGGATTTTGGGCCGATCTGGAAGTTTCCCAGCGCCGACCAATGCCAGTACCTGCGCAATGGAGTACGCTGCAAAGTACCGCCGGGCAATTACTTCGCCATGGGTGACAACCGTGACAATAGTGCCGACAGTCGTTACTGGGGATTCGTTCCTGACAGTAATATCGTGGGCAAGGCCTTCTTTGTCTGGATGAACTTTGGCGATCTCAGCCGTATCGGCCGCTTTCACTGATAGATCATGTCTTTAGCCACGCTGGAAACCCGCCTCGGTCACCGCTTCGGTGATCAGGCCCTGCTCGAACAGGCGCTGACGCACCGTAGTCACGGTGCGCGTCATAACGAGCGGCTGGAGTTTCTGGGCGACTCTGTGCTGAACTTCGTCGTGGCGGCGATGCTCTATCAACGCTACCCCAAGCTCGACGAAGGCGATCTGTCGCGCGTGCGCGCCAATCTCGTCAAGCAGGCGTCGCTCGCCGATATCGCCCAGCGTCTCGACCTCTCCCAGTTTCTGCGCCTCGGCGAAGGCGAGCTCAAGAGCGGCGGTTTCCGTCGCCCGTCGATTCTGGCCGACACGGTCGAAGCGCTGTTCGGCGGCGTGTTCCTCGACGCCGGCTTCGAGGCCGCGCGCAAGGTGATCGAAGGCCAGTACGAGCCCGTGCTCGCGAGCGTCGATCTCCAGACCCTCGGCAAAGACGCCAAGACCCTGCTGCAGGAATTTTTGCAGGGCCGCAAGATGGCCCTGCCGGTGTACACCGTGGTTGCCACGCATGGCGCGGCCCACAGTCAACAGTTCGAAGTCGAGTGCGCTGTCGCCGGCTTCGACATCAAGGTGGTGGCCGCGGGCGCGAGCCGGCGTGCCGCCGAGCAATCCGCCGCCAAGCTGGCCCTGGAAGCGGCGCAGGCCGTCAGCCCGCCGCCCAAGGCCGCCAAGAAATCCGGCCGTGCGCGCAAGACCGCGCAATTGTCGCTGCCCGTGGCAGTGGCCCAAGAGGTTAAATGAACACCCCCGTTTCCCGTACCGGTTTTGTCGCCATCGTGGGTCGCCCCAACGTCGGCAAGTCCACCCTGACCAACGCCCTCATCGGCTCGAAGATCTCGATCGTCTCGCGCAAGGCGCAGACCACCCGGCATCGCATCCATGGCGTGCTCACGCGTGAGCACGAGCAGTTCGTGTTCGTCGACACGCCGGGCTTCCAGACCCGCCACGGCGGCGCGATGAACCGCATGATGAACCGCGTGGTCACGCAGGCCCTGAACGACGTGGATGTCGTCGTGCACGTGGTCGAGGCCGGCAAATGGACCGACGGCGACGCCAAGCTGCTGCCCTTGCTGCCCGCGCCCGAGCGCACCATTCTGGCCATCAGCAAGATCGACGCGCTCAAGAGCCGCGACGAGCTGTTTCCGTTCGTGGCCAAGCTGATGGCGCAGCATCCCTATGGTGCCGTGGTGCCCGTGAGCGCCACCAAGAATCACCAGCTCGACCAGCTCCTCGACGAGATCGCGACACGCCTGCCCGAAGGCGAGCCGATGTTCGAGGAAGACACGCTCACCGACCGCCCGATGCGCTTCATCGCCGCGGAGCTCGTGCGCGAAAAGATTTTCCGTCTGGTGGGCGATGAGCTGCCCTACGGCTGTACCGTCGTGATCGAGCAATGGGAAGAAAACGACGCCGGCGCGCGCATCGCCGCCTGCGTGGTGGTCGAACGCGACAGCCACAAGCCCATCCTGCTCGGCGCCGGCGGCCAGCACATGAAGCGCATCGCCACCGAAGCCCGCCAGGACATCGCGAAGCTGCTCGACAAGCCCGTGCACCTCGAGGTCTACATCAAGGTGCGCAAGGGCTGGTCGGATCGCGAGAGCGCGCTGCGCGATCTGGGCTATGAGTAAACGGGCGCATCGCGTCCACGATTGCCGTGCCTACATGCTCCACGCGACCGCGTGGCGCGAAACCTCCCTGATCGTCCAGACCTTCTCGCGTGACCATGGCTGTGTCGCCATGGTCGCGAAGGGGGCCAAGCGCCCCTATTCGGTGCTGCGGCCGGTCTTGAGCGCCTTCCAGCCCCTGATGCTGTCCTGGTCGGGCGCCAGCGAAGTCAAAACCCTCACCAAGGCCGAAGTCGATGGCATCCACCCGCTCGGGGGCGCCGCGCTGATGTCCGCCTGGTACATGAACGAGCTCCTGCTGCGCCTGCTGCCGCGCGAGGACGCCCATCCGGTGCTGTTCGACGCCTACGAAACCGCGTTGACCCAGCTTGCGCAGGGCAGCCGGGCCGCGGGGGCGCTGCGACGCTTCGAATGGATTCTGCTGCGCGAAATCGGCTACGGCGTCGACGAAGGGGAGCCCGATTTCAACGACGCGCAGCTCGAGCCCACCTTGCGCCGCGAGCTGCGCGAGCGGCTCGACATCAACCTCGCCGGCCGGCCGCTCTCGACGCGCCGCGTGTTGATGGAGCTGCAACGGGTGTAGCGGCGCGGCGCTACGCGCGCGCGGCGTCGGGCGCGTCGGCCAAAGCGTCGATCACCAGGTCGCGCAGCCACACGGTGCCGGGATCGCGCTCGAAGCGCGGATGCCAGTGCACCGTGACCGTCAAGGGCGCCAGCGTGAAAGGCAGCGCGCAAACCTCGAATTCCTCCGCCTTGTTGAACCATTGCGCCGCGCGGTACGGCAGCGTGACGGTGAGGTCCGTGCGCTTCACGATCTCGGCGGCCGCCGAGAAGTGGGGCAGGGTGAGGTAGGGCCGCCGGTGCAGGCCGGCCTCGCCCAGCACCTCTTCAAGCTGTCGGTGCGCACTGGCGCGCGCGGCCACCATGATGTGATCGAGCCGGCGGAATTGCGCCCGGGTCAGGCCCTGTGCCAGCACGGGATGGCCGCGTCGGCCCATGCAGACATAGCGTTCGGCGAACAGGTCGGCATGACGGGTGCGGCGCCCCAGGCCGGCCAGATTGCCGATGGCCAGATCGACTTCGCCGCGCTTGAGCGCATCGTGCAGCGACTCGAGCGGCACCTCCTGCACTTCGACCCTCAGCTTCGGCGCGCGCGCATGCACCCTCTCCATCAGGCTGGGCAGAAAAACCATCTCGCCGATATCCGACATCGATAGACGGAAGTGCCGTTCGCTGCGGGTGGGATCGAAGGTCTGGCGCAGGGCCAGGGCCTCGGCGAACTCGCTCATGCCGCGTTCGATGGGCTCGGCCAGCGCGTAGGCCACCGGCGTCGGCGCCATGCCGGCGGGCGTGCGGACGAACAGCGGGTCGTCGAACTGCTTGCGCAAACGGGTGAGGGCATAGCTCACCGCGGGCTGGGTCAGGTTGAGGCGGCGCGCGGCACGCGTCACGCTGCGCTCTTCCAGCACGGTCAGGAAAACCCGCATCAAGTTCAGATCGAACGCCATGCATGCCCCTTATATCAGCCAGATTTATAAGAACAATAATAACTATAAATTTGACATATAAATAGTTGATTCCTAGACTGATTTCGCTCCCTGCTGGCTGGCCTCGGGGTGGCGCAAAATAAGGGGAATCACGGCTATGCGGCGTGTCACTTTGCCTTCGTTATTGATGCAGCAGGCCGAACGCTGGCCCGCGCGCGCGTGGGTGCATGCGCCGGGCGGCACGCTGAGTTACGCCGAAGCCCCAGCGGCGGCGGCACGGTGGGCGGCGCTGCTTGCGGCGCACGGCGTGCGGCGCGGCGACCGCGTCGCGCTGATGGCCGGCAACCGCATCGAGTTCCTGATGCTGGTGCTCGGCTGCGCCTGGCTGGGCGCGGTGGTCGTGCCGCTGAACACGGCCACGCGCGGCATGCAGCTGCGCCATATGCTGGCCAACAGCGCCTGTACGCTGCTCGTCGCGGACGAGGCCGCCTGCGACGCCTTGTCGGGGCTGGACACGCAGGGCCTGCCGTTGCGCGAGGTGTGGCTGCTGGATACGCCCGCGCATCCCCCCGCCATGCCGGTGCCCTGGCGGGTGCGCCCGGCGCTGCCCGACGAGGGCGCGCTCGCGGCCGATCTGGCGCCGGGCGATACGCTGGCCATCCTCTACACCTCGGGCACATCGGGCATGTCCAAGGGCGTGTGCTGTCCGCACGCGCAGTTCTATTGGTGGGGCGTGCTGACGGCGCGCAATCTGGAGATCGGCGCGGACGATCACCTCTACACCACGCTGCCGTTGTTCCACACGAACGCGCTCAACGCCTGTTTCCAAGCCTTGCTGGCGGGCGCGAAACTCACCTGCGATGCGCGCTTTTCGGTCAGCCGCTACTACCAGCGTCTGGCTCAGACCGGCGCGACCGTCACGTATCTGCTCGGCGCCATGGTGCCGATGCTGCTGTCGCGCGCGGCCGATGCGGGCGAGCGTGCGCATCGCTGCCGTATCGCGCTGGCGCCCGGCGTGCCCGAACGTTTTCACGCGCAGTTTCTGGCGCGCACCGGCATCGGCCTGCTCGAAGGTTATGGCTCGACCGAAACCAATTTCGCCATTGGCGGCACCCTGGCCGATCAGCGCGCCGGCACGATGGGCCGCGTGGCGCCGGAGTTCGACGCCTGCGTCGCGGATGCCCATGATCAGCCGGTGGCCGACGGCGAGCCGGGCGAATTGCTGCTGCGGCCGCGCGTGCCCAACGCCATCGCCACCGGCTACTTCGCCATGGACGCGCAAACGGTCCAGGCCTGGCGCAATCTGTGGTTCCACACGGGCGATAGGGTCGTGCGCGATGGCGATGGCTACTTCCGATTTCTGGATCGCATGAAGGACGCGATCCGGCGCCGGGGCGAGAACATCTCTTCCTACGAGGTCGAGCAGGTACTGCTCGCCCATCCCGCGATCGCGGCGGCGGCGGTGTATGCGGTGCGTTCGGAGCTTGCCGAGGACGAAGTGATGGCCGCCGTGTGCTGCCGGCGCGGCGAGCCGATCGAGCCGGCGGAACTGCTGGATTTCTGCCAGCCCCGCATGCCGTACTTCGCGGTCCCGCGCTACGTGCGGCTGATGCCTGATCTGCCGCGCACCGAGAACGGCAAGGTGCGCAAGTTCACTTTGCGAGAAGAGGGCGTCACGGTCGACGCCTGGGACCGCGAGGCGGCGGGCTATCGCGTCATGCGCTGATCCGCCACGAGGGCGGTGGTCGCGCCCACATGCTGTAGACAAACAACCAACACGACAAGGGGCAGCAATGACGATCAGCCATATCGAGGCGGCACCCGCCCAGGAGGACGCGCAGCGGCAGCGCACGCGGCGGGTGGTGGTGGCGTCCATCGCGGGCAATGCGATGGAGTGGTACGACTTCTTTATCTACGGCACGGCGGCGGCGCTGGTGTTCGGGGAGCTGTTTTTCCCCAAGGGCACCGACCCCATGCTCGGCACGATGGGCGCGTTCGCGGGCTTCGCCGTCGGCTTCTTCGCGCGGCCCCTGGGTGGTGTGATTTTTGGCCACGTGGGCGACCGCTATGGCCGCAAGCTCGCGCTCGAATGGACGCTGGGCCTGATGGGCGTGGCGACCTTCCTGATCGGTCTGTTGCCGACCTATGAGCAGATCGGGTTCTGGGCGCCCATCGCCATGGTGGTGCTGCGCCTGTTGCAGGGCGCGGCCGCGGGCGGTGAGTGGGGCGGCGGCGTGCTGCTCATCAGCGAAGCGGTCGATGGCCGCCGGCGGGGCTTCTTCTCGGCGTGGAGCCAGCTTGGCGTGGCGGGCGGTTTCGTGTTGTCGTCGGGCGTGTTCATGCTGGCGCAGCAACTGCCGCACGAAGACTTCATGAGTTGGGGCTGGCGTCTGCCGTTCCTGCTCAGCTTCATCATCTTTGGCGTCGGGCTGTATATCCGCAAGCGCATTCCCGAGAGCGAGGAGTTCGTGCGCGCGCGCAAGAAGAGCGACACGCGCATGCCCGCGCTCGAGGTGTTCCGCAAGTATCCGCGCCAGGTTTTCACGGCGATGGGCCTGCGCATCGCCGAAAACGGGGGTTCGTACATCTTCCTCGCGTTCGCGCTCGCCTACGGCAAGTTTCTCGGCATCTCGAACGACGTGATGCTCGGGGGCGTGCTGTTCTCGATGTTCATCGAGCTCGGCACGCTGGTGTGGTTCGGCCATCTGTCGGACCGTATCGGGCGGCGCACGGTCTACCTGATCGGCGCGGCCGGACTGATGCTGGTGGCGTTTCCGTTTTTCTGGCTGGTGCAGACGCAGCAGACCGTCTGGATTTTCCTGGCTTTCTTCCTCGGCAATACCGTGTGCCACGCCGCCATGATCGGCACGCAACCGGCGTACTTCGCGGAGCTGTTTCCGGCGGAGGTGCGTTATACCGGGCTGGCGCTGGGTCACGAGCTCGCGTCTGTTTTCGCAGGCGGCCTGTCGCCGCTGATCGCGATGGCGCTGTTGCGCCACTACGAGTCGGCCACGCCGGTGGCCTGGTTTCTGATGGGCATGGCGGCCATCACGGTGGTCACCTTGCTGCTCACGCGCGAGCCCGAGCGGGACACGGGCGGCCGCGGCGCGGGCGCCTGATGGCGACGGCCATCGGCATTACCGGCGTCGCGGAAACGCCGCTCATGCGGCATCCGCCGCAGGGCGTTTCCACGGCCGGCCTGCTGGCGCAGGCCCTGCGCGAGGCGCTGGACGATGCGGGCCTGCGGCTGCGCGACGTCGATGGCCTTGGGCTGACGTCCTTCACGCTCAAGCCGGACCGTGCCATCGACTTCGCCTGGCGCATGGGGCTGCGCCTGCGCTGGTGCCTGCAGGACGAGCTCGGCGGCGCGAGCGCGGTCAACCTCCTGCGGCAGGCCTGGCTGGCGCTGCAGGCCGGTCAGGCGCGCACCGTGGCCCTGCTGGCTGGCGACCACTTCGGCGGCGCCGATTTCACCGCGCTGGTCCGAGACTACAACGGCACCGCCCGGGATCTGCTCAGTCCGCTGGGCTGCGTCGGGCCGAATCCCTTGTTTGCGATGGTGACGCAGCGGCAGATGAACGAGCGCGGCGTGGGCCGGGCCGATTACGGGGCGCTGTGCGTCGCGCAGCGTGCCCATGCGGCGGACTACGCGCAGGCCGCGTTTCGCACGCCCATCACGCTCGACGACTATCTCGCCGCGCCCATGGTGTGCGAACCCTTGTCGCGTCTGGATTGCGTGCCGGTGGTGAGCGGGGCGGCCGCCGTGGTGCTGCAGGCCGGGCCGGCCGGCGTGCACGTGACGCTGCGCGCCGCCACGGCCGACTACAACGGCGATCAGCAGGAAGGCGATGGCCTGCGGACGGGACTGCGCGCCTGCGCGCCGGCGCTGTGGGCCGACGCGGACGCGGGGCCCGCCGACATGGAGGTGGTCAGCGTGTACGACGACTATCCCGCCATCGCGCTGGCGCAGCTCGACGACCTGGGCTTCGCGGCCGACGGCGACCTGCCACGTCTCGTGCAGACCCGCATCGCCACCGGTTCGCTGGCGCTGAACACGGCGGGCGGGCAGCTGTCGGCCGGGCAGGCCGGAACCGCCGGTGGCATGCATGGTCTGGTCGAGGTGGCGCGGCAACTACTGGGGCGAGCTGGCACGCGTCAACGCCCCGGCGCCCGGCTCGGTCTGTGCACGGGTTACGGCATGGTGCAGTACCGCTATGGCATGTGCGCGAACGCAGCGGTGCTCGAACGGCGGGAGGCGCGATGAGCGGTGCGGTACTGATCTGGCAATGCCGTGGCTGCGGCCACGTGATGTTCCCTGCGCGCCTAGGCTGTCCGGCGTGCGGCGCGGAGACCTTCGATCCCGTGCCGGTGCGCGAGGGCACGATCACGGCGCATACGCGGCAACGCGATGGATCCCTCATCGTCAGCGTGGCGGTGGCGGGCGGCGTGACGCTGGTGGCGCGGCATGCGGGCGCCGACGCTGCGTCAGGGCAGCGCGTGCGGCTGGAAGACCGTGGCGGCGAGCATCCCGCGCCCTGGGCGCTGCCGCCGGGTGCCGCCGCAACGTCCGCGGCGCGAGACGAAAAAAAACCCGCAGGCCAGTAGGCTTGCGGGTGGGGGTAACGCGCAGGACAGTGCAGCTAGCCTGCCCGCGCCTTATTCGCGATTGCCGCCGAAGATGCCGAGCAGCATCAGCAGGTTCGAGAAGACGTTGTAGACGTCGAGGTAGATGGCCAGCGTGGCGGAAACGTAGTTGGTTTCGCCGCCGTTGACCACGCGCTGCAGGTCGACCAGCATGAAGGCCGAGAAGATCACGATGGCGAGCACCGAGACCGTCAGCATCAGCGCCGGGATCTGCAGGAAGATGTTGGCCAGTGCCGCGACCAGGATCACGACCGCGCCGACGAACAGCCACTTCTGCATCGACGAGAGGTCGCGCTTGATCGTGGTGGCCAGCGTGGCCATGGTGGCGAACACCGCGGCCGTGCCGCCGAAGGCGAGCATCACCAGCTGTGCGCCGTTGCCCATGCCGAGCACGAAGCCCAGCAGACGCGACAGCATCACGCCCATGAAGAACGTGAACGCGAGCAGCAGGGTCACGCCCAGCGAGTTGTTTTTGTTCTTCTCGATGGCGAACATCAGGCCGAATGCGCCGACCAGAAACACGATGGCCGACAGGCCCGGGCTACCGGCCATGACGCGGTTGATGCCGGTGTACATGCCCACGGCCGCGCCCAGCACCGTCGGGATCAGCGACAGCGCCAGCAGCCAGTAGGTGTTGCGCAGCACTTTGTTCCGGACGACTTCGCCCGGCGCGCCGGCATAACCGGAACGGTTAAAAGGGGACGGACGGTATTCGTTCATGACGACTCCTTGTGCGGCAAAGTGATCTTGCCTAGATAGCTTAGACGGGAAGTCTACCTGACAGTTCCCTTAATGATCCAGCATTTTGGAACATATGGGGCCAGTTGGCAGACAATCAAGACGGATAAGCCGCGCGTGGCTCCGCGCGTTCAAGCTACCCCTATCCGACCGCAACGCCGGCGTCGGGGTTCCTCTCAGCCCCGGCGCAGGCGGGCCAGCGCGCGATCGATCAGCGCCGGCAGGTCGGCCTCGAGGCGGGCGCGCATGTCGGCGGCGGCCTGCTCGGCGGCCTCTTGCACGGCGGTTTCGAGCTCGGCCTGCAGCAGCGCGCGCAGGACGGGTTCGGCGCCGGGCGGCACGGGGTCGGCGGCGGCGGGTGCGGCCGCGGCAGCTGGCGCGACGGGCACGGCGGCGGCCACGGCGGGAGCCGGCGTGCGCGCGCCCGCATGTTCCGTCAGGCTGGCGGCCGCCAGCGAGGCGGCCTGCGAGCCGGTGAGCGCGTCGGCCGACCACGGCGTGGCGGCGGCGGGCTCAGGGGAGGTGGCGGCCGGCGGGGCGATCATCGGCTCCGCCAGCGGATCGGCGGGCGCCAGCGCCGCCGAGGGCTCCCAGACCTGATCCAGCACGGGCACATCGAACGGCAGCGACTCGTCGGCGGCGGGCGTCTCGGCCGGGTCCGCGGCGAGCGCGGGCGCGGCGTGCGACGAAGGCGCGCGCGCGTCGTCAGCCTCGCTGGCGGAGGGCAGCGTGGGCTCGACCCGCTGGGTCAGCGTGGGAATGCCGGGATCGGTATGGGGGCGGGGCATGGCAATGCGAAACAAAAGAGGGCTGGCGCGCGGCGCGCTCAGGCGCCGCGGCTCAGATCGTGGCTGTGCAGGCTGTGGCCGGCGGCCTGGTAGTCGCGCCAGCGCAGGCGTGCCGACTGGCGGTCGGCCGCCTCGTCGGAGACGATCTCGAGCACGCGCTCGAAACCATCGTAGCGAGGCGGGCAGGCATCGTCCAGGTTGAGCAGCCAGGCGCCCGCATCCGGCATGCCGGGGGCCTCCTGCGGATCCGCGGCCGTGAGCACGATCGGCGTGCGGTCGGCGAGCGGATCCTTGGCCAGCACGTGCGGTACGAACGCGGTGTCGTCGAAGGCCCACAACATGCGGTCGAAGGCCGACAGACGTGTGCCGTCACTGCAGTACACCACCAGGCGCTGGCCCGCCAGATAGCGCTTGCGCGCGGTCTGGCAGGCTGCGCGCAGGCGGTCGGGCGCGCCGAAGGCGAAGTCGACGCGGGTCATGCCGTGCGCCGCATCAGGCGGCCTGGTCGAGCAGGTACTGCATCAGCAGCGGAACCGGACGGCCGGTGGCGCCCTTGTCCTTGCCACCCTTCCAGGCGGTGCCGGCGATGTCCAGATGCGCCCAGGGATACGCCTTGGCGAAACGCGACAGGAAGCACGCCGCCGTGACGGCGCCGGCCTGCGGGCCGCCGATGTTGGCGATGTCGGCGAAGTTGGACTTCAGCTGATCCTGATAGGCGTCGTCCATCGGCATGCGCCATGCCGTGTCCATGGCTTCGCGGCCGGCGGTCAGAAGCGCGTCGGCCAGATCGTCGTTCTTCGAGAACAGGCCGGTGTTGACGCTGCCGAGCGCCACGACGCATGCGCCGGTCAGGGTGGCGATGTCGATCACGGCCGAAGGCTTGAAGCGTTCGGCGTAGGTGAGCGCGTCGCACAGCACCAGGCGGCCTTCGGCGTCGGTGTTGAGGATTTCGATGGTCTGGCCGGACATGCTGGTGACGACATCGCCCGGTTTGTTGGCCGTGCCGCTGGGCATGTTTTCGCAGGCGGCGATCAGGCCGACCACGTCGAGCGGCAGTTCGAGCTCGGCGAGGGCACGGAAGGTGCCCAGCACGCTCGCCGCGCCGCACATGTCGTACTTCATTTCGTCCATCGTGGCGGCGGGCTTGATCGAGATGCCGCCCGAGTCGAACGTGATGCCTTTGCCGACCAGCACCACCGGACCGGCCGCCGTCTTGCTCTTCTTGGCGGCCTTGCCGCTGTAGCGCAGCACGATGAAGCGCAGCGGTTCGGCCGAGCCGCGGGCCACCGATGCGAAGGAGCCCATGCCCAGCGCTTCGACCTTGGCCTGATCCAGCACTTCGACCTTCAGCGAGCCCTTGAACTCGCGCGCCAGCTTGCGCGCGGTGTCGGCGAGATAGGTGGGGGTGCAGATGTTGCCCGGCAGGTTGCCCAGCGTGCGGGTGAGCGTCATGCCATTGGCGATGGCGCCGCCCTCGCGCAGGCCGAGCTGCGCCTGCGCGGTATCGGTGCGCTCGACGACCTGCGTGATCTTCTTGAGCTTGGGCTGCGCGTCGCGGTCGGGTTTGCCGAACGTGGCGTCGTAGTGATAGGTGGCGGCGCCGGCCGAGATCGCGGCGGCGCGGGTGCGGGCGCGGATCGAGACATCGTCGATCACATTGGCGGCCAGCGTCGAGACGCCTTCCGTGAGCTGAGCGGCCACGCATGCCGAGGCGAAGGCCTGTTCGGCGCTGGCGTGGGTGCGCGCGTTGTAATCCTCGCGCTTGCCCAGGCCCACCAGAATCACGCGCTGCGCGCTCACGCCTTGCAGACTGCGCAGCACCAGCGTGGCGCCGGCGCGGCCGCGGAATTCGGTTTTGACCACGGCGCGCACGGCGCCGTTGGCCGCGCGGTCGATCAATTCGGCCGCCGGGCTCAGGATGCCATCGGCAAACACGCCCACGGCGAGGGCCGAGGTCTTGATTTGATGCAGGGAAGCGGTGGTCTGTGTGCTAAATTCCATGGGGATTTCCCGAGTGCGTCGTATGTTGCGGACGATTATCCCGCAAATTCTTCCATGTCTCTATTCAAACGGTCAGTCGTCAGCGAGATTACCAGTCACGCTGGCGTTGTGTTTTCAACGCTCGTCGTCGTGTGGCTAAGCGTTCTGCTCGTACGCCTGTTGGGCGAAGCGGCAGGTGGCAGCATTGGTGCCGACGTGGTGATGGGCCTGGCCGCATTCTCCACGATCACGGCCCTGCCCACGGTGCTGGCGGTGTCGCTGTTCATCGCGGTGCTCACTACGGTCACGCGCAATTATCGCGAATCCGAAATGGTGGTCTGGTTCGCCAGCGGCCTGTCGCTGGCCGACTGGCTGCGCCCCGTGCTGCGCGTCGCGGTGCCGGTGGCGGCGCTGATCGCCGTGCTGACGCTGATGGCATCGCCCTGGGCCTATCGCCAGATCGGCGAGTATCGCGAACGCTTCGAGCAGCGCTCGGATCTGTCCAAGGTGGCGGCGGGGCAATTTGCCGAGTCGGGCCGCGGCGACCGGGTGTTCTTCGCCGAAGACCCCACCCGCCCGGGTGACGAGCTCGGCGCCGTGTTCGCGCGCGCCATCGATCCCGAATGGTTCAGCGTCCTGACCGCGCGCAGCGCGCACAGCGAAACGCTCGCCAACGGCGATCGCTTTCTGGTGCTGTCCGAAGGCAATCGCTACGACCTCAAGCCCGGCACGCCCGAAATGCGGCTGAGCGAGTTCGCGACCTACGGTTTGCGCCTCGAGAGCAAAGGCGGAGAAGACCCGCTCGCCGAGGCGCGCGCCGCGGCAGAGCGCTCGAGCAAGGCGCGTCCGACCATGCAGCTCATCGCCGACAACACCGACAGCGCGTGGTCGCAGATTATGTGGCGTATCGCGATGCCGCTGGCCGCCCTCAATCTCGCGTTGCTCGCGATTCCGCTCGGCGCGGTGAATCCGCGCCTGGGCCGCTCGGGCGACCTGCTGATCGCGGGCCTGGTGGGGCTGCTCTACATGAACATGATCAACCTGTCGCGCGCCTGGATCGGCAGCGGCAAGATCAGCTTCGGTATCGGCGTGTGGGCCATTCATGCCGTCGTGGCGGGCCTGTTCGCATTCCTGCTGATGCGCCGGCTGCGCGTGAAAGCGCCGCGCGATCACAAGAAGAACACCGCTTCCTGATCGATCGCATTCCGCACAGGGCGCCGCAACGGCGCCCTTTTGCATTCCGGGCGAGATTTAAGACCGTGGCGCGGTCGCGCGCCCGCTGGGCGGACAGGGCGCGGGCGTTCAGGCCAGGTAGCGCATCGTGCCGCGCTGCCCCTGCAGCAGGCCGGTGTTGTGTTCGACCGAGCGCCGCATGAAATCCCACAAGAGGCTCACCCGCTTGAGCTTGTACAGGTCTTCGTGGCAATACATCCAGAAGCTGCGCGTGATCGCGACGTCCGCGTCCAGCACCGGTACGAGCCGGGGATCCTGGGCGGCGATGAAGCAGGGCAGGATTGCGAGCGACTGGCCCTGCAAGGCCGCGTGGTACTGCGCGACCACGCTGGTGCTGCGTAGCATGACGCGGCTGTTGGGCAGCAGGTCTTCGAGGTAACGCAGCCGCTCGCTGAAAAGCAGCTCGTCGACATAGCCGATGAAGTTGTGCTCGGCCAGGTCTTCGCGGCGGCGGATCGGGGCATGGCGCGCCAGATACTGCGGCGTGCCGTAGAGCATCAGGGTGTAGTCGCACAGCTTGCTGCAGATGTAGGGCCCGCGTTGCGGCCGCTCGATCGTGATCGCCAGATCCGCCTCGCGCTTTGACAGGCTGACGAAGCGCGGCACCGGCAGGATATCGAGCGTGATGTGGGGATAGCGCCGCTGGAAGTCCGCGGCCAGCGGCGTCACGACGTAGCTGCCGAAGCCTTCGGTCGCCCCGATGCGAACGTGGCCGGACAGCGCCTGGCCGATGCCCGAGAGGCTTTCGCGTGCCGTCTGCACGGTGCTTTCGAGTTGTTCGGCGTGAACGAACAGCCGTTGGCCGTCTTCGGTGAGCACGAACCCGGCGCTGCGGGATTTCTCGAACAGCAGGCTGCCGAGCTCGGCTTCGAGCCCGCGGATGCGGCGCGACACGGTGGTGTGCTCCACGCCCAGCCGGCGTGCCGCCGCGCTGACGCGCTGGGTGCGCGCGACCTCGAGAAAGTAGCGGAGGCTGTCCCAATCGAGCATGGTGACCCTTGGATTTGGTTGTGCATGAATGCACAACCAATGTGCATTCCTGGCGTTGCTGGTGGATTTTCACACATCTACACTAGGCCGGCCACCCCGGTTCCGCGTCCCGCGCAGCAGGGAGTGAGCCCACGAAAAATGCCCTGGCCGCGCTGGTGGCCGGAGGCAGAAAACACCGGAGACAAGGTCATGAAATTGCATGTGAGCGCTATCGCTGCAGGGTTGGGCCTGGGCGTCGTTTTGGGAGCGGGACCCGTCGCGGCGGCCGACATGCCGCCGGTCAAGATCGGGGTGCTGACGGATATGTCCGGCACCTATGCCGGCATGGGCGGGCCGGGTTCCGTGGCCGCGGCGCAATTGGCGATCGACGATTGCCTGGCCGCCGAATGCAAGGGGATGAAGATCGAGCTGGTGTCGGCCGACAATCAGAACAAGGCCGACGTCGGCGCGGCCCGTGCGCGCGAATGGTTCGACCGCGACGGCGTCTCGGCCATCGCGGACCTCACCAACTCGGCGGTGGCGCTGGCCGTGCAGGGCATCGCCCGCGAGAAAAACAAAGTGGTGATGTTCTCCGGTCCGGCCACCACGGCCCTGACCAATAAGGAATGCTCACCCGTCGGCTTCCACTGGATGTTCGACACCTACTCGCAATCGGCGGGCGGCGCGAAGGCGACCGTGCGCTCGGGCGGCAAGTCCTGGTTCTTCGTGACCGTGGACTACGCTTTCGGCCACTCGCTCGAAGCCGATACGGTGAAGGCGGTGAAGTCGTTGGGCGGGACGGTGGCGGGCAGCGTGCGCCATCCGCTGAACGCACCCGATTTCGCCTCGTATCTGCTGCAGGCGCAAAGCTCCAAGGCCCAGGTCGTGGCCCTCGCCAACGGCGGGCAGGACACCGTCAATGCCGTCAAGCAGGCGCGCGAATTCGGCATCGTGGCCGGTGGCCAGCGTCTTGTCTCGCTGCTGATTTTCCTGTCCGACCTGCGCGCGCTCGGGCTGGATAACGCGCAGGGCCTGTCGTATGTCGATGGCTTCTACTGGGACTACGACGACGCGACGCGCGGCTGGTCCGCCCGTTTCGAAAAAGCCTTCCGCGGCCTCAAGCCCACCATGACCCAGGCCGGCGTGTACTCGAGCGTGCTGCACTACCTGCGCGCCGTGGCCGCCACGCGCAGCACCGACGGCAAGGTCGTGGCCGACAAGATGCGCGAGCTGCCGATCAAGGATCCGATCATGCGCAATGCCTCGATCCGTCCCGACGGCCGCGTGATCCACGACATGTATCTCTACGAGGTCAAGAAGCCCGCCGACTCGAAGGGCGGCTGGGATTACTCCAAGCTCGTCGCCACCATTCCCGCGGCCGAGGCCTTCCAGCCGCTCGCCGATTCGACCTGCCCGCTGGTCAAGCAGAACTGAGCGTCCTTCGATTCGTTATCCGGCGGCCCGCGTGGCGGGCCGTCCTCCCATCGCGGCGCGTGCCGCAACACCCTGCAGTCTGAGGAGCAAGCCATGAGTGAAGTCCCCCGCGTACCGCTCTTGATCGGCGGCAAACTGGTGCAGTCCAAGACCACCGAATGGCGCGACGTGATCAATCCCGCCACGCAGGAAGTCGTGGCGCAAGTGCCGTTCGCCACTCGCGAAGAGCTGGATCTCGCCGTGGCCAATGCCAAGGAAGCCTTCCAGACCTGGCGCAACAGCGGGCAGGGCGCGCGCATGCGCGTGATGCTCAAGCTGCAGCAACTGCTGCGCGACAACACGACCAAGCTCGCCGAAATGATCACGCGCGAGCACGGCAAGACGCTGCCCGACGCCGAGGGCGAGGTCGGCCGCGGGCTCGAAGTGGTCGAGCACGCGTGCTCGATCGCGAACCTGCAGCTGGGCGAATACGCCGAGAACGCGGCCGGCGGCATCGACGTCTACACGCTGATCCAGCCGCTGGGCGTGTGCGCCGGCATCACGGCGTTCAATTTCCCGGTGATGCTGCCGTGCTTCATGTTCCCGATCGCGGTGGCCTGCGGCAACACCTTCGTGCTCAAGCCCTCCGAGCAGGATCCCACGGCCTCGCTGTTCCTGGCACAGCTCGCGCTCGAGGCGGGCCTGCCGCCGGGCGTGCTCAACGTGGTGCATGGCGGGCCCGATATCGCCAATGGCCTGTGCGAGCATCCGGACATCAAGGCGGTGTCCTTCATCGGCTCGACGCGCGTGGGCACCGAGATCTACAACCGCGCCTCCAACGCGGGCAAGCGCTGCCAATCGATGATGGGTGCGAAGAACCACTGCGTGGTGTTGCCGGATGCCGATCCCGAGGTCGCGCTCAACCAGCTGGTCGGCGCCGCCTTCGGTGCGGCCGGTCAGCGCTGCATGGCCACCTCGGTGGCGGTGCTGGTGGGCGAGGCACGCAACTGGCTGCCCGATTTCGTGGAGCGCTCGCGCAAGCTCAAGGTCAACAATGGCACCGATCGCCAGGCCGATCTCGGCCCGCTCGTGTCCCCGAACGCCAAGAAGCGTGTCGAGGGCCTGATCCAGCAGGGCGTGGATGAAGGCGCCAAGCTGCTGCTCGACGGCCGCAACATCCAGGTGTCGGGCTTCGAGTCGGGCAACTTCGTCGGCCCCACGATCTTCGACGGCGTGACCGACGAAATGACGATCTACCGCGAAGAGATTTTCGGGCCGGTGCTGTGCGTGGTGGGCGTCGAAACGCTCGAAGACGCGGTCGCGTTCATCAATCGCAATCCCAATGGCAACGGCGTCGCGCTGTTCACCCAGGACGGGGGCGCCGCCCGCTACTTCCAGAACAACATCGACGTGGGGCAGGTCGGCATCAACATCCCGATCCCGGTGCCGGTGGCCTGGTTCAGCTTCACGGGCTCGCGCGGCTCCAAGCTGGGCGACCTGGGCCCCAACGGCAAGCAGGCGGTGCAGTTCTGGACCCAGACCAAGACGGTCACCGCGCGCTGGTCCGCCCACGGCCGCTCCGTCAACACCACGATTTCCATGCGCTGATCCCGTCCGTCGCGTGAGGGAATGACGCGCGGGGCCGGACCGGAGGCGGTCCGGCCCCGCGCTTTTGTACTGGCGTCGGCGCCACGCTCGAGCGCGGCATGGCCGCGGCGGGCACGGCGCCGCGGCTGCCCGATACACGGAGGGTCCGTCCCGCAATCTTAAGCGTCCCTGCTAAGTAAATGCTTATAAGTTATATAGACTGCGTTCTATATTACCTATAATCAGCTCCTGTCATCAGGGGCCTCACATGAACCTTCAACAATTCCGCTTTGTGCGGGAGACCATCCGCCGGGACTTCAATCTGACCGAAGCCGCGCGCATGCTCTACACGTCGCAGCCCGGCGTTTCGAAGGCCATCATCGAGTTCGAAGACGAACTTGGCATCAAGATCTTCGAACGGCACGGCAAGCGGATCAAGGGTCTGACCAAACCCGGTCTGGCCGTGTCGCAGGTGATCGACCGCATCATGCGCGAAGTCGATAACCTCAAAAAAGTCAGCGATGAATTCGCCCGCCGCGACGAAGGCGGGCTGGTGATCGCGTGCACGCACACGCAGGCGCGCTACCTGCTGCCGCGCGTGATCCCCGCGTTCCGCAAGCAATTCCCCAAGGTGCACCTGTCGCTCGCCGAAGGCAGCCCGTCGCAGCTGGCCGAAATGGTGCTGCACGAACAGGCCGACCTGGCGCTGGCGACCGAGTCGCTCGCGCTGACGCCGGGTCTGGCGACCTTGCCGGTGTACGCGTGGGAACACACCGTGGTGGTGCGGCCGGATCATCCGCTCGCGGAGCTGACCTCGAGCGCCGCCAAGCGCATCACGCTGTCGCAGCTGGCCGAATACCCCATCGTGACCTACGACCGCGCCTTCACCGGGCGGACCACGATCGACGAGGTATTCGCCAGCCAGGGCGTGCACCCCGACATCGTGCTCGAGGCGATCGACGCCGACGTGATCAAGACCTACGTCGACGTGGGACTGGGCATCGGCATCATCGCCGGGGTCGCCTACGATCCCCGCCGCGACAGCAACCTGGTGGGCCTGCCGGTCGGCCATCTGTTCGGCACCCACACCACGCGGGTCGGCGTGAAGGCCGGCGTGTTCCTGCGCGACTACGTGTACACCTTCCTGGAGATGCTGGCGCCCGCGCTCACCCGCCAGGTCGTGACCGACGCCGTCCAGGGCGTGCCGCGCTGATCGCGGGTCCGACGACGAAAGCCGCCCTCACGGGCGGTTTTTTTTGCTCTCTTTCGACATGGGGAGAGGGCGGGGCGCGGGCGTTCCTATGCGTATCGAGGGGGCGATTGAAAGAATTAAATAAGAATAAGTGTTATTTCGGTTGAAGGCATCAATGGGAATCATTATCATTAATTCCAATTCAACGACGGACGAGGTTCATCATGGTCGCAGGGCTCAGCGCAGTAGTGGTGGGTGCCGACAGGCTAGGCAACATCCCGGATTTGCTCCGGGGGCACAACATTTCGATCACGCATCACATCAGCGGCCGCGACCCGTCGCACCAGAAGAAGACCCTGCAGCTGCCTTCGGGCACGCAACTGGTCATTCTGCTGACCGATTTCCTCGGCCATAACGTCATGAAGACCTTCCGCAATGCGGCCCAGCGCGGCGGCATTCGCGTCGTCGCTTGTCGACGCTCGGTCTGCAGCATGCAGCAGGCGCTGCAGCAATGCGGACTGTGCGCCAACAGCGCGAACTGCCCCAACAAGGGCAAGCCGAACTGATCGCCGGGGCGCAGCCCCATCGGGGGAGCGCGCGCACCGCGCCGCATCCACCGCCTCGTCGTCTTATCCTCTTTTGCCGCCGGAAGGCCAGTACGTCGCTCAGTGCGCGCCCCTTGCCGGGCCGCACGCGGCGCCCGCCCTCGCGGCGGACGCCGTGAGCTGAAGCGGCGGCTGAGTCAGCCGTCTTTTTGGGGCATCGCCGGAAGATTCCGGCGATGCCTTTTTTGTTGTGGGATGCCGTTTTGTCTTGGGACGGCCCAGCGACAGCAGAACGCCCCCACGCGGCGCCTTCGGCTTGCTGCCCCCCGAGGGGGCCGTTTTTGTCTTGGGACGGCCCAGCGACAAAAAAGCGCCTCGAGGGCGCTCTTTTGTGGGGCGTGCTGTGCCTCAGTTGCGCGAGGCGCGGGCGGAGGCGAGCAGGGCGCCGTCGATCCGGCGGGCGCCGTTGTAGCGCTTGGACCAGTAGGCCATGGTCATGTTCTCGACGCGGACCACGCCGCCGGCGCTGGGCGAGTGCACGAAGCGGTCGTCGCCCATGTAGATGCCCACGTGCGAGTAGCGACGGCCGAGCGTGTTGAAGAACACCAGGTCGCCCGGGCGCAGCTCTTTTTTGTCGATGCTGGTCGACGTGCGGGCCATCTCGGCGGAGTTGCGTGGCAGCTTCACGCCCAGCGAGCGCTCGACCGACCAGACCACGAAGCCGCTGCAATCAAAGCCGGTGTCGGGCGTGTTGCCGCCGAAGCGATAGCGCACACCCAGCTGGTTGAGGGCTTCGGCCACGAGCACGCTGTCGGTGCCGAACGGCGCCTGGACTTCGCGTTGGCGTTCGCGCTTGAGCTTGTGCGTGACGAGCAGGCCGATCGGATCGTCGGCCGTGGCCACCCAGTCGGTTTCGTAGGGATCGATCTCGGAGCTGTACGCGAACGAGTTCGTTTTATTCGATGCGGTACCGGCACAACCCACGAGCCCGGCTACACAACATGCGGCCGCCAGCAGACGCAAGCTACGCTGCGCGTGGCGGGAGAGGATGTCAGGTAGCGCGAGGGTGGAGTGTCGATGCATGCTCGCCGTAACCAGGGATGTCGGGGACAGTTCCCTGGAGTGAAAGAAAAATTTTCAAGGAGTTTACCAAACCTATCGTGACGATAGGATGGCAAAAAGCACCCTTTCGGTGCGCTTTTTAGCGGAATCGTCAGACGGACCTCGGGGAATCCCCGGGTCCCGGGGCAAGCCTCACGCAAGCTTTTGCGCTGAGAATCCCCAGAGGTAAAACCGAGTTGCCCGAGAGCTAACGGACCATACCAGGAGACTGCAATGAAGAGAACCCGGGATTTCCATTACCGTTCTATTCAAGATAGTAACAATTTTTGGCGCGAGGAAGCGGAACGGATTCACTGGGAGAAACCTTTCGACGAGGTTCTGGACTTTTCCCGGCCGCCCTTCGCCAAGTGGTTCGTTGGGGGACGTACCAATCTCTGCTACAACGCGGTCGATCGCTGGTTGCCCCAGCAGGCCGACCGCCCGGCACTCATCTGGGAGTCGACCGAGGTCGACCAGCAGCGGACCTACACGCGCCAGCAGCTGTTCGAGGAGGTCAACGCGGTCGCGGCGATGCTGCAGTCGCTGGGGGTGGGCGAGGGCGATCGCGTGCTGCTGTACATGCCGATGGTGCCGCAGGCCGTCTTCACGATGCTGGCGTGTGCGCGCATCGGCGCCGTGCATTCCGTGGTGTTCGGGGGCTTCGCGTCGGTAAATCTGGCGCAGCGCATCGACGACGCGGCGCCCAAGGTGGTGGTGTGCACCGACGGCGGCTCGCGCGGCGGCAAGGTGGTGGCCTACAAACCGCTGCTGGACCGGGCGCTCGCGCTGGCCAAGAGCCCGCCCGCGCATGTGGTGATGTTCGACCGGGGGCTGGTGGAGGTCGAGCGGCAGCCCGAGCGCGACCTCGATTACGCGACGCTGCGTGCGCGCCACGAGGGGGCCCGCGTGCCCGTCACCTGGCTCGAATCGTCCGCGCCGAGCTATATCCTGTACACCTCCGGCACCACCGGCCGGCCCAAGGGCGTGCAACGCGACACGGGCGGCTATGCCGTGGCGCTGGCCGCCTCGATGGAATACCTGTTCGACGGCGCGCCGGGCGACACCTACTTCTGCACCAGCGACATCGGCTGGGTGGTCGGTCATTCGTACATCGTCTACGGCCCCCTGATCGGCGGGCAGGCCACCTTGCTCTATGAAGGCACGCCGGTGCGTCCGGATGGCGGCATTCTGTGGCGGCTGGTCGAGCGCTATCGCGTCAATACGCTTTTTTCGGCCCCGACCGCGGTGCGGGTGCTCAAGCGCCAGGACCCCGCGCTGCTCAAGCAGTACGACCTGTCCTCGCTGCGCGCCGTGTATCTGGCCGGCGAGCCGCTCGACGAGCCGACCGCCGAGTGGATCTCGCAGGGCCTGGGCAAGCCCATCATCGACAACTACTGGCAGACCGAGTCGGGCTGGCCGATCCTGTCCGCGCAACCCGGCGTGGAGCGCGTGCCCACGCGCTTCGGCAGTCCGTCGTTCCCGGTGTACGGCTTCGATGTGCGCATCGTGAGCGAGACGGACGGTCGCGACCTGGGGCCCGACGAGAAAGGGGTGGTGGCCATCGTGCCGCCGCTGCCGCCGGGCGCGATGAGCACGATCTGGGGCGACGACGAGCGTTTCGTGCAGACCTACTTCACGTCGGTGCCCGGCCGTCAGCTGTATTCCACCTTCGATTGGGGGCGGGTCGACGCCGACGGGTACTGGTTCATTCTCGGACGCACCGACGACGTGATCAACGTGGCCGGGCACCGCCTCGGAACGCGCGAGATCGAGGAGTCGATCAACAGCCATACGGGCGTGGCGGAATGCGCCGTCGTGGGTGTGTCCGATAGTTTGAAAGGGCAGGTCGCGATGGCATTCGTGGTGCTAAAGTCGCCCGAGCAGGCGGAGGGCCAGGACCGTGCCACCGCGCTGGAAGGCGATATCATGCGGCTGGTGGAAGATCAGCTCGGCGCGGTGGCGCGGCCGGCCCGGATCCGGTTCGTGGGGGCCTTGCCCAAAACGCGTTCCGGCAAGGTGCTGCGGCGCGCGATCGTGGCGGTCTGCGAAGGCCGCGATCCCGGCGATCTCACCACCATCGAAGATCCTGTCGCCCTCGAACACATCAAGGAATCGCTGCAATGAAAACCAAACCCGTGCTGGTCGCGGAAGACGTCAAGAAGATCCTCGCGGCCGCCGAAGCGCATGCGCTGGCCAACAAATGGGCGGTCTCCATCGCCGTGGTCGACGATGGCGGCCACCTGCTGGGCATGCTGCGCGGTGATGGCGCGGCGCCGATTTCCTCGCACATCGCACCGGCCAAGGCCCGCACCGCGGCACTCGGCCGCCGCGAGTCGCGCATCTACGAAGAAATCATCAACAACGGCCGTTACTCGTTCCTGTCCGCCCCGTCGATCGAAGGCATGCTCGAAGGCGGCGTGCCGATTCAGGCCAATGGCGAGACCCTCGGCGCGGTCGGTGTGTCGGGCGTCAAGTCCACCGAAGACGCTGAAATCGCCCGTGCGGGCATCGCGGCGATCGGTTTGTGAGCCCAACCACCGGCGCGAGTGAGGCGCTGCCCCGCGCGGGCAGCGCGCTCAACCCCGGCGTAACGCGCCGCGAGGTCTGGGCCTGGGCGATGTACGACTTCGCCAATTCCGGCTACACCACCGTCATTCTCACGACGGTGTTCAGCACCTATTTCGTCAGCGTAGTGGGGGGCCGGGCGCCCTGGGCCACGCTGGCCTGGACCGCGGCGCTGTCCGTCTCCTATCTGGCCATCATGCTGACCATGCCCACGCTGGGCGCCCGCGCCGATGCGCGCGCGTCCAAGCGCAGGCTGCTCTACACCAGCACGCTGGGCTGCGTCCTGGCCACGCTGGTCCTGACCCAGGCCGGGCCGGGCGACGTGTGGCTGGCGCTGGCCGCGATCGCCATCTCCAATTACTGCTACTGCGTCGGCGAATCGGTGATAGCCGCGTTCCTGCCCGAACTGGCGCGCCCCCATGCGCTGGGCCGGGTGTCCGGCTGGGGCTGGAGCTTCGGCTATTGCGGCGGCATGCTCACGCTCGGCCTGTCGCTGGCGCTGGTCATGTGGGGCGAAGCGCGCGGTCTGGGCGCCACCGATTACGTGCCGTGGGTGATCGTGATCACCGCGGTGATGTTCGGCCTGTCGGCATTGCCCTCTTTCTTCTTCCTGCGGGAGCGGGCCGTGCCCCACGCGGCCACGCTGCAGGCGCCCAATATGCTGGGCCGTCTGGCGCGCTCGTGGCGCGAAACCGGCGAACACTATCCCGAGTTTCGCGGCCTGTTGTTGTGCGGCGCCTGCTATCAGGCGGGTATTGCCGTGGTCGTGACGCTGGCCGCCGTGTATGCGGAGCAGGTCATGGGCTTCACGATGCCGCAGATCATGATGCTGGTGTTCACTGTCAACATCGGCGCGGCGCTCGGTGCCTTCAGCTTCGGTTATGTGCAGGATCGCATCGGCCACAAGCGGGCGCTGGCGATCACGCTTGTCGGCTGGATCGTGATGGTGATCGTCGCGTATCTCGCCGTCACCGTCGCCGTGTTCTGGGTGGCCGCCGTGCTTGCGGGCTTGTGCATGGGCACGAGCCAGAGCGCCGGGCGCGCCATGACCGGCGCGCTGGCGCCCGAAGGCCGCCTCGCCGAGTTCTTCGCGCTCTGGACCTTCGCCATTCAGCTGGCCGCGGTCGTGGGGCCGCTCACCTATGGCCTGGTCACCTGGGTCACCGTGGGCAATCATCGTCTGGCCATCCTGATCACCGGGCTCTTCTTCGTGGGCGGCCTGTTGCTGCTGTCGCGCGTGGATGTCGCTCGCGGTCTCGCGCGGCGTCACGCGTCGGCGACCTGAAACGCGTATCGCGTTCGCGGCCCGGTGTGCAACGCGCCGGGCCGTTCAAGCAGCGGTGAGGCACGACTGCTATCCTAGTGACTTGGCCCACCATGCGGCACTTGTTTTTTGCTGCGCTGCGTCGCGGCGAGAGCGTAAGGTGCCAGTAAGAGCATGGCGATACGGTTGCGTGTCGGCAAAAACGGCAGCACCAAAATCACTATTCGGAGACAAAACCATGTCGAATGCCATCCAATCCGTGCTGGTCGAAACCCGCGTGTTTCCGCCGCCCGAGCAGGCCGTCAAAGGCGCTGCGATTTCCGGCATGGAGGCCTACCGCGCCCTCTGCCAGGAAGCCGAACAAGATTTCGACGGGTTCTGGTCGCGCCATGCGCGCGAGAACCTGCAATGGACCAAGCCGTTCACCCAGGTGCTCGATGAGAGCAACGCGCCGTTCTACCGCTGGTTCGGCGACGGCGAGCTCAACGTCTCGGCCAACTGCCTCGACGTGCACCTGACCAACGGCAACGCCGACAAGACCGCCATCATCTTCGAGTCCGACGATGGCAAGAGCGTCAAGGTCAGCTACCGCGAATTGCTGGCGCGGGTGTGCCGCTTCGCCAATGGGCTGAAGTCGCTCGGCTACAAGAAGGGCGACCGCGCCATCATCTACATGCCCATGTCCATCGAGGCGGTCGTCGCGATGCAGGCATGTGCCCGCCTGGGCGTGACGCACTCGGTCGTGTTCGGCGGCTTCTCGGCCAAGAGCCTGCAGGAGCGCATCGTCGACGTGGGCGCCTCGCTCGTCATCACCGCCGATGAGCAGGTGCGCGGCGGCAAGACGATCCCGCTCAAGCCCGCCGTCGAGGATGCCTTCGCGATGGGTGGCTGCGAGGCCGTGAAGCAGGTCGTGGTCTACCGCCGCACCGGTGGCAAGGTCGCCTGGACCGAGGGCCGCGACCTGTGGATGCACGACGTCGAATCCGGCCAGGCCGATACCTGCGAACCGGTGCCGGTCGAAGCCGAGCATCCGCTCTTCATCCTCTACACGTCGGGTTCCACGGGCAAGCCCAAGGGCGTGCAGCACGCCTCCGCCGGCTATCTGCTGTGGTCGCTGCTCACGGTCAAATGGACCTTCGATGCGCGCGCCGACGACGTGTACTGGTGCACGGCCGACGTGGGCTGGATCACGGGCCACACCTACATCACCTATGGTCCGCTGGCCGCCGGCCTGACCCAGGTCGTGTTCGAAGGCGTGCCCACCTATCCGGACGCCGGTCGCTTCTGGGACATGATCGCGCGCCACAAGGTGTCGGTGTTCTACACCGCGCCCACGGCCATCCGGTCGCTCATCAAGGCTGCCGAAGCCACGCCGGCCACCCATCCGAAGAACTACGCGCTCGATTCGCTGCGCATCATCGGCACGGTCGGCGAACCGATCAATCCCGAAGCCTGGATCTGGTATCACAAGAACGTTGGCCGCGAACGCTGCCCGATCGTGGATACCTGGTGGCAGACCGAGACCGGCGGCCACATGATCACGCCGCTGCCGGGCGCCACGCCGCTCAAGCCGGGTTCGTGCACGCTGCCGCTGCCGGGGATCACCGCGGCGATCGTCGACGAGACCGGCGGCGACGTCGAGCAGGGCAATGGCGGCTTCCTGGTGATCAAGCGGCCCTGGCCCGCCATGATCCGCACCATCTGGGGCGATCCGGAGCGCTTCAAGAAGAGCTACTTCCCGCCCGAGCTGCGCGGTTATTACCTCGCGGGCGATGGCGCGCAGCGCGACGCCGACGGCTACTTCTGGATCATGGGCCGCATCGACGACGTCCTCAACGTCTCGGGCCATCGCCTGGGCACGATGGAGGTGGAGTCGGCGCTGGTGGCGCACGAGCTGGTGGCCGAGGCGGCCGTGGTGGGCCGTCCCGACGACACCACCGGCGAGGCGGTGGTCGCCTTCGTGGTGCTCAAGCGCGCGCGGCCCGAGGGCGAAGAGGCGCAGCAGATCGCCAAGCTGCTACGCGATCACGTGGCCAAGGAGATCGGCCCGATCGCCAAGCCCAAGGACATCCGCTTCGGCGACAACCTGCCCAAGACCCGGTCGGGCAAGATCATGCGCCGCCTGCTGCGCGTGGTCGCCAAGGGCGAAGAGGTCACCCAGGACGTGTCCACGCTCGAAAACCCCGCGATCCTCGAACAGCTCGCCAAATCGTTGTAAACGCAACCTGTCGCGCCCGCGCCTGTTCGGCTGGCGCACCGCGACAGGCGCATAATGCAAAACCTGCACGGAATCCCCGTGCAGGTTTTTTTTTGCGATTTTTTTTTTTTGTGGGGGGGCAGGGTGTGAATCGCGGGGGATTTGACCGTACGGGGCTGGCTCTGATGTTGAGCACCGTCCTGGTGTGGGCGGGCAGCTGGATCGCCATGAAGCTCGTCGTGCCGTATATCGGCCCCTACGATTTCGTGGTGGTGAGATATCTCAGCGGCGCGGCCGTGCTGTTCGTGGTGCTGGTGTGCACCGGCCGCCCGCTCGCCATGCCACCCTGGAAGCTCACGCTCGCGGTCGGCCTGAGCCAGACCGCGGCCTTTCAGGGCTTCGTCCAGACGGCGCTGGTAACGGGCGGCGTCGGCAAGGTCTCGCTCATGGCCTACACGATGCCGTTCTGGGTGGTGCTGCTGGCCTGGGCCATTCTGGGCGAGCGCCCCGGCTGGCGTCATTGGGCGGGCATCGCGCTGGCCGGCGCCGGCCTGGTGCTGTTCGTGCAGCCCTGGGCGGGCATGGGCGACCTCGGCACCGTGCTGCTGGGCGTGGCCAGCGGTTTCTGCTGGGGCCTGGGTACGGTATTGTCCAAGCGCATGTTCGAGACGCATCGGCCCGATATCATCACGTTCACCGCATGGCAGATGCTGATCGGCGGTCTGGCGATCACGCCGGTGGCCTGGCTCGTGCCGCAGATCGAAGCGCAGTGGGGCTGGCAGCTCTGGACCGGCATGAGCTATATCGTGCTCGTGGCCTCGGCGCTGGCGTGGCTGCTGTGGCTGGCGGTCGTGCGGCGGCTGCCGGCGTCGGTGGCGGGCCTGTCCAGCCTGGGCGTGCCGGTCGTGGCGATGCTGCTCGCCTGGCTGATCCTGCATGAACAACCCCATGGCGCCGAGTTGGGCGGCATGGCACTCATCCTGACCGGTATTCTGGTCGTGAGCCGAGCGGCTCGCGCCTGACGCCGGCTTTTGACTGGCAACAGATTCGACAAGGAACGACGATGATCGACTTACGCAGTGACACCGTGACCCGCCCGACCGCCGCCATGCGCGAGGCCATGCTGAACGCGCCGGTGGGCGATGACGTGATGGGCGATGATCCGAGTGTGCGCGATCTCGAGGCGGCGGTCGCCGAGCGCGCCGGCAAAGAGGCCGGCCTCTACTGCCCGTCCGGCACCCAGAGCAACCTGGTGGGCCTCATGGCGCATTGTGGCCGCGGCGACGAATACCTGGTGGGCCAGCTCGCGCACACCTACAAATACGAAGGCGGCGGCGCCGCCGTGCTGGGCAGCATTCAGCCGCAGCCCATCGAGCACGCCGCCGACGGCACGCTGCCGCTCGAGAAGCTGGCCGCCGCCATCAAGCCGGTGGGCGATCCGCACTACGCGCGCACCCGCCTGCTGGCGCTCGAGAATACCTTTCACGGCAAGGTGATCCCGCAGGACTACATTGTGCGTGCGGCCGCGTTCGCGCGCGAACATGGTCTGGGCGTGCACCTCGACGGCGCGCGCGTGTTGAACGCCTCGGTGGCCACCGGCCTGGACCTGCGCACCCTATGCGAACCCTTCGACAGCGTCTCGATCTGCTTTTCCAAGGGGCTGGGCGCGCCGGTCGGGTCGGTACTGGTAGGCAGCCGCGAGCTGATCGCGCAGGCGCGCCGTTGGCGCAAGGTCGTGGGTGGCGGGATGCGGCAGGCCGGCATGCTGGCCGCCGCGTGCCATTACGCCTTGGACCATCACGTGGCGCGTCTGGCCGACGATCACGCCAATGCCGCGGCCCTGGCCGAAGGCCTGCGTGCGATCGACGGCGTGCGCGTGGTCTCGCAGCAGACCAACATGGTGTTCGTCGAGTTCGAGCCTGCACGTTGCGAGGGCCTGCAGGCGGCGCTGGACGGGCAGGGGATCAAAATGCGGGCGGTCTACGGCGGCCCGACCCGGCTCGTCACGCACCTGGACGTGAGCGCGGACGACATCCGCCGCGTGGTGCGCGCCGTGGCCGATTATTGCTCGACCGCCGGGCGCTGACCGGCAAGAGCAGGTTCAGGCGTGAGCGGCGCGGCTGTCGGCCGGCGCCTGCTCACGCGCCTCCATCCCGTAGTCGCGGATCACGCTCGCAATGCGCAGCCGGTAGTCGGCAAATACA
The DNA here is from genome assembly GCF_002261315.1 of Bordetella genomosp. 5. Taxonomy (NCBI): domain Bacteria; kingdom Pseudomonadati; phylum Pseudomonadota; class Betaproteobacteria; order Burkholderiales; family Alcaligenaceae; genus Bordetella; species Bordetella genomosp. 5. The sequence goes on from NZ_NEVP01000002.1 coordinate 93,721, forward strand.
CCGGACCGCCCCGCGGCCTGCGCCGCGCGATGTTCGGCGCGATTGCGCCAGGCCTGCACGGCGGCCTCGTCGCGCCAGAACGAGAGCGACAGGATCTTTCCCGGCGTGCTCAGGCTCTGAAAGCGCTCCACCGAAATGAAGCCGTCCATCTCACGCAGATGAGGCACCAGCCCGGCGGCGATGTCGAGGTAGGTGTCGCGCTGGCCCTCGGCGGGCACGACTTCGAAGATGACGGCAATCATGGGAGCTCCAGGTCAGGCGGGTGGCGCGGGCACGATCCGGCGCACGGGATCAGCGCAAGTATCGAGGGCCGGCCCGGCGCACGCTTCGATGCGCCTCGAAGCGTGGATGCCGTGAGCCGTGCCCACACCCGGCGCGCCCGCCGGTGCGTGCCGCGGCGCCAGGCCAGGGCAGGGCGCGTCAGGCGCCCGCGTCGATCAGCGCGCGATAGCCTTCGCGCGAATCGGGCCACGCGAGCGTCAGGCCGGAGGCGCGCAGGCGCGCGTTGCTCATGCGTTTGCTTCCCACGCCGGCCGGCGCGGGGCCGTCAGGTGGAACGGGGGCGCCGAGCAGCTGGGCGAGATGGGCATAGAGCACGTCGAGTGGCAGCGGCGTGTCGTCCGCACCGAGGTAGCAGGGTTGCACCTGCGGCAGGTGCAGCAGATGCGCCACCGCGGCGGCCGCATCGTCGATGTGAATCCGGTTGGCCCAGTGCGGCGGTGTGCGGGGCGCGGCCGCGCTGCCGGCTCGCAGGCGCTGCAGCAGCTGGACGCGGCCGGGACCGTACAGCCCGGACAGGCGCAGCGATACGGTCTCGAACGGTTGCGCGTGCAACCACGTCTCGGCCTCGAGCAGAATGCGGCCGTTGAACCCCTGCGGCGCCTCGGGCGTGGTTTCGTCGATCCATTCGCCATCATGGCCGCCGTAGACGGCGCTCGACGACACAAACAGCACGCGCTCGAGCGCGGCGGCGTCGAGCGCCGCCAGCAGATTGGCCAGGCCATCGATGAACACCGCGCGGTAACGCTCCGGTTCGCGGCCGCCCGGCGTGGGCAGGTAGGCCACGCGCGAGATGCCCTTCGGCAGCTGCGCGAGACTGGCCGGGTCGGCGAGGTCGGCGGCGATCCAGCGGATGCCGGCCGGTGCGCCGGCCGGCGGGTTGCGCCGCAGCGCCCAGACCTCGTCGCCGCGCGCGATCAGGCGCTGCGCCGCGCGCATGCCGAGATCGCCACAACCCGCCAGCAATATCCGTTCAGTCATTTTGTCACTCCAAATAAGGGCGAGGCCGCCCGCCGGGCAGGCTGCTGGCGCTGAAAACAAAACGCCTGCCGGATCGGTGACCCGGCAGGCGCTGATACGTGGGCGCGAGCGCCCGCGTCACATGCCGTTGTACACCGGACCTTCGCCGCCCTGCGGAGCGACCCAGACGATATTCTGCTTGGGATCCTTGATGTCGCAGGTCTTGCAGTGCACGCAGTTCTGCGCGTTGATCTGCAGACGATCGGCGCCGTGGTCATCCTTGATGAACTCGTACACGCCGGCCGGACAGTAGCGGGCCTCGGGGCCGCCATAGGTGGCCAGGTTGACCGCGACCGGGATGGTGGGGTCCTTGAGCGTCAGGTGGATCGGCTCGTTTTCTTCGTGGTTGGTATTCGAGATGAACACCGAACCCAGGCGATCGAAGGTGAGCTTGCCATCCGGCTTCGGGTAGTCGATGCGTGCGCATTGCGAGGCGGGCTGCAGACAGGCGTGGTCCGGCTTGTTGTTGCGCAGCGACCAGGGCATCTTGCCCTTGAACAGCAGCTGTTCGATGCCGGTCATGAGCACGCCCACGGTGCGGCCCTTCTTGAACCACTGCTTGAAGTTGCGCGCCTTGTTCAGTTCGGCGTGCAGCCACGAGCTTTCGAACGCGGCCGGGTAAGCGGCCAGTTCGTCCTGGCGGCGGTCGGCGACGATCGCGTCGAAGGCGGCTTCGGCGGCCAGCATGCCCGACTTGATCGCGGCGTGGCTGCCCTTGATGCGCGATGCATTCAGGAAGCCGGCCTCACAGCCGACCATCGCGCCGCCGGGGAAGGTGAGCTTGGGCAACGCCAGCAGGCCGCCCGCCGTGATGGCGCGCGCGCCGTAGGCGATGCGCTTGCCGCCTTCGAACGTGCCGCGGATCGCGGGGTGGGTTTTGTAGCGCTGGAACTCTTCGAACGGCGACAGCCACGGGTTGGCGTAATCGAGGCCGACGATCAGGCCCACCGCCACGATGTTGTTGTCGAGGTGATAGAGGAACGAGCCGCCGTAGGTGTCGGCGTCGAGCGGCCAGCCGGCGGTGTGTACCACCAGACCGGGACGCGCCTGGGCCGGATCGACTTCCCACATTTCTTTGATGCCGATGCCGTAGCTCTGGGCGTTGCGGCCTTCGTCGAGCTTGAAGCGTTCGATCAGCTGGCGGCCGAGCTGGCCGCGCGAGCCTTCGGCGAAGATGGTGTAGCGCGCCAGCAGTTCCATGCCGGGCTGGTAATGGTCGGTGTGCGAGCCATCGCGGGCCACGCCCATGTCACCCGTGGCCACGCCGCGGACAGCGCCGGCCTCGTCATAGAGAATCTCGGCGGCGGCAAAGCCCGGGAAGATGTCGACGCCCAGCGCTTCGGCCTGCTCGCCCATCCATTGGGCGACATCGCCCAGGCGCACGATGTAATTGCCCTTGTTGTGGAAGCACTCGGGCAGCATCCACTCGGGGGTGCTGCGCGCGCCGGTCGCGCTCAGGAACAAAAACTTGTCCTGGGTGACGGGCACGTTCAGCGGCGCGCCTTTTTCTTTCCAATCGGGGATCAGCTCGGTCAGGGCGCTCGGGTCCATGACCGCGCCGGACAGAATGTGCGCGCCGATGGCCGCGCCTTTTTCCAGGACGCAGACACCGATCTCTTGATTCTTCTCGGCGGCAAGCTGCTTCAGGCGGATGGCGGTGGAGAGACCGGCAGGACCTCCGCCGACAATCACCACGTCGTATTCCATCGACTCGCGTTCAGACATTACGAAATTCCCCTCTATGTATCCTGGTCTGGCTGGCGCTATTATCAATGATTGTATTGCAGCCTGCACACAGGCTGTTTTTTTGCATATGACGACGCCGCGGAGGTCGAATCCGCGACGACGAAAGGAGTCCGGTCGATGGACCGCGCAGATGTCAGTCTCAACCCTCAACCCGGCGTGGGCGCGTCGCCCGCGGCCGCCGCGCAGACCTCGGAGCACGCGCTGCCTGTCGGTGCGATCCACCAGATCGACCTGCCGTTGCGCTGGGGCGATTCCGACGCCCTCAATCATCTGAACAACACGCTCTACTTCCGTTTGATGGAAGAGGCGCGCATGCGCATTCTCTACGACTCGGGCCTGACGCTGCCGGCCGAGCAGGGGCCGATTCTCGCGCATGCCTCGTGCGATTTTTTGCGTCCCCTCACGTACCCCGCCACCGTGCGTGTCACGCACACGCTGGCACGTCTGGGCCGCTCGAGCATGGAATTCGAACTCACGCTCGAGAAGGTCGGTGACGACGCCGGTCCGTACGCGCGCGGCCGCAATGTCCTGGTCTGGATGGACTACACCGCCAATCGGTCCGCGCCGTGGCCCGCGGAGGTGCTGGCGCAGCTCGGCGGCCAGCTGCGCTTGCAGCAATCGCGCTAGCCGGTAGAATTCGCTGCAAAGCACAAAAATATCGAGGGGGCGCGGCGCATCGCGTCGTCAGGCCTCCCGCCGATTGATTTCACACATCAACCAGGAGTTGGAGCGATGGACAAGGTATATGCAAGTGCCCAAGAGGCGCTCGCAGGCATCGTGAAAGATGGCCAGATGATCGCCGTGGGGGGCTTCGGCCTGTGCGGCATTCCCGAGGCACTGATCGCCGCGCTGCGCGACTCGGGCGTCAAAGACCTCACCTGCATCAGCAACAACGCAGGCGTCGACGGCTTCGGCCTGGGCCAGCTGCTCACCACGCGCCAGATCCGCAAGATGATCGCGTCGTACGTGGGCGAAAACAAAGAATTCGAACGCCAGTTCCTGTCGGGCGAGCTCGAGCTCGAGTTCACGCCGCAGGGCACCCTGGCCGAAAAGCTGCGCGCCGGCGGCGCGGGCATTCCCGCCTTCTTCACCCGCACCGGTGTGGGCACCATCGTGGCCGACGGCAAGGAAATCCGCGAGTTCGACGGCCAGCAATATGTGATGGAGCGCTCGCTCGCGCCCGACGTGTCGCTGGTCAAGGCGCACATCGCCGACCGCAGCGGCAATCTGGTGTTCCGCAAGACCGCCCGCAACTTCAATCCCAACGTCGCCATGGCCGGCAAGCTGACCGTGGTCGAGGTCGAGGAAATCGTTGAGACCGGCACGCTGGATCCCGATCAGGTCCATCTGCCCGGCATCTATGTGCATCGGATCGTGCTCAACACGAATCCCGAAAAGCGCATCGAGCAACGCACCACTCGCCCGGCCTAAAGGAGAACAGTCATGGCATGGACCCGCGATGAAATGGCCGCGCGTGCCGCGCGCGAGCTGCAAGACGGCTTTTACGTAAACCTGGGCATCGGACTGCCCACCCTGGTTGCCAACCACGTGCCCAAGGGCGTCGAAGTCTGGCTCCAATCCGAAAACGGCCTGCTCGGCATCGGCCCGTTTCCCACCGACGACGAGGTCGATCCCGACCTGATCAATGCGGGCAAGCAGACCGTCACCACGCTGCCGGGCTCGTCGATCTTCTCGTCGGCCGACTCGTTCGCGATGATTCGTGGCGGCAAGATCAACCTCGCCATCCTCGGCGCCATGCAGGTGTCCGAACGCGGCGACCTCGCCAACTGGATGATTCCGGGCAAGATGGTCAAGGGCATGGGCGGCGCCATGGATCTGGTGGCGGGCGTGGGCCGGGTCGTGGTGCTCATGGAGCACATCGCCAAGAAAAAAGACGGCACCGAAGACATCAAGCTGCTGCCCGAGTGCAATCTGCCGCTCACCGGCGTGGGCGTGGTCAATCTCATCATTACCGATCTCGGCGTGATGGAAGTCACCGACAACGGCCTCAAGCTGATCGAAGTGGCGCCCGGCGTCACGGTCGATGAGATCCAGGCCAAGACGGCGGCCAAGCTCGACGTCTCCGCCGTGCGCTGATCCGCACCAGGAGGCCGGGCATCCCGGTCTCCCGCGTTTTCAAAAACGCCCCGCGCGTTTTCATGAACCCCGCCAGGACGGCCGTCCGGCGGGGTTTTTGTTTGCTGCGCGCCACGGAAAAACCGGGGTCCGGCTGATTTTGTCCACCAGGCGGACGTGGGGCCGCGATGCGAGCGCACCAAAACGGTGCGATTTCGCTGGGAGACGCCTATGCACCAAAATGGGCGCAAGGGTAATCCCTAAATATTGAAAATTTATTTTCTTTCTTAAAATTCGCCGGTAAACAAATTTACATATTCGGTTTGCACCCATCGACGGCCCTGGCCGCCGTCCCGTCCACGCTTTAGCCCCCCGGCACGTTCCACCCCGCCTCCCTCGTCCCATGTCCCAGGCCGCTACTCCGATCGCCGAACGCATCGCGCGCGCCCAGCCGACTTTCAGCCGCATCCAGCATCGGATGGCCGAATACGTGCTGGCGCACCAGTTCCGCGCGGCGACCATGACGATCGACGAGTTCGCGACCGCGGTCGGCGTGTCGGTGGCGAGCGCGAATCGCTTCGCCCGGGCGCTGGATCTGCCCGGCTACCCGCAGTTTCGTGCCGAACTGGCGCGCGGCTTCGAGTCGGCGCTGGAGCCCGTGGAGAAGCTGCGGGTCGAGCTGGCGCATTCGGCCAGCGCGGTGCAGATCTTCGCGGCCACGCTCGAAGAAGACATCCGCAACGCACAGCGCACGCTGCAGACGCTGGACGCCGGCGCGTGCGAGCGCGCGGTGCAGGCCGTCATGGACGCCGAGCGCGTGTTCATCATCGGTTTTGGCGCGAGCGGCTTCCTGGCCGGCCTGCTGCAACGCGGCCTGTGCATGCATCTGCACTCGGTCGAATCGTTGGCCGGTCCCGGCGGCGTGTCGCACGCCGCCCGGCAGATGTCGCGCATGACGGACCGCGATCTGGTGATCGCGATCGGCTTCCCCCGCTATCTGGCCGACACCGTGACGCTGGCGCGTGCCGCGCAGAGCGCCGGCGTGCCGGTGCTGGTGCTGACCGACAAACCCACTTCGCCGCTGGCGCCCTGTGCCACGGTGGCCCTCTACGCACATTCGAGCCGGCAGTTGCTGTCGAACTCGGAAACCGGCGCGCTCGGACTGATCGAAGGCCTGTCGGCCGCGGTCGCGCATCGCGCCAAAAACTCTATCGAAGCCGCCGCCGGCGTGACCCAGTCGGTCATGCCCTGGCTTATCCATGGTGTTGCAGGAGCAGGAAAACGATGATTACGCCCGTGATCGCAATTCACGGTGGTGCCGGCGCGATGGCTCGCGCCGCCATGTCGCCCGAGAAAGAACAGGAATACCTGGACGCGCTGCGTCGCATCGTGGCCGCCGGCCAGCAGGTGCTGGCCGATGGAGGCTCCGCGCTGGATGCGGTGACCGAGGCCGTGCGCCTGCTCGAGGATTGCCCGCTGTTCAACGCGGGCCATGGCGCCGTGTTCACCAGCGCCGCCACGCATGAGCTCGACGCCGCCATCATGGACGGCGCCACGCTGCGTTCGGGCGCCATCGCCAACGTCAGCAACGTGCGCAATCCCGTGCTGGCCGCGCGCAAAGTCATGGAGAACAGCAAGCACGTGTTCTTCGTCGGCGCCGGCGCCGAAAACTACGCGGCGGAGCAGGGCCTCGAGATCGTCGATCCGTCGTACTTCTCGACCGAAGCCCGGCGCGAGCAGCTGCTGCGCGTGCAGCGCGAGAACCCCGACGCGGCCGTGCTGGATCACGACGGTCAGGCACTGGTCGCGCGCGGCCAGCCCGCGCCGGCCGATCCGCTGGACAGCGACAAGAAGTTCGGCACGGTGGGCGCCGTCGCGCTCGACGCGCAGGGCAACCTGGCCGCGGCCACCTCCACGGGCGGCATCACCAACAAGCAGGTCGGCCGGGTCGGCGACGCGCCGCTGATCGGCGCGGGCACCTACGCCAACAACCGCACCTGCGCCGTGTCGACCACGGGCACCGGCGAGATGTTCATCCGCATGGTCTCGGCCTACGACATCTCCGCCCTCATGGAGTACACCGGCGCCAGCCTCGAGCAGGCCGCGGACCGCGTCGTGATGGAAAAACTGCCCACGATCGAGGGCAAGGGCGGCCTGGTGGCCGTCGACGCGCAGGGCAACGTTGCGTTGCCCTTCAATACCGAAGGCATGTACCGGGGTTTTGGCCGAGTGGGCCAACAACCCGAGGTGGCCATTTACCGATGACACGGTGCGCGTTTTGCACCCAGCAAGTACTAGGAATGAATTGAATATGGTTGATCGCGCAAAGCCCCTGGCGCTGCCGGATAACCGCGTGGTCCAGGTCGATGACCTGACGGTGCGCTTCGTGACGTCGGAACGTACGGTGGAAGCGGTACGCAATCTGTCGTTTCACGTCGATCGGGGCGAGACCCTGGCCATCGTGGGCGAATCGGGTTCGGGCAAGTCGGTGACCTCGCTGGCCCTCATGCGTCTGGTCGAGCACGGCGGTGGCCGTCTGGCCCAGGGCTCGATGCACCTGCGCCGCCGCAATGGCCAGGTCATCGATCTCGTGAACTCGTCGCAGCGCACGATGCGCGATGTGCGCGGCGCCGACATGGCCATGATCTTCCAGGAGCCCATGACCTCGCTGAACCCGGTGTTCACCGCCGGGGACCAGATCGCTGAAACGATCCGCCTGCACCAGGGCAAGGATGCCGCCGCCGCGCGCGCCGAAGCCCTGCGCATGCTGGAGCAGGTGCGTATCCCCGAAGCGAAGTCGGTGCTCGATCGCTACCCGCACCAACTGTCGGGCGGCATGCGCCAGCGCGTCATGATCGCCATGGCGCTTGCCTGCAAGCCCGCGCTGCTGATTGCCGACGAGCCCACCACGGCGCTCGACGTGACCATCCAGGCGCAGATCCTGCAACTGATCCGTCAGCTGCAGGACGAAATGCACATGGGCGTGGTGTTCATCACCCACGACATGGGCGTGGTGGCCGAAGTGGCCGACCGGGTGCTGGTGATGTATCGCGGTGACAAGGTCGAAGAGGGCCCGTCGGACCAGGTGTTCGAAGCGCCCCAGCACACCTACACGAAGGCGCTGCTGTCGGCCGTGCCCCGTCTGGGTGCGATGACCGGCACCGATCTGCCGGCACGCTTCCCGCTGCTGCAGGTGGAAGGCAAGGTCCAGCCGGTGGCCGAAGCTGGCGCCGACAGCACCCAGGAAGTGCCGCGCGATCGCAAGGATCCGATCCTGAGCGTGCGTGACCTCGTCACGCGCTTCGACCTGCGCGGCGGCATTCTCGGTCGCGTCCAGCGCCGGGTCCACGCCGTCGAGAAGGTGAGCTTCGACCTGTACCCCGGCGAGACGCTTTCGCTGGTGGGCGAATCGGGTTGCGGCAAGTCGACCACGGGCCGCTCGCTGCTGCGTCTGGTCGACAGCCAGGGCGGCGAGATCCAGTTCGGCGGGCGCGACATCGTGCGTCTGAAGAACAGCGAGCTGCAATCGCTGCGCCGCGACATCCAGTTCGTGTTCCAGGATCCGTTCGCCTCGCTCGATCCGCGCGTGACCGTGGGCTTCTCCATCATGGAGCCGCTGCTGGTGCACGGCGTGGCGACGGGCAAGGCCGCCGAACAGCGCGTGGCCGAGCTGCTCGATCGCGTCGGTCTGGCGCCCGAAATGGCGCAGCGCTACCCGCACGAATTCTCGGGCGGCCAGCGTCAGCGCATCTGCATCGCGCGCGCGCTCGCCCTCAATCCGAAGGTCGTGATCGCGGACGAATCGGTGTCGGCGCTGGACGTGTCGATCCAGGCGCAGATCGTGAACCTGCTGATCGACCTGCAGCGCGACCTGGGCATTTCGTTCCTGTTCATCTCGCACGACATGGCCGTGGTCGAACGCATCAGCCACCGCGTGGCCGTGATGTATCTGGGCCAGATCGTCGAGATCGGCCCGCGCCGCGCGATCTTCGAGAACCCGCAGCACCCTTACACCAAGAAGCTGATGTCGGCGGTGCCGATCGCCGATCCGTCGCGCCGTCACCTCAAGCGCGCCTTGTTGTCCGATGAAATTCCGAGCCCGATCCGCAAGCTCGACGACGAACCGGTGGTGCAGCCGCTGGTGCAGGTCGGTCCGGATCATTTCGTGGCGCGCCACCCCGTGGGCGGCGCGTACTGATTAAGCAGTCCGCGTTCTTTGTCTCGTGAGCGTTGCGGCCCCGGCCGCGCCTCTTACGGTTTTTTCCACCGCCTCTCCTTTTCGAATCAGGAGTTCGCAATGATGAAAGTACTGCGCCCCACCAAGCTGGTGGCCGCCGCCGCGCTGGCCCTCGGCGTCCTCGCCTCGCCTCTCGCTCACGCCAGCAAGGACGTGACGTTTGCCGTGTCGATCGCGCTGGAAACGCTCGATCCGTACAACACCAACAGCACGCTGAACCAGGCGGTGGGCAAGTCCTACTACGAAGGCCTGTTCGAGTTCGACAAAGACCTGAAGATCCAGAAGGTTCTGGCCACCGACTACTCGGTGAGCGACAACGGCCTGGAGTACACCTTCAAGCTGCGCCCGAACGTGAAGTTCCAGGACGGCACCGACTTCAACGCCGAAGCCGTCAAGATCAACTTCGATCGCCCGGCCAACCCGGACAATCGTCTGTCGCGCTACATCCAGTTCAGCGTCATCGAGAAGATCGACGTGGTGGATCCGCTGACCGTCAAGATCACCCTGAAGAAGCCGTTCTCGGCCTTCATCAACGCGCTGGCCCACCCGGCCGCCATGATGATCTCGCCCACCGCGCTGAAGAAGTACGGCAAGGACATCGGCTTTCACCCGGTCGGCACCGGCCCGTTCGAATTCGTCGAGTGGAAGCCCGCCGAGTACCTGAAGGTCAAGAAGTTCGCCGGCTACTGGAACCAGGGCAAGCCGAAGGTCGACACGATCACGTTCCGTACCGTGACCGACAACAACACCCGCGCCGCCGTGGTGCAGACCGGTGAAGCGCACTTCGCGTTCCCGGTGCCGTTCGAGCAAGCCGCCGTGCTGGCCAAGAACGACAAGCTGGACGTGGTCGACCACAAGAACTCGATCATGGCCCGCTACCTGTCGATGAACACGCAGGTCAAGCCGTTCAACGACGTGCGTGTGCGTCAGGCCATCAACTACGCCATCAACAAGCAGGCGCTGGCCAAGGTTGCGTTCAATGGCTACGCCACCGTCGTCGACGGCGTCGTGCCGCAAGGCGTGGACTTCGCGCACAAGACCGGCCCGTGGGAACACAACCCCGCCAAGGCGCGCGAACTGCTGAAGGAAGCCGGTTACCCCAACGGTTTCGAAACCCAGCTCTGGTCCGCCTACAACGACGGCACCTCGGTCAAGGTCGTGCAGTTCCTGCAGCAGCAGCTGCAACAGGTCGGCATCAAGACCTCGGTCGAAGTGCTGGAATCGGGTCAGCGCGTGCAGCGCGTTCAACAGGTGCAGAAGCCTGAAGACGCGAAGGTCCGTCTGTACTACGCCGGCTGGTCGTCCTCGACCGGTGAAGCCGACTGGGGCCTGCGTCCGTTGCTGACGACCGGCGCTTTCCCGCCCGTGCTGAACAACGTGTCGTACTACTCGAACCAGAAGGTCGACGCGGGTGTCCAGGAAGCCCTGGCCACGACCGATCGCGCCAAGAAGGCCGAGATCTACAAGAACGTTCAGGAAACCATCTGGAACGACGCGCCGTGGGCGTTCCTGGTGACCCAGAACAACGTGTACGTGAAGTCGAAGAACCTGAGCGGTGTGTACGTCGAACCCGACACCTCGTTCTGGTTCGGTGATATCGACCTCAAGCAGTAAACCAAGAAGGCCACATTCGGCGGGGGCACGGTGCCCCTGCCGATGTCGCAGGAATTTCAATGCTGACCTATATCGTCAAACGTCTATTGGGCATGATCCCCACGCTGCTGCTGGTGGCCGTGGTCGTGTTTTTGTTCGTGCACATGCTTCCGGGCGACCCCGCGCGACTGGCCGCCGGCCAGGACGCCGATCAGGCGACCGTCGAACTCGTGCGCAAGGAACTGGGCCTGGATCTGCCCCTGCCGCAGCAGTTCGTGCGCTACTTCAGCCACATGCTGCAAGGTGACCTGGGCACCTCGCTGCGCACCAAGCGTCCCGTCTCGACCGAAATCGCCGACCGCTTCATGCCCACGCTCTGGCTCACGCTGGCCAGCATGGTCTGGTCCGTGATATTCGGCATGGTCATCGGGATCGTGTCCGCGGTCTGGCGCAATCGCTGGCCCGATCGCCTCGGCATGACGTTGGCGGTCTCGGGCATCTCGTTCCCCGCGTTCGCGCTGGGCATGATGCTCATGCAGGTGTTCTCGGTGAATCTGGGCTGGTTGCCCACCGTGGGCGCCTCGACCTGGCAACACTACATCCTGCCTTCGATCACGCTCGGCGCCGCCGTGGCCGCCGTGATGGCGCGCTTCACGCGGGCCTCGTTCGTCGAAGTGATCCAGGAAGATTTCGTCCGGACGGCCCGTGCCAAGGGCCTGTCCGAGCGCCGCGTCGTGATCAAGCACGCGCTGCGCAACGCGCTGATCCCCGTGGTCACCATGATGGGCCTGCAATTCGGCTTCCTGCTCGGCGGCTCCATCGTGGTCGAGACGGTGTTCAACTGGCCCGGCCTCGGCCGTCTGCTGGTCGACGCCGTGACGCAGCGCGACTATCCGGTGATCCAGGGCCTGGTGCTGCTGTTCTCGCTGGAATTCATCCTGATCAACCTGATTGTCGACGTGCTGTATGGCGTCATCAATCCCAGCATCCGTTACAAGTGAGGGCGGCATGAGCAATTCGACTACCGCCACTACCGCGCAAGCGGCCGCCAAGAACGACGTACGCACGCCGCTCACCGAGTTCTGGCGCAAGTTCAAGAAGCAGAAACTCGCCGTCGGCGCCGGCGTGTTCGTCGTGCTGCTGGTCGTCCTGGCCGCGTTCGCGCCCTGGATCGTGCCGTTCGACGCCGAGAATTTCTTCGACTACGACGCCATCAATGCCGGCCCGTCGCTCACGCACTGGCTGGGCGTGGATTCGCTGGGCCGCGATATCTTCAGCCGCATCATGATGGGCGCGCGCATCTCGCTGGCCGCCGGCTTCCTGTCGGTGTTCATGGGTGCGATCGTGGGCACCTTCATGGGCCTCATGGCCGGCTACTACCAGGGCTGGTGGGAGCGCATCACGATGCGTATCTCCGACGTGCTGCTGGCCTTCCCGGGCATGCTGCTCGCGATCGGCGTGGTGGCCATTCTGGGCTCGAACATGATCAACGTGATCGTGGCCGTCGCCGTGTTCAGCGTGCCGGCGTTCGCCCGCCTGGTGCGCGGCAACACGCTCTCGATCAAGCAGATGACCTACGTCGAAGCGGTCAAGAGCGTGGGCGCGTCCGACTGGACCATCATCATGCGCCACATCTTGCCCGGCACGATCTCGCCGATCGTGGTGTACGGCACGATGCGTATCGGTACCTCGATCATCACCGCGGCCAGCCTGTCGTTCCTGGGCATGGGCGCACAGCCGCCCACGCCCGAGTGGGGCGCGATGCTCAACGAGGCGCGCGCCGACATGGTGATCGCACCGCACGTCGCGATCTTCCCCGCGCTGGCGATCTTCCTGACCGTGCTGGCTTTCAACCTGCTGGGCGATGGCCTGCGCGACGCGCTCGACCCCAAGATCGACCGCAAGTAATTGTCTTGCGCCGTCTGGACAGGACTGGACGCGGCCCCCGGGCCGCGCCGGTGCCGCCCAGGCGGCGTTTTTGCATTCTGGAGGCCGTGATTCACGGCAATGACCATGACTGACTCCGTACAGCCGCGCATCGGCGTGCTGCCCGCCGGCCCGCGCGACGCCATCACCGACGTCGCGGGCGTGACCGTTGGCCACCACACCCGCGCCGACGGCGCCTGCCAGACCGGCGTGACCGTGGTGCGCGCCCACGCGGGCGATCATTTCCGCGACAAGGTCCCGGCGGCCGCCACCGTGCTCAATGGCTTCGGCAAGAGCACCGGCCTCGTGCAGGTGGAAGAGCTCGGCGTGCTCGAAACGCCGATCGGGCTGACCAACACCTTCGGCGTGGGCACGGTCGCCAACGCGCAGATCCGCGCCGCCGTCGCGGCGAACCCCGCCATCGGGCGCGAGTGGGCGACGGTCAACCCGCTCGTGTTCGAGTGCAACGACGGCTACCTCAACGATATCCAGGCCCTGGCCGTGCAGGAGGCCGACTACGCGGCCGCGCATGCCGCCTGCGACGCCGCCTTCGAGCAGGGCAGCGTGGGGGCGGGCCGCGGCATGTCGTCGTTTTCGCTGAAGGGCGGCATCGGCAGCGCGTCGCGCGTGGCCGAGGTGGCGCCGGACGTGCGCCACACCGTCGGCGCGCTCGTGTTGTCGAACTTCGGCCGCCTGCCGTTGCTGACCGTGGCGGGGCGCCCGTTCGGCCGCCGCGTGGCCGAGCTGCTCGCGCGCGAGGCCGATCCCGCGGCGCCGGAGAAGGGCTCCATCATCCTGTTGCTGGCCACCGACGCGCCGCTGGATGCGCGCCAGTTGCGCCGCCTGTCGCTGCGCGCCGGCGCGGGCCTGGCCCGTACCGGCTCGGTGTTCGGTCATGGCAGCGGCGATATCGCGCTGGCGTTCTCCACGGCCTATACCGTTCCGCACGCCGCCGAGGCCGGCATGCCGGCGGTCGCCATGCTGCACGAGACGCGTATCGATCCCTTGTTCGAGGCGGCCGCCGAAGCGTGCGAGCAGGCCATCGTGTCGGCCCTGTGGCATGCCAGCGAAGTGACCGGCCGCGACGGCCACCGGCGCCGCGCGCTGCGCGACGTGGTGCCGCAATGGCGCGACTGGCTCGCCGACAGCGCATTCTGATTTTTCGTTTCCACGATTCACCAAGCCCGCAAGGACGGGGGTAGCGCATGAAGATCCTGATTTCCACCGATATCGAAGGCGTGGCTGGCGTGTTCCACCACGAGCAGGTCCGGGCCGGCAACGGCGAATACGAGCGCGCCCGCGCCTGGATGACCGCCGAGGCCAACGCGGCCGTGCAGGGCGCGATCGCCGGCGGCGCCGAGGAAGTGCTGGTCAACGATTCGCACGGCGGCTTTCGCAATCTGTTGCCCGACCTGATCGACGAGCGCGCCCGGCTGGTGCTGGGCAAGCCGCGTTACCTGGGCATGATGGGCGGTCTCGAAGAGCAGTGCGACGCCGTCTTCATGATCGGCTATCACAGCCGCTCGCAGGGCCGCGGCATTCTCGCTCACACCATCAACAGCTTCGCGTTCGCGCGGGTCTGGGTGAACGGCATGGAACTGGGCGAGGCGGGCCTCTACGGCGCGCTGGCCGGCGAGCTGGGCGTGCCGGTGATCCTGGCCAGCGGCGACGACGCGTTCATCGAAGAGACCCGCCCGATCTTCCCGCAGGCTCAGTGGGTGCAGACGAAGGTGGCCCATGGCCTGTCGGCCGGCGTCACGCTCTCGCCCGCCGCCTCGCGCCGCGCGATCGCGCAGGCCGCCGAAACCGCGGTGCGCAATATCGGCCAGGCGGTTCCTTTCGTGGTGCCCGGCCCGATAGAATGCCGTCTGCAGACGCAGACCGCCGCGCTGGCCGATCTGTTCTGCATGTGGCCCACGCTCACCCGCGTCGACGGCGTCACGCTGCAGTTCACGGTAGAGAACATGCAGGCGGCGATCCGCACGCTCAACAGCCTGGCGGCCATGTCGTTCATGCTGCGCTAGCGCGCCGTCACCCCGTACAGGAACCCCATGTCGACCACCGATCTCCGTATTGCCGATCTGCGCCAGGCCATGCGCCGTCACAAGCTCGATGCCTGCATCGTGCCGTCGGCCGATCCCCATCTCTCCGAGTACCTGCCGGCCCGTTGGCAGGGCCGGCGCTGGCTGAGCGGCTTCAACGGCTCGGTGGGCACGCTGGTGGTCACCGCCGATTTCGCCGGATTGTGGGTCGACAGCCGTTACTGGGTGCAGGCCGAGGCACAGCTGGCCGGCACCGGCGTGCAGCTCATGAAGATCGCGCTGGCCACCACGCCGGGTCATGTCGACTGGCTGGCCACGCAGCTCAAGACGGGTTCGCGCGTGGCCGTGGACGGCGCCGTGCTGGGCCTGGCCGCGTTCCGTGGCCTGTCGGCCGCGCTGGCGCCCGCCGGCATCGAGCTGTCGCTCGGCACCGATCTGCTCGACGAGGTCTGGGCCGATCGCCCCGGCCTGCCCGAGGCCTCGGTCTACGAGCATGCCGCCCCTTACGCCTGCGAATCGCGCGCCGAGCGGCTGGCCCGCGTGCGCGCCGCCATGCGCGACAAGGGTGCCGACGTGCACCTGATCTGCACGCTCGACGACATCGCGTGGCTCTTCAACCTGCGCGGCGCCGACGTCAATTACAACCCCGTCTTCGTCGCCCATGCGCTGATCGGCATGGATCACGCCACGCTGTTCGTGGCCGATGGCAAGATCGACGACACGCTGCGGGCCCGCCTGGCCGCCGACGGTGTCGATCTGGCCGCCTACACCGACATCGTTCCCGCTTTGGGATCGCTGCACACCGATCAGACCCTGCTGATCGATCCGGCCCGCGTGACCTGCGGCGTGTTCCAGGCCATGGATCCGGCGGTGCCGCGCGTGGAGGCGATCAACCCGTCCACGCTCTTCAAGTCGCGCAAGACCGAGGCGGAGCTGGCCCACGTGCGCGAAGCGATGGCGCAGGATGGCGCCGCGCTGGCCGAGTTCTTCGCCTGGTTCGAGGCGGCCTCGGGGCGTGAGCGCATCACCGAACTCACGATCGACGAGAAGATCACGGCGGCGCGTGCGCGCCGTCCCAACTACGTCTGCCCGAGCTTTGCCACCATCGCCGGCTTCAATGCCAACGGCGCGATGCCGCACTACCGCGCCACCGAGGCCGAGCATGCCGTGATCGAAGGGGATGGCCTGCTCCTGATCGATTCCGGCGGGCAGTACCTGGGCGGCACGACCGACATCACGCGCGTGGTGGCGGTCGGCACGCCGAATGCCGACCAGAAGGTGGATTTCACGCTGGTGCTCAAGGGCATGATCGCGCTGTCGCGCGCGTCGTTCCCGCGCGGCACGCCGTCGCCCATGCTGGATGCGATCGCGCGTGCGCCGATCTGGGCCGGCGGCGCCGAATACGGCCACGGCACGGGTCACGGCGTGGGCTACTTCCTCAACGTGCACGAAGGCCCGCAGGTGATCTCGTACCGCGCGCAGCCCGGCCCGCACACGGCCATGGAGCCCGGCATGATCACGTCCAACGAACCGGGCATTTACCGCCCCGGCCGTTGGGGCGTGCGCATCGAGAATCTGGTGGCCAACCGCAGCTGGCTCGAAGGCGAGCTCGGCGAGTTTCTGTGTTTCGAGACGCTCACGCTGTGTCCGATCGACACGCGCTGCATCGAGCGCTCGCTGCTGCGCGCCGACGAAATCGCCTGGCTCGACGACTATCACCGCACCGTGCGCGAGCGCGTGGCGCCGCTGGTGGACGGCGCGGCGCTCGACTGGCTGCTGTCGCGCACCGAACCGCTGGGCGCCTGACGCCAGGCGGCGCGAGGCCTCAGGCCTGCGAGGTCTCCGCTAGGGGGCCTTCGTAGGCCTTGAAGGCGCTGCGGGCCAGGCTCGACGCCAGAATGCCCAGCAGCAGCAGATAGGCCGCCAGCGCGCCCAGGCCGAAGCCGGGCGTGAGCACGAGCCGCGTCCAGGCGGCGGTGCTGAGCGTGGCCGCCAGCGGCGCGGCCAAGGCGGCCAGGGCGCCCTGGGCTACCCAGAAGGCCGTCGTGCCCACGCCCACGGCCCGGCTCACGCCGGTCGAGCGCGGCGTGGCGGGCAGGGTGTGCCGCACGGCCAGCGCCACCACCAGACCCGCGGCCAGCGGCAGCGCGAGCCACGAGAGCCACGGCAGCAGCCCTTCGGCGCGGGCCTGCAATGCTGCCACCCAGCCCGCGGCCAGGCGCAACATGGCCGTCTGCCACGCATAGGCGGCGCCCGCCGCCAGCCACACGATCCAGGTGCGGCGCAGCGGCGGCCGCGCGGGGTTCGGGTCGTGGCGCCAGCGCGCCAGCGCAATCACCGCGCGCAGGAGTTGCCAGCTCAGCAGCATGAGCACGAGCAGATTGATCAGGCTGCGCAGATTCATGAACAGGGCGAGCCGCGTGTGCGGCTGCTCGACCCCATGGCTGGCGAGCCAGGCCAGCGTGCCGTCGAGCAGGCCGTGCGCGCTGAGGTGCGCCATGGCGTGCAGATACGCGCCGTAGGCGAGCGCCAGGGTCATTCCGTACACCGCGGCCCACGCGCGCGGCGCGACCGGGACACGACCGGGGCGGGCCTGCTGCGCGCGCAACAGCGTGCAGGCGCACACGAGCACGGCCAGGCAGGCGCTGGCCAGCGCGAACGACACCGTGCCCGCGAGCGAGGGCGTCACGGCGAGGGGATGCGTGCCCGATGTGGGCTGCCACACCGGCGCGCGTTCGCTCAGCGCGGCGGCGCACACGGCCAGGAATGCGGTGCTGCAACTCGATACGGCCCACCGGCTGGCGGGCAAGGGACGTACTGCGGACATGCGCGGCGGACTCCTCGGTAAGGCGCGCGGGCAGCGATGCCGCGCGGCGCTTCGGGTCTACGCCGGCCTCGGATCGGGGCCGGAGTCAGCCCGGTCTGTTACCGAACTGACGTAAGGGAAAACCCATATTTTGGCGCGGTCTTAGGTATAATCCAAATTTCCCGCATGCGCCCGCTCGTCCCGGGTGCTCACTACGATGACCAAATACGTATTTGTCACCGGCGGTGTGGTGTCATCCCTCGGTAAGGGTATCGCCGCCGCGTCTCTCGCCGCGATCCTCGAATCGCGCGGCCTGCAAGTCACGATGCTCAAGCTGGACCCCTACATCAACGTCGATCCCGGCACGATGAGCCCGTTCCAGCACGGTGAAGTGTTCGTGACCGAAGACGGCGCCGAGACCGATCTCGACCTGGGCCACTACGAGCGCTTCATCTCCACCAAGATGCGCAAGGTGAACAACTTCACCACCGGCCAGATCTACGAATCCGTGCTGCGCAAGGAGCGCCGTGGCGATTATCTGGGCAAGACCGTCCAGGTGATCCCGCACATCACCAACGAGATCCAGGATTTCATCGCCCGTGGCGCTGATTCGGCCTGGGCCGGCAATACCGACGTCGCGATCGTCGAGATCGGCGGCACCGTGGGTGACATCGAATCCCTGCCGTTCCTCGAGGCCGCGCGCCAGATGAGTCTGCGCATGGGCCGCAACAACGCGGCCTTCGTGCACCTGACCCTGGTGCCGTTCATCGCTTCGGCGGGCGAGCTCAAGACCAAGCCCACCCAGCACTCGGTGCAGAAGCTGCGCGAAATCGGGATCTATCCCAACGCGCTGCTGTGCCGTGCCGACCGCCGCATCCCCGATGACGAGCGCGCCAAGATCTCGATGTTCTCGAACGTCCCGCTGGACGCCGTGATCTCGGTCTGGGACGTCGATTCGATCTACAAGATTCCGGCCATGCTGCATCAGCAGGGCGTGGACAACATCGTCTGCGAAGCGCTCGGCCTGACGCCGCCGCCGGCCGATCTGTCCATGTGGGACCGCCTGGTCGACGCGCTCGAGCATCCGCAGCATCAGCTCACCATCGGTATGGTGGGCAAGTATGTCGACCTGACCGAATCGTACAAGTCGCTGAGCGAAGCCCTGGTGCACGCCGGCATCCATA
The DNA here is from genome assembly GCF_002261315.1 of Bordetella genomosp. 5. Lineage (NCBI taxonomy): Bacteria > Pseudomonadati > Pseudomonadota > Betaproteobacteria > Burkholderiales > Alcaligenaceae > Bordetella > Bordetella genomosp. 5. The sequence goes on from NZ_NEVP01000002.1 coordinate 112,630, forward strand.
CGCATTCCAAGGTCAACATCGAGTACATCGATTCCGAGGACATCGAAACCCGCGGCACCGACCAGCTCAAGCATCTCGACGCGATTCTCGTGCCGGGCGGCTTCGGCAAGCGCGGCACCGAGGGCAAGATCGCCGCGATCCGTTATGCCCGCGAAAATGGCGTGCCGTACCTGGGCATCTGCCTGGGCATGCAGCTGGCCGTGATCGAGTTCGCCCGTCATGTGGCGGGTCTGGGCGGCGCCAACAGCACCGAGTTCGATCCCTCGGCCCCGCATCCGGTGGTCGCACTGATCACCGAGTGGATGGACCGCGAAGGCAAGGTCGAGCGCCGTGACAACGCCTCCGATCTCGGCGGCACGATGCGCAAGGGCGCGCAGCGTTGCCCGATCAAGGCCGGCACCCGCGCGCAGTCGATCTACGGCAACGAAGTGAACGAGCGTCACCGCCATCGCTACGAGGTCAACAACGTCTACGTGCCCCGCCTCGAAGAGGCCGGCCTGGTGATCAGCGCCCGCACACCGACCGAAAACCTCCCCGAGATGATGGAGCTGCCGAATCATCCGTGGTTCGTGGGCGTGCAATTCCACCCGGAATTCACCTCCACGCCGCGCGACGGCCATCCGCTGTTCTCGAGCTACATCCAGGCCGCCATCGACCTGAAATCGCGCCGCGAACAAAAGGCGTGATCCCCTCCGCCCCGTGCGCCTTCCGCTGAAGGCGCACGGGGCGGGCTGCTTTCGGATACAACAACTTAGTGTCCGACATGCGCGCGCTGGCTATGATGCTCCGAGCCGGGCCCGGGCCGCGCGACGGTTTTCCCGACAACCTCTTTGCTTGAAAGGAATTTCATGAGTGCGTATCTGATCGCCGACGTCACCGTCACCAAGCCCGCGCAATACGAGGATTACAAGCGCTTGTCCACGCTGGCCATGCGTGCGTACGATGCCAAGATCCTGGTCCGCGGCGGCGAATCGAAGCGCCTTGAAGGCCGGGAGCCTGGTCGCACGGTCATCATGGAGTTTCCGTCCATGGCGGCAGCCCAGGCCTTCTATGATTCCTGGCAGTATCGCCGCGCCCGCACCGCCCGCGAAGGCGCCGCCATCATGAATATGTTTATCGTTCAGGGAATGTAATTACCATGAGTGCAATCGTCGACATCATCGGCCGCGAGATTCTGGATTCGCGCGGCAACCCCACCGTCGAGTGCGACGTGCTGCTGGAGTCGGGGGCCATGGGCCGCGCGGCCGTGCCCTCGGGCGCATCCACCGGCGCTCGCGAAGCCATCGAACTGCGTGACGGCGACAAGGGCCGTTATCTCGGCAAGGGCGTGCTGCGCGCCGTCGAAAACCTCAACACCGAAATCTCCGAAGCGCTGATGGGCCTCGATGCCCAGGAACAGACCTTCGTCGATCGCACGCTGATCGAGCTGGACGGCACCGAGAGCAAAGAGCGCCTGGGCGCCAACGCCATCCTGGCCGCCAGCATGGCCGTGGCTCGCGCCGCCGCCGATGAATCGGGTCTGTCGCTCTACCGTTACTTCGGTGGCAGCGGCCCGATGAGCATGCCCGTTCCGATGATGAACGTCATCAACGGTGGCGCTCACGCCAACAACACCCTCGACCTGCAGGAACTGATGATCCTGCCGATCGGCGCGACGAGCTTCCGCGAAGCCCTGCGCTGGGGCGCCGAGGTGTTCCACATGCTCAAGAAGCTGATCCACGCCGAAGGCATGTCGACCGCCGTGGGCGACGAAGGCGGTTTCGCGCCCAACGTGCCGAACCACGAAGCAGCCATTCAGCTGATCCTCAAGGCCATCTCCGAAGCCGGCTACGAAGCGGGCAGCCAGATCGCCCTGGGCCTGGATTGCGCCAGCTCCGAGTTCTTCCGTGACGGCAAGTACACCCTGGCCGGCGAAGGCGGCGTGTCGCTGTCCTCGCAGGAGTTCGCCAACCTGCTGGCGACCTGGTGCGACAAGTACCCGATCATCTCGATCGAAGACGGCATGGCCGAAAACGACTGGGACGGCTGGAAGCTCCTGACCGATCAGCTCGGCAAGAAGGTGCAGCTGGTGGGCGACGATCTGTTCGTCACCAACACCAAGATCCTGCGCGAGGGCATCCAGAAGGGCGTCGCCAACTCGATCCTGATCAAGATCAACCAGATCGGCACGCTGTCCGAAACCTTCGCCGCCATCGAGATGGCCAAGCGCGCCGGCTACACCGCCGTCGTGTCGCACCGCTCGGGCGAAACCGAAGACTCGACCATTGCCGACATCGCCGTCGCGACCAACGCAATGCAGATCAAGACCGGCTCGCTGTCGCGTTCGGATCGCATGGCCAAGTACAACCAGTTGCTGCGCATCGAGGAAGAGCTCGCCGAAGTGGCGTCCTACCCCGGCCGCGACGCGTTCTACAACCTGCGCTGATCGCCATCCCGTGCCCGGTCTGCACAGGCCGGGCACGTCTTGCCCATCCCATTTCTAGGGTGCCCGTCGTATGCGCCTGTTGTTCCTGGTGCTCTTCGCGCTGGTGGCTCTGATCCAGTACCCGCTGTGGCTGGGCAAAGGCGGCTGGCTCAAGGTCTGGGACCTGCAACGCCAGGTCGCCGAGCAGCGCGAAACCAATGAAGGCCTGCGGGCGCGCAATGCCGCGCTGCAGGCCGAGGTGCGCGATCTCGAAACCGGGACGGGCGCCATCGAGGAACGGGCGCGTGGCGAGCTCGGCATGATGCGCGACGGCGAAGTCTTCGTGCACATCCTGCCCGCCGGCGTTCCGCTGCCCTCGGCAAACTCCACGCCTCAGGCCACGGCTCCCAAGCCGGCCAACCCGCCCAAGCCGCCCGCCGCATCGGCGAATCGCCCGGCAGCGTCGGGCGCCGCCCGGCCCGCCACCCCGCAGCGCTGACGGCGCTCGCCGTCCCGCTCCGCTTCTACGCATCGCTTCTCAGCATCGCTTCCCGGCATCGCTTCCCGGCATCGCTGTCGGCGTCGCCGCCCGGCGCTCGCCCTGGCCTTGTCATGGCGGGCATGTCGGCGTGCGCACCCAGACCGGGGGCTGGTCGGCGTAGCGCACCGGGTGCGATTGCATGTCGATCTCCAGCGTCAGCCGTAACGGCAACCGGCCGGCCGCGAGCGCGCCGCGCACGCAGCTGTCCCGCGCGGACGAGGCGATGGCGCGCAGCAGGGCGCCGGTCCAGGGGGCGAGCGGTCGCACCGGATAGGTGAGCCGCAGCTGCAGCTGATTGGCCTCGAAGATGTCCGGCCGGGCCGTGGGACGGGCGGCATGCTGCTCGGCCTGGTAGTCGTTGCGGATGGCCGGCAGACCGGCGGCGGCGCGTGGCACGGGCAGGCCTTGCTCGGCATGCGTGGCGTAGGCGCGTGCGTCGGGCCGCTGGATGTCGATGCGCCAGCCCGGCACGCGGGGATCGCGGCCGGCACTGCCCTGGGCGGCCCGAACCCGACCGGGCAGGGCCGCCTCGAAGCTGCGGGCGATGATGGCGGGGTCGGCATGCGCGGTGGCGCCGGCGCGCGCGGCCTGGGTGAGCGCGGCGTAGAGCGCATGCTGCAACTGCCGCCAATGACTCGCCTCGATCAGCGCCGTGGCCAGCGCCGTGAGCGCGAGCACGGCCAGCGCGGACTCGATGAGGGCGGCGCCGCGTTGGCGCCCGGGCAGGTGGGCAGGCATCTGCGCAGTATGGTGGCGCACCCCGCACGGCGCGATTGTGGATTCTGCGCTGTGACGGATTTCCGTCGGCCTTAGGGGCCAAAAAAAGACCGGCGTCGGGGCCGGTCCTGGGTGCTCGCGGCGCGATCAGTGCACCGTGGGCGGATCCTGCTCGGGCATGGGCGTGGCCGGGCTGAACAGGCCCGCGCAGTCGACCGGGTCGAACGCGTAGGGCTTGCCGCAGAAGTCGCACGTGACTTCGACCTCGCCGCGCTCGGCCAGGATGTCTTCGACTTCCGCCTGGCCCAGCGTGCGCAGCATGGCCGCCACGCGCTCGCGCGTGCAAGGACAGAACCAGCGCACGGGCTGAGGTTCGAACGCGATCAGCGTTTCTTCCCAGAACAACCGGTGGATCAGCGTGTCGGTGTCGGTGGCGAGGAGCTCGTCGGCCGCCAGCGTGCCGCCCAGGTGCAGCGCGCGGCTCCAGGCCTCGGCGGCCACCTCGGCGGTGACCTGCGGACGGTCTTCGCCGCCGTGGTCCGGCAGACGCTGCAGCAGCAGGCCAGCCGCCGACTTGTCGTCGGCCGCGAGCCACAGGCGCGTCTCGAGCTGCTCGGAGGCCTTCATGTAGTGTTGCAGGGCTTCGGCCACGCTCTCGCCTTCGAGCGGCACGATGCCCTGATAGGCCTGCTGGCCGGGCACCTTGCGATGCGGGTCGAGCACGACCATGAAGCGGCCGTTGCCATGGGCATTGAGCAGGTTCTGCATGGTGCCGTCTTCCGGCACCGTGTGGCCCTCGCGCACCTTGACGGTGGCGCGCACGCTCAGGTCCGAGCGGCATTCGACCACCAGCAGCGCGATCGGGCCGTCGCCCTGGATCTGCAGGATCAGCGAGCCGTCGAATTTGATGTTGGCCGCCAGCAGCGACGAGGCCGCGACCAGCTCACCGAGCAAGCGCTGGATCGCCTGCGGATAGGCGTGGTGAGCCTGCGCATCGCGCCAGGTATCGGTCAGACGCACGGCCTGGACCCGCACGGTGCGGGTCTCGAAGAGGTATTTCTTGAGAAGGTCGGTCATGGTGAAGATGTTAGCCGATCGTGCCGGTCCCGCCGGCGCGGGCCGGCATCGCGCGACGCGATGCTCCGGCAGGGCCGGGAGCGATTCTGGGGGCAAAGCAGGCGAGGGCGGCTCCCGTCGGGAAGGTCTGCGCCGTTGCGACCTATATGAGGGCGAAGACCGTCAATACAAGGCGTTAGGCGGGGTGGCGAATCCCGCCCCGCCCGAGGGCGAGCAGGCCGGATCTGTTACGCCCCCGATACGACCGCTCTGTGTCTGGCGCATCCGCGCCGGACTCGGGATACTCGGTGCTTCCCTTCCCGATTCCCAGGATCCCCCATGCCGAACTCCCATGACTATGCCGTCGTCGACGTGTTCACCGACACGGCCTATCGCGGCAACCCGCTGGCCGTCGTGTTCGATGCAGAGGGGCTGTCCACCGCGCAGATGCAGGCGATCGCGCGCGAATTCAATTACTCCGAATCGACCTTCGTGCTGCCGCCCGCCTCGGCCGGGCACCACGCGCAGGTGCGCATTTTCACACCGGATCGCGAGATCGGTTTCGCCGGGCACCCCAACGTCGGCACCGCGATCGCGCTGAAGGCGCGCCACGAGGCGGCGGGCCGGGCGGTGCCAGCGGCCTGGTTGTTCGAAGAAGGGGCGGGGCTGGTGCGCGTCGACCTCACGGCCCTGCCGGCGGGCGGCACCACCGCGCTGGTGGCGGCGCCCCAGCCGCTGTCGCGGGCCAGCGTCGTGGCAGCGGCCGCGGTCGCACGTGCGCTTTCGCTCGATACCGCCGACATCCTCACCGACGAGCACGAGCCCCAGGTGGTGTCGGTCGGCCTGCCTTTCGTCGTGGTCGCTTTGCGCAGTCGGGACGCGCTGCGTCGCGCGGCGCCCAACCGTGACGGCTATGCCGCCCTGTTGCCGCTGGACGGCGCGCATTCGATCTATGCCTATACGCGGGATGCCGACGACGGCACCGACATACAGGCGCGCATGTTCACCGGGCGCATGACCGAGGATCCCGCCACCGGCAGCGCCACGGCGGCCATGGCGGGCCTGCGCGCGACCTTGTCCGGCGACACGGTGTCGCTGCGCGTGGGGCAGGGGGTGGATATGGGACGCGCCAGCCTGCTGCTGGCGCAAGCCGGCCACGAGGCCGGGGGCGTGCGCGCGAGCGTGGGCGGTGAAGCGGTGCTGGTGATGAGCGGGACGCTCGGCGCACCGCCTCGCTGAGTGCCGTTCAGCCGATACGCTTGAGCGCGCCGCGGTAATGCTGGCCGCGCTCGACGTAGTGCTGCGTGTTGGCGTGCAGGTTGGCGATCTCTTCGGGCGTCAGCTCGCGCACGACCTTGCCGATGCCGATCACGAGGTGGTTGTCGGGGATCACGCGGCCCTCGGGGATGATGGCGCCCGCGCCGACGAGGCAGTTGCGCCCGATCACCGCCTTGTTGAGCACGATGGCCTGCATGCCGATCAACGCGCCTTCGTGGATCGTGCAGCCGTGCAGCATGGCCTGGTGGCCGATGGTGACGTTCGGGCCGATATGCATCGGACAGCCGGCATCCACGTGCAGCACGCTGCCTTCCTGGATGTTGGTGCCGGCGTGCACATGGATGGGCTCGTTGTCGGCACGGATGGCCACGTGGGACCAGATGCTCACGCCGGACTCGAGGATCGCCTGGCCGATGATGTCGGCGCTCTCGGCGATATAGACATCGGGGGCGATCTGCGGGACGTGCTGGTCGAGTTGGTAAATCGGCATGATGGGACGGGCTCCTGCGGGTCAAGCCGGCGTGCCGGCCGGGGGCTGGGCCCGCTCCGCTTCACGCCGGCGCAGCACGGCGCGCTGAACCTTGCCCGTGGTGGTCATGGGCAACTCGGCGACGTACTCGATTTCTTTGGGATATTCGTAGGGCGCGAGGCGGTCGCGCACGTGTTCTTGCAGCGCCTGGGTGATCTCGGCGGGATCGCGGTCCTGGTGGTCCGGCGTCAGCACGACAAAGGCCTTCACGACGGCGCCGCGCTCGGCGTCGGGCTTGGGCACGACGGCGGCGTTGGCCACCGCGGGGTGGCTGAGCAGGCAATTCTCGATCTCGCCCGGCCCGATGCGGTAGCCCGAGGACTTGAAGACGTCGTCGGTGCGGCCCGCGTACCAGAGGTAGCCGTCGGCATCGATGCGCGCCAGGTCGCCCGTGCGGCACCAGTCGCCGGTGAATTTGTCGGCGGTGGCCTGCGGGTTGTTCCAGTAGCCCAGGAACAGCACCGGATCCGGAAAGCCGTGGATGTCGAGGCGGTTGACGGCGACCTCGCCGATCTCGCCGGCCGGCACGGGCGCACCGATGTCGTCGATCACGGCCACCTGGTGGCCGGGGTAGGGGCGTCCCATGCTGCCGGGCCGCGCGGGCCAGCGGCGCTGGCTGTTGCCGACCACGTAGTTCATTTCGGTCTGCCCGAACATCTCGTTGGGCGTGATGCCCAACGCCTGCTCACACCAGCCGAACACGGTCTCGCCGACGTTTTCGCCAGCGCTCATGATGCTGCGCAGGGCCAGCCGGTAGCGTTCGCGCGGCGCCGGCACGGCCTTCATCATCATCTTGAGGGCGGTCGGGAACAGGAAGGTGTTGGTGACCTGATAGCGCTCCATCAGTTCGAAGGCGCGCTCGGCGGAAAAGCGTCCGCGCGCGCCCACGATCGGATGGCCGAAATACAGCGTGGGCAGCAGGGCGTCCATCATGCCACCCGTCCAGGCCCAATCGGCGGGCGACCAGAACACATCGGTGGGCTTGGGGAACCAGTCTTGCGAGGCGACGAAGCCGGGCAGGTTGCCGATCAGCACGCTGTGCGGCAGCAGCGCACCCTTGGGGGCGCCGGTCGTGCCGGAGGTGTAGAGCAGAATGGCCGGATCGGTGGCCTTGGTGAGCACCGGCTTGAACTCGCCGGGCTGGCGCGCCAGCAGGCTGCGCCACGGCAGTACGCGCTCGTCGGAGAAGCCGATGCCGATGATCTGATGCAAATGCGGACAGCGCTCGGCCACGGAGAGCAGATTTTCGCTGGAGACGGTATCCACGATGGCGACGCGGGCCTGCGAATCGGCCAGCCGGGACTCTAATGCTTCCGGGCCGAACAGGGCCGAGAGCGGCAGCACCACGGCGCCGACGCTGAAGATGGCCATCTGGGCCACCACGGTTTCGGGACGCTGCCCCAGCACGACGGCGACGCGGTCACCCGGGGCCACCCCCATTTTGACCAGGCCGTGCGCGAGCTGATTGGCGGCTTCGGCCAGGCGAGCGTATGTCCAGACTTCGCGGGTGCCGGATTCGTCTTCGTAGAAGATCGCGATCCGCCGCGCGTCCGAACCGCTGGCCGCCCAACGATGGCAGCAAACATCAGCGATGTTGAATTGAGTCGGAACCAGCCAGCGGAAGGATTGATAGAGCGCCTGATATTGGTCGTTCATGGCCCTTTGGTGTGAGCTCGGTGGCAGCGAAGGAGGGCTGAGCCCGTGGACGTGGCGCCAGTCCCGCTACTGCAAGCATGAACGAGAGGGCCAGGAACTGCAACAGTCCCGACCCTCTAACGGGGACGTATAAGGGTATTCACGGGTGCCGGCTTTGGCGGCGCAGCGCCGACGGCAGCGCGGGCAGCGACAGCGGCCGCCGGACCCGCGTGCCTGTGGTATCCGTGCCACGTCCGGTCTGCGTCTGCGCCCAATCCACCAGCTGCAGCTGGCCGTCGTGCGTCTCGGCCAGCGCCGACAGGGACTCGACCCAGTCGCCGTCGTTGCAGTAAAGGATGCCGTCCACGTCGCGCAGTTCGGGCTGGTGGATATGGCCGCAGACCACGCCGTCCAGGCCACGGCGCCGCGCCTCGCCCGCGAGCGCTTCTTCGAAGTGCGTGATGAACGAGACCGCGTTCTTCACTTTGTGCTTGAGATATTGCGACAGCGACCAGTAATGCAGGCCGAGCCGGTGACGCAGCCGGTTGAAATGGTGATTGAGCCACAGGGCCAGCTGATAGGCCGTGTCGCCCAGGTGCGCCAGCCACTTGCTGTGCTGGATCACGCCATCGAACTGGTCGCCGTGCAGCACCAGCAGGCGCAGCCCCTTGGCGGTGACGTGGATATCCTCGTCGAGCACTTCGATATCGCCGAACGCGAACCCCACGAACTCGCGCGCGAACTCGTCATGATTGCCGGGCACGAAGACCACGCGCGTGCCGTTGCGTGCCTTGCGCAGGATGCGCTGGATCACGTCGTTGTGCGCACGCGGCCAGTGCCAGTGTTTGCGCAACTGCCAGCCGTCGACGATGTCGCCCACCAGATAGAGCGTGTCGGATTCGTTATGCTCGAGAAAGTCGAGCAGGAACTCGGCCTTGCAGCCGGCCGTGCCGAGGTGAATGTCGGAAATCCAGAGCGTACGCCAGTGCGTGGGTTGGGTCTCGTTCAAGGCGATCTCCGTAGGGCTGTGTCGCCTCATGATGAAAACAGTTCCGCATGACGCGCGCGTGAACCGTTGATGACGCTGTTGTGACGACGCGTGCGGCCGGCCGGGTGATCACCAGGAACTGCATGCGACAATCGCGCGCAGCCTGTTTTTTCGTTCCCGTTCGCTTCCGGCGCCGGACGCCGCACGCCTTTCCCGGCGGACCGGCATCATGGCGCCGAGCCGTCTCTCCGTTTTCGCTCATGTCCTCCGCCACCGACCCTGCCTCGTCCCTCGATGCCACCCGCGCCTCACCGCGCACGCGCCGCGTGGCCGTGATCGGCGGGGGGCCGGCGGGACTGATGGCCGCCGAGGCCATGGCCGAGCGCGGCGTTCAGGTGGACCTGTACGACGCCATGCCCTCGGTCGGGCGGAAGTTCCTGCTGGCCGGGCGGGGCGGGCTGAATCTCACGCATGCCGAGGCCCTGCCGGCCTTCACCGCCCGCTATGGCGCGCAGGCCCCGCGCGTGGCCGCCTGGCTCGAGGCGCTGCCGCCCGACGCGCTGCGCGAGTGGGCGCACGACCTGGGCATCGAGACCTTCGTCGGCACCTCTGGACGCGTCTTTCCGCGCGAGATGAAGGCGGCGCCGCTCCTGCGCGCCTGGCTGGCCCGGCTGCGCGCGCAGGGCGTGCGCCTGCACATGCGGCATCGCTGGCTGCCCTGGCCGCAAGGCGAGGCCGCCAGCCCGGCCCGGCTGCGCTTTGCCACGCCGGAGGGTGAGGTGGAGCATGGCGCCGACGCCGTGGTGCTGGCGCTCGGCGGCGGCAGCTGGGCACGGCTCGGATCCGATGGCGCCTGGGTCGAGCCTCTGGCCGCGCACGATGTGCCGGTGCGCGCGCTGCGGCCGGCCAACTGTGGCTTTCTGGCATCGTGGAGCGAATGGTTTCGCGAGCGCCATGCCGGCGACCCGGTCAAGGCCGTAAGCATGATCTGCGGCCAGGAGGCCGCGCGTCAGAGCCGGCGCGGCGAATTCGTCATCAGCGCGGATGGCATCGAAGGCAGCCTGGTCTATGCGTTGTCGGCCCCCATCCGCGACGAGATCGAAGCGCGCGGCACGGCCACCATCTGGCTCGACCTCATGCCCGACTGGTCGCTCGAACGCGTCGAGACCGAAGTGGCCCATCCCCGCGGATCGCGTTCGATGTCCAGCCATCTGCAGAGCCGCCTCAAGCTCACCGGCGTGCGGGCGGGCCTGCTGCGCGAACTCGCCAGCCGCGACGACTACGCCGACCCGCTACGACTGGCCGCGCGCATCAAGGCGCTGCCGCTGGTGCTGACCGCGCCGCGCCCGATCGACGAGGCCATCAGCACGGCGGGCGGCGTCGAGCTCGGCGCGCTCGATGGCGCGTCGATGCTGCCGCGCTGGCCGGGCGTGTTCTGCGCGGGCGAGATGCTGGATTGGGAGGCGCCGACCGGCGGCTATCTGCTGACCGCCTGCATGGCGAGCGGTCGCGTGGCCGGACGCGGTGTGCTGGACTATCTGGCGACGCTGGGCTGATCCGCGCGCGCTTTGCGCGGGCGCGGCGGCGCCTCGGCCAGCCGGGTGCCCGCCAACCGGTCGTGCAGGAACTGGCCGCGCGGGTCGAACCAGCTCGGAATGAAGTTGGTGAACGGCGCGATCACGACGAACATCGATACCGCGGGCCAGCCGATGGCTTGCGAGCTCCACCAGACCAGCGCGGCGGTGGCGAGCGGCAGCGGCCACAGCAGCACATAACGCAGAACCAGCCGGGGCAGTGCCGGCACGGCGCCGTCGGGGCCGAGAAGCTGGATGTTCCAGGTCTTCATGGGAAGCGTCTGGCCACGCTTGCGCCAGCACAGCACGAAGTACAGCCCGATCACGACAAACAACCAGACCTGCCGCGCGGAGCGCAGCGCGAGGCCGTGGCGGCTCTGGGTCAGGGTGTCGAACAGATAATCGGCCAGGAACACCACGCCGAACAGCAGCACGCCCTCGTACATCATGCAGGCGAAGCGGCGCAGGCGGCTGGGCGTGGCGGATGGGACGAGGGCGGCGGTCATGGCGACGTATTATCCACATAACCGCCGGCCTGGCGAGAGAGATTTCCCGCAAGCCGTGGATAGGGGCGCTTTCGTCCCGGTGCCAAGACAAAAAAAACCCGCCGGTTAGGGCGGGTCTCAAAAGGGGCTTTGCAGCCCCCAAGGGGAAAAGCGTTGCGATCGTTGCGCTTGCGGTCGGCTCGAGGGCGTGAAACTTGCCCGGGCCGCGGCCTGGCGCGGTGTTGTCGATCAGTCTTGCAAAAGCAGTGTCAGGCTCAGGCGGCCGAGTGGACGTTGGCGCCCATCTTGCCAGCCAGCAGCTTCAGGCCTTGAGCCACTTTGAGCAGGCCGTTGCCCAGGGCACGCATCGGGTGCGGGCGGAATTGCTCTTCCATGGCTTGCAGCATCAGCTGGCGTTCGAGTTCGTCGGTCAGGCGGGTGGTGTGGTTCAGGTCGATCACGGTAAGCCTCCGTAGGCTTGTGCTTGTGTTCACGATTAGGGTTAACCCGAATTTTAGGGTTAACCCTAGAAAAGTGCAAGCACTCCCGCAATTCTTTGGTGCATGACGCGCCGTCCTGGTGCTGATAATGCCCCAATTCGGCCCGTGTGTGGCGCTAGCCCTCACGATACGAGGGCGATGTTGCGGCGCTTTTACAACGCGATGCCCGGCTGGCAGGGGGTAACCGGCCTGCCGGGCATGAGCTTATGACGCATCGCGGTAGCTGCCGGCCGTCAGCTCGAAGCTGAACAGGCGGCAATCGAGCGCGCCGTTGTAAAGCGGGGTGCGGCGCAAGGCCTTGAGCCGCAGTTGCTGCGGCAGCTTCATGTCGCTCGAGATGGCGTGCAACTGCCAGCCGCCGAAATGCTGCTTCAGATTGCTGGCCCAGTCGCGCCACAGGGCTTCCTCGCCTTCGGTGGGCAGGCGTTCGCCGTAAGGCGGGTTGGTCACGATCCAGCCCGACTCGGCCGGCGCCGCGACCGTACGCGCGTCACCCACCTCGAAGCGGATCGTCTCGGCCGTCAGCCAGGCGCGCTCGGCGTTGGCCTGGGCGAATTCCACGGCTTGCGGGTCGAGGTCGTAGCCCACCAGCGGGGTTTCGAGCTGGGTCTGGATGCGGGCGCGTGCATCGTCCTTCAGGTCGCGCCAGCGCCGGGCGTCGAAGTCGCGCATGCGTTCGAAGCCGAAGGGCCGCGAGATGCCCGGCGGCACGCCGAGCGCGATCCAGGCCGCTTCGATGAGAATCGTGCCGCTCCCGCAGAACGGATCGAGCAGCGGTGCCGCGGGATCCCAGCCCGCCAGGGCCAGCATGCCGGCGGCGAGATTCTCGCGCAGCGGTGCTTCGCCCTTGTCCAGGCGCCAGCCGCGCTTGAACAGCGACTCGCCCGAGGTATCCAGATACAGCGTGGCGATGGTGCCCTGCATGAAGAGCTGCACGCGGGCGTCGGGACGCACGGTGTCCACGCTCGGGCGCGCGCCTTCGATCTCGCGCAGGCGATCGCAGATGCCGTCTTTCACGCGCAGATTGCAGTACTGCAGGCTCTGGACGGGGCTCTTGATGGCCGAGGTGTCGACCCGCAGGGTGTCCTCGGGCCCGAACCAGCGCTCCCAGGGCACACTGCGCGCGAGGTCGAGCAGGTCGTCTTCGTGGCTGATCTCTTCCTGGGCAACCTGCACCAGAATGCGGGTGGCCAGCCGCGAATAGAGGTTGGCGCGCTGCACGCCGGACCAGTCGGTCGAAAAGGCGCAGCCGGCGCGGCCCGGTCGGGCATCGTCGAAGCCCAGGGCCTGCATTTCGGCGGTCAGGGCCTCCTCGAGGCCCTGCGGGCAGGGGGCGTAGATGCGGAACGTCTCGGCCTGACGCGCGGCGCGCGGCCGGCGGACCTGCACCTCGGGTGCGTGGCGTTCGGGCGCGTCGGCACCTTCGTCGGCGAAGACGTCATCCCAATCCTGCGGTGCATCCGAGAGCACGTCGTCCCAGTCGGGCGCGGGAGTGGCCGGGGCCGGCGGGGCGGTGCGCTGCGGCCGGTCGTCGCGCGGGCCGCGCTCCGGATAGCCGCCGCGCTGGCTCGTGGCATCGCCGCGATAGGTATTGCGCGGACCGCCACGCGGACCGCCTCGCGGGGCCTCGCGTGGGGCGCCGCGCTCGCGTTCGGCGGGCGCGTCCGGGTTGCGCAGGCGTTCGGTCTGTTCGCGCGCACGCTCTTGCTGGGCGACCAGACGCGCGCGCGCACCGGTGCGCGCACGGCGCGGGGTGTCGTCGGCAGGCGCGTCGGCGCGCGATTTGGGTTTGATCGTCAGCGTCTTGCGCGGACGATCCTGTTCATCAGAAGACATACGGATAAGGCCGGTTGGCGGCCAGGGGAGAAGCGCGGGAAATCAGAAGGGTTTCACGACGACCAGCGCTACCACCAGCACGAGCAGCAGGACGGGAACTTCGTTGAACCAGCGATAGAACTTGTGGGAGCGCGTATTGCGGCCCTGTTCGAACTTGCGCAGCATGACGCCGCAGGCATGATGGTAGCCGATGATGAGCAGCACGAAGAACAGCTTGGCATGCATCCAGCCGTTGCCCGGGCCCACGCCGATCCGGTAGCCCACATAGAGCCACAGCCCCAGCAGCACGGCCGGGATGGCCAGGATGGTCATGAAGCGGTAGAGGCGGCGCGCCATGCCGATCAGACAGGCTTGAATGGCCGGGTCCGACTGCTGCGCCAGATTCACGTAGATGCGCGGCAGATAGAACAGGCCGGCGAACCAGGAAGCGATGAAGACGATATGGAAGGTCTTGATCCAAAGCATGGCCATTGCGAGCGTCCCTTTTTTATTGAAGCGCCATTGTAAGGGCTGCGCTCGCGGTCTCCGGCGTGGTCAGATCACATATAGGTCCACGTAGTCGTTCACCGGCATGGCCTCCAGCCTGGCCTGGTCGAGCGACGCCTCGAGAATGCGCGCCTGCTGGCGCGCCGGCAGCATGCGGGCCAGATTGGTGCGGAACTTGGCCTCCAGCAGCGGAATGCCGTCGGCGCGGCGGCGTTTGTGGCCGATCGGATACTCGCACAGGATTTCGTCGAATCGGCTGCCATCCTCGAACACCACGCTGAGCGCGTTGGCGATCGAGCGCTTGTCGGGGTCGTGGTAGTCCGCGGTGAGGGCCGGATCTTCGACGCACACGATCCTGGCCCGCAGCGCATCGATGCGCGGATCGCGCGCGACGGCGTCTTCGTAGTCGGCGGCCGTGAGGCGCCCGAACAGGATCGGCACGGCCACCATGTACTGGATGCAGTGATCGCGATCGGCGGGGTTGTTCAGCGGACCGCGCTTGTCGATGATGCGGAGGCAGGCTTCATGCGTGCGGATCGTGATCTGTGCGATGTCGGCGGCCGACTTGCCTTCGCGGGCGAGCCGCTCGTGAATCTGCATCGCGACCTCCACGGCGGTCTGCGAATGGAACTCGGCCGGAAACGAAATCTTGAACAGCACGTTTTCCATCACGTAGCTGCCGTAAGGACGCTGGAACCGGAACGGCTGGCCCTTGAACAGCACATCGTAAAAGCCCCAGGTCTTGGCCGACAGCACCGACGGATAGCCCATCTCGCCGGTGCGGGCGATCAGCGCCAGCCGCACCGCGCGGCTGGTGGCGTCACCGGCGGCCCAGCTCTTGCGGCTGCCCGTGTTGGGCGCGTGACGATAGGTGCGCAGGCTCTGGCCGTCGACCCAGGCGAGCGACACCGCATTGATGATCTCGTCGCGCGAGAGCCCCAGCATGTGCGCGACCACGGCGGTGGACGCGACCTTGACCAGCACCACGTGATCGAGTCCCACCTTGTTGAACGAATTCTCGAGGGCGATGCAGCCCTGGATCTCATGGGCCTTGATCATGGCCGTGAGCACGTCGCGCATGGTGAGCGGGGCGCGCCCGGCGGCCACCGCATTGCGCGAGAGCCAGTCGGCGGTGGCGAGGATGCCGCCCAGGTTGTCGGACGGGTGGCCCCATTCGGCGGCCAGCCAGGTGTCGTTGAAATCGAGCCAGCGAATCATCGTACCGATGTTGAACGCGGCCTGGACGGGATCGAGCTGGAACGGCGTGCCGGGGACCTTGGCGCCGTGCGGCACGAGGGTGCCGGGCACGAGCGGTCCGAGCAGCTTTTTGCAGGCGGGATATTCGAGGGCTTCGAGCCCGCAGCCCAATGTGTCGATCAGGCAGTTGCGGGCGGTCTGGTAGGCGAGATCGCTCTGGATCTCGTAGTCGATGACGTAGTCGGCGATGTCCACCAGCACCTGATCGGGCTCGGGGCGGACATTGGAGATGGGGGCGGACATGGGCAGACGCTCCGGGAAGGCCGGGAGGGCACGAGGCCCGCCCGGCCCGCGGCCGGAGGGCCCGCGGGGAGGATTACTTGCGCTTGTCGAGCGGCACGTACTTCAGGTTTTCCGGCCCGGTGTAGTTGGCGGTCGGGCGGATGATCTTGTTGTCGATGCGCTGCTCGATGATGTGCGCCGACCAGCCGGCCGTGCGCGCGATCACGAAGAGCGGCGTGAACATCGCCGTGGGCACGCCCATCATGTGATAGCTCACCGCCGAGAACCAATCCAGGTTCGGGAACATCTTCTTGATGTCGAGCATGACGGTCTCGAGACGCTCGGCGATGTCGAACATCTTGGTCGTGCCGGCCTTCTTGGACAGCTTGCGCGCGACTTCCTTGATGACTTCGTTGCGCGGATCCGAGATCGTGTAGACCGGGTGGCCGAAGCCGATGATGACTTCCTTGTTTTCGACGCGGCGGCGGATGTCGGCCTCGGCCTCTTCGGGCGAGTCGTAGCGCTTCTGCACCTCGAACGCGACCTCGTTGGCGCCACCGTGCTTCGGGCCGCGCAGGGCGCCGATGCCACCGGTGATGGCCGAGTACATGTCGGAGCCCGTGCCCGCGATCACCCGGCAGGTGAACGTGGAGGCGTTGAACTCGTGCTCGGCGTAGAGGATCAGCGAGGTGTGCATCGCGCGCACCCACTCGTCGGACGGCTTCACGCCGTGCAGCAGGTGCAGGAAGTGACCGCCGATGCTGTCATCGTCGGTCTGCACGTCGATCACACGGCCGTTGTGGCTGTAGTGGTACCAGTACAGCAGGGCCGAGCCGAGATTGGCCATCAGGCGATCGGCGATGTCGCGCGCGCCCGGCGTGTTGTGGTCGTCTTTCTCGGGCAGCACGCAGCCGAGCACCGACACCGCGGTGCGCATGACGTCCATGGGATGGCTCGCCGCCGGCAGCGACTCGAGTGCGTTCTGCAGCTGGGCCGGCAGGCCGCGCAGGTTGCGCAGCTTTTCTTTGTAGGCCTTGAGCTCGGCTTTGTTGGGCAGCTTGCCATGCACCAGCAGGTGGGCGATCTCTTCGAACTCGGCCGTGCCAGCGAAGTCGAGGATGTCGTAGCCGCGGTAGTGCAGGTCGTTGCCGGTGCGGCCGACCGTGCACAGCGCGGTATTGCCCGCCACCACGCCCGA
The DNA here is from genome assembly GCF_002261315.1 of Bordetella genomosp. 5. Classification (NCBI taxonomy): domain Bacteria; kingdom Pseudomonadati; phylum Pseudomonadota; class Betaproteobacteria; order Burkholderiales; family Alcaligenaceae; genus Bordetella; species Bordetella genomosp. 5. The sequence continues at coordinate 129,336 of NZ_NEVP01000002.1, forward strand.
CAGGGCCACCGATTTCTTGGGTTTGAAACCTGCTTTTTCGTCGACGGGCGCGGCCGCCTTTTTCTGCGAGGTCGTCATGTCTCTCCTACTCCTTCCCATGGGGGGTGTACACAGGTTGCGACAAGCACGGCGGGCCATCCCTTCGGGGCCCGCCGTGTTTTATTGGGGCTTGTCCTTGGCGAACAGCTGATCGAGCTGGTCTTCGAAGGCATGGTATCCGATGCGATCGTAGAGCTCATCCCGAGTTTGCATCAGGTCGACCACGTTCTTCTGGTGGCCGTCGCGGCGGATCGCCTGGTACACGGTTTCGGCCGCCTTGTTCATGGCGCGGAAGGCCGACAGCGGATACAGCACCATGCCGACGCCGGCGCTCTTGAGCTCGTCGACGGAGAAGAGCGGCGTCTTGCCGAACTCGGTGATGTTGGCCAGCACCGGCACCTTCACCGCGTCGACAAAACGGCGGTAGGTGGGCAGGTCGTAGGCGGCTTCGGCGAAGATCGCGTCGGCACCGGCCTCGACGCACTTGAGCGAGCGTTCGATCGCCGCGTCGACGCCGTGCGAAGCGATGGCGTCGGTGCGCGCGATCAGGAAGAAGTCGCTGTCGGTGCGCGCATCGGCGGCCGCCTTGACGCGATCGGCCATTTCTTCGGTGCTGACGATCTCTTTGCCCGGACGATGGCCGCAGCGCTTGGCGCCGACCTGGTCTTCGATGTGGCAGGCCGCCGCGCCGAACTTGATGAGGCTCTTGACCGTGCGGGCGATGTTGAAGGCCGAGGGGCCGAAACCCGTGTCGATGTCGACGACCAGCGGCACGTCGCACACGTCGGTGATACGGCGCACATCGGTGAGCACGTCGTCGAGCGTGTTGATGCCGAGATCGGGCAGGCCCAGCGAACCGGCGGCCACGCCGCCGCCCGACAGGTAGATGGCGCGGTACCCGGCGCGTTTGGCCAGCAGGGCGTGGTTGGCGTTGATCGCGCCGATGATCTGCAGCGGCTGCTCTTCGCGCAACGCGCGGCGAAAGAGGGCGCCGGGGGATTCGGGTCTGGACATGATGGAGTCTCCGTCGTTATGGGCGGCGCCGCGCACGGCGGCCCGGCGGCAGGGTACGCGCGCACGGGGCGGGGCTCCGTACGGGCGATGCCAGCCTCTGGGGCCAGACCTTAACGCGGTTCCGAAACATGAATCTGTCCACTTGGCGACAATCCGCCGAGCGCACATATCGATGTGCCGGGAAGAACGATGCCGACGATGTGGCCCGCCCAGATCACGCACCCACGCAGGATGGGGGTGGGGCCGGGCGCGCCAGGAAAAAACAGGCCCGCATGCGCGGGCCCGTTTCATCTCGCCGAATTACTTCAGCAGGTCTTTCACGCCATCGCGCTCTTCGAGCAGCTCTTTCAGCGTGAAATCCAGGCGCTCGCGCGAGAAGGCGTCGATCTCGAGGCCTTCGATGCGCTTGTATTCGCCGTTTTCGGTGGTGACCGGCACGCCGTAGATGATGCCTTCGGGGATGCCGTAGGAACCGTCGGAGGGCACGCCCATCGTCACCCACTTGCCGTTGCTGCCCAGGACCCAGTCACGCACGTGGTCGATGGCGGCGTTGGCGGCCGAGGCAGCCGAGGACAGGCCGCGCGCTTCGATGATGGCGGCGCCGCGCTTGCCCACGGTGGGGATGAACGTGTCGCGGTTCCAGGTGTCGTCGTTGATCAGCTTGGCCAGGCTTTGGCCGCCGACCGTGGCGAAGCGGATGTCCGGGTACATCGTGGGCGAGTGGTTGCCCCACACGACCAGCTTTTCGATCTCGGCAACGGCCTTGCCCGACTTGGCGGCCAGTTGCGACAGAGCACGGTTGTGGTCCAGGCGCAGCATGGCGGTGAAGTTCTTGGCGGGCAGATCCGGCGCCGACTTCATGGCGATGTAGGCGTTGGTGTTGGCGGGGTTGCCGACGACCAGCACCTTCACGTCGCGGCTGGCGACTTCGTTCAGGGCGCGGCCTTGCGCCGTGAAGATCTGGGCGTTGACCTGCAGCAGATCCTTGCGCTCCATGCCGGGGCCGCGGGGGCGGGCGCCCACGAGCAGGGCCACGTCGGCGTCCTTGAAGGCGGTGCGGGGATCGCTGTGGGCGGTGACTTCCTGCAGCAGCGGGAAGGCGCAATCGTCCAGCTCCATGATCACGCCCTTGAGGGCCTTCTGGGCCTTCTCGTCGGGGATCTCGAGCAACTGCAGAATGACCGGCTGGTCTTTACCCAGCATTTCGCCGGAGGCGATGCGGAACAGCAGGGCGTAACCAATCTGGCCGGCGGCGCCGGTGACGGCGACACGCATGGCGGGCTTAGACATTAACGTTCTCCGTAAGGATGTTGGGTGAGACCAAATCTCATCCATCAGTGTAATCGCTGGAGCCCGCGTGGCACGGCTGCGGACGCTGCTCCGACAGCCGGCAATCCTAGATTGAATTCACGTATGCGTCAAACGATCTTATATCTTATATAAGACATAAGACGTTGGACAGACCGGGCGAGCCTGTGCGAGAATGTTGTGTTTGTCCGAATCCGCGTCAGCCGCTATTTTTGGCTCTCGCAAGCTGCCGGTGCCATGGGCCCGCCTGATTCGGGCGAGCCCAAATAATTCCACAGACACCATGGCAGACCCCCGGTCCGAAACTCCCCTACGTACGCGTGCCGCAAAGCCGGCAGGCGAGGGTGCCGCTTTCAGTCCGCTGTACCGCCAGATCAAGGATCTGCTCGTGCAGAGCCTCGAGCGCGGTGAGTGGAAGCCGGGCGAGCTGATCCCGAGCGAGATCGACCTCGCCGCCCGTTTCCAGGTCAGCCAGGGCACGGTGCGCAAGGCGGTCGACGAGCTCGCCGCCGAACACATGCTGCTGCGCCGCCAGGGCAAGGGCACCTTCGTCGCCACGCATCACGAGGCCCGGGTGCGCTACCGCTTCCTGCGCCTCGCGCCCGACGAAGAGGGCGAGGGTGGCCGCGCCGAAAGCCGTATTCTCGAATGCCGCCGGGTGCGCGCGCCCGCCGAGATCGCGCGCGCCCTCGAGCTGCGCGCCGGCGAGACGGTCGTGATGATCCGCCGGCAGCTCTCCATGAACCAAACCCCCACCGTCATCGACGACATCTGGCTGCCGGGCACCGCCTTTCGCGGGCTCACGCTGGAGTTGCTGACGGCCAATCGCGCCCCGATGTACGGGCTTTTCGAATCCGAGTTCGGCGTGAGCATGGTCCGCGCCGACGAAAAGCTGCGTGCCGTGGCCGCCACCGACGAAGTGGCGCGCTTGCTCAATGTTTCCGCCGGTACCCCGCTGCTCCAGGTCGATCGCATCTCATACACGTATGGCGATCGGCCGATGGAAGTGCGGCGCGGTTTGTACCATACCGATCACTATCATTACCGCAATAGTTTGAATTGATGAACTTTTTTTCAACGATTTGATACGAACCCGATCTCTGGGCGAAAATAGCGTGTTTGCCTGCAAGGGCTTCCGCCTTTTCGCAGTCACGATTCCCTAGTTCCGAAACACCGAGGCCGTCATGTCCGACTCAGCTGCCAAGCCGCGTCCGCAGTTTCGCAATATCAGCATCCCGCAAATCCTCAGCTATCGCCTGCCTCTGGCCGGCAAGCTGTCCATTCTGCACCGCATAAGCGGCGCGTTGCTCTTCTTCTGTCTGCCCTTGGTCATCATCCCGCTGTTCGGCGCGAGCGTGACCTCGGCAGAGACCTACGCACAGGTCGCACAGTACGCAGGCAACCCGTTGGTCAAGCTGGTGTTCCTGGTCCTGATCTGGGGCTATCTGCACCACTTCTGTGCCGGCATCCGCTACCTGGCGCTGGATCTTCACATTGGCATCGACAAGCAGTCGTCCAAGAAGACCGCCGGCGTCGTGTTCGGCGTGAGCCTGGCACTGACCCTGGTCATCGCTCTCAAACTGTTCGGAGTCCTGTAATGGCTGACGTCAAAAACTACGGCCCCAAGCGCCTGGTCGTCGGCGCGCATTACGGCACCGTCGATTTCATCGCTCAGCGCATCACGGCGATCATCCTGGCCGTCTACACGCTGGTGCTGATCATCGGCCTGCTGGTGATGCCGTCCTTCACGTACGAAAACTGGAAGTCGCTGTTCAACTTCCACGTCTACGCTCTTCCGGTTGGCCAGCTGCTGGCTACCCTTGCCTTCTTTGCGCTGGCCTGGCATGCCTGGATCGGCGTGCGCGACATCTGGATGGACTACGTCCGCAACGTGGGCGTGCGCCTGCTGCTGCAAGTGCTGACCATCCTCTGGCTGGTGGGCTCGGTCGTCTACTTCGCGCAAATTCTCTGGAGAATCTAAGCCGTGACCGCTGTCTTGAATTCCTTGCCGCGCCGCCAGTTTGATGTGGTGGTGGTTGGCGCCGGCGGAGCCGGCATGCGCTGCTCGCTGCAACTGGCCCAGGCTGGCCTGTCGGTTGCGGTGCTGTCCAAAGTGTTCCCCACCCGCTCGCACACCGTGGCGGCGCAGGGCGGCGTGAGCGCGTCGCTGGGCAACATGAGCGAAGACAACTGGTACTGGCACATGTACGACACCGTGAAGGGGTCGGACTGGCTGGGCGACCAGGATGCCATCGAGTTCATGTGCCGCGAGGCACCCAATGCCGTGTACGAACTCGAACACTTCGGCATGCCGTTCGACCGCAACCCCGACGGCACGATCTATCAGCGTCCGTTCGGTGGACACACCGCGAATTTCGGCGAAAAGCCCGTGCAACGCGCCTGTGCCGCGGCCGACCGTACCGGTCACGCCCTGCTGCACACGCTGTATCAGCGTAACGTCGCTGCCCGCACGCAGTTCTTCGTCGAGTGGATGGCCCTGGACCTCCTGCGCAACGACGCCGGCGACGTGCTCGGCGTGACCGCGCTCGAAATGGAAACGGGCGACATCTACATCCTCGAAGCCAAGACCACGGTGCTGGCCACCGGCGGTGCAGGCCGCATCTGGGCCGCCTCGACCAACGCCTTCATCAACACCGGTGACGGCCTGGGCATGGCTGCGCGCGCAGGCATCCCGCTGCAGGACATGGAGTTCTGGCAATTCCACCCGACCGGCGTGGCCGGCGCGGGCGTGCTGATCACCGAAGGCGTGCGTGGCGAAGGCGGCATCCTGCTCAACAAGGATGGCGAACGCTTCATGGAGCGCTATGCGCCCACCCTGAAGGATCTGGCGCCGCGTGACTTCGTGTCGCGCTCGATGGACCAGGAAATCAAGGAAGGTCGTGGCTGCGGTCCCGACGGCAGCTACGTGGTGCTGAAGCTCGACCACCTCGGCGCCGACGTGATCAACAAGCGCCTGCCCTCGATCCGCGAAATCGCGATCAAGTTCGGCAACGTCGATCCCATCAAGGAACCGATCCCCGTCGTCCCGACCATCCACTACCAGATGGGCGGCATTCCGGCCAACTATCACGGCCAGGTGCTCGAGCGCGTCAACGGCGAAAACAAGGTCATCAATGGCCTGTACGCCATCGGCGAATGCGCGGCGGTGTCGGTGCACGGCGCCAACCGCCTCGGCACGAACTCGCTGCTCGACCTGATCGTGTTCGGTCGCGCCACCGGCAACCACATCGTCAATTCGCATCCCGAGCGCCAACGCGCCCACCAGGAAATGTCGAAGGAAGCGGTGGACTTCTCGCTGGCGCGTATCAACCAGCTCGAATCGCGCACCTCCGGCGAAAAGACGCAGGACGTCGCCAACGCCATCCGCATGTCGATGCAGCGTCACTGCGGCGTGTTCCGCACGCTCGAGCTGCTCAACGAAGGCGTGGGTCAGATCGAAGACCTGGGCAAGGTCGCTGAAAACATCTACTTCAAGGACAAGTCGAAGGTGTTCAACACGGCTCGTGTCGAAGCGCTCGAGCTGGCCAACATGACCGAAGTGGCCCGTGCCACGATCAAGTCGGCCGCCAACCGCACCGAAAGCCGTGGCGCGCATGCGCTCGACGATCACCCGACCCGCGACGACGAAAACTGGCTCAAGCACACGCTGTGGTACTCCGAAGGCAGCCGCCTCGAGTACAAGCCCGTGCAGATGAAGCCGCTGACGGTCGAGTCCTTCCCGCCCAAGGCCCGTACTTTCTAAGCAGGATCTGGCATGAGCACCAAACGTATCGTTAAGTTCGAAATCTACCGCTACGATCCTGACAAGGACGAGCGCCCCTACATGCAGAAGCTGGACGTCGAACTCCAGCCGACCGACAAGATGCTGCTCGATGCGCTCGTGCGCATCAAGAACGACGTCGACGACAGCCTGGCCCTGCGCCGGTCCTGCCGCGAAGGCGTGTGCGGTTCCGATGCCATGAACATCAATGGCAAAAACGGTCTCGCCTGCACGACCAACCTGCGCGAGCTGAAAGAGCCCATCGTTCTGAAGCCGCTGCCCGGTCTGCCGGTCATCCGCGATCTGATCGTGGACATGACGCACTTCTTCAATCAGTACCACTCGGTCAGCCCGTACCTCATCAACGACACGCCGCCGCCCGAGCGCGAGCGTCTGCAGTCGCCCGAGGCACGCGAAGAGCTCGACGGTCTGTACGAGTGCATTCTGTGCGCCTGCTGCTCGACCTCGTGCCCGTCGTTCTGGTGGAATCCGGACAAGTTCGTCGGCCCCGCCGGCCTGCTGCAAGCCTATCGCTTCATCGCCGACAGCCGCGACGAAGCCACCGGCCGCCGTCTGGACAACCTGGAAGATCCGTACCGTCTGTTCCGTTGCCACACCATCATGAACTGCGTCGACGTCTGTCCGAAGGGGCTGAACCCGACGAAGGCCATCGGCAAGATCAAGGAACTGATGGTCCGTCGTACGGTCTAGTGTTAGGACGTTTCAAGGCATCTCAATGAGCAGGCTTACCGAATTGGAACGGGCGCGGCTGCGCTGGCGCGCGCGCCGCGGCCTGCTCGAGAATGACCTCATCATCACCCGGTATCTGGATCGCTACGAGACCCAGTTGACCGACGAAGACGTAACGGCACTGACTCAGCTTTTCGAGCTCGGTGACAACGATCTGCTCGACGTGCTGCTGGCGCGCAAGGAGCTGGAGGCCCCTCTGGACACTCCCCGGCTTCAGGCGATCATCAGTCGCATGCGAGAGCTTTGATTTAATGTGAGGAAACAGCGATGAACCTGTCAGACAAAAAAGCCACTCTATCCCTCTCGGATGGCAGCGCACCTATTGAACTCCCGGTGTACAAGGGCACGGTCGGCCCGGATGTGATCGACATCCGCAAGCTGTATGGCCAGACTGGCATGTTCACGTATGACCCCGGCTTCATGTCGACCGCGGCGACTGCCTCCGGCATCACCTACATCGACGGCGACAAGGGCGAGCTGCTGTATCGCGGCTACCCCATCGAACAGCTGGCCGTGAACTGCGACTTCCTCGATATCTGCTATCTGATCCTGAACGGCGAGCTGCCCGACGGTACGCAGAAGTCGGACTTCGATTCGCAAGTCACGCACCACACGATGGTGAACGAACAGCTGCACTTCTTCCTGCGCGGCTTCCGTCGTGACGCTCACCCGATGGCCGTCCTGACGGGCCTGGTGGGCGCGCTGTCGGCGTTCTACCACGACTCGACCGACATCACGAATGCCCAGCACCGTCACGTCTCGGCGATCCGTCTGATCGCCAAGATGCCGACGCTGGTCGCGATGGCGTACAAGTACTCGCAAGGTCAGCCGTTCATCTATCCGCAGAACGACCTGTCGTACACCGGCAACTTCCTGCGCATGATGTTCGCGACGCCGTGCGAAGAGTACAAGGTCAACGAAGTGGTCGAGCGCGCGCTCGATCGCATCTTCATCCTGCACGCCGATCACGAACAAAACGCCTCCACCTCGACCGTGCGTCTGTGCGGCTCGTCGGGCACCAACCCGTTCGCCGCCATCGCCGCTGGCGTGGCGTGCCTGTGGGGCCCGGCTCACGGTGGCGCCAACGAAGCCTGCCTGCAGATGCTCGAAGAGCTGCAAGCCAACGGCGGCGTGGCCAAGGTCGGCGAGTTCATGGAGAAGGTCAAGGACAAGAACTCGGGCGTGCGCCTGATGGGCTTTGGCCACCGCGTCTACAAGAACTACGATCCGCGCGCCAAGCTGATGCAGGAAACCTGCAAGGAAGTCCTGCAGGCCCTGGGTCTCGAAAACGACCCGCTGTTCAAGCTGGCCATGGAACTCGAGCGCATCGCGCTGGAAGATCCGTACTTCGTGCAGCGCAAGCTCTACCCGAACGTGGACTTCTACTCGGGTATCGTGCAACGCGCCATCGGCATCCCGACCTCTCTGTTCACGGCCATCTTCGCGCTGGCCCGCACGGTGGGCTGGATCGCTCAGTGGAACGAAATGCTGTCCGATCCCGAGTACAAGATCGGCCGCCCGCGCCAGCTCTACACGGGCTCGGTGTCGCGCGACGTGCCGACCAAGCGCTAAATACCAGCCGCGGCGCCTTCGTGGCGCCGCCCTGGCAGCGCAAGGTTCAACCCCCGATGTGGTTCGCCACTCGGGGGTTTTTCTTTGCAGTCCGCAGTTGCGGCGAGCCCTCAGGCCGAGGCCGTCGAACTGCGGGATACCGTGGTGCCCGGCGTCTCGTGCAGGATTACTCCAGCGGGCCGCAAGGGGGGCGAAATACAGCCGGTCATAGCCATACCCTCTCGGCAATATTTGGCTAGTATTGAAAGCAACATAACGATAGGTGCAGAGTCTTATGGTTGAAACCAGACTGCTTCATCAGTTCATCGCTGTTGCGGAAGAATTGCATTTCAATCGTGCTGCGGAACGGCTCCACATGGCACAGCCCCCGTTGAGCCAGGCTATTCGTCGGCTTGAACAGGAGATCGGCACACCGCTATTCGAGCGCACCAATCGCAGCGTGTCGCTCACGCCTGCCGGCGCGGCCTTTCTGAAGTCGTCCAGAGACGTGTTGCGCCTGCTTGACGAGAGTGTCGAGCAAACCCGGCGTGTGGCGCAGGGCATCGAGGGACACCTCACCCTGACCTTCATCAACATCGCGCCTTACAGCGCATTGCTGCGTGCGCTGCGGCGCTTCCGCTCCGCATTCCCGGCGGTTTCCTTCACGATGCAGGAGGCCACGACTCAGGAGCAGGTGGAAGCCCTCGAACATGGCCGCGCTGACCTCGGCTTCATGAGGCCCCCCGGCAGGACGGCACCGGGCTTACGATTCGCGTCCATCCTGCGTGAGCCTGTCGTGGTGGCCCTGCCCGCCATGCACCGTTTCGCAGGCAGCAAGATCGTCCCACTGTCCGCACTTCAGGATGACGGCTTTGTTTCCTCGCCCCGACATTTGGGCCAGGGCTTTCATGACCAACTGATTCAGCTTTGCGAGGCCGCGGGTTTCAAGCCGCGTATTGTCCAGCAGGCACGACAGCTACAGACGCTGGTGGCTTTGGTGGCGGGAGGCTTTGGCGTTGCGCTGCTGCCTGCCTCGATGGCGCAGGATAGACGTAAGGACGTGGTGTTCCGGGAAATTCAAGTCGAGGCGCCGGACGCCTTGCTGCACGTAGAACTGCTGATGGGATGGAGCGAACACGCCCCCTGCGTGATTCGCGACAGACTGATCGCCGAGGTGCGTGACACCATGGCATCAGCGCCGACAATTGAGACGATTTAAGTATTGTTTAGGTATAAATAATATATTTTACGGAGTCCTGTGCGTGTTCCATCATCGTGACATTCAGGTTCACGGAGGTGCACGATGGAACAGAAGCGCCATCAAGCAGATGGGCTTTTCAAAGGCAAGGTCGCTATCGTCACTGGCGCCGCTCAGGGACTCGGACGCGCCTATGTGCAAGCGCTGCTCGACCGGGGTGCGCGTGTTGTCGCCAGTGATCTGGGCACGGATCGGGCCGGTGAGGGCCTCGACGAGGATGTGATTGTCGAGGCGGCGCGCACTTTGCGGGCCGACGACCGGCAATTGATCGTGCATAGCGGACGACTGGATCACGAGGCCGGCTGCAGGCAGCTGGTGGCACTGACCATCGCGCAGTTCGGCGCGCTGGACATTCTGATCCACAACGCCGGCTGGGTCGGCTATCAGCCCATCGAGGCGCAGGAAGACGATTTCCTCGAGCGCGCCATCGGCATCAACCTGCGTGCACCGATTTGGTTGTGCAAGCACGCCTGGCCGCATCTCAAGCAGTCTGCGGCGGCGCGAGTGGTGCTGAACACATCCGACCGTGCCATGTACCAACAGTATGCGCAGCCGGGCCTGGCGGCCTACGCAGCCGGCAAGATGGCCCAAGTGGGCATCATGAATGCCTTGAGCAAGGAAGGCGAGCCGCACGGTATCCTGGTCAATGCGATCTCGCCTGTTGCGAAGACCCGCATGTGGGGGATCACGCAGCCGCCGGAGGACCTGAAGCCGGAGTGGGTGGCTCCCGGCGTGCTGTATCTGGCGAGCTCATTGTGCCAAGACACAGGCATCATCCTGCGCGCCGCCAATGGCCAGTTCACCGCCACTCGCTTTTGCGAGAACCCCGGCGTCGTTTACCCCACGAACCTGGCGCGGCTCGAATGTGCCAGCGTGGAGGACATCGCCCGGAACTGGCGGCGCATCAAGGAGTTCGACGATGCGTGACCATCAAAGCCTGCGCAGGATCGCTCATGTCCGTGCCAGTCTTGGCGAAAGCCCAGTGTGGGATGCACGCAAGAAGCGGTTGTACTTCGTCGATATTTCAGGTGGAACGATCCACGTGCTGCGCCCACAAGGACAGGTGGAAACCGTCCATCGATCGGTGGCGCGTATTGGTGCCCTGGGGCTGACCGATAAAGGCAATCTGATCTTCACTGAAGACGCCAGCGTAGCCACGCTGGATCTGGAGAGCGGCGAGGTGTACAGGCGCACTCCCGCCGTTCACGATGGGGGCGAGCTCTCGCTTCAACGATGGCGCCTGCGATCCGCAGGGGCGATTTGTCACCGGCCTCATGAATGAAGGTCCGAACCAGAGAGCCGGTGCGCTGTACCGCTACGACAGTGCACTGAATGCCCAAGTCATTCATCGGGGCATGGCGTTACCCAATGGCCTGGCTTGGTCTGACGATGGACGCAAGCTGTTCTTTGTCGATTCTGTTGCGCGCTTGATCTTGCAGGCGTCGTATTCAGCCCAGGGCGAACTCGGAGCCGTGACGTCGTTCGCCCAGACCCCGGCCGAACTGGGGCGCCCCGATGGCATCGCCCTGGATCGCGCCGGAGGGTTGTGGGTCTGTCAGTTCAACGGCGGATGCCTGCTGCGCTACGACCGCGACGGGCACTTGAGCGAGCGCCTCGCCATGCCCGTGCCGCGCCCCACCAGTTGCTGCTTCGGCGGAGATGATCTCGACACGTTGTTCATCACTACCGCGCGCTTTGCCATGACGCCTTCGGAACTTGACGCCTACCCGGATGCTGGCGACTTGTATGCCATTCGGCCCGACGTCGCTGGCATTCCACGTCACTTGTTCAAGGAATGATGCCGCGTCGCGGATCACACCGGGGCGTTTTGTCCTGCGCCGCCCCAAGACAAAATGCCCCCTCGGGGGGCAGCAAGCCGTTGGCGTAAGGGCGGCGAGTGCTTTTCTCCGGCGCACCCTCATGTAAAACGGGGCGCGGCCCCATGGCGCCGCGCCCCGTACGGATAGAGCAGTCTGCGTTGACGCGATCAGTCGACCGTCGCGCCGGACAGCTTCACCACTTCGGCCCAACGCTTGATGTCGGCCTGATGCACGCGCTGAAAGGCGGCGATGCTGGGGTCGGCCGGCGGCAGGATGCCCTGCGTGTCGGTGAGCCAGGTCTTGAACTCGGGCGTGCTGATCACCTTGATCACGGCCTCCGACATGCGCTTCTGAATCTCGGGCGGCAGCTTGGCCGGCGCGAACAGGCCGTACCAGGTGCTGCTTTCGTAGCCCTTGATATTGCATGCTTCGGCGATCGTGGGCACGTCGGGCAGGGCCTTGATGCGTTCGGCCGTGGTCACGCCGAGCGCCACCACCTGGCCCGACTTCACGGCCGGCACCGACGGGGCGCTCTGGTTGAAGAAGAAGTCCACCTCGCCCGACAGCAGGGCGGTCATGGCCGGACCCTGGCCGCGATAGGGCACGTGCGTGACCTTGATCTTGGCGCCGTTGGTGAACTGCGCGCCGGCCAGGTGGCCCGATGCGCCGTTGCCGGTCGACGCGTAGTTCAGCGCGCTCGGCTTGGATTCGGCGAGCTTGATCAGATCGCCGCAGGTCTTGATGTCGGGGTGCTTTTTGGGATTGACCAGCAGCACGTTGGGCACGTCGCCGAGCAGCGCGATGTGAGTGAAGTCTTTCTGCACGTCGAACGACAGGCTCTTGTACAGCGCCGCGTTGATCGCATGCGTGCCGGCCGTGCCGAGCAGGAACGTATAGCCATCGGCCGGGGCGCGCGCGACGATGTCGGAGGCGACGTTGCCGCCGGCGCCGGTGCGGTTGTCGGCGATGATCGCCACGCCGAGCTCTTTGCTGAGCGCCTCGCCCATCTTGCGGGCATACAGGTCGGTGCCTGCGCCGCCGGGGAAACCCCCGACGATGGTGATGGCGCGGGTGGGCCATTTGGCCGGATCTTCCGCCTGCGCGGTCGCCCCGAAGGCGGTGGTCAGGATCAAGGCAGCGGTACTGAGCGAGCGCAACATGGTTTTTCCCCTTGTGTGTGGCGCTGGTAAACGGTGCTCGCCGGGGGAGGCGGCACCACGAAAGCGATGTCTGTCTTGTGCTTCGGACCTGCTCGCCTCGCGCGGTGCGCGGGCGTGTGACGTGACGGTTCAGTGCTCCTGGCTTTGCTGGCGTGTGGGTCCGGCGGTCTGTCCGCGCCCACCGCCGCGAGCGGGCGGCAGGGCGATGACGACCCGGCAATCCGGGCGGCACGCTGTAGATAGCGCTGTATACAGGTCAGTATTATCACCATTTGCCGGCGCCAGGAGATTTGGGACTATCCCTAGGTGCAGAGCAGCAAATTGGAAATGCGTGTCGGCCAGCCGCGGATCGGCGGCTCGCTGTGCGGTTCGCGAGGGGGCGGGGCGCCCGGCATTCGGCCCGAGAGCTCTGGGCGATGGGCCGCCGAACGTCTGGCGGCCCGGCGCACCGTGCCGGGGCGCGTGGCCGGCGGGGGTGGGAGGCGGCGCGCGGTCAGCGCGGGGGATGGGCGGCCAGCAGCTCGCGGTAGGCCTGGCGCACGGCGTCTTCGCCGTACTTCAGCTCGAGCCGCTTGACCGTGAAATGGCCGCGCGCCATCTCTTGGTAGTGATTGATGAACAGCGCGTTGATCGCCGCGCCGCTGACGGCGCCGACCACCGGCGCGGCCTGCGCGGCGATTTTTTCGGTGATGTTGATACCGAAGCGCTGCGCCACCACCTCGATCGTCTTGGCGAGCCAGGTGCCGGCCTGCTTGGGCGACGCGAAGTGCGCCGACACCTTGCCCGCGGAATGCTTGGTCGCGACTTCGGCGAGCGCGCGCGCCGTCTCCTTGGCCACTTCGTTGAAGGCCGTGCGCAACGCGTAATAGGCCGACTCCGCCGCGTCATCGTCCTTGGACGTGCCACCCATCGCGAACACCTGCACGCATTCGCGCTGGATCTCGGGGTCGTCGAGCGCGAAGCCCTCGCTGCGGGCGATGTCCGCGACCGAACGCATCATGATGGTGGTGGAGAAGGGCAGCTCGACGAGCGTGCCTGTGAGCCCGAAGAAACCGCCCGCCGCACCGGTGAGCGCCGCTGCCGCGCCATGAGTGCGATTGCGCGGCGCGCCGCCCGTGGCCTTGTCCGGGAAGGTGCGCAGCGCCGCCGACACGGATTTGTGCAAGGCCAGGTGCACCGCATCCTGGATCTTGGACGACGCGGCGCGTGGCAGCTTGCTGATCGCCCATTCGATGGGCGAGCCGATCATATTGGACAGCCGGATCGTGAGCGACGGCGCCTCGAGCCGCGCCACGGCGGCTTTGAGAGCCGCCAGGTCGTCGGGATGATCGTGCAGGGAGGGAAGGGCGTTCGTCATCAGAAACCCACGCCTCGCGCCATCAGGGCCGCGCACAACGGCACCAGAATCAACAGGTGCGATTCGATCATGACCCAGCGGCGTGCCCGGCGGATCTCGGTCTCGGCCGGCACGAAGCCCGGCTCGCTGGCGGCCTGCCGCTTCCAGCGCAGAAAGGCGAGCGTCGGCGGAATCGAACAGAGACCAATCACGACGAACAGTGTGATCTTGGCGTGGAACCACGGATTGGGCATGAAGAAGTCCATGCCCTTGGCGCCCATCATCAGGCGCGCGAGGCCGGTGAGCAGCACGACGATGGCCGACACCAGATAGAGGCGGTCATAGAGCGCAAGACGCCTCACCGTCGCCGGCGCGAGGTTCGGGCGCAGCAGCACGGCCTGCGCGGTCAGCACCACGATGAGAAAGAAGATGGCTATGTAATGCAGCCAGGCCAGCAATGCGTCTTGCACCATGAGGCGAATTCCCGGAGCGGGCCGGCGCACCATGCGCAGGCTCCAACCCTGTTGTACCAATTCCTGCGTGCCCCTGGGTGTCAGCTGTCGTAACCGCGTCGTGCTGCGCGGACGGCATGTTTTGCTGCGCCGAACATCACAAGAAGACATCGAGGTCTCGCCTCATGACAGATCACCGCATCCCCTCGTTGCTGGGCAGCGGGGCTACGCGCGCACGAAGGCCGGGCTTGCCCACACGTGTGTGCTCAGTATTAGCAATAGCACTTTTGCGTGCGCTGATCTGATTCTTCGAATGTTTAGAGCATCTTCTAGAGCTCGGCTCGTCGGACAAACACACACTTCGGCCCATCGTTGGGCATGGGAGCGGCGCCTCGATCGACCCGGTCGCCATCCCACGGACTCCAACTATTTTTCGAAGCCGTCTGTACCTGACGTCAGTACTGACGTCCGGAAAAGCTGCCTCGCCTACCTGCGAAGAGAACATGGGCCTGAATCGAATCTACCGCGTAATCTGGAGTGTGGTGCGTGCCGCATGGGTGGTCACCAGTGAAATCGGCCCCCGACGCGGCAAGGCGTCGAAGTCGGTACGCAAAACGGCCGCCGCGGCTGCCCTCGCGGGCGTGTTGGGAATGACCCTCGGGGCGGCCGCCGAGGCCGACGTCACGGTCCCCCGGTTTACAAATCGCTCTGATGAGACCCTGGTGGACGACAATGCCGAGGTCTTCGGAACGATCTTCAACTGGACTTTGTCGAACACGTCGAGTGGCAGCACGTTCAGAACTCGCGTGAGTAATGGTGGCTGGGCATTGCAGACGACGGTCGGGTCGAACGCCACCATGACAATCGGTGCCGGGGGCAGCGCCAGCAACACGGCGGTCACCGGAGGGGGCACACTCGTTGTGCATGATGGCGGTCGGGTCGACAGGACGCAGGTGTCGTCGGGTGGAACGGAGATCGTCTCGGCGCGCGGTTACGCCGTGTCCACTATTATCGGAAACAGCGGCAGGCAAATTGTGGAGAGCGGCGGCGACGCCTTCCGCACGCAAGTGTCGGCGGGTGGCAGGCAAACGTTGTCGAGCGGGGGCGTGACCACCGCCACCACCATCAGCAACAACGGCATTCAGACCGTGCTGAGCGGCGCTAACGTCCTGAGTACGCAAGTGATGTCGGGCGGCACCCAGACGCTGTCGGGCGGTACGGCGACCTCCACCACGATCAGCGCCGGCGGCACCCAAAGCGTCGACGGTGGTCAGGCCAGCAACACGCGGGTGTCGGGCGGTCTGCAGACGGTTGCTTCCGGCGGCGTGGCGATCTCCACGATCCTCTACGATCGCGGCAGACAAGGCGTGGAGAGCGGCGGTCAGGCGAGCAATACGCTCCTGTCCGGAGGCGGCGTGCAAACCGTGTCATCGGGCGGCACCGCTACGTCCACGTTCGTCGCCGATGGCGCCAGGCAGGCCGTGCAGAACGGCGGCCAGGCGAGCAACACGCAATTGTTGTCCGGTGGTTATCAAGTCGTCTCGTCTGGCGGCTCGGCCACGTCCACGATCATCGGCAACCGCGGTTACCAGGTCGTGCGGGAAGGCGGTCAAGCGATCCAGACGCACGTGTCCTCGGGCGGCGACCAACAGGTGTCTTCGGGTGGCACGGCGACGTCCACGATCGTCAGCGCTGGCGGTCGGCAAACGGTGTCCGGCCAGGCCGACTACACGCGGGTATCTTCAGGGGGCTCTCAATCGGTCCATGCCGACGGCAGGGCCACGTCCACGATCGTCGGCGACGGCGCCACACAAACAATCTATGACTCGGGCCGGGCCACGAGCACCCAGGTATCGTCGGGCGGCTGGCAGCGTGTCTTGGAAGGCGGTCAGGCGAGCGACACGCAGGTGTCATCGGGCGGCATTCAAACGGTGACGTCGGGCGGCACGGCCACATCGACGACGGTCAGTGATGGCGGCAGCCAGAGCGTGCAGACGGGCGGTCAGGCGAGCAACACGCAGGTGTCTTCGGGCGGTGTTCAGACGGTCTCGTCCGGCGGGACGGCGACGTCCACGACCCTTAGCAGCGGCGGTAGCCAGGGCGTGGAGAGCAGCGGTCAGGCGAGCAACACGCAGGTGTCTTCTGGCGGTGTTCAGACGGTCTCGTCCGGCGGGACGGCCACGTCCACGACCCTTGGCAGCGGCGGTAGCCAGGGCGTGGAGAGCAGCGGTCAGGCGAGCAACACGCAGGTGTCTTCGGGCGGTGTTCAGACGGTCTCGTCCGGCGGGACGGCCACGTCCACGAGCCTCAGCAGTGGCGGTAGCCAGGGCGTGGAGGGCGGCGGTCAGGCGAGCAATACGCAGGTGTCCTCGGGCGGTGTTCAGACGGTTTCGTCCGGCGGGACGGCCACGTCCGCGACCGTCAGCAATGGTGGTGAACAGGTCGTGCAGAGCGGTGGCCAGGCGAGCGATACGCATGTGTCCTCGCGGGGCGCGCAAATCGTATCTTCCGGTGGCACGGCGACATCCACGACCATCAGCAATGGCGGTAGCCAGGTGGTTTACGGTCGGGCCGACCATACGCAGGTGTCGTCGGGTGGCTCGCAGTCCGTCGACAGCAATGGTCTGGCCACATCCACCATTGTGCGCAATGGCGGTTTCCAAACGGTGTCTGGCTTTGCTCTGGCTTCCGACACGCACGTGTCGTCGGGCGGCACCCAGACGGTCCAGGCCAGCGCCCGGGTGAGCAACGCGCACGTGTCCACGGGTGGCGTGCAAATCGTGTCGTCCGGCGGCAGGGCCGTTTCCACGACGGTGAGCAGTGGCGGTAGCCAGGGAATACAGGGCAGGGGTGACGCCAGCGGCACGCAGGTGTCTTCCGGGGGTGTTCAGACGGTCTCGTCCGGCGGGACGGCCACCTCCACGACGCTTAGCGATGGCGGCAGCCAAGGTGTGCAGGGCGGCGGCGCTGCGAACGACACGCAAGTGTCTTCCGGCGGCAACCAGACGGTGTCGTCCGGCGGCCAGGCCACGTCCACTTCCGTGAAGCAAGGCGGCAGCCAGGGCGTGCAGAGCGGCGGTCAAACGAGCGACACGCAGGTGTCATCCGGTGGGAAACAGACGGTGTCGTCCGGCGGCAAGGCAACGTCCACGACGCTGAGCAATGGCGGTAGCCAGGGCGTCCTGATCGGCGGCGAAGCGACCAGCACGCAAGTCTCTTCCGGTGGTGTGCAGACGGTCTCGTCCGGCGGCACGGCCACGTCCACGACCCTCAGCACCGGAGGCAGCCAGGGCGTTCAGAGTGGTGGCCAGGCGAGTAACACCCAAATCTCGTCCGGCGGCAATCAAACGGTGTCGTCCGGTGGCACCGCCACGTCCACGATCGTTAGCGCCGGCGGTAGCCAGGGCGTTCAGAGCGGTGGCCAGGCGAGTAACACCCAAATCTCATCCGGCGGCAAACAAACGGTGTCGTCCGGCGGCACGGCTACGTCCACCCAGGTCTCGAGCGGCGGAGATCAGGTGGTGAGTGCAGGCGGCAGCGCACTCTATACCGTGGTCAGCTCGGGCGGTGCTCAATGGGTGAGTTCGGGCGGCTACACCAGCGGCACGACCGTGCAGAGCGGCGGTCAGGAAAACGTGGCGTCTGGCGGCAGCGCCATCGGGGCCGCGGTCAGCAGTGGAGGCCAGCACAACGTCGGCAGTGGCGGCAATGCCTTCGGCGTTCAGGTGTTGGGCGGTGGCCAACAGAACGTCAGCTCGGGCGGCAAGACCACCTCGACGGTCGTCAGTAGCGGTGGTGCGCAGAACGTAAGCGGTGGCGGGACGACCAGCAACACGGTGGTCAGTGCGGGCGGTTCGCAGAACGTGAGTTCGGGTGGTAATGCATCCGGCACGCAGGTGTCGAGCGGCGGGCAACAGAACGTCAGCTCGGGTGGCTCGGCCACGAGCACGACGGTGAGCTCTGGCGGTACGCAAACCGTGAGCTCGGGCGGTAACGCCAACTCCACGGTCGTCAGCAGCGGCGGTACGCAGAACGTCAACAGCGGCGGCACTGCCAACAACGGACAAGTCAGCGGTACACAGAACGTCAGCGGCAACGCCTCGAATACGCAGGTCGGCAACGGCGGTCAACAGAACGTGGGCTCTGGCGGCTCGGTCACGAGCACGGTCGTGAGCTCCGGTGGCAAACAGACCGTCAGCTCGGGCGGTAACGCCAACTCCACTGTCGTCAGCAGCGGTGGTACGCAGAACGTCAACAGCGGCGGCACTGCCAACAACGGACAAGTCAGCGGCACGCAGAACGTCAGCGGCAATGCGTCCAACACGCAGGTCGGCAACGGCGGTCAGCAGAACGTGGGCTCTGGTGGTTCGGCCACGAACACCGTTGTCAGCTCCGGCGGCAAGCAGACCGTCAGTTCGGGCGGCAACGCCAACTCCACGGTGGTCAGCAGCGGCGGCACGCAAACCGTCAGCTCGGGCGGTAATGCAACCTCCACCGCTGTCAGCAGTGGCGGCACGCAAAATGTCAGCGGCAATGCCTCCGGTACGCAGGTCGGCAATGGTGGCCAGCAGAACGTCGGAAGCGGCGGCTCGGTCACCAGCACGGTCGTCAGCTCTGGTGGTACGCAGACCGTCAGCTCGGGCGGCAACGCCAATTCCACGGTCGTAAGCTCCGGCGGCACCCAGAACGTCAGCAGCGGCGGTTCGGCCAACAGCGCGCAAGTTAGCGGCACGCAGAACGTCAGTGGCAATGCCTCCAACACGCAGGTCGGCAACGGCGGTCAGCAGAACGTGGGCTCTGGCGGTTCGGCCACCAGCACCGTTGTCAGCTCCGGCGGCAAGCAGACCGTCAGCTCGGGCGGTAACGTCAACTCCACCGTTGTCAGCTCAGGCGGTACACAGACTGTCAGCTCCGGTGGCAATGCGACTTCCACCGCAGTCAGCAGCGGCGGCACGCAGAACGTCAGCGGCAATGCCTCCAACACGCAGGTCGGCAATGGTGGCCAGCAGAACGTAGGCTCCGGTGGCTCGGCCACCAACACGGTCGTCAGCTCCGGCGGCTCGCAAACCGTCAGCTCCGGCGGCAACGCCAATTCGACGGTCGTAAGCAGCGGCGGCACCCAGAACGTCATCAGCGGCGGTTCGGCCAACAGCGCGCAAGTCAGCGGCACGCAGAACGTCAGCGGCAACGCCTCCAACACGCAGGTCGGCAACGGCGGTCAGCAGAACGTGGGCTCTGGCGGTTCGGTCACGAGCACGGTCGTGAGCTCCGG
>NZ_NEVP01000015.1:0-144115 GCF_002261315.1 Bordetella genomosp. 5
TGATGGTGCTGACGCGGTGCGCCTTGTCGCCCGGATTGATGCGCTCGGGGCTGTAGCCGGCGTAGAAGTCTTCGTTGAACTTCAGGCCCGACACGCGCTCGAGCACCGGCACGCAGTCTTCTTCGGTGGCGCCCGGGTACACGGTGGACTCGTAGATCACGATGTCGCCGCGCTTGAGCACGGCGCCGATGGTCTCGCTCGCCTTGACCAGCGGCGTCAGGTCGGGCTGCTTGTATTCGTCGATCGGCGTGGGCACGGTGACGATGTACACATTGGCCTTGCTCAGCTCGGCGCGGTCGGCCGTGTAGCTCAGCTTGGTGGCCGAGGCAAGTTCCTGATCGTCGACTTCGAGGGTGTGATCGTGACCGGCCTTGAGCGCGTCGATACGGCGGGTATTGATGTCGAAACCGATGACATCGCGCTTTTTGCCGAATTCGACCGCCAGAGGCAGACCCACATAGCCCAGGCCGACGACGGCCAGTTTCACATCATCAATACGCAAGATAAATCTCCCTGTTACCGGCAACGGTTACGGAATTCCAAGATAAGGTCGGGTGCGCGTGCCAGGCTGGTGGTAAGCAACACCAGCCTGAATCCCCAAGCGTTCAGGGGGTACGCAGCACGGACGGCAAGAGCAGCCACCCCGGACGGCGCCACGAAACCAGGCGCATGTACAGCCAGGTGTAGACGCCGGCGAACACGAGGAGACTGGCGCACAACGCCCAGGCGTTGTCCCACCAGATCGTGGCCGGCACCAGGCCGATGAGCGCCAGCACCCACATATAGGGCGAAGCCAGCGCGTTGCACAGCGCGGGGACGGCATGACGCCGGCCGCGCGAGAACGTCACGCGCACCAGCCGGCGGAAGACCAGTTGATGCAGATGCAACGCGTCGGGCTGATCGACCGGGACGCCGCGCTTGAAGCGGCGGCGCCAGATCGAAAAGCCGGTTTCGAAGACGGGATAGAACAGCACGGCGAGCGCGTAGAACGGCGACACCGACGGGTTGCGAACCACCAGCAGCACGGCCAGCTCGGCCAGCATGAAGCCGAGGAAATAGGCGCCACCGTCACCGAGAAACACGCGGCCGAACGGGAAGTTCCAGACCAGGAATCCCAGCGTGGCGGACGCCAGTGCGGCCGACACCATGAAGATGGGCATGTCGCCGACCTGCAGCGCCACGAGGCTGATCGAAATCGCCATCAGGGTGGCGACCATGCCGGCGAGGCCGTTCATGCCGTCGACGATGTTCAGGGCATGCGTACAGCCGCCCACGGCGAACATCGTGAACAGCAGCGAGACGGGCCAGTAGGCGAGGATCATGTCGACCCAGGGCATGCCCACGCGGCTCACGCCGCCGAGCAGCCACCAGGCGATGGCCGCCGACGCGAACGCGGCGAACAGGCGCTTGCTCGCGCCGATATCCTTGGTGATGTCTTCGAGCAGGCCCGCCACGAACACGGGCAGCGCCGACACGAACAGCGCGGGCCATAGCCAGGTCAGGGTCATGTTGCTGGGACCGAGCACCAGCAGACCGGCGAGCGAACCCGCGAGCACGGCCAGCCCGCCGACGCGCGGCGTGGCGCGCGAATGCGAGGCCTGGGGTTTGTTGAGATCGCTGTCGCCAGTGAATGCGCCATGCCAGCGCTCTGACGCCACGATGAGTCCCCCCACCATGAACGCGACCACGCATATGTACAGCCAGGTCACAGAATCACCTTTGGTTGGTCTATCGAGACAGGTCCGCCATTATCTGGCGCAGGTGTAACGACCATATATGGGACGAATGAACAAGTGCAAGTCGCAGGCACAGAACGTAACGCATCCGCGACCGCGGAATGAGGTCTCGCGAACGGCCGCGAAAACAAAACCGACAAGCGCAAGCCTGGAATCCCGGTGACGGCCATCGCCATTCGCCGCCCGCCAGAGGCCTGCCTTCGCAGATTGTAGAACTTTCCCAGGACGCACAGCCGACTATTTAGGGGAAAACGCGTAGATCCCCGCATGCTTCTCGCCACAAAACAGGGACGCATTGCTCGGACTTAAAAAAAAGCCCGAGATCGTAAGATCTCGGGCTAAATCCACCAAAGGAGGAGGGTGGAGGAGACAACCGTGGCACACCGGGATGTGGGCTGGGAGCTAGGCTCTGGACCCCCCTGGGGGGCAGCCCGGACATCCTTGCGAGGGGAGCGCTGCATCTTGCTTTGTCGCTCGGACCGCACTCGCGTTTCGGCATCCGTTGAATGAATAGTAGCGCAGCGTTTTGTGCAATGCAAGATTTTTTTGAGCGACCGCCCTTGCATCTTGTTGCTGTTGGGTCGACGCATCAGCTGGGCCGCTCACCTGCCGCAGAAGCGCAGCCAGCCTGCGTCTCGCGGACGCGGGGGTAAAGCCTCAAAGGGAAAACCCTTGCGCACTTACCCTAGGAAATTCAAGCACTTGAGACGAGGCCGAGAATGAAAAACGGGCGCCAGGCGCCCGTTTTATCGCATTGCACCAATCTGGTACCGCCCGCAGGGCGATCCTGAACGGGCCGGTGGCGTCAGATCCGATAGGCCGCCGTGGTCATGACCTTGGACATGGCCCGCATGGCGGCCTTGACCGGACCAGGCAAGGGAACGGCGCCGGCGCGCTCGGCACTGGTGCGATGCCCGATCTCGTCGACCTTCATCTGCTGCACGACCTCGCGCGACCGTGCGTCGGCCGGCGGCAGGATGCGCAGATGCTCGTCGAGGTGCGCCTCGACCTGGCGCTCGGTCTCGGCCATGAAGCCGAGATTGCGCGGCACGCCGGCCACGCTGGCGAGCACGCCCAGCGCAAACGAGCCGGCATACCAGACAGGATTCAGCAGGCTGGGCCGGCTGCCGAGCTCGCGCAGCCGCGTGTCGCACCACGCCAGGTGATCGACCTCTTCGGCGGCGGCCTCGAGCAGGAGCTCGCGCGCGGCGGGCTCGCGGCAGACGGAGGCCTGGCCGCGATACAGCGCCTGCGCGCAGACTTCGCCGACGTGGTTGACCCGCATGAGACCGGCGGCGTGACGCTTGTCGGCCTCGGACAGCGACTGAGGCGCCTCGTCGGCCCGGGCCGGATACGGCCGCCCGGCCACCGCGCTGCGCGACAGCACCTGCAATGCGCAATCGATCTCGCCCAGGAGGCCATCGAGCGGCCCCGCGCGCCGGGTCAGGGGGGTGAAACCTGGGGCGGAACGGGCGTACGACATGGGCGACTCCTTGAGGCTGGCGTCCCTGGACCGTGGGACTCAGGATCAGATTGTAGTGCCGCCTTCGGGGGCCCTCTTCCCCGGTTATGATTCCCCTTTGACAGTGCGCAAGCAAATACCTAGCGTCGAGGGATGCAGAACCATGGAATGCACAATTGATTGGGGCGGTCCGTCCGGCATGCTGTTTACCGCCAGCACGGGCAGCGGCCACGTCACCAACATGGACGGCGCCGTCGAAGGCGGCGGTCATAACCTGGCCCCGCGCCCGATGGAGATGCTGCTCGCCGGAACCGGCGGCTGCACGGCCTACGACGTGGTGCTGATCCTCAAGCGCGGCCGTCACGACGTGACCGGCTGCAGCGTGAAACTCTCGGCCGAACGCGCCGATACCGACCCCAAGGTCTTCACCAAGATCCACTTCGCGTTCACCGTGACCGGACGCAATCTGCCGCAGGCCGCCGTCGAGCGCGCCGTGCAGCTGTCGCACGAAAAGTATTGCTCGGCCTCGGCCATGCTCGAAAAGACCGCCGAACTGACCTTCTCGGTGGAAATCGCCGATACGCAAGGCGCGGCCCAGCCCGCCTGATCGTCTTCCGGTCGACCCCGCGGTCGACCCACCAGGCCGGCCGCGCCGCGGCCGGATCCTACGCACCACCCGGCGCCCGCACGCGCCCGCTCTCATGAAACAGTATCTCGACCTCGTCCAGTCCATTCTCGACCAAGGCGCCTGGCAATCGAACCGCACCGGCATCCGCACGCTGTCGCTGCCCGGCGCGATGCTGCGCTTCGACCTGCAGCAAGGCTTCCCGGCCGTGACGACCAAGAAGCTGGCGTTCAAGTCGGCGATCGGCGAGCTGGTCGGCTTCCTGCGCGCCAACGACAGCGCCGCCGACTTCCGTGCGCTGGGCTGCAAGGTCTGGGACCAGAACGCCAACGAAAACGCGCAGTGGCTGGCGAACCCGTATCGCGACGGCCCCGATGACCTGGGCCCGGTGTACGGCGTGCAGTGGCGCAAATGGCCGGCCTACAAGCTGCTGCCGCGCGCCAACAGCGCGCAGATCGAGGACGCGCAGGGCCGCGGCTATCGCATCGTGTCCGAGCTCGACGAGGCCGGCGTGCCGCACGTGCTGCTCTACAAGGCGGTGGATCAGCTGCGCCAGTGCCTGGACGCGATCCACAACAATCCCAGCGATCGCCGCATTCTGTTCCATGGCTGGAACTGGGCGCAGATCGAAGAGATGGCGCTGCCGCCCTGCCATCTGCTGTACCAATTCCTGCCCAACGCCACCACGCGCGAAATCTCGCTGTGTCTGTACATCCGGTCCAACGACGTGGGCCTGGGCACGCCGTTCAACCTCACCGAAGGCGCCGCGCTGCTGCATCTGGTGGGCCGCCTGACGGGCTATACGCCGCGCTGGTTCACGTACTTCATCGGCGACGCGCACATCTACGAAAACCATCTGCCGATGCTGCGCGAACAGCTCACCCGCACGCCGTTCGAGGCGCCGCGGCTCACGCTGTCTTCGCGCATTCCGGATTTCAACCAGACCCAGCGGTATGAGCCCGAGTGGCTCGAGCAGGTGGAGCCGGGCGACTTCGCGCTCGAAGGCTATCAGCACCACGCCCCGCTCACCGCGCCGATGGCGGTCTGACGCCACGCCCCGCCGCATCCCGACCATGACCACGCCCGTTCTGAGCCTCGTCGTCGCCTACGCCGCCAACCGCGTCATCGGCCGCGACAATGCCCTGCCCTGGAAACTGCCAGGCGACCTCGCCCACTTCAAGCGCACCACGCTGGGCCGCCCCATCGTGATGGGGCGCAATACCTGGGAATCGCTGGGCCGCCCGCTGCCCGGCCGCCAGAATATCGTGGTGAGCCGCAACCCGGATTACCTCGCGGAAGGCGCGCAGGTCGTGGGCTCGCTTCCCGAGGCCGTGGCCGCGGCCCAGCCCGGCGGCGATGTCTTCGTGATCGGAGGCGCGCAGATTTATGCGCAGGCGCTGCCGCTCGCGCAGCGTGTGATCGCCACCGAAATCCAGGCCCAGATTGAAGGCGACGCCTTCTTCCCGCCGTTGCCGGCGTCGTGGCGCGAGGTCTCGCGCCAGCCCCAACCCGAAGAAAACGGCCTGCGCTACGACATCGTCGTTTACGAACGCCAGGCCTGAAGGCGAGCGCCGGCCCGAACGTGGTCCGGCGCCTCGCGCATCAAGGCGCGCACACGCGCCGCATGAACCGCCACAGCTCGCCGCTGCCTGAATACGCCACGTTGAAGCGCAGCCAGGGCGTATCGGTTTCGGCCGCATCGAAGTAGCTGCCCGGCGCCAGCCAGATCCCGTCACGCAGCGCCTGCTCCGCCAGCGCCGCCGCGCCCTGGTCGCGCCAGCGGCCCGACGGGCGGGCCCACAGAAACAGACCGGCCTGCGGCCGCGCCGCGATCTCGAAACCCGAATCATCCATGTGCCGGCACACCTGCGCGTGCGCCTGCGCGAGCCGCTCGCGGGTGCGCTGGATGTGCGCGCGCAGCCGGCCCTCGCGAATCACCTGGTGCACCACGCGTTCCATGATCTCGGGCGAGGTCAGCCCCACCGCCATCTTGGTGCGCGCAATATCGCGGATGACATCGCGATGCGCGACGACATAGCCCACCCGCACCGACGGACTGATCACCTTGGAATAGCCACCGAGATAGACCACGCGCTGGCCGCCATCGAGCGCGGCGAGCAGCGGCCCGTGCGACGGCAGCAGGTCGCGCGAGATATCGTCTTCGATGATCCAGAATCCATGCTGCTCGGCCAGCTGCAGCAGGCGGAAGGCATTGGGCATGGTGAGGCTCATGCCCGAGGGGTTCTGCAAGACGGTGTTGACGAACAGCGCGCGCGGCGCGTGCGCCTGCACGAGCCGCTGCAGCTCGTCGATATCGAGGCCCGCCTCGGTGCGCGGCACCGCCACCACCCGCAGGCCGTTCAGACGCAACAGCTGCAGCAGGTTGGCATAACAGGGCTGCTCGACGATCACGGTCTCGCCGGGCCGCAGCAGCGTGCGAATGACCATGTCCAGACCGTGCGTCACGCCCTGCGTGAGCACCACCTGATCGGCCTCGGCCATCAGGCCATGCGCGCCGAGGGCGCCCGCCACGCTCTCGCGCAGCGGTGCGTAGCCGTAGGGATGCCCGTAGCCCGAGATGCGCAGCGCCGGCACGCGGCCCATGTGGCGCAAGGCCTGGTGCAGGCCTTCTTCGTTGAGCCACTCGCCCGGCAGCCAGCCGCAGCCCGCCTTGATCGGGATGGAGTGGTCGGCATAAATGTCCGACAGCAACCAGGCCGAGGTGAGCCGCGGCGGCGCCCACGCCGCGGCCGGGCCGGGGACACGCGCCGGGCGGCCGGGCGAGATCACGCGATAGCCGGCGCCCGGACGGGCCGCCAGCCAGCCCTGCGCCACCAGCCGGCTGTAGGCGCTGGCAACCGTAAAGGTGCTGACCCCGTGCTGGCGCGCGAACTCCCGCACCGAGGGTACGGACATACCCGCACGCAGCTCCTGCTGTTCGATCGCCCGCGCGAACGCCTGGATGACCTGCTCCACGAGGGTGGGACCGCCGTCGCGGCGGCGCACGGGCTGGAAGTCGATCATGAATCTGTACGGTTATCCATTCTGAAGCAATACAGTTTGGGGCTTTTGCATGGATTGTATATTTTCATTCCAAATCGGCGGGGCCAGAATCGCTGACATTCCCTGGCGGCTCCGATGGCCGCCCAGGATTTCCCCCTGGAGTCACCATGAACGCCCCCGGCACGCCCGATCTGTCGCATCTCTGGATGCCCTTCACCGCCAACAAACAGTTCAAGGCGCAGCCGCGCCTGCTGACCAGCGCCAAGGGCATGTACTACACCTCGGGCGACGGCCGCCAGATCCTGGACGGCACCGCGGGGCTCTGGTGCGTGAACGCCGGGCACTGCCGCGAGGAGATCACGCAGGCGATCGCGCGCCAGGCGGGCGAGATGGATTACGCGCCCGGCTTCCAGCTCGGTCACCCGCTCGCCTTCGAGGCGGCCAGCGCGGTCGCCTCGTTCATGCCCAAGGAACTGGACCGCATCTTCTTCACCAACTCGGGCTCCGAGTCGGTGGACACCGCGCTCAAGATCGCGCTGGCCTATCACCGCATGCGCGGCGACGCGCAGCGCACCCGCCTGATCGGCCGCGAGCGCGGCTATCACGGCGTGGGCTTCGGTGGCATTTCGGTCGGCGGCATCATGGCCAACCGCAAGACCTTCTCGGGCGCGCTGCTCCCCTCGGTCGACCACCTGCCGCACACGCACAACCTCGAACACAACGCCTACACGCGCGGTCAGCCCGAATGGGGCGCGCACCTGGCCGACGAACTCGAGCGTCTGATCACCCTGCACGACGCATCGACCATCGCGGCGGTGATCGTCGAGCCCATGGCCGGCTCGACCGGCGTGCTGGTGCCGCCGCGCGGCTACCTCGAGCGGCTGCGCGAAATCACCTCGCGTCACGGCATCCTGCTGATTTTCGACGAAGTGATCACCGCCTTCGGACGCCTGGGCAAGGGCACGGCCGCCGAATACTTCGGCGTGACGCCCGACCTCATCACGATGGCCAAGGGCGTGAGCAACGCCGCGGTGCCGGCCGGCGCCGTCGCGGTACGCCGCGAGGTGCACGACGCCATCGTCAACAGCGCGCAGGGCGGCATCGAGTTCTTCCACGGCTACACGTACTCGGCGCATCCGCTGGCCGCGGCCGCCGTCATCGCCACGCTCGACATCTACAAGCGCGAGCAACTGTTCGAGCGCGCCGCCAGTCTGGCGCCCGCGTTCGAAGCCGCCGCGCATGCGCTGCGCGGCGCGCCGCACGTCATCGACGTGCGCAACATCGGGCTGGTGGCGGGCATCGAACTCAAGCCGCGCGACGGCGCGCCGGGCGCGCGCGCCGCCGAAATTTTCCACAAGGCCTTCGACAGCGGCCTGCTGGTGCGCTATACTGGAGATACGCTCGCCGTGTCGCCGCCGCTCATCATCGACGAGGCGCAGATCGGCGAGATGTTCGACCGCATCGGCAAGATCCTGAAAGAAGTCGCCTGACCCACGCCCTATCGGGCCACGACGCCGCGCCGCGAGGCGCGGCGTTCATGTTCCAAGCCTAGAAGCAGCACCGAACCATGAAACAGATTACGCACTACATCAACGGCCAGGCCTACGAAGGCCGCAGCGGCCGTTACACCGAAGGGTTCAACCCCGCCACGGGCGCCATCTCCAGCACCATTTCGCTCGCTTCCGCGGACGATGTCGGCCTGGCCGTCGCGGCCGCGCAGGCGGCCTTCCCGGCCTGGTCCGAAACGCCCGCGCTCAAGCGCGCGCGCATCCTGTTCAACTTCAAGGCCCTGCTCGACAAGCACCAGGACGAGCTCGCCGAGCTGATCACGCTCGAACACGGCAAGGTGTTCTCCGACGCGAAGGGCGAAGTCACGCGCGGTATCGAAGTGGTCGAGTTCGCCTGCGGCATTCCGCATCTGCTCAAGGGCCAGTACACCGACCAGATCGGCGGCGGCATCGATAACTGGAGCATGCGCCAATCGCTGGGCGTGGTGGCCGGCATCACGCCGTTCAACTTCCCGATGATGGTGCCGTGCTGGATGTTCCCGGTGGCCCTGGCCTGCGGCAACACCTTCGTGCTCAAGCCTTCCGAACGCGATCCCTCGGTATCGATCCGGCTGGCCGAACTGCTGAAAGAAGCCGGCCTGCCCGACGGCGTCTTCAATGTGGTTCAGGGCGACAAGACCGCCGTCGATGCGCTGATTCAGCATCCCGACGTGCAGGCCCTGTCGTTCGTGGGCTCGACCCCGATCGCCGAATACATCTACGCCGAAGGCACGCGCCGCGGCAAGCGCGTGCAGGCCCTGGGCGGCGCCAAAAATCACCTCGTGGTCATGCCCGACGCGGATTTGGATCAGGTCACCGACGCCCTCATGGGCGCGGCGTACGGTTCGGCCGGCGAGCGCTGCATGGCGATCTCGGTGGCGGTCGCGGTGGGCGACATCGCCGACAAGGTGGTCGAACGCCTGAAGCCGCGCGTCGAAGCCCTGATCGTGAAGGACGGCATGCAGCCCGACGCCGAAATGGGCCCGCTCGTGACGGCGCAGCACCGCAGCAAGGTGCTGGGTTACATCGAAGACGGCATCGCCACCGGCGCCACGCTCGTCGCCGACGGCCGCGGCCTGAAGGTGCCCGGCAACGAAAAGGGCTTCTTCCTGGGCGGCACGCTTTTCGATCACGTCACCCCGAAGATGAACATCTACCGCGAAGAGATCTTCGGCCCGGTGCTGTGCGTGGTGCGCGTGCCCGATTTCGCCTCGGCGGTGGAGCTCATCAACGCGCACGAGTTCGGCAACGGCGTGGCCTGCTACACCTCCGACGGCGGCATCGCCCGCGCCTTCGCGCGCCAGATCAAGGTGGGCATGGTCGGCATCAACGTGCCGATCCCGGTGCCGATGGCCTGGCACTCGTTCGGCGGCTGGAAGCGTTCGCTGTTCGGCGACCACCACGCCTACGGCGAAGAAGGCATCCGTTTCTACACGCGCTACAAGAGCGTGATGCAACGCTGGCCCGACAGCATCGCCAAGGGCGCCGAATTCACCATGCCGGTGGCCAAGTAAGCACGACGGCCCGCGCCGGGAGCGATCCCGGCGCGGGCTTTGCATTTTGCAGTCGCAATACCGCACTCGGAGACGCAGTACCGCAACAAGACCTCAGAACGCGCCCAACGCGTCGGCAGTCAGCAAGCTATCCAGAACAACTTTCACGAGGGGTTTTCCGATGCGCATCGGGATAGGCGGCTTTCAGCACGAAACCAATACGTTCGCGCCTTCGCGCGCGGCCTGGGAAGACTTCGCCGACAAGGGCGGAGGCTGGCCAAAACTGGTGAGCGGACAGGGCATGTTCGCCGCCGTGGCCGGCGCCAACATCCCGGTGGCGGGATTCATCGATGCCATGCGCCAGCACACGCTGGTGCCCACCACCTGGACGGCGGCCAGCCCATCGGGTCCGGTGACCCGCGACGCGTTCGAACGCATCTCCACACTCATTCTCGACGGCCTGCGCCAGGCGATGCCGCTGGACGCCGTGTACCTCGATCTGCACGGCGCGATGGTCACCGAGCATCTCGATGACGGCGAAGGCGAACTGCTGCGCCGCGTGCGCGAGCTCATCGGCCCGGACGTGCCGCTGGTCGCCAGCCTGGACCTGCATGCCAACGTCACGCGCGCGATGGTGCGCCATGCCGACGGCCTGGTCTGTTATCGCACCTACCCGCATGTGGACATGGCCGAAACCGGCGCCCGCGCAGCGGCGTTCCTGCAGCGCCGCCTCGACGGCATGCCGCGGCCCAGCGTGTGTCTGCGCCAGCTGCCCTATCTGATCTCGCTCTGCTGGCAGTCCACCGACATCGAGCCGGCACGCGGCCTCTATCGCCTGGTCGACGACATCGAGGCCCGCTCGGCCATCAGCCTCTCGTTCGCCACCGGCTTTCCGGCGGCCGACTTCCCGGACTGCGCGCCCACCGTTTGGGCCTATGGCGAGACGCAACAGGATGCCGACCGCGCCGCCGACGAAATGACGCGCGCGGTGCTCGACGCCGAACACGAGTTCGGCGGCAAGATCTACACCCCCGACGAGGCCGTGCGCGAGGCCATGTCCATCGCACGCACGGCGAGCAAGCCCGTGGTGATCGCGGATGTCCAGGACAACCCCGGCGCCGGCGGCAGCTCGGACACCACCGGCGTGCTGCGCGCCCTGATCCGCAATCAGGCCAGACACGCCGCCATCGGGCTCATCGTCGACCCCGAGGCGGCGCTGGCGGCGCATCGCGCGGGCGTCGGCAAGACGGTGCGTCTCTCGCTGGGTGGACACTCGGGTATTCCCGATGACGAGCCCTTGCAGGCCGATTTCGTCGTCGAGAAGCTCTCCGACGGCAAGTTCGATACGCACGGCGCGTTCTACCGCGGATTCCATATGGATCTGGGCCCCTCGGCCTGCCTGCGCATCGACGATGTGCGCGTGATCGTCGCCTCGGTGAAGGTGCAGATGGCCGATCAGGAAATGTTCCGTTTCGCCGGCGTGGAGCCCACGCGCGCCGCCATTCTGGTGGTCAAGAGCACGGCGCATTTCCGCGCGGATTTCACCGACATCGCGCACGTGATCCTGGTGTGCGAAGCGCCCGGCTCGATGCTCATGGATGCGGCTAAACAACCATGGACACGGTTGCGCCACGGCATCAGAATGGCGCCATGCGGTCCGGTCTTCGCAAGCCGGACCGCATGACAGACCCCCGGGCCCGACGCGGCCCGGATGCTCAGCAGACTCACCCTATGGCCAGGCCGCCCGCGGCGGCGCTGGCTCATCCACAACGACGGCGGCGCGGTAACCGTGCGCCGCACGCTGCAAGAAAAAGGGGAACACCGATGCTCAAGTTTGTCCGTACGGCCGCGCTGGCCGGCGCCACGCTCCTGGCCGCCAACGCCGCCACCGCCGAGACCGTCATCAAGGCGGTCATGCATTCGCCGCTGCGCCTGACCGACCCGCACGCCACCACTGCATACATCACGACGTGGCACGGCTACATGATCTACGACACGTTGCTGGCCACCGATGCCGACAACAAGATCCAGCCGCAGATGCTCGAGAAATGGGATGTTTCGGGCGACGGCAAGACCTACACGATGACGCTGCGCGACGGCCTCAAGTGGCACGACGGCAAGCCCGTGACCGCCGATGACTGCGTGGCGTCGATCAAGCGCTGGGCCAACGGCGACGGCATGGGCCGCACCCTGCTCAAGTTCACCGACAAGATCGAAACGGTCGACGACAAGACCTTCCGCATCGTCATGAAAGAGCCGACCGACCTCGCGCTGCGCGCGCTGTCCAAGCCCACCGGTACGGCGGCCTTCATGATGCCCAAACGCGTGGCCGAAGTGCCGATCGGCAAACCGATCACCGACATGACGGGCTCGGGTCCGTTCAAGGTTGCCGACTTCAAGCCGGGCGTGAAGACCATCTACGTGAAGAACGCCGACTACGTGCCGCGCAAAGAGGCCGTGAGCGGTCTGGCCGGCGGCAAGGTCGTCAACGTCGACCGCGTCGAATGGGACGTCATGCCCGACGGCCTCACCACCGCCAACGCGCTGCTGGGTGGCGAGATCGATTTCGTGGAGCAGTTCCCCTACGACCTGCTGCCCATGGTCGAGGGCAACCCCGAGCTGAAGGAAGAATCGCTCAGCCCGGTCGGCTACTTCACGATGTACCGCTTCAACTTCAAGTACCCGCCCTTCAACAACAAGAAGATCCGTCAGGCCGCGATGTACGCCATCGGCCAGGAAGACGTGATGAAGGCGCTGGTCGGCAACGACAAATACTGGCAGACCTGCGCCTCGCTGTGGGGCTGCGGCACGCCCTTCACGAGCGACATCGGCAAGGACATGACCGTGCCGAGCAACATCGAGAAGGCCAAGCAGCTGCTCAAGGAAGCGGGCTACGACAACACGCCCATTCTCGTCATGCACGCCACCGACGTGGGCACGCTCAGCGCCCAACCCGTGGTGATGGCGCAGGCGTTGCGCAAGGCGGGCTTCAACGTCAACCTCGCCGCGATGGACTGGCAGAGCGTGGCCACGCGCCGTGCCTCCAAGGCCGCGCCGACCGAGGGCGGCTGGAACATCCACAACACCAACTGGTACGCCACCGACATCATGGATCCGGTGCGCTCGGCGCCCGCGGCCGCCAACGGTGACAGCGCCTGGTTCGGCTGGCCCGACATGCCCCAGATCGAAGCACTGCGGACCAAGTTCGCACTGACCTCCGATCCGGCCGAGCAGAAGAAGATTGCCGACGAAGCGCAGAAAATCGGCATCGACGAGGGCCTGTATGTGCCGCTGGGTCAGATGTCCGTACCCACGGTGTATTCCACGAAGCTCAGCGGTCTCGTGCACGCCCCTGTGTTCGCCTTCTGGAACGTCAAGAAGGCGCCCTGAGCGCCGCGAGCCGGGCGTCCCTGACGCCCGGCCTCTAGACGCCCGGCAGGCCGGCGCCACGCGCGCCGGACCATGCCGGGCTGGCCCGCCCGCCGGGCCCGCAACACAGCAGGGGGAAAACATATGCTGTCGTTTCTTTTGCGTCGTCTGCTCGCCACCATTCCCGTGCTCATCATGGTCGCGGTCGTGGTGTTCGCCATCCTGCGGTTCAGCCCCGGAGACCCGGCCGTCATCATGGCCGGCGACGCCGCCACGCCGGAACGCATCACGCAGATCCGCCAGGCCATGGGCCTGGATCAACCGCTCGCGAAGCAGTTCTTCATCTGGGGCGGCAAGTTGCTCCAGGGCGACATGGGCCAGTCGCTGATGTCGGGCGTGCCCGTCACCAAGCTGATCGCCCAGCGCCTCGAGCCTTCGTTGAGCCTGGCCGTGATCACGCTGGTCTTCACGCTGCTGGTGGCCATCCCGCTCGGGGTACTGGCCGCGTGGCGCCGCGGGAAATTGCTCGACCGGGCCGTCATGGGCTTCTCGGTGCTGGGCTTCTCGGTGCCGGTGTTCGTGACGGGCTACGTGCTGATCTGGCTGTTCGCCATCAAGCTGGGCTGGTTCAACGTGCAGGGGTATACGCCGCTGGCCAAAGGCTTCTGGCCCTACCTGCACCGGCTCGTGCTGCCGGCGCTCGCGCTCTCCACGGTGTATGTGGCGCTGATCGCGCGCATCACCCGCACCAGCGTGATCGAGGTGATGGGCGAGGACTTCATCCGCACCGCGCGCGCCAAGGGGCTGGGCGAGACCGGCGTGCTGCTGGGCCACGCGCTGCGCAATGCGGCGGTGCCGATCGCGACCGTGGTCGGGGTGGGGGTGGCGCTGCTCATCAGCGGCGTGGTCGTCACCGAATCCGTGTTCAACATCCCCGGGCTGGGCCGCCTGGTGGTCGAAGCCGTGCTCGCACGCGACTATCCGGTGATACAGGGGCTGACGCTGTTCTTCGCGTTCGTCTATGTGTTCATCAACCTCGTCGTCGACTGGGCCTACACGATCTTCGACCCCCGTATCCGGTATTGAGGACATCGCAAATGCAGACTCCCACCGACGCCCTCGCCGACGGCCCCCTGCCCGGCGAAGGCAGCCCTAAATCCAGTGCCTGGACCCGCGTACGCCAGGAGCTCAAGAGCTGGCCGGTCCTGCTGGCGCTGATCGTGCTGCTGCTGGTGAGCGCCGGGGCGGTGTTCGCCCCCTGGCTCGGCACCACCGACCCCACCACGCTCAACCCCGGCGCCCGGCTCAAGCCGCCGTTCGGCGAGTTCCTGTTCGGCAGCGACGCGTTCGGCCGCGACGTCTGGTCGCGCGTGGTCTACGGCGCGCAGGTCTCGCTGGTGGCGGGCCTGGGCGCCGCGCTCGTGAGCGTGGGCCTGGGTCTCGTGATCGGCCTGCTGGCCGGCTGGTTCCGCGTGCTCGACGGCTTCATCATGCGCACGATGGACGCCATCATGGCCATCCCGGGCATCCTGCTCGCCATCGCGCTGGTATCGGTCAGCGGCGCCAGCCTCACCACCGTCTTGATCGCCATCACCATTCCGGAGATCCCGCGGGTGGTGCGGCTGGTGCGCGGACAGATCCTGAGCGTGCGCGGCGAGCCGTATGTCGAGGCGGCGCTGGCGCTGGGCACGCCGCTGCCCCTGCTGCTGTGGCGCCACATGGTGCCCAGCACGATCGCACCGCTCACCGTGCAGGGCACCTATGTGTTCGCCTCGGCCATGCTGACCGAAGCCATCCTGAGCTTCCTGGGCGCCGGCATCCCGCCCGAGATCCCCTCGTGGGGCAACATCATGTCCGAGGGCCGCATGTACTTCCGCATGCTGCCCGGCCTGATCCTGTTTCCCGGCCTGTTCCTGTCGTTGACGGTGCTGTCGGTCAACATCCTCGGCGACGCGCTGCGCGATGCCCTGGATCCCAAAATGGCCCGCAGGAGCTGACACCATGACCTACACCCCCACTCCCGCCGCCGGCGATACCGGTCATGCCGTGCTGGCGATCCGCAATCTGAGCGTCGAGGTCGAGGGCGCCGGCAATCGCGTGGTGCGCAACCTCAGCCTCGATGTGAACCCCGGCGAGACCGTCTGCGTCGTCGGCGAGTCCGGCTCCGGCAAGTCGGTCACGTCGCTGGCCGTGATGGGGCTGCTGCCGCAGGGCATGCTGCGCGTGGCCGGCGGCTCGGCCCGCGTGCTCGGCGAAGACGTGGTCACGGCCTCGCCCCGCCTGCTGCGCGAATGGCGCGCCACCCGCATGGCGATGGTGTTCCAGGAGCCCATGACCGCGCTCAATCCGGTGCATACGGTGGGCAAGCAGGTCGACGAGGTCCTGCGCCTGCATCGCCGCCTGTCGGCGGCCGAGCGCCGCGACAAGGTGCTGGAGATGTTCCGTTCGGTGCACCTGCCCGAGGTGGAGCGCATCTACGACTCCTATCCACATCAGCTGTCGGGCGGACAGCGCCAGCGCATCGTGATCGCGATGGCGCTCATCCTCGAGCCCAAGCTGCTGATCGCCGACGAGCCGACCACCGCGCTCGACGTCACGACCCAGAAGCAGATCCTGTCGCTCATCAAAGAGTTGCAGCAGAAGCACCAGACCGCCGTGCTGTTCATCACCCACGATTTCGGCGTGGTGGCCGAGATCGCCGACCGCATCGTCGTGATGAACCGCGGCGACCTGATCGAAAGCGGCACGCGCGACGACATCCTGGCGCGCCCGCAGCAGACCTACACGCGCCGGCTGGTGTCCTCGGTGCCGAGCCTCGTGCCGAGCCAGCGCAGCGCGCTCGAGGGCGCGCCCGTGCTGACCGTCAAGGGCCTCTGCCGCACCTACGAGGGCGGCGGCGGTCTGCTGCGGCGAGGCATGCGGCAGGTCGTGGCCGCCCAGAACGTCGACCTCACGCTGCACAAGGGCGAGATCCTCGGCATCGTGGGCGAATCGGGCTCGGGCAAATCCACCGTGGCGCGCTGCATCGTGCGCCTGATCGAGCCCACCGCGGGCCAGATGCGGCTGGGCTCGCAGGATATCGCCCAGCTGTCGGGCGCCGCGCTGCGGCCGCTGCGGCAACGCATCCAGATCGTGTTCCAGGACCCCTACCGGTCGCTCAACCCGCGCCGCACCGTGGGCGAATCCATCATCGAAGGCCTGTTGAACTTCGGCATGGCGCGCGCGCAGGCCGAAGCCAAGGCGGCCGAAACGCTGAGCGTGGTCGGCCTCGCGCCGGACGTGATGCGGCGCTATCCGCACCAGTTCTCGGGGGGCCAGCGTCAGCGCATCTGCATCGCCCGCGCCCTGGTGATGGAACCGGAGGTGCTGGTGGCCGACGAGGCGGTGTCCGCGCTCGACGTCTCGGTGCAGGCCCAGGTGCTCGAGCTGCTCGAACAGGTGCGCGAACGCACCGGGGTCGGCGTGCTGTTCATCACGCACGACCTGCGCGTGGCGGCCCAGATCTGCGACACGATCGTGGTGATGCAGCGCGGGCTGGTCGTCGAGACCGGTAGCGCCGAGGCCGTCCTGACGCGGCCGACGCACGCCTATACCCGCGCGCTCATCGATGCCGCGCCCGGCCGCGACTGGGACTTCCAGAATTTCCGTCCGCTGCAGGCCGCCGCCTGAGGCCGCGAGACGCACGAACGATACGACGCGGCGCCCGGCGCCGCACCCCTCGACAAGGAGCAGCAAAATGCGTTGGCTGTTGGCAATGATCAAGCACGAGACGAACACGTTCTCTCCCGTGCCCACGCCGCTCGCGCGGTTCTTTCGCGGCAATCCCGAGATCCTGGCGGGCGAGCGCGCCATCCGCGCCTATGAAAACACCGACAGCGGCCTGGGCGGCTACATCGAAGTGGCCCGGCGCGAAGGCGCCGAGATGGTGGTGCCGGTGGCGGCCGAGGCCTGGCCCAGCTCGCCCACCGACACCGGCACCTACGAGACCCTGTGCGCGCTCATCCTCGACGAAGTCAGGAAGGGCGGCTATGACGCCATCCTGCTCGACCTGCATGGCGCCATGGTGGCCGAAGGCGTGGAAGACGCCGAAGGCGAGTTGCTGCGCCGGCTGCGCGAGATCGATCCGCATACGCCGGTGGGCGTCACGCTCGACATGCACGCCAATATCTACGACGACATCATCCGCAATGCCAACGTCGTGACCGGCTTTCATACCTACCCGCACGTCGACATCCGCGAGAGTGGCGTGCGCGCGGCCGACACGATCGCGCGCATGCTCAAGGGCGAGATCAAGCCGGTGATGGTCTGGGGCAACAAGCCCATGCTGCCCCACGTCATGTGCCAGGGCACGCACGCCGACCCGAACAAATCGCTGCAGGAGCGTTGCCGCCAGATGGAGGCCGACGGGGCGCTCGCGGCCTCGGTGTTCGTGGGATTCCCCCATGCGGATATCCGCGAGGCGGGGCTGTCGGCGGTGGTGTGCGTGGATGCCAACCGCGCGCAGGCCGAGCAATACCGCGACGAACTGCTCGACACGGCGTGGCGCCACCGCGAGAAGTGGGTGTTCCACCCGGAGCCGCTCGCGCCCACCATCGCCCGCGCCAAAACCCTGACCGAGGGCCCGGTGATCCTGCTCGACCACTTCGACAACACGGGCTCGGGCGGCACCATGGACACCACCACCGTGCTGGCGGAGGTGCTGCGCCAGGAGCTCGAGAACGTCGCGTTCTACGCGATCTGCGACCCGCAGGCCGCCGAAGAGGCAGCCGCGGCCGGCGTGGGCAAGACCATCACGATCAAGCTCGGCGGCAAGCTGCCCATGCCGGCGCTCAAGGTCCAGTCCGAACCGCTCACGCTCCAGGCGCGTGTCAAACTGGTATTCGATGGCGTGTACCTCAACCGCGGGCCCATGTACCGCGGCGTGCGCAACGACACCGGCCTCACGGTGGTGCTCGACACGGGCCGCGTCGAGATCGTGGTGGTGTCGCGCCACCAGGAGCCGTTCGACATCAACTGCCTGCTTTCGGCGGGCATCGACCCGCTGCAGAAGCGGTACGTGGTGCTGAAGTCGCGCGTGCACTGGCGTGCCGGGTTTTCCGACATGGCCTCCGAGATTATCGAGTGCACCGGGGTCGGCGTGACCACTTCCGACTATGGCCAGCTCGACTTCAAACATGTGCGCCGACCCATATATCCTCTCGATCAGATGTAGTTTGTAACGTCTGCGGCCCCACTAGCCGCTATACTCGCCTCGGGTTTACCCTTGCTTTCCCGGCCTGCGCGCCGGGAAAGCGCCTTCTGAACTGCACAAAAAAGGTAAGAACAACATGAAGAAAGGCGTAGCGATCACCGCTGGCGTGGTCATTGTGGGAGCGGGGCTTTGGCTGGGCGGCACCTGGTACACCGGTCAGCGCATCGAGGCAGAAGCGCCCCAGCGCCTGACCGAGGCCAATGAGGAGCTCGCGAAGGCGCTCCCTGGCTATAACGTCAAGATCGAACAGCTGAGCTTCGCGCGCAGCTTCTTCGGCAGCGACGCCCGCTACGCCGTCTCGCTCGCGTCCCCGCCCGAGCTCAAGGAAGACTTCCCGAACGGCCTGCGTTTCGAATTCGATACGCATTTCCAGCACGGCCCCTTCCCGGGCAAGGCGCTGGCATCCGGCCATTTCGCGCCCAGCCTCGCGTTCGTGCACAGCGAGCTGGTCAAGACGCCCGACGTCGAAGCCTGGTTCAAGGCCGCCGGCGACAAGACGCCGTTCTGGGCCGACACGATCGTGGGCTACAGCCGCAACGGCAAGATGCACGCCGAGTTCCTGCCGCTGAACTTCGCCAAGGACGACACCAAGCTGTCTTTCGGTGGCGCCACGTTCAAGGGTGACTACACCGACTCGAACAAGGGCACCAAGGGCGTGCTGAGCGTCCCGTCGGTCAAGGTCGAAGGTCGCGACGCCAAGTCGCCCACCGGCGGCATGACCACGGTCCAGGCCGACGATCTCGCCATCTCGGTCGATCTGCGCCAGGGCAACTTCGGCATGCAGACCGGCAACTCCGAGATCAAGATCAAGAACATCGCGGTGGACAGCGAAGAGGTCAAGTTCACGGTGACCAACACGTCGTACGGCGCCGAGACCACCGAAGACGAGAAGTTCGTCAAGGGCTCGATCTGGTACCGCACGGAAGCGCTGAAGGCCAACGGCAAGGACATGGGCAGCCAGGATCTGACCATCAAGGTCGACCGCGTCGACGGCAAGGTCCTCGCCAACGTCACCAAGCTCTACAACGAGATCGTGGCCCAGCAGATGCGCGACGGCGTCCCGCCGGAGGAACTCTCGCAGGCCCAGATTCAGCAGATCGCCGAAGTCGCGCTGCCGATGCTCGACGCCAACCCCAGCATCGCGATCGAACCGTTGAAGCTCAAGAACGACAAGGGTGAATCCAGCCTGAGCGCCAAGCTCACGCTGGCCCGTCCGGCCGGCACCCAGGTCCCGCCCCTGATGCTGGCTCAACAAGCGATCAAGTCGCTCGACGCCAGCCTGTCGCTGAACCGCCCGATGGCGATCCAGCTGGGCACGCAAGTGATGGAACTGCAAGGCATGAGCCCGGAAATGGCTGCCGCGCAAGCCAAGCAACAAATCGAGCAGATGTTCGGCATGGCCGTGATGATGAACGCCGGCAAGGTCGAGGGCGAAACCCTCACCAGCACGTTCGCGTACGGCGACGGCAAGGTCAACCTGAACGGTCGTGAAATGCCCGCCAGCTCGCTGCTGGGTGGCCTGATGGCTCAGTAAGCACCGGCCTGCTTCGCAAGCCTGAAGCGCCTCGCCTCGTGCGAGGCGCTTTTTTTTATGCGGAATCGGTGATCGTCGGACACACGGAACGGCCTGCGTGGATGCATTTTGCAATCTACCGTAACGATGTGGCGGAACGGGGGACAGCCTGCTGGCTATACTCGCCGCGGGCATGAGCCCCGGGCCGGGGCCCGGCGCGGCAAGACGCCAGGCAGGCGCGGCGCGCATTCACGAAAGAGGCTGCACAGAATGAAGAAGAGTGTCGCGATCACGTCCGGCGTGGTCATCGTGCTGGCAGGCGCCTGGCTGGGCGCCACTTGGTACACCGGCAAGAAGATCGAGTCGCGCATGCAGGAAGATCTGTTGCGGGCCAACGAAGAACTCAAGGTGCTCGCGCCGCCGCTGGGTCTGCGCATCGAGCAGATCAAGTACGAGCGTGGCTTCTTCTCGGCCGATGCCGAGTATGCCCTGCGCTCCGACCTGCCCAAATCGGTGGGCGAAGGCCCCAGCAATCAAGAGCTGCGGTTCAAGACGCACATTCAACACGGCCCCTTCCCTGCCGGCGCGATCTCGCGTGGCAAGCTGATGCCGCAGCTCGCGTTCGTGCACGCCGAGCTGGCACAAACCGACCTGCTCAAGCCCGTGTTCGAACTCACGAAGGGCGCGACGCCCCTGTGGGCCGACACGCTCGTGTCGTACCAGGGCAAGGCCCGCACCGAGGGTGCCATCGCCGCGATCCAGTACAGCGACGACAAGGGCATGATCGACTTCAGCGGCGCGCAGTTCTCGGGCGACTTCGATCGCAAGACGCGCACCGGCGCCGTGCATCTGCAGAGCCAGCAAGTGCTGCTCAACATCAAGGAAGGCGGCAGCCCGGTCAACATCAAGCTGGCCGAGCTGTCGGTCGACGCCGAAAGCCGTCAGGGCAAGTTCGGCATCTCGATCGGCAAGAGCGGCATGAAGATCAAGCGTATCGAAGCCGACGACGTCAACTCGGAAACCAAGTTCGCCGTCACCGACTTCGCCTATGACGTGGATATCGGTGAAACCGACACCCATGTGCAAGGTTCGGGCGCCTATCGCGTCGGCAATGTGAACGTGCGCAATCTCGACTTCGGCGGCGGCGAACTCGCCGTCAAGCTCGAGAATCTGGACGGCAAGGCCGTGCAGAACCTGAACGACGTCTACACCAAGATGCTGCGCGGCGTGATGTCGGGCACCAGCACCGAAGGGGGCCTCGATGGCTACACCGGCGACATGGCCATGGTCATGGGCGCCGGCACGACGCTGCTGGCGGGCAACCCCACGATCAAGGTCGAACCGCTCTCGTGGAAGACCGACAAGGGCGAGTCCCGCTTCACGCTGGCCGTCACGCTGGCCAAGCCCACGAGCATCGATCTGCCGCGCAATGAACTGGCGCGCCAGCTGATCAAGAGCGTCGATGCGCGCCTGACGCTGAACAAGCCGATGGTCAACGAC
Organism: Bordetella genomosp. 5; assembly: GCF_002261315.1. Taxonomy (NCBI): domain Bacteria; kingdom Pseudomonadati; phylum Pseudomonadota; class Betaproteobacteria; order Burkholderiales; family Alcaligenaceae; genus Bordetella; species Bordetella genomosp. 5. The sequence continues at coordinate 21,500 of NZ_NEVP01000015.1, forward strand.
ATCGCCACGAAGGTGCTGCAGACGCAGGGCGTCGAGCCCGCGGCGGCCAAGCGCGAAGCCGACGAGCAGATCGACACCCTCGCCGGCATGGCCGAGATGATGAATTTCGGCAAGAACGACGGCGACAACATCGTCAGCACGTTCACCTACGCCGACGGCAAGGGCATGCTCAACGGTCAGGAGGTCCCGGTCGACGATCTGTTCGACGAAATGCTCGGCGGCCTGAACCCCGACGACATGGACGGCCACGACGGCATGGACAATGATTTCGACACGCCGCTGTCCGACAGCGACACCATCAACGAATTCACCCCCGAGTTCGTCGGTAGCGTGATCGATCAGGCCGGCTATGCCTACACCGAAGACCTGGGCGAGCAAGGCCCGGTGTTCAAGGTGCAGGGTGACCTGTCCGCCACCGAGGTGCGCATCGACCTGAACTGCGAGTTCGAGGAAGGCTGCCTCGAAATGGCCTGGGTCGCGACCTTCGAGCGCAAGCAATCGCCCTCGCTCAAGGCCATCAACGCCTGGAACCGCGACCACCGCTGGAACCGCGCCTATCTCGACGACGACGGCCGTGCCGTGCTGCAGATGGACCTGGTCGCCGAAGGCGGCATCGGCAAGACCAACACGCGCTATCAGTTCGACGCGTTCCTGGACCTGATCGAAGCCTTCTCCGATACGGTGTACGGCGCGCCCGCGCGCTGATCCGCAACGCAACGCAGGCTGAAATAAAGAGGCCCGCCTTCAATCGAAGGCGGGCCTCTCTCTTTGCGCGATCGCTCGCCGCGCGGGGGAAGAAGCGCCATCACGAGGATGGCGCCCTACCTCACGCGTAGGCTTCGGTCGGCAGGCACGCGCAGACCAGATTGCGGTCGCCGTAGGCGTTGTCGACACGCGCGACGGGCGGCCAATACTTGTTCTCGCGCACGGCGGGCAGCGGATAGGCGGCCTGCTGACGCGGATAGTCGTGGTGCCACTCTTCGGCCAGAAGCATCTGCGCCGTGTGCGGCGCGTTCTTCAGGACGTTGTCTTCGCGATCCCGTTCGCCGTTCTCGACCTGGGCGATCTCGGCGCGAATGGCGATCATCGCGTCGATGAAGCGATCGAGCTCGGCCAGGCCTTCGGACTCGGTGGGCTCGACCATCAGTGTGCCCGGCACCGGGAAGCTCATGGTGGGGGCATGGAAGCCGTAGTCCATCAGGCGCTTGGCGATGTCTTCGGCGCTGATGCCGCTGGTTTCTTTGAGCGGACGCGTGTCGAGAATGCACTCGTGCGCGACGCGGCCATTGCGGCCCGCGTACAGCACGGGATAGTGCTCGCGCAGGCGTGCGGCGACGTAGTTCGCGTTGAGGATGGCCACTTCGGTGGCCTGACGCAGCCCCTCGGCGCCCATCAGCGCGATGTACACGAACGGAATCGGCAGGATGCCGGCCGAACCGAACGGCGCGGCCGACACCGGACCGACCGGCGTCTCGGCGCTCAGACGGCCCTGCTCGTTGACGACGCCGGGCAGATAGGGCGCGAGATGCGCGCGCACCGCCACCGGACCCACGCCCGGACCGCCGCCGCCGTGGGGGATGCAGAAGGTCTTGTGCAGGTTGAGGTGGGATACGTCCGAGCCGAACTTGCCCGGCTTGGCCACGCCCACCATGGCGTTCATGTTGGCGCCGTCGAGGTAGACCTGACCGCCCGCCGCGTGCACGCGCTCGCAGATCTCGGTGACGGTTTCTTCGAACACGCCGTGCGTGGACGGATAGGTGATCATCAGCGCGGCGAGCTTGTCGCCCACCTGCTCGATCTTGGCACGCAGATCGGCGAGGTCGACGTTGCCGTTGCTGTCGGAGGCCACCACGACCACGTCCATGCCCACCAGCTGCGCGGAGGCGGGGTTGGTGCCGTGCGCGGACGACGGAATCAGGCAGACGTTGCGTTGATGCTCGCCGCGGGCGCGGTGATAACCGCGAATGGCGAGCAGGCCCGCGTATTCGCCCTGCGCGCCCGAATTGGGCTGCAGGCTGATGTTGTCGTAGCCGGTGATCTCGCACAGCGCGGCGGACAGGCGCTCGATCATCTCGCGATAACCGGCGGTCTGCGACTGCGGCGCGAACGGGTGGATCAGCGCGAACTCGGGCCAGGTGATCGGGATCATCTCGACCGTGGCGTTGAGCTTCATCGTGCACGAGCCCAGCGGGATCATCGTGCGATCGAGTGCGAGGTCCTTGTCGGCCAGCTTGCGCAGATAACGCAGCATGTCGGTCTCGGACTGCACGCTCGAAAACACCGGGTGCGACAGGATGGCCGACTGGCGGCGCACCGCGGCCGGAATGCCTTCGGGGGTGGCGAGCGTGTCGGCGTCGAGTTCGACGTCATCGCGCTCGAGGCCGGCGGCGAACAGATTCACCACGGTTTGCAGGTCGGCCAGCGTGACGGTTTCGTCGAGCGAGACGGCCACATGCGCGCCATCGACGCGACGCACGTTGACGTGCGCGCATTCGAACGCGGTCAGGATGGCCGGCGTCGCGGCGCCCGTCTCGACATGCAGCGTGTCGAACCAGGTGTCGTTGACGGTCTTGAGGCCGAGCTTGCCGAGCTGGTCGCGCAGCGCGCCGGTGTAGGCATTGACGCGTTCGGCGATGCGGCGGATGCCGGCCGGGCCGTGCCACACGGCGTAGAGACCGGCCATCACGGCCAGCAGCACTTGCGCCGTGCAGATGTTGGAGGTGGCCTTCTCGCGGCGGATATGCTGTTCGCGCGTCTGCAGGGCGAGGCGCAGCGCCGCGTTGCCCTGGGCGTCTTTCGAGACGCCGACCAGACGGCCGGGCATGTTGCGCTTGAATGCGTCGCGGCAGGCCATGAAGCCGGCGTGCGGGCCGCCGAAGCCGAACGGCACGCCGAAGCGCTGGGCCGAACCCACGGCGATGTCGGCGCCCCATTCGCCCGGCGGCGTCAGCAGCGCCAGGGCCAGCAGGTCGGTGGCGCAGGCCACCACGGCGCCCTGCGCATGCGCGGCCTCCGCCACGGCGCGGTAGTCGCCCACCGAACCCAGGCTGGCCGGGTATTGCAGCAGCACGCCGAAGCACTCAGGCAGGCCGGCGAACTCGTCGCCCACCACGATGTCGATGTCCAGGCCTTCGGCGCGGGTACGCACCACTTCGAGGGTCTGCGGATGGCAGCCGGCCGACACGAAGAACACATTGCTGCGCGACTTCGCGCCGCGGCGCGCGAGCGTCATGGCTTCGGCGGCGGCCGTGCCCTCATCGAGCAGCGAGGCGTTCGAGATGTCCAGACCGGTCAGGTCGGCGACCATGGTCTGGTAGTTGAGCAGCGCCTCGAGGCGGCCCTGCGAAATCTCGGGTTGGTACGGCGTGTAGGCCGTGTACCAGGCGGGGTTCTCGAGCACGTTGCGCAACACCACATTGGGCGTGAGCGTGCCGTAATAACCCTGGCCGATGTAGTTGCGGAACACCTTGTTGCGCGACGCGACCTGCTTGAGCTCGGCCAGCACGTCGGTCTCGCTGCGCGAGGCCGGCAGGGCCAGCGGGGCCTGGTTGAGGATGCGGGCGGGAACCACTTCTTCGATCAGCGCATCGAGGCTGGCCGCGCCGATGGCGGCAAGCATCTTCTGCTGGTCGGCCTCGGAAGGCCCGATGTGGCGGGGAATGAATTCGGAATGAGTGTCTAGGGCGCGCGACATGGTGTTCTCGGAGTGACGGCAAGGCGGGCCGCTCGCGCGGCCCGCGCGGCGGATATCAGCCGTTGGCGACGGCTTCGTAACCGGCGGCGTCGAGCAGCTTGTCGGCGTCGGCGGCGTTGGCCGGCTTGATCTTGAAGATCCAGGCCGTGTAGGCCGAATCGTTGATCAGGTTGGGCGTGTTCTCGAGCTCTTCGTTGAAGGCGACGATCTCGCCATCGACGGGTGCGTAGATGTCGGAGGCGGCCTTGACCGACTCGACCACGCCGGCGGTTTCGCCCGCCTTGAGCTGGGCGCCGACATTCACGTCGCCCACGAAAACCAGATCACCCAGCTGGTCCTGGGCGTTGTCGGTGATGCCGACGACGAAAAGGTCGCCTTCGGCTTTGACCCATTCGTGCGAGGCGGTGTACTTGCGATCGGTAGGCAGGCTCATGAGAGATCCTTTAGGAAATACGGGAAGAAAAGTTCTGCGCGCCTGCGCGCGGGCCCTTCCGACGGGGCCGGCGCGCAAGCTTCGAGTTTACGAGTGTTCGACGGCTTTGCCGTTACGCACGAAAGGCAGTTTCACGACCTGGGCGGGCACCCACTTGCCACGGATATCCACCTCGACGGTGTCGCCGGGCTTGGCACCGGCCGGCAGACGCGCGAACGCGATCGACACGCCCAGCGTGGGCGACATGGTGCCGCTGGTGATCTCGCCTTCGCCCTGGGCGCCGCGCACGGTCATGTGCGCGCGCATCACGCCGCGCTCGTTGAGCTTCAGGCCCAGGAAGGCGGCCGGCGTGGCGAATTGTTCGATGGCATCCCGGCCGATGAAGCGGCGCTCGGCGTCCTTGCTCCAGACGGTCCAGGTGAGGCCGGCCTGATTGGGGTGGATGAGCTCGTCCATATCCTGGCCGTAGAGGTTCATGCCGGCTTCGAGGCGCAGCGTGTCGCGCGCGCCCAGGCCCGCCGGACGCACGCCCTGCGCGGTGAGGTCTTGCCACAGCGCGACCACGTCGGCCGCGGGCAGGACGATCTCGAAGCCGTCTTCACCGGTGTAGCCGGTGCGCGCCACGAGCGTGTCGTCGCCGACGAAGGCGCCGTTGAACGGGGCCAGGCCCTCGGTGGCGGCCTGCCAGTCGGGGCGCGCGGCCCAGACCTTGGCGCGGGCATTGGGGCCCTGCACGGCGATCATGGCGAGGTCGCGGCGCGGCGCGATCTCCACGTCGAAACCTTCGGCGCGCGCCACGCGCTGCATCCAGGCGATGTCTTTGTCGGCGGTGCCGGCATTGACCACCACGCGGAAGCGATCGGCCGCGAAGAAATAGATGATCAGATCATCGATGATGCCGCCCTGCGGGTTCAGCATGCAGCTGTAGAGGGCGCGGCCGGGCGTGGTGAGCCGGGCGACGTCGTTGGCCACCAGGCGGCGCAGGAAATCGGTGGCGCCGGCGCCGGTGACGTCGACATTGAGCATGTGGGACACGTCGAACATGCCGGCATCCTGGCGCACGGCGTGGTGCTCTTCGAGCTGCGAGCCGTAGGCGAGCGGCATGTCCCAGCCACCGAAGTCGACCATGCGGGCGCCAGCGGCGACGTGGGTGTCGGCCAGGGGGGTACGTTTGAGCGTTGCGGACATGCGAGGAGCTCCGGCGGTGTCAGAAGACGGACGTAGCCGGACCCGATAGCGGAAATCGCCCGGACGACCGGCTGGATTTTCCGCCCCTCTGTCCTTTTGCCTGAGAGTTGCCCCGGCGGCGCTCGAGCGAGGCCTTGCACGGGTTTGCACCTTCGGCGCCTGGTCGTACCGCCCCCGCGTGTATGGGGTGGGCGATGCCAGGTCTCTCCAGAGTGCCGTTACGACCGTACGCCAGGGGCGCCTCTCGGTCGTTGCAGTCGCGGTATGGGTTACCTGAGCGATTCCGGGCGAATTGCGCCTTCGGCGGCGAGGATCAACCTCGCTCTCTCCCGCGACATGCGTGACAGCGACGCGAAGCATACCGCGAAAGCGGGTCCGGGCGAAACTCGGACAGACCCGGTGCGGCCGCGGCGCGGGCGGCTCCGGGGCCCTTCGAAACGGGGCCCGAGCCAGGGCGGGTCGAAAAGAAAGGGGACGGCAGTACCGTCCCCGTATCCCTCGCCACGACGCCGTGGCGTCAGCCCAGCGCGGTATCGAGCAGCATCATCAGGACGAAGCCGAGCATCAGCCCCGTGGTGGCGTGAACCTCGTGTCCCTTGCGATGCGATTCGGGGATGATCTCGTGGCTGATGACGAACAGCATGGCGCCGCCCGCGAAGCCCAGGCCCCACGGCAGCAGCGCCGTCGACCAACCCACGACCACCGCCCCGAGCACGGCGCCCAGCGGCTCGACGAGGCCCGACAACATGCCGAGCGCCACCGAGAAACTGCGCGAGTAGCCCGCGGCCAGCAAGGCCAGCGCCACGACCATGCCTTCGGGCACGTCCTGGATCGCGATGCCGGTGGCGAGCGCACTGCCCTGCACCACGTCGCCGCCCACATAGCCCACGCCGATGGCCAGGCCTTCGGGCAGGTTGTGCAGGGCGATCGCGAAGACGAACAACCAGGTGCGGCGCAGCTTGGCCGCCTCCTTGCCTTCACGCCCCTTGATGAAATGCTCGTGGGGCAGGACGCGGTCGAGGAACAGCAACGCGGCCGCCCCCAGCAGGATGGCGCCGCCCACGACCAGTCCGGCGCCCCACTTGCCATGGCCCAGCTCGCCCGCCGCATTCAGGCCCGGCAACACCAGCGAAAACGCCACCGCGGCCAGCATGACCCCGGCACCGAAGCCGAACAGACAATCCTGCGTGCGCTCGGAAAGGCTGTGCGAGAACATCACCGGCACGGTGCCGAGCGCGGTCGCGCCGGCCGCGACCATGCCGCCCGCCAATGCATTCGCCACATGCGGCGCATGCACGTCCAGATACACCCAGAGCTGATACAGGGCGAGGCACGACGCCAGCACCAGGAAGGTCCAGATGCTGATGCTGGTGAGGGCCGGGCGGACGCGATGGCGGCTGAAGATATGCATGGCGGGCATGGCGGATCGACCTCAGGCCAGGGCGGCCTCGTAGCGGCGCGACACTTCGTTCCAGTCGACGACGTTGTAGAAAGCCGCGATGTACTCGGGACGACGGTTCTGGTACTTGAGGTAGTAGGCGTGCTCCCACACGTCCAGGCCCAGCACCGGCGTGTTGCCGTGCATCAGCGGGCTGTCCTGGTTGGCGCTGCTCTCGACGATCAGCTTGCCCGCCGGCGTCACCGACAGCCAGGCCCAGCCGCTGCCGAAGCGCGACAGCGCCGCCTTGGTGAAGGCTTCCTTGAAAGCCTCGAAACCGCCCAGGTCGCTGTCGATTGCCTGCGCCACGCGGCCGCTGGGCGCGCCGCCGCCCTTGGGCGACATCACGGTCCAGAACAGCGAGTGGTTGGCATGGCCACCCCCGTTGTTGCGCACCGCGCCGTGGATGGACTCGGGCAGCGCGTCCATGCGGCCGATGAGCTGCTCGACCGGCGTGTCGGTGGGCAGGCCGGCGCCTTCGAGCGCGGCGTTCAGATTGTTGATGTAGGTCTGGTGATGCTTGGTGTAGTGGATTTCCATGGTCTGCGCGTCGATGTTCGGTTCGAGAGCATCGTAGGCATAGGCCAGAGGGGGCAGGGTGTAAGGCATGGTGTCTCCGGAGAAAGTTGCGCGAACAACGAAAGGCAACCGCTCAATGCGGCTGCGCGGGAACGGCCAGGGGCGACCAGGCGGCACTGCGCGTGGCGCGCGGATGGCCGGGGTGACGCTGCAGGAAGCGCTGCAACTGTTCCAGGGCGATGCGGGCATGACGCCATGCCGCATCGCGCCAGGCCTGCGATAGCGCCTCATCCTCGATGGCGTGGACGAGGGCCTCGTAGGCCAGACAGAGATGCGCTGCCGCGGAATCGGGGGTACCGTCGGCCTCGAACAGATCGGCCAGGTTGTGATGCGAGATGACCAGCGCGGCCAGGGCCTGATCGGGATCGGCGCTGCCCAGACCGTAAAGACCATCGGCCAGGCTCAGGGCGGCACGGTAATGCGACAGCGCGCCCGCGCGGTCGCTGCGCTCGTAGGCACGATTGCCTCGCAATGTGACGCGCTGCCAGCGTTCGATGGCACGCGCCATCAAGGCGCCCTCGCCCGCCGCGGCGGGGTGGAACTGCGATGCGGTCTCGATCATGTCGCCTCCGGTCATCGACGGCCGCTCGACACGAGCGGCACTAATACGAATGATAGTAATTACTATTCATTCGTACAGCAAGCCGGCGGGTCGGTAGGCTGTTACGCGCACCCGACCGCATGCCGCGGCCGCCTGCCAGCCATCAGCAAGCGCCGCGCCAGGGTCGCCGGCGGCGATCGAGAAAAAAAGGAGGGAGGCGGAGCGGCATCACACCGCTCCCGGGGGTCAGAGCGCGCGGCCGCAGGCCACGCCGCTGGCCCATGCCCACTGGAAGTTGTAGCCGCCGAGCCAGCCGGTGACGTCGACGGTCTCGCCGATGAAGTACAGCCCCGCCACCTCGCGGGCCTGCATGGACTTCTGGTCCAGGCCGCGGGTGTCGACGCCGCCGCGCATGACTTCGGCTTTTTTGTAGCCGACCGTGCCGGTCGGGACGAGGCGCCAGCGGTGGATCCGCTCGGACAGCGCGCGCAGGGTGCGATCGGGCACGTCGGCCAGACGCGCCTGGGCCAGCTCGCCCTGCTCCTGCGCCAGCCAGGTGTCGGCCAGCCGCTTCGGCCAGAGGCTGGCGAGCACGGTGTGCATCTGCTGCCGCGCGCCCGACTTGGCGCCGATCAGCGCGTCGGCCAGGTCCTGCCCCGGCGCGAGGTCGATCTCGATCGGCTCGCCGGGCTGCCAATAGCTGGAGATCTGCAGGATGCCGGGGCCGGACAGGCCGCGGTGCGTGAACAGCAGGTCTTCGAGAAACTCGCCGCGCGCCTTGCCGGCGCCGGTGGCGAGCCGGACCTCGAGCGCCACGCCGGCCAGATCGGCGAACGGGCGCCAGGCCTGCGGCTCGAACGTGAGCGGCACCAGCGCGGGACGTGGTTCGACCACCTTGAGGCCGAACTGGCGCGCGAGCTTGAGCCCGAAGTCGGTCGCGCCGAGCTGCGGGATCGCCATGCCGCCGGTCGCCACGACGACCTTGCGCGCGCGAATCGTGCCGGTGCTGGTCGAGAGCGTATAGCCCGCCTCGTCGCGCGCCACCGATTCGATGGCGCACGGCATGCGCCAGTTGACGCGGCCGCGCTCGCATTCGGCACGCAGCATATCGATGATGGACTCGCTGGAGTCGTCGCAGAACAGCTGCCCGCGGTGCTTCTCGTGCCAGCTCACCCGGTGTTCGCGCAACAGGCCCAGGAAGTCCTGCGGCGTGTAGCCCGCCAGCGCCGAGCGGCAGAAGTGCGGGTTTGCCGACAGAAAATTGGCGGGCGTGGTGCCGGTATTGGTGAAGTTGCAGCGGCCGCCGCCCGAAATCCGGATCTTCTCGGCCAGGCGCGTGGCGTGATCGAGCAGCACGACCGACAGGCCTCGCTGACCTGCCACAGCCGCGCACATCATGCCTGCGGCACCCGCGCCTATCACGGCGACATCGAACATCGAGCGGTATTCCAAAAAGCGGATGGGCCTTGCGGCCCATCCTGGTCATCACAGTGGTGCTGGCGCGCTTACGCGTCGGATTCTTTCAGGCAATCGACGTAGTAGCGCTTGGCGCCGTCCGGACCGGTTTCATCGGCCAGGCCGTGAATATAGGTCTCGAAACCGGGGAAGCGCTCATTGAACTCGCGCGCGAACTGCAGGTACTGGACGATGGTGCGGTTGAAGCGCTCGCCCGGAATCAAGAGCGGGATGCCCGGGGGATACGGCGTCAGCAGCACACCCGTCACGCGGCCTTCGAGTTCGTCGATCGACACACGCTCGACCTCGCGGTGCGCCATGCGCGCGAAGGCGTCGGACGGCTTGAGCGCCGGCACCATGTCGCTCAGGTACATCTCGGTGGTCAGGCGGGCCACGTCGCGGGCGCGGTAGGCTTCGTGGATCTCCTGGCAGAGATCGCGCAGGCCCATGCGCTCGTAACGGCGATGACCGCGGCAGAAGTCCGGCAGGATGCGCCACAGCGGCTGGTTGCGGTCGTAGTCGTCCTTGAATTGCTGCAAGGCGGTCAGCAGCGTGTTCCAGCGGCCCTTGGTGATGCCGATGGTGAACAGGATGAAGAACGAATACAGGCCGGTCTTTTCGACCACCACGCCGTGCTCGGTCAGATACTTGGACACCAGCGCGGCCGGAATGCCGGTCTCGCCGAAGCTGCCCGACATGTCCAGGCCCGGGGTGATGATGGTGGCCTTGATCGGGTCGAGCATGTTGAATTCCGGCGCGAGATCGCCGAAACCGTGCCAGTGGTCGTTGGACTCCAGCACCCACTCGTCGCGGTTGCCGATGCCCTCGGGCACCAGGCGGTTCGGGCCCCAGACCTTGAACCACCAGTCGTTCTTGCCGTACTCGGATTCCACCTTGCGCATGGCACGGCGGAAATCGAGCGCCTCACGGATGCTTTCTTCGACCAGCGCGGTGCCGCCCGGGGGCTCCATCATGGCCGCGGCGACGTCGCACGACGCGATGATCGCGTATTGCGGCGAGGTCGACGTGTGCATCAGATAGGCTTCGTTGAACACGTTGCGGTCGAGCTTGCGGTCCTCCGACTCCTGCACGATGATCTGCGACGCCTGCGAGATGCCGGCCAGCAGCTTGTGCGTGGAGTGGGTCGCGAACACCATCGCGTCCTTGCTGCGCGGACGGTTGGGGCCGATCGCGTGCATGTCCTGGTAGTACTCGTGGAACGCGGCGTGCGGCAGCCACGCTTCGTCGAAGTGCAGCGTGTCGATGTAGCTGCCCAGGCGCTCCTTGATCATTTCGACGTTGTAGATCACGCCGTCGTAGGTGCTCTGGGTCAGCGTCAGGATGCGGGGCGTCTTGTTGGCGGCTTCGCGCGCGAACGGATTGGCCTCGATCTTCTTGCGGATGTTCTCGGGATCGAACTCTTCGAGCGGAATCGGACCGATGATGCCGAGGTGGTTGCGCGTGGGGCGCAGGAACACCGGGATCGCGCCGGTCATGGTGATCGCGTGCAGGATCGACTTGTGGCAATTGCGGTCGACCACCACCACATCGCCCGCGGCGACGTTGGCATGCCACACGACCTTGTTCGAGGTCGAGGTGCCGTTGGTGACGAAGTAGCAATGGTCGGCGTGGAAGATGCGGGCGGCGTTCAGTTCCGACTCGGCCACCGGGCCGGTGTGGTCCAGCAGCTGACCCAGCTCGTCCACGGCGTTGCAGACGTCGGCGCGCAGCATGTTTTCACCGAAGAACTGGTGGAACATCTGGCCCACGGGGCTCTTCAGGAAGGCCACGCCACCCGAGTGTCCGGGACAGTGCCACGAATACGAACCATCCTGGGCGTACTTGACCAGCTCGCGGAAGAACGGCGGCGGCAGGCTGTCGACGTAGCTGCGCGCTTCGCGGATGATGTGACGCGCCACGAACTCGGGCGTGTCTTCGAACATATGAATGAAGCCGTGCAGCTCGCGCAGGATGTCGTTCGGAATGTGCTCCGACGTGCGCGTCTCGCCATACAGATAGATCGGAATATCGGCGTTGCGGAAACGCAGCTCGCCGATGAACGACCGCAGGTTCTTGATGGCCAGGGCCACGTCTTCGGGCGAATCGACGTCGAACTCTTCGTCGTCGATCGACAGAATGAATGCGCTCGCCCGGCTCTGCTGCTGCGCGAACGAACTGAGGTCGCCATAGCTGGTCACGCCGATCACCTCGACGCCCTCGGACTCAATGGCTTGGGCCAACGCACGAATCCCCAGACCCGAGGCATTCTCGGAGCGGTAGTCTTCGTCGATGATGAAAATGGGGAAGCGGAATTTCATGCGGGCGCTCCTGGGGGGCAAGGCAAAACGGACGCGAGTGTACAGCGAGTCGCGGGCGGTCTGGTGACACTGTGGCCCGCGTGACGGACCGCGACTGGCGCAGGGATTGTAGGACGGATTGGCGCACCGCCGCATGACAGGCGCGGTGGTGGCGGCATGGGGAAGCGCCGGGGCGCTCGCGAGGGGGCTGAGGGTGGGCCGCGACCGGTCAACGGATCGTCTCGGCCCGACCGGCGGCGAGCGCGGCCTCGAAGCGGCCGAATGCGGCGCCCACGGGCTCGGCCGCCTTGCCGCCCAGATACTGATCGACCCGCGAGATCGCGCACAGACAGACCTCGGCCTCGCCTTCGCCTGCCACCAGCACCACGGGGTCGTCGTTGTCGCAGACCTCGTACAGGCCGCCGTGGGCGCGCCTCAGGGTCTCGTACAGATAGGCCGCGGCGCCCACGCGCTGCATGGGACTGAGCTCGATTTCGCCGGCGCGCACACGGGCCAGGATCTGATCCAGGACGGCCACGCTGGCGGGCGAGAAATCGAGACTGCCAGGGGTCGGGGCGGCGCCACGGAAGTCTTCGGCGGCGGCCGTCACGCGCTCGACGAACTCGTCTTGCACTTCCTGGTCCACCTGCGGGGTCGAGGTCTTCTTGAAAAAACCGAACATCGCTGGCTCCTGCGCTGGCATCCGCGCGTCACGACAAATTCATTATATTGGGGCCGGGGGACCACGCGAACCCGCCCTCACCCATGGGAGCCCAAGTGAATCCAACGAGCGTACGCCAATTGTCCGGCGCAGATGCTGCAGAATATGCCGAGTTGCGCCTGCAGGCGCTGCGGGACTCGCCCACCGCGTTCGCGTCCAGTTACGAAGAGGAGCGGCTCGTCACGCCGGCCGGATGGCGCGAACGGCTGATCGGCACGGCGGATAAAGCCAGCTATGGCGCGCACATAGGTCCCCAATTGGCAGGCATCGCCACGCTCGTACGCGAACAGAAACTGAAACAACGCCACAAAGCCAATATTTACGCCGTTTACGTTGCGCCCGAGCAACGGGGCCAGGGCCTGGCGCGGGCGCTGATGGAAGCGGTCGTGGCGCACGCGCGCACGATGGACGGCGTGCGTCAGTTGCTGCTCACCGTCACCGACGGCAACGCGCAGGCCCAGCAGCTGTATGCCAGCCTCGGCTTCATGACCTACGGCCGCGAACCCGACGCCCTGATGATCGACGGCAGGCGCTACGCCGAAGTCCTGATGTGCAAGCCGCTGGCACCCTATTAGGAGTGCACGAATGCAGATACTGCTGAACATCGACGTGCCGGTGCTGGAGCCGGCGATCCGGTTCTATACCGAGGGGCTGGGCCTCACGCTCATGCGCACGCTGGGCGGCCGCGTGGCCGAACTCGCCGGCGCGGGCGCGCCGATCTATCTGCTCGAAAAACCCGACGGGTCGCGGCCGGCGCCGGGCGCCGAGGCGCGCCATTACGGCCGTCACTGGACGCCGGTACATGCCGATTTCGTGGTGCCCGATGTCGATGCCGCCGTGGCCCGCGCGGTGGCCGCGGGCGCCGTCCTCGAACACGGGCCCGAGACGCAGGTGTGGGGCCGTATCGCCCATCTGGCGGATCCGTTCGGCAACGGGCTGTGCCTGCTGCGCTTCAGCGCGGCGGGTTACGCGGCGGTGGCCGACCAGGTCGCCGCCGCCGGGTAACGGGGCGCCGCCCCGGAACGCCGACGGCGCCGCGCCAACGGCGCCGCCCCATAAATGCCACCGGCGCCGCCCACGAACGCCAACGGCCCGCCTCTCGCGAGACGGGCCGTTGTGCCGTGCGGCCCGTGTCGACGGGCCGGCGGGGGACTCAGGTGCGCGGCAGCGTGACGCCGCGCTGGCCCTGATACTTGCCGCCGCGGTCGCGGTACGAGGTTTCGCAGACCTCGTCGCTCTCGAGGAACAGGAACTGCGCGCAGCCTTCGCCCGCGTAGATCTTGGCCGGCAGCGGCGTGGTGTTGGAAAACTCCAGCGTCACGTGGCCTTCCCATTCGGGCTCGAGCGGGGTCACGTTGACGATGATGCCGCAGCGCGCGTAGGTGCTCTTGCCCAGGCAGATGGTGAGGACGCTGCGCGGAATGCGGAAGTACTCGACCGTGCGCGCCAGGGCGAACGAATTGGGCGGAATGATGCAGACATCGCCCTTGAAATCGACGAACGACTTTTCGTCGAAATTCTTGGGGTCGACGATGGTCGAGTTGATGTTCGTGAAAATCTTGAATTCGTCGGCACAGCGCACGTCGTAACCGTAGCTGCTGGTGCCATAGCTCACGATGCGCTCGCCATTGACGGAACGAACCTGGCCGGCTTCGTAGGGTTCGATCATGCCGGTTTCGGCGGCGCGGCGGATCCAGCGGTCGCTTTTGATACTCATGGGGGTGCCTTTAGAACAATGCCGCGTATTTTATCGCGAGCCGGGCCGGACGGCGCCCGGGGCCGGATTTGCCCCGGGTTGCCTCAGTCTTCGATCAGCCAGCGATACACCAGGGCGATCCCATTGACCGAACCGCCCTTCACGTCGAGCGACAGCCCGCGCGCCAGCCGGTAGCTGGCCCGGCCCACGGTTTCGCTGCCGGCCAGGGCCTGCTCGATGCTCAGCGTGATGCCGTTCGAGAGGTTCTTGCTGGCCACCAGGAATTGCGTCGCCAGCTCGCTATCGGAATCGCGGTTGACCTGGCTCGCCACGGTGCGATCGGGCAGGATGCTGCCCGAACTGCCGATGGCGCCGGTCCGGATGCTGACGTCGTCGAGGCCGAACTGTTTGTACAAGGGCTCGCCGCCGCCCAGCAGTGCCGTGCCGATGGAGAGCAGCAGCGCCGTATCGCCGCCGCCCGCGTCGGGGCCGCGGCCCAGCACCAGCCACGACAGCTTCTCGACGTCGCTCACGTCCGGATAGGACACGAGATCGATGCGCGGGCGCTGCGCCGTGCCCGAGACACGCACGCCGGCCTCGACCTGTTCGCCGGTACGCAAGGCTTCGATATCGAGCAGCGGGTTGTCGATGCGCCCCTGGAAGGTCAACGTGCCGCGGCGCAGTCGCAGCTTCTGGCCATAGGCCTCGATGCCGCCGCCGCGCGTGCGCAGCGCGCCCATGCCGGTGAGTCGCCCGTCCTGCAGTTGAATCTGGATGCTGCCGAGCAGGCCCGCGTCCAGACCCATGCCGGTGATGTAGAAGCGCGGACCCATGTCGAACTTCAGATTCATGCCCATCTGGATCGGGGTGCCTCCGGCCGCTTTCTTGTCGCCCGCGCGCACCACGCGCACGTCGTCGTCCAGCGAGGGCACGCCCTGCAGAATCTCGAGGCTGACCCAGCCCGCGTCGGCGGTGAGGTCGCCCGTGATGTCGATGCGCGGCAGGGCCGCGTTGATGTCGATGTTGCCGGACACCATGGCGTAGCGATCCGAACGCTGCAGCGCGGGGAAGCGATGCAGTTGCACGCGCACATTCCCGCGTGCGGCGCTGAGCTCCCATTGGCCGCGCGCTTCGACGAAGCCACCCTTCGCATCCTTGTTCGTGCTGACCCATTCCTTGGTGCGCCATTCGGCCGGCATGACGCGCAGCACCGCGGGAAAGCGCAGCGAATCGAGGATCACGCGGTCGTCCTGCAGGCGGGCACGCAGCGTGCCGTCGAGCAGACGCACCCCGTCGTCGATCCGCACCACGCGCAGCTTGTCGCCCTGAATGGTGCCTGTGGCGCTCCATTTACCGTCGAGCGTTCCCTGCGCCTGCACATTGGCCTTGAGCGTGCCCCCGAGCTCGAGCGCGTCGCCCACGAACAGACCCAGCCACGCCAGGTCCGCGATGTCGGCGTCGATATTGGCCCGGATGGGCTGACGCGGGTCGAGCGCCAGGCCGCGCAGGCTGGCGTTGGCCGTTGCCGTGAGACCGCCCATTTTTTCGGTCTGGAGGTTGACGTTGGCCACCAGCCGGCTCAACCCGCCCGCGCCCGGCGTGGCGGTGGCTTCGAGCACCAGCGCGCGCAGGCCCAACGGAATGGGCGGATCGCCCGGCACCATCAGATCCCCGTCGCGGCGCGCGAGCCGCACCTTGCCGCCCAGGCTGCCCGCGTACTTCAGGTCCCACGCGGCATCGATGGCGATGCGGCGCTGATTCGCCGGGACCGTGGGATTCACGCGGCCGGCGTCGCGCTCGGCACGCGCGACCGCCTCGGGGTCGAGCGCCATGAGGACCTGCCGCAGCATGCTCGGGCGCAGCACGAGATTGTCGGCGCCGCCCGCGGTCTGCCACTGCCCGGGCCCGCCCTGCGACGCGCCATGACGAATCGCGATCGATTGGCCGTCGGGAAAGCGCACACCGAGCGTCGCCGCACCCACCCGCCATTGCGGCGCCGGAGCCACCGCGCCCGGCACGTAAGCCAGCGCGACCGGGCCCGCGATCTCGGCGCTAAACCCGGCGCTCGCCGCCTGGATGCGCGCCAGCGTGCCGCGCCAGCCCGCCGTGCCTGGTTTGCCGTTTTCTTCGCCCCATCCGCCCTGGAACTGCAGGCGGGCGTCGGCGGGCGCGCTGCCGAGCACCTTGGCGCGCGTATTGGGCGGCGTGTATTTGGCGTCGAGCGTGCCCTTGTGGGAAGCCATCGTGCCGTCGATGGCGAAGCG
The DNA here is from genome assembly GCF_002261315.1 of Bordetella genomosp. 5. Lineage (NCBI taxonomy): Bacteria > Pseudomonadati > Pseudomonadota > Betaproteobacteria > Burkholderiales > Alcaligenaceae > Bordetella > Bordetella genomosp. 5. The sequence goes on from NZ_NEVP01000015.1 coordinate 37,806, forward strand.
GGCTTCGGCGCCGCCCGGGAGATCGGGCCAGAAGGCGTCGAGCCGCGGTGCCAGCACGTCGAGCTTGAGGCGGCCGGCCGCGTCGGTCAGCGCACCATCGCCACGCACGCGGTTGGGGCCGAGGCGCAGATCCACTTCGAACTTGGGGATGCTCGCGCCCGCCGGCAGGCCGGGCATGGCGGCGGATGCGGCAGCGGAGGATGCGGCGCCGGCGGCTGGCGTTCCGGCGGCCGGCGATCCGGCGGCCGGCGACCCGGCGGCCGGCGATCCGGCGGCCGGCGACCTGGCCGCCTCGCCTTCCGCGCGCGTCGTCGTGACCCATTCGGCCGATACCCGGCCGGACAGCGGTTGACGGTTCCAGCGGCTTTCCTCGGCGATATTCAGCGCCACCGTCGCCTGACGCAGCACCCGCAGGTCCTGGATTTCGGCCTGCACGGTGGCGTCGGCGCTCAGCAACGCGGGCGGAATCAGGTCGCCGAGCAGGCTGCCGAGATCGAGCTTGTGCGCCCGCAGGGTCGCCTGCAGCTGATCGCGTCCGGGCGTCTGCGCCACGGGCGTGAGGCCGAGTTGCGCGGACAGGCTGCTGCCGTCCTCGCGTTTGATGTTCAGGTCGGCGGTTTGCACCGGAAAAGCGGCCAGCGGCAGCAGCGCCGCCTTGGCATCGAGCGAGAGCCCGCTGCCCGCGCCATCGAGCGTGACGTCGAGCGCATCGAGCGAACCGCGCGCCGCGACGTTCAGCGTCAGCGGGCAAAGACCGGCGGCCACGCCAGCGCCGAGCCGGTCCAGCGACTGGGCCAGCAGCGCCGCATCGCCCTGCAACGGCGCGAGCGCGGCGCGCTGCACGTCTGCGCCCCCCGCCAACAGTGCGGCCTGTGCGCCGGCGATCCGGCCAGCCTCGGTGCGCGCGGCGCGCGAGGACGCCGCGCCAGGGAGCTTGGTACCCAGGCATACGGGCGACTCGCGGTCCAGGGCCGAGCCCTTGAGGGCGAGTCGCGCCACCATGGGCCACGGCGCCGCGAGCTTGCCGACATTCGCCTCGCCCTGCAGATGCAGCTGGGTGTCGCCCTGCGCGGCGCGCAGCCCGTCGATGCGCAGACGCGCGCCCGGCACCTCGGTCGTGCCGGCCTGCAGCGCCGCGGCGAAATCACCGAGGGCCAGCGGCAACAGCGCGGTCTCGCCGTCGGGGCCGCGCCGCACCAGCTCGAACTGGCCCAGCGCCACGCGATCGAGCACGAGCGCCACCGGCAGATCGAGCTGCGTGAGAGGCTCGCCGTCGTCGGCCTGCGGCTCGGGCTCGGTCGTGTCGGCGGGCAGCCCGACCTTCAGACGGTCGGCCGACAACTCGCGCACATGCAGGCGGCGGCGAGACAGATCGCTCCAGTCCACATCGAGCCACAGATTGTCTGCCTCGATGGCGGTGCCCGCCACCTCGACGTCGACCCGGCCCAGGCGCAGCCCGAGCAGCACGCTGCCTTCGATGCGCTCGACCTGACCGCCGAGTTGTTGAATGGCCGAGCCCACGAGCAGCCGGCTGCCGGTCTGCGAACCGAGCAGCCAGAAGGCGAAGACGGCCGCCAGCACGGCGAGCATGGCGATACCGGGCAGCCACCACACCAGAATTTGCCGGAAGAGTGCGCGCAAAAACCTCAAAACGCGATCCCCAGCGAGAAGTGCAGGCGCAGATCGCGCTCGCGCTGACCGTAGGCCACGTCCAGGAACAACGGACCGGCCGGCGTGCGCACCCGCGCGCCCACGCCGTAGCCGAGGGCGATGTCCATGTCGCCGAACGAGTTGGCGGCGTCGCCCGCGTCGACGAACACGCCCATGCCCCAGCGCTCGTTGAAGTAATGGTCGTATTCGATGCTGGCGACGGCGAGCGTGGGTGCGCCGACGATCGCGTCGTTACGCTCCACGCCGATGCTCTGGAACTTGTAGCCGCGGATGGAGCGTGCCCCACCGGTACGGAAGCCGAAGTCGTCGGGCACGCGGGTGCGGCTGTCGGACCAGACCCGGCCCACTTCACCGCGCACCGTCAGCACGTCGCGCTCGCCCACGGGCCACCACTTCTGGCCGCGCAGACGCAGGCGGGTATAGGGCTCGCCGCTGTCGAGGACGACGCCGACACCACCGCCCACGGCGATCAGGTTGCCTTCGCGCGGATCGTATTTGTTGTCCACATCGCGGCGCAGCCATTCGGCCGTGACCGTGGCGGTCGGCAGATCGTAGGTATCTCCGCCGTCGATCTTGATATGGTCGTGCGCCAGCAGCAGACCCCAGCGCGTTTCGTATTCGACGCGGCTGTCGCCCGCGCCCTTGCGCTCCTGGCTGCGCGTGAGACCGAGCGCGTAACGCCGCACGTCCAGCCCCTGGATATCGGAGTGGTCGTAGAGCAGACCGATCGAGTCGCGGCGTCCGCGCGCATCGGGCGGCAGGGTGAAGTCGACATAAGCGCGCTGACGCAGGCGATCGACACCCAGGCCGGTCTCCATCGAGAGCGGCTGGCCGAACACCACGTTCTGGCGGTAGATGGTCTCGAGGCGCACACCCGCCTCGTCGTCGACGCCCAGCGACACCGACGCGCGCTTGGGCGGCGCCTCGACCACCCGCACGTCGACCGGCAGCGTGACCTCGCCATCCGGGTCGTACACCGGCGCACGGCGCGTGGCCGGTCCGCCGGACACCTTGGGATCGCCGGCGGGTTGCGCCGCGGCCAGGCCGCTCGAGCCCGGCGCGCGCGCCTCGCGATCCGGTGCGTCCGCGCGCGCCGGTGCCTCGGCGCGTTCGCCGTCCGGCTGGCGCAGCGTCACGAACGCGCCGCGGAAGAAGGCCGTCGATTGCAGCTCCTGCTGCCACTGATCGAGCTGGTCCTGGTTGTAGGTAGCGCCTTCCGAGTACCGCACATAACGGCGGATCAGCGACTCGGGCACACGGTTCAGACCGCCGGTCTCGAGGGTTCCGAGACGCACCCGCGGGCCGCTGTCGATGGTGACGTTGAGCGTGACCTGACCGCTCTCGGCATCGACCTCCGCGCCCGACGAGGTCATGCGGGCGAGCAGGAATTCGCGCGCCGAGACGTTGTCGAGCAGCGCGGACTTGGCGCGATTCCAGTCGGCATTGATGAAGGGCTGCCCCTTCTTGAGCGACCACTCTTCGCGCAGCTGCTGAATGCGCGCCGCGTATTCGGGCCGGGCGATGCGCCCGGTGAAGACGAGGTCGATATCGCCGACGCGCGCCTGCGGACCCGCCTTGATGACGATGTCCCAGGTTTCGCCGGCCACATCGGTGCCGGGCGTGAGCGTGACCTCGGGCGTGAAGTATCCCTGCGTGGCGAGCGCGGCCAGCGTGGCATCGCGCGCGCGCCGGCGCAGCCGGTTGATTTCGCCGCCATCCTGGTCTTCGGCCAGACGCGCGATCGCGCCGACGGCCTGCGTGATGGCCTGCAGCGCGGCGGGCGGCACGCCCCCCGGATCGATCACGATCTCCGGCAATTTGGCGTAGGCCGTTTCAACCACCAACACGCTTGCGAGCAGGACCCCGCCGATCAGTCTCCGCATGCCTCAACCGGGCCGCTGCTGAACCACGACGGAAGGCATGCGCCCCGCCATGTCGCGCGGCAGCGCAGCCACGCCCGCGGCCAGTTTGATGGCGATCTCGCGGTAGCGCCGCGCTGCTTCGCCATCCGGCTCGGACACGACGGTCGGCACGCCGGCGTCGGCGCTCGCGCGGATGGATGTCTGCAGCGGCAGGCTGCCCAGCAGGGGCACCTCGTATTGGTCGGCCATCCGATGGCCACCACCCTCGCCGAAGATGTGGTCGGCGTGACCGCATTGCGAGCACACGTGCATCGCCATGTTTTCGATGATGCCGAGCACGGGCACCTCGACCTTCTGGAACATGCGCAGGCCCTTGCGCGCATCGAGCAGCGCGAGCTCCTGCGGGGTGGAGACGATCACCGCGCCGACCACCGGCACCTTCTGGGCCAGGGTGAGCGCCACGTCGCCCGTGCCGGGGGGCATGTCGACGATCAGATAGTCGAGGTCGCGCCAGTTGGTCTGGCGCAGCAGCTGTTCGAGCGCCTGCGTGACCATCGGCCCGCGCCAGATTGCAGGCGAATCCGCGTCGATCAGAAAACCGATGGAGTTGGCCTGCAGGCCGTGCGCCTCGAGGGGCTCCATGGTTTTGTTGTCGTGACTCTCGGGGCGGCCATGCAGGCCGAGCAGCGTCGGCACGCTGGGGCCATAGATATCGGCATCGAGCAGACCGACCTGCGCGCCCTCGGCGGCCAGCGCCAGCGCGAGATTCACGGCGGTCGTGCTCTTGCCCACACCGCCCTTGCCCGAGGCGACGGTAATGATGTTGCGTACATTCGGCAGCGGCTTGAGCCCGCGTTGCACGGCATGCACCGCGGCGCGGCCATCGACGCTGACCTCGGCGCGCACGCCGGCGGCCGCCAGGGCGGCCTGCGCACGGGCGGCCAGGTCGGCTGCGGCGGCGCGCGAGGGATAGCCCAGCGGCAGACGCACGCGCGCAACCTCACCCTGCAGTTGAATGTCACGATCTTTTACATTTGCACCGATATCCACGCCGCTCGCGACATCGGTCAGCCCGCGCAGCGCGGCGCGGATTTGCTCTATCGTTATACTCATGACACTATGATTCCATAGGCAGCACAGGCATGCCCTTAAGTCTGTTACCGCAAGGATAGCGGATCGGCGGGAACCTTTAGCCGTGATTTACATCCTATATACATGATCGACGCTCTCATCCGTTTCCTCCGCGCCATCCCCGTCATCCTGCTGGGTATCGTAGGCATGCTGATGGCACTGGTCTTCATGGCATCGACCGCGGTCGCGCTGGGCATCCTGTACGTGGTGGCCAAAGTGCGTGGCAAGCCGTTCGGCGTGCGTGCCTATTGGAGCCAACGCCAGGCTGGCCGTACCGGTCCCGCCGCAGGCCCCAACCCGTTCACGGGCGGCGCCCCGTTCCGCAATCAGCCCGACGTGATCGACGTCGAGGCGCGCGAAATCCGCTGATTTCTTCGGGCGGTCCCGCAAGACCGCCCCACTCCAGATTGCCGCCTCGCGCGGCGCCCCGTGCGCCCCGCGGCCTTTCGTTTCCCGGCCGGGGACAAGCGCGACTCGCGCCTGTCCCCGGCTGTGTCTTTGGGCCGGCCGCGCACGACCGGCTATCCCCCTCGCGCACCGCGCTGAACGCGCCGGCGCGCGCCGCCCCGGGCCACGGCCCGCGCCCTCGGGCCGAAAGGCCCTAAAATACCCGGCTCATCCCGCCCTTCAACCGTCCCATACGTCATGTCACGAACGCTATTCGTCACCACTGCACTGCCCTACGCCAACGGTTCTTTCCACATCGGCCACATCATGGAGTACATCCAGGCCGACATCTGGGTCCGTTCGATGCGAATGGCGGGGCACACGGTGCACTTCGTGGGCGCGGACGACGCGCATGGCGCGCCCATCATGTTGAAGGCCGAGAAAGAGGGCATCACGCCCAAGGAGCTCGTCGCCCGCTACGCCAGCGAGCGCCCGCGCTACCTCGACGGCTTCCATATCCGCTTCGATCATTGGCACAGCACCGACTCGGCCGAGAACGTCGCGCTCTCGCACGAGATCTACGGCGCGCTCAAGGCCCAGGGTCTGATCGAAACGCGCTCGATCGAGCAGTTCTATGACCCGGTCAAGGGCATGTTCCTGGCCGATCGCTACATCAAGGGCGAGTGCCCGCGTTGCCACGCCAAGGATCAGTACGGCGACTCGTGCGAAGTGTGCGGCGCGGTCTACGCGCCCACCGAGCTGATCAACCCGTACTCGGCGCTCACCGGCGCCACGCCGGTGCTCAAGAGCTCCGACCACTTTTTCTTCAAGCTCTCGGACCCGCGCTGCGTCGAGTTTCTGCAGCAATGGACCACCGGCTCCAACCGCCACGGCGTGCGTCACCTGCAGAGCGAAGTGCATGCCAAGACGCGCGAGTGGCTCGGCACCGACGACGGCGAAGCCAAGCTGGGCGACTGGGACATTTCCCGCGACGCGCCCTACTTCGGTATCGAGATCCCCGACGCGCCGGGCAAGTACTTCTATGTCTGGCTCGACGCGCCGGTGGGCTACCTGGCCTCGCTGAAGTCGTATTGCGCGGTCAAGGGCCTCGACTTCGACGCCCTGCTCGACCCCGCCGGCAGCACCGAACAGGTGCACTTCATCGGCAAGGACATCATCTACTTCCACGCGCTCTTCTGGCCCGCGATGCTGAAGTTCGCCGGCCGCAAGACACCCGACGCACTGAACGTGCACGGCTTCATCACCGTGAGCGGCGAGAAGATGTCCAAGAGCCGCGGCACCGGCATCTCGCCGCTGCGCTATCTGGAAGTGGGCATGGACGCCGAGTGGCTGCGTTATTACATCGCCGCCAAGCTGAACGCCCGGGTCGAAGACATGGACTTCAACCCCGAAGACTTCATCGCCCGCGTCAACAGCGACCTGGTCGGCAAATACGTCAACATCGCCAGCCGCGCCGCCAATTTCATCACCCGCCATTTCGACGGCAAGCTGGGCTACCTGGGCGACACCGCCGCCCTGTCGGCCGAGTACGCGCGTGCGGCCGAAGACATCCGTGCTGCCCTCGAGGCACGCGAATACAACCGCGCCATCCGCGAAATCATGGCGCACGCCGACCGCATCAACCAGGCCTTCGACGCGGCCCAGCCGTGGGTGCTCGCCAAGGGCCTGGCCGACGCGCCGCAAGAACAACGTGACCAGCTGCAGGACATCTGCTCGCGCGCACTGGCCGGGTTCAAGGCGCTGTCGGTCATGCTGGCGCCGGTGCTGCCGGCCCTGTCGAACCGCGTCGCCCGCGAGCTGTTTGGCGCCACGCGCGACTTCGCCTGGACCGACGCCGCCGAGCTGCCGTCCCAGGTCGCGCCGTTCAAGCATCTGATGCAGCGCGTCGAGCCCAAGATGCTCGACGACCTGTTCGAGCCGCCGGCCGCGCCGGTCGAGGCCGCGGCAGCGGCCGTTGCCGCGCCGCTGCCGGGTGGCGAAGCCCTGGCCGACACGATCACGATCGATGATTTCGCCAAGGTCGATCTCCGTATCGCGAAGATCGTCAATTGCGAGCACGTCGAAGGCTCGACCAAGCTGCTGCGGCTCACCCTGGATGTCGGCGAAGGCCGCCATCGCAACGTCTTCTCGGGCATCAAGTCAGCCTACGAGCCCGAACAGCTGATCGGCAAGCTCACGGTGATGGTCGCCAACCTTGCCCCGCGCAAGATGAAGTTCGGCATCTCCGAAGGCATGGTGCTGGCCGCCAGCCACGCCGACGAGAAGACCGATGCCGGCATCTACGTGCTCGAGCCCTTCCCTGGCGCTCAGCCCGGCATGCGGGTGCGCTGAGCGCGTCGCGCGCAGCAAAAAGCCGTCCGGCACTTAAACCGGACGGCTTTTTGTTTGGGCGCTCGGCGTGACTCAGGCCTTGGCCGCCTGCTCCGGCGCCAGCGCGGGGTCGAGCGACACGCGCTCGTCGAACACGAAGCAGTTGCCCTCGAAGCCTGGCCCGCCGGTCTCTTCGAAGTACTTGAGGATGCCGCCCTCGAGCTGATAGACGTGCTCGATGCCGAGCTCGTTCATGTAGATCGCCGCTTTCTCGCAGCGGATGCCGCCCGTGCAAAAGCTCACGATGGTCTTGCCTTCGAGTTCGGCGCGGTGGGCCTGCACGGCCGCCGGAAACTGCGTGAACCGGTCGATGCGCCAGTCGATCGCGTTCGCGAAGGTGCCCACATCGACCTCGAACGCATTGCGCGTGTCCAGCATCACCACCGGACGCCCCTCATCGTCGGTGCCGCGCTCGAGCCAGCGCGCCAGCGTGTGCGCTTCGACGGCCGGCGCGCGGCCGGCTTCGGGGCGGATCGCGGGATGGTTCATGCGGATGATCTCGCGCTTGACCTTCACCAGCATCTTGCCGAACGGCACCGACTCCGATTCGCTGAACTTGACTTCGAGATCGGCGAACCGCGCATCGCGCCGCAGGCTTTCGAGAAACGCCTCGATATCGGACGCGGCTCCCGCCAGAAACAGATTGATCCCTTCCTGCGCGAGCAGGATAGTACCCTTGAGCGACAGGGCCGCGGTCAGTTCACGCAACGACGCGCGCAGCGCCTCCGGATCGTCGATGGTGACGAACTTATAAGCGGCAATATTGAGGACGGACATTGGATTCGGAGCGCCCGCGCACGGCGGGCAAAAGAGAAAAGGCTAGCGGGTGATCACGCGCTGCTCGACCACCAGGTCGAGCACCCAACGCAGCGCGGACGCGTCGGCGGGGGGATTGGGGTCGCGCACTTCGACGACGCGCAGACGGTATTCGACCCCGGGCTGAAAATCGAAGCCGACGATCTCGCCATACCAGAGCTGCCAAGGCTGGGACGGATTATCGCGCACCTGGTAGCACATGGCCCGCCCCGCCCCCGCGCTGCACGGCACGCGCTGCGAGGCCACGTAGACGAGCTTGGTCGGTCCCGGCTGGCCGCCGGCAAGCGGATCGGCTTTACGCGCGAAATCGAGCACATCGCCCGACGCCAGCATCAAGGTGAGACGCGCGGGGCGCGTGTCGTCGTTGAGCTTGCTGGCGGTGATGCGGGTCAGGCCGGCGAGAAAGTCCTGCTCCAGGCGGGCCGTGTCGGCGGACGTGCAGGCCATCCGGGTCGACACCGGCGGATGCGGAATGATCAGGGCCCCGTTGGCCACTACGTATTCCCCGGAGTAGCGATTGCAGCCGGCAAACCCCGACAGGACCGGACGCCCTTGCTGATGCGTGAACTCCAGGGTCAGCGGACGGGCGCCATCATGGCCATGCGGCACCGGCCGCAACGCGCCGCCTGGCCGCGTCCAGCGGGCCAGCTCCCAGCTGGTCTGGGCCAATATGTCGGAAGACCGGGTGGGATCGAACGCGGCACCGCCGCGCGGTGCACTGGCGCAGGCGCTCAGACTCAGCAGCAGGGCCAACAGGCCGAAGCGACGCAGGAAGAAAAAGGCAGGCACGGGGCGCTCCGTCTGGAAAATAAAAGCCCGCGGCGTGCGCCGCGCGGCAGTGACTGGTGGGCGCGGCCATGCCGCGCTCCGGCGCCCATTTTAAATAAACCGCGCGCGGCTTATCAGGGGGTCGGCGGATCCTGACGGCGTTCGAAATCCAGCACGGCACCGGACGCGAGCGTAAATGTCAGATGGCGCGGTGCACCGCCGGCGTCCAGCGAGAATGAACGGATATTGGTCAGCGCTTTCAGATAATCGGTTTCGAGCGCGGCGCGGCTCGGATCCGCGCACGCCATGCGCGTGGCCGCCGGCGCGGTGATGGTGAGGCGGCCCGACTCGAGCTTGTAGCTGCCCATATAACGGTTGCAGCCCGAGAAGCCCTCGACCCGATAATTCTTGCCCTGAGCCAGGAAGGTGAGTTTGATGGGCTCGCCATTATCCCCATGCGGGATGTCGCGCAGGCTGCGATCGGGCTGGGTCCAGCGCGTCAGTTCCCAGGATGTCTGTGCAAAAGAATCCGCGCTGGTGGTGGCGTTGACCGCGGCAGCCCCCTCGGGACGCGCCTGTCCGGTCTGCTGCGACGCGCATCCTGCAAGCGCCGCAATAAGCAGCGTTGCCGTGCAGAGATTTACCAACGAGGAACGGGAACGGGACATGACCAGCCTCCAGAAATGAAACGGTTCTACTGTAACCGGAGCATTTGCCGTGCCGCGACCCCCGCGATCAGCGCACTCGTGCACTAATGTAAGCAGCCAGCACCCGTTCGAGCTGGCGTTTCTCGTGGATGCTCAGTGCGTCGTATGCCGCATAAGGCACGGAGACGAACGGCCAATCCCCGCGCGGCGCGCACGCTGCGCGCCCGTGGCCGGGCGCCGCGTGGCCCAGCATCGACGCCACGGTGTCGGGATCGAAGGCCAGCATGGGCCCCTCTCCCGCGGCCAGCCACAGCGGAGCGACCCGCAGGGCGCGCGTGAGTTTGATCAGGGCCTCGCCGGTGGGACGCAACCTCAGGCCGCTTTCGTAGTTGCCGATCGCGCTCTGCGAGAGTTTGCTGGCCGTGGCGAGATCCTTTTGTGTCCACCCCTGAAGCATGCGCGCACTCCGCAGACGATGGCCGAAAGTATCCACTCGATAGACCCGAATCTGATTTCCAATTTGTGGAACGGATTAAAGCATCGGTGCCGCCGGGCCAAATACGGGGATTAAGGTGGATTTCCAAGCTAAATCCACATTTTTTGTTACACGGACCCGGCTTTCCGTACTCCGCTGAAGACTCGAGCATTTTCATTCAACTGCCCCGGATTGAACCGCTATCGTGATTACAAGCGCGCCGCAAGGCTCGGATACGACAGCGCTACCATCATGTAAGCAAATCGCGCAAAGCCGGCGCTGTAATCGGGCGAATATTGAAAATACTGTATCGGAAAGACCATCGTATTTACTCAAGTACCGGCCCGTTTCCGCCCGGAGTAAAACAAGATAGGGCGGCCGGTCAAAAGTAACAGTTCAGTTAAACAAGAAACGTATATTCACAAAGAATCACAAGCGTGTTTAAATGAAACACGACCGTGACTTTTGCAGAATTTGAGCAACGCACCGAGCATTCGTGTGCGGCCTTTTCTGCAAAAAGCGCCCCCCGCGCGGACCTTGTCCGCCCGGTCCGGCGCCAGTCCGACGTCGATCTGGACAGCCAAAGGGGAACACGCGCCTGACCGAAGAGTGGCCGGCGCGGGCGCGAGGCATGGCCAGCCGCCATGGCCGATATCACGCCGCCGGGCAGGCTCGGCAACGTGCGGCGCGCAGCCAGGCAGCGGGACGCCCAAGATGCGTCCGCCATGGCGCCCCCGCAGGCATGACCGGCCTCGGCGCGTGGCTGCCCTGACGAGTCGCGACCCTAAGCAGATTCGGACGAATTAATGAACAGTACGCTGGATGTCATCTTTCTCGTCAAAGACGATGCCACGCATAAGCAGCAGCTCGATAACCTCTCGCATCTCGGCTTCAAGGTGCTCGCCTGCACCGAGCTCGTCGAGCTGTACGATCACTTTGCCAGGCAACCCTGTCCCCTCGTGATCCTGAGCGCGCCGCTCGCCGACATTCACATCGCGGCGGTGCGTCTGCGTGCCATGGACCGCACGGTGGGCATCATCGCGCTGGCGCCGTTTGCCGACAGCGAGAGCCGTGTGCGCACACTGCTGTGTGGGGCGGACGCCTGCCTCAACGAGGACGTGAGCGGGCTCGAGCTCGCGGCGGTGCTGCAGTCGCTGCTGCGCCGCATCACCAGCACCGCGGGCGGCCAATGGGCGGCGGAGGGGCTCGATCAACGCGGCACGGAGTTCGACGCCGCGCCGCAGCCCGAACGCGATGAGTTCATGACGGAAGGCCCGCTCGGTTCGAGCAAGTGGCGGCTTGCCAATCAGGGCTGGACGCTCGTGAGCCCGACCGGCCGGTCCCTGGGGCTGACGACTGGCGAGCGTGAATTCCTGTCGCGCCTGATGGCGGCGCCGGAACGCAAGATCAGCCGCGATGCCCTGCTGACCGACGATCTGTCCAACACCGGAGACGGCGGCGCGCAGCGCAGCCGGTTTGTCGACGTGATGATCAGCCGGCTGCGGCGCAAGGCCGCTCATAACCAGATGGCGCTGCCGATCCGGGCCGTACACGGCTGGGGATATATGTTTGCCGCCGACGTCGCCGACGACTTTCAGGGCTGGGACGACCGCTAGACGCGGTCGTCCCGCGACAGCGGTGCCTCGCCGAGGCACCGCGCGCCCCGCACACGGGCGGCTTCAGCCGCGTGGCCGGATCAGCGTGGACTTGCCGAACAGGCTCTCGACCAGATCGACCGCGATGGTCGCGGTCTTGTTGCGCACGTCGAGCGCCGGATTGAGCTCCACGATATCGAGCGAGGCCATCAGGCCCGTGTCGGCGATCATCTCCATGCAGAGTTGCGCCTCGCGGTAGGTGGGACCGCCAGGCACGGTGGTGCCGACGCCGGGTGCCACGTCGGGATCCAGGAAATCCACGTCGAAGCTGACATGCAGGTGCGTGTCGGGCGAGAGACCGTACAGCGCCTGCTCCATCGTGGCCCGCATGCCGGCCTCGTCGATGTGACGCATATCGAAGACTTCGAGCCCGGCCTCGTGGATCAGATGGCGCTCGCCTTCGTCGACGCTGCGGATGCCGATCTGGCGCACCCAGGACGGCTCGATCGCCGGCGTGTGCCCGCTCATGCGCGTAAGCGGCGCGGGCCCGCGCCCGCACAGGCAGGCGACGGGCATGCCATGCACGTTGCCCGAAGGGGTGAGCGTGTTGGTATTGAAATCGGCATGCGCGTCGAGCCACAGCACGCGCAGCGGGCGGCCGGCCTCGCGGCAATGACGCGCCACGGCGCTGACCGACCCGATCACCAGGGAGTGATCGCCGCCGAGCAGGATGGGCAGGCGACCGGCGCGCAACTGGGCGTGCACCGCATCATGCACGGCCTGATTCCAGGCGGTGACTTCGTCCAGATGGCGATAGCCATCGGCGGGACGCTGCCACGGGTTGGCCGGGCCGGACAGATTGCCGCAATCGTGCACGGTCAGGCCGCGGCCGGCCAGCAGATCGGCCAGCCGTGCCACGCGCAAGGCCTCCGGCCCCATGGACGCGCCGCGCGCACCCGCGCCGATGTCGGTGGGTGCGCCGATCAGGCTCACTTCGTTGGGGGGAAGACTCATGGGCGGGATACCTCCTTAACAAGAACCTCAGTGCGCATCGAGCACGGCTTGCAGTTGGTCGCAAGCCCAGTCTATCTGCTCACGCGTGACAATCAAGGGTGGCGACAGGCGCAGCGTCTGGCCGTGCGTGTCCTTGACCAGCATGCCGCGTGCCGCCAGGCGCTCGCAATAATGGCGCGCGCTCGGCGCATCCGGCTCGAGCTCGAGCGCGAGCATGAGGCCCCGACCGCGGGCCTGCCGCACGGGTCCGCGCAGCGCCGCCAGGCGTTCCAGGAAATACGCACCCTGCGTGCGCGCGTTGGCGATCATGCCCTCGTCGTGCAGCACGGCGAGCGCCGCCCGCGCCACGGCGCAGGCCAGCGGATTGCCGCCAAAGGTGCTGCCGTGCTGGCCGGGCTGGAACACGCCCAGCACGCTTTCGTTCGACAGCACCGCCGACACGGGATAGAAGCCGCCGGAGAGCGCCTTGCCGATCAAGGTCACGTCGGCCTCGATGCCTTCGTGCTCTTCGGCGAGCATGGCGCCCGTGCGGCCCAGGCCGGTCTGGATCTCGTCGAGAATCAGGACCACGTCGTGCGCCGAGCACAGCTCGCGCACGCGCTGGAAATAGCCGGACGGCGGAATGATCACGCCCGCCTCGCCCTGGATCGGCTCGACCAGAAACGCCACCGTGTCGGGCGTGATGGCCGCGGCCAGCGCATCGGCGTCGCCGAAGGGCACCACGCGAAACCCCGGCGCGAACGGCGCATAGCCGCCGCGCGCATCGGGGTCGGTGGAGAAGCTCACGATGCCGAGCGTGCGGCCATGAAAATTGTCGGCGCACACGATGATCTCGGCCTGCCCCGCGGGCACACCCTTGACCTCGTAACCCCATTTGCGCACGGCCTTCAGTGCCGTCTCGACCGCTTCGGCGCCGCTGTTCATGGGCAGCACTTTGTGCGCACCGGTCAGGCGCGCCAGGTCCTCGTAGAGCGGGGCCAACTGATCGTGGCGAAACGCGCGCGAGGTCAGCGTGAGCTGTTGGGCCTGTTGCGTCAGGGCGGCCAGGATGCGCGGATGGCAATGCCCCTGGTTGACGGCCGAATAGGCGGACAGGCAGTCGAGATAGCGCCGGCCTTCGGTGTCGTAGAGCCACACGCCTTCACCGCGCGCCAGCACCACATCCAGCGGGTGATAGTTGTGCGCGCCCAGCGTCGCCTCGATGTGATCGCGGTGCACCGCGGCACGGTCGGCACCGGGGTCTGCGCCCGGGCTGTCGTCCGTCTGCGCTCGGATTTGCGTGTCCATCATTGTCTCCGGAAGGTTTTGGGATCGCGCGGGGGCTGCGCGGTGCCCGGCAGCCCTGCAGCTCGGGTAGTCGGCGCCCGACGCAGCGGCGCCCGACGCAGCGGCGCCCGACGCAGCGGCGCCCGACGCCGCGCCATGCAGCCATGGTAGGCAAAGGCGGCGCTAGCGGATAGACAGTAAGCTGGCAATAATGCGTAGCTGATTGATCATTTTGCACGGCCACTTTGAGCACTATGTCAGATTCTCTCGATTCCCTCGATCGCCGGCTGCTCGCGCTGCTGCGCAGCGACGCCCGCCTGCCCACCGCCGCGCTCGCGCAGCGCCTGCATGTGTCGCGCGGCACCGTGCAGAACCGCATGAACCGGCTGGAGCGCAGCGGCGTGATCTCCGGCTACACCGTAAGGCTGCGCAATGACGGCGAGGATGATGGCGTGCATGCCGTCACGCTGATCGAGGTGCATGGCGGCGCCACCGACGGCGTGATCGCGGGCCTGCGGCGCATTCCCGAATCCGTGCACGTGCATTCCACCAACGGCCGCTGGGATCTCGTCGTGCAGTTCCACGCCGCCGATCTGGTGGCGTTCGATCGCGTCTTGCGCGAAGTGCGTGCGATCGAGGGCGTGACGAATTCGGAGAGCCACCTGCTGCTCGCCGCGTACAAGTAGCGCGGCGCGTGGTCCCGCTACAATGAGACTCGTTTTCACATCAAGGCGGGCCCGCGCGGTCCGCGTCGTTTCATGGCAGATCCTGCCCGCCGCCCGCCGGCGCCCACTCCCCGCGAACAGGCCGCACGCTGGCTCGTGATGCTGCAAAGCGGACCGCTCACCGATGCCGAGCGCGACGCTTTTCGGCGCTGGCTGGGCGCGGATCGCGCGCATCGGCAGGCATGGCGCGAGGCCGAACAGCTCGGCGTGGCGACCGGGCTGATCGCGCCGGGCGCGGCGCAACGCCTCACCCGGGCGCGCGCCATGCCCACACGCAGGCAGATGCTGCAGGGCCTGGGCGCGCTGCTCGTGGGCACGCCGCTGCTGGCGGCCACCTGGCATGCCGAACCCTGGGAATCCTGGACGGCGGATGCGCTCACCGACGTGGGCCAGCGCCGCAGCGTGGCCCTGCCCGACGGCGGCAGCGTGCTGCTCAACACCGATACCGCCATCGATATCGAATACGGCGCGCATCGGCGCGAAATCTACCTGCTGTCCGGAGAAGTGCTGGTGCGGGCCGGCACGGCCACGCGCGATGCGCGCCCTTTCATGGTGATCACGGACCACGGCACCGTGCAGGGTTCGCATTTCATGGTGCGGCAGCACGATGGGCAGAGCGACGTGACCGCCCTGAGCGCGGACCTGATCGTCACGCCGGTGCGCAACGCCACCGTGGCGCGCGGGCTGGCCACCGGCATGCACACGCGCTTTACGGCGACCACGGTGGCTGCGCCGGCGCCCGCCGATCCGGCCGCGAGCGCATGGCGCGACGGCCGCCTGCAAGCGCGGGGCGCACGCCTGGCCGACTTCCTGAGCGATCTCGATCGCCATCGGCCGGGCGTCGTGCAATGCGCGGCCGACGCCGCCGAGCTGCGCATCGCCGGCGATTTCGATCTGGCCGATACCGACGCGATCCTGCGCGCCCTGCCCGGCCTGCTTCCGGTGGAAGTGCGCTATCGCACGCCGTATTGGGTCAGCGTGCGCGCGGCCTGACGCGACTCAGAATGCCGCGACCGCGCCATCGGAGCGCGGGTCGAAGCCGCCTTCCATGGCGCCACCCGCCGCGCGGAACAGGCAGCCCGCATGGCCGAAGGTTTCGTCGAAATCGCCGTACACCTCGACGTCGTGTCCACGGTCGCGCAGCGCCTGCACGGTGGCCGGCGGAAAGCGGCCTTCGAGCTTGAGGGTATCGGAGGTCTGCCCCCACGTGCGGCCCAGCAGCCAGCGCGGCGCTTCGACCGCGGCCTGAGGATCCATTCCGTAGACCACACTGCGCGTGAAAATGGCGGACTGGCTTTGCGGCTGGCCGTCGCCGCCCATATTGCCGTAGACCATGGTGCGGCCGTCGTGCAGCAGCGCCAGGCCAGGATTGAGCGTGTGGAACGGCTTCTTGCCCGGTGCCAGCGCATTGATGTGCGTCGGGTCGAGCGAGAACGATGCGCCGCGGTTCTGCCACGCGATGCCGCTGGACGGCAGCACGACTCCCGATCCGAACTCGTGATAGATGCTCTGGATGAGCGAGACCGCGCGCCCCTGGCCATCGATGACACCGAGCCAGACCGTATCGGCCGGCCCCTTGCCCGCGCCCCACGGGGCGGCGCGCGACATCGAAATGCGCGCGGCCATGGCGTCGAGCGCGGCCGGTTCGAGGAAGGATTCGGCCTGCACCCGCATATGGGCCGGATCGGTAATGTGACGGTCGCGCACCGCGAACGCCTGCTTCACGGATTCGGCGGCGGCGTGCACATAATCGGCCGACAGGGGGTCGTGGCGATCGATGTCGAGCCGGTCCAGCAGGCCCAGGATGATCAGCGAGACCAGGCCCTGCGTAGGCGGCGGCATGTTGTATACGCGCCCATGACGATGCTGCAGCATCAACGGATCGCGGCGCAGCGCGCGATGGGCCTGCAGGTCGGCGCGCACCAGCGGCGAGCCGCTCGCCGCGAGCTCCTCGGCCATGCGCTGGCCCAGATCGCCGCGATAGAAATCATCGAGGCCGGCGCGGGCCAGATGATCGAGCGTATCGGCCATGCGCGGCTGGAAAAACAGGCTGCCGGGCGCGGGCGCCGCGCCGCGCGGCAGAAACACCGACGCAAAGCCGGGCAAGGCTTCGAGCTCGGCGCGCTTGGTTTCGGTGTTGCGCGCCTGACTGCGCGTGACCGGCACGCCATGACGGGCGTAGTCGATCGCGTCCGCGAGCAATCGCGACAGCGGCAACCGACCACCCAGTCGTTCGCGGCTCACGGCGAGCGCTTCGTCCCACCCCGACACCGCGCCGGCGACCGTGAGCGCGGCACTGCCGCCACGAAACGGAATCGCGTTGCCGGCATAGGATTCGCGGCGCACGCCGGCGGCCGCGGCGCCACAGGCGTCGATACCGATGACCTCCTGCGCGCCGCCCGGCTCATGGATGAGCCAGAAGTTGTCGCCGCCCAGGCCATTCATGTGGGGATAGACGACGGCGATGGTGGCGGCAGCCGCCACCATCGCTTCGACGGCGTTGCCGCCTTCGCGCAGCACGGCCAGGGCGGATTGGGAGGCGAGCGCATGGGGCGCGACGGCGATGCCGCGGCGGCCGCGTACAGGTTGAGTCATAGGTGGGCTACAGGCTGATGGAGGCGGGATGCAAAGCGTGCGCCCCCGCCGTGACGCGGCCATGACCCAGGGGCGGGCCGGCCCGGCGGAAGCTCGGAATCCCGAGGATAGTCAGCGGCGTTCGCCCGGACAAGCCCGGGAGAGCCCTCGAATCAAAGCTCCAGCACGAGCCGGCCCTGCTTCGCCCGTGAGCAGCAGGTCATCATCTTGCCGCCCGCCGCCCGCTCGGCCGGGGTGAGCACCACGTCACGATGATCCACCTCGCCCGCGATCACCCGCACCTCGCAGGAGCCGCACAGGCCTTCTTCGCAGTCGCTCTGCACGTCGATGTTGGCGCCGCGCAGCGCAGCCAGCAGTGTCTGGTCGGCCGGCACGGTCAGCGTGAGACCCGAGTCCTTGAGCTCGACCTCGAAGGCGTGTTCGCGCGCCGGGTCGAGCACGCCCAGGGTGGACTGGAAATGCTCCACGCTCAGCGTGCCCTCGGGCCAGTGCGCGGTGGCCTGTGCCAGGCCGTCGAGCATGCGTTGCGGGCCGCAGGCGTAGATGCGCACGCCCGGTCGCGGCCGGGCATGACGCGCGGCGAAGTCCTGGCGCGCGCCTTCGTCTCGCGCATACACATGCAGACGATCGCCATGCAGCGCCTGCAGCGTGTCGAGCAGGGCCATGCGGGCACGGCTCGATCCGCTGTAGTGCAGCTCGTACGACATGCCCAGCTCGCGGGCGCGGCGTGCCATGGCCGCGATCGGCGTGATGCCGATCCCGCCCGCCACGAGCACCACGTGCTCGGCGTCTTCGTCGAAGCGGAAATGATTGCGAGGCCCACGCACCCGCAGCCGCGCGCCGACCCCGGCATGCGCGTGCATCCAGTGCGAACCGCCCCGGCTCTCGGGATCGCGCAATACCGCGATCTCGTAGATATCGCGTTCGGCCGGATCGCCACACAACGAATACTGGCGCGACAGCCCCGTGTCGCCGCACGCGACGTCCAGATGCGCGCCCGGCGTCCACCGCGGCAGCGGCGCGCCATCGGGCGCGGCGAGACGCAGATGGAGTATGTCGTCGCTCACGCGGCGCGCCGCCTGCACGATCAGGGTGCGGCTGATGTGCCGCGTGGACGGCTCGCCGATGCGCACCGGCACCTGGGTGTCGAGTAACGCGGGCGCGCTGCGTTCCGGGTTTTGCGCGGGGTCCCACTCGACCCACAGATGCTCGGGGCCGCGGAACGAGGTGTTGGCCACATAGGTGAAATCCTGCTGCGCCAGCGTCATGTGCGGCAGCCGCCGCGTCAGCTCCTCGAGAAAGATCTGCATCTCCATGCGCGCGAGGTTCTTGCCCATGCACTGATGCGATCCGTAGCCGAAGGTGAGTTGATCGCTCGCGTTCTCGCGCCGGATGTCGAAAAGATCGGCATCGGCGAAATGGCGTTCGTCGTGGTTGGCCGACGAGGTCACGATCAGCAGCTTGGCGCCTTCGGGAATCGGCACGCCCCCCACCGCCGTGTCGCGCGTGGCGACGCGGCGCCAGGCGGCCACCGATCCGTTGTGGCGCAGACATTCCTCGACGGCGTTGGGGATGAGGCTGGGGTCGTCGCAGATCTCGCGCCAGGCTTGCGGATGCTGCAACAACAGTTTGATGGCGTTGGCGCTGGCATTGGCCGTGGTCTCGTGCGCGGCCACGATGCCGGCCATCATCATCGAGTGCAGATAAGAGTCGGTGACCACATCGGGCAGCTCGCGCTGCTTGCGGATGCCGTACTGCATCCAACCGGGCTGGTCGGGGTTGGCGCGCATCTTGTCGAGGATGCGGCCGGCCAGCTGCCAGAAGTTGCCCACGGCATGCGCCACTTCGACCTGCTCTTCGGGCTTGGGCCGGCCCCAGGTGTTCACCGTATGCGCGATCGAGTACTTGCGCAGCAGGTCCATGTCTTCTTCAGGCACCCCCAGGAAATGCAGCGCCACCGTGAGCGGCACTTCCCAGAGCATCTGATCGACCAGATCGGCGCGGCCATCGTCGATGAAGCGATCGACGTACTCGCGCGTGAGCTTGCGCACCATGGGCTCGTGATGCTTGAGCTCCTCGGGCGTGAAGGGCGCCATCAGTGCGCGCCGGCGCGGCATATGGGCCGGCTCGTCTTCGTTGACGAGCGTGCGGTTCATCGCATAGCCGTACGAGGCGAGCACGGCGTTGGCCTCGGGGCCCGTGGGCGTGATCTTCTCGAGCGCGATGGCGGGGCTGAACGTGAGGTTGTCGCGGAAGATCGCCTTGATGTCGTCGTAACGCGTCACCACCCAATAACCGAGCCGCGGGCTGAAGAACACCGGTTCTTCCTCGCGCGACCAGCGCACGTAATCGGGCGGATCCTGCTGGTAGCCATCTTCGAAAGGATCGAAGGCGGCGGCGCGGGCGCTCACCGGACAGCCTGCCGCGGACAGGGCCCGGTGATCGACCGGACAGCCGGAGGCGGCGGGCGGGCGGACGGAATTCATGGCGGTCTCCTTTGCTGCGGGCGGACGGGCCGGGACAGCGCCACGTCCGCCAGATACGAGGGCGTCGCTGACGCGATCAGTCGAGCTTGATGCCGAGATCCGCGATCAGCTTGTTCCAGCGCGTGCGCTCGGCGGTGAGCAGAGCGGCGTATTCCTGCGGCGAATTGGCGACCGGCTCGATGCCGAAGTCGACCAGCTTGCCGCGGATGGCGGGATCGTTGAGGGTGGCAACCAGTTGCTGATTGAGCTTGGCGATCACGGCCGGCGGCGTGGCGCCCGGCACCGACACGCCGACCAAGGCGGCGGCCTGGACCTTGGGCAGTCCCGCTTCGCCGAAGGTCGGCACGTCGGGCAACTGCGGCAGACGCTGGCCGTGCGCGACGGCGAGCGCGCGCACCTTGCCCGCCTTGATGAAGCCGGCACCCGCGGCCAGGTCGACCATCATGGCCGGGATCTGTCCGCCGGCCACGTCGGCCAGGGCAGGCGCCGCGCCGCGATAGGGCACGTGCACGAGGTTCAGCCCCGTCTCGGTCTTGAAGAGCTCCATCGCGAGGTGATGGGGGCTGCCGGCGCCGGCCGAGCCGTAGTCCAGACCCGACGGGCGCGCCTTCGCCATCGCGACGAACTCGGCCACGGTCTTGGCCTCGACGGTCGGCCCGACCACCAGAATCATCGGGAAGCGGCCCATCAGCGTGACCGGCGCGAGATCCTTGACCGGGTCGTACGACAGCGTCTTGTACAGCGCGGGGTTGAAGACCAGCGTGCCGTTATCGGCGGACACCATGGTGTAGCCGTCGGGCTGCGAGCGCGCCGTCTCGGAGGCGCCGATGGCGGTGTTGCCGCCCGGCTTGTTGTCGACCACCACGGTCTGGCCGATGCGGGCGGACAGGCCCTGGCCCACGGTGCGGGCGAGGAAATCCGAACCGCCGCCCGCCGCGTACGGCACGACCCAGCGGATCGGCTTGTTGGGATACGGGGCGCTGGCGTCGGCCGCGCGCGCGGCGCCGCCCACACAGAACGAGGCCAGGACGGCGCTGGCCAGAAGGCCGGCAAAGCGAGGGAACTGCGAACGATAGGAACGCACGGTTTGTCTCCGGTGACGTGGCGAAAAGCACGACTTTTTGATTTTGCGTAAAGTATATACGCATTGCGTAATCGCACAATACCGGCGGATCGGCCCCGGTCCACCACGTAGAATCCCCGCCATGACGCAGACCGCAGCCCCCTCCGATTCCGCCGCGCGCCCGCGCGAACGCCGCCAACGTGTGCAGGCCGCCGAAACCGGCATGGCCGTGCTCAAGGCGCTCGCCCGGCTGGGCGGCCGGGCGAGCCTCACGGCGCTGGCGACCGAAGTGGACGAACAGCCTTCCAAGGTCCATCGCTATCTGGTCAGCATGATCGAAGCGGGCATCGTGGTGCAGGACAGCGGCTCCGGGCATTACCGCCTCGGCCTCGAAGCGCTCTACATCGGCCTGGCGGCGATGCGGCAGGCCGATCCGATCCGCGTGGCCGAGCCCGCGCTGGTCCGCCTGCGCGAGCAGCTGGGCGTGACGTGCTTCATCGCGGTCATGGGCAACAAGGGCCCGACGATCGTGCGCTTCGAAGAACCCGGGCTGCCGGTGACGGTGAACGTGCGCGTCGGCTCGGTCATGTCCCTGCTGTGGTCGGCCACCGGCCGGGTGTTCCTGGGTCTGCAGGACGACGCGCAGGTGCGCCGCCTGGCCCTGGAAGAGCTCGACGGCGCCGACGCGGCGTCGCGGGCCGCGCTCGATGCCCACGACCCGCTCGGCGCCTTGCAGCGCGAGGTGCGCGCCGCCGGCTGCTCCATCGTGATCGACACCAACCTGAAGGGCATCAGTGCGATCAGCGCACCGATCTTCAATCATGCAGGCCAGGTCTGCGGCGCGCTGACGGCGCTGGGCACGACGGGCGGTTTCGACGCGGCCGCGCAAGGCCCGATCGCCATCGCCCTGCTCGCCGAGGCGCGCGCCGCGAGCCGCGAACTCGGCTACCAGCCCGCCCGCGCCGCCTGAGCGCGTCGCGTTCCGGTTTGGCACACGCATAGCGCTCGCCTACAATCCGGCCTCATGACTTCGACGCGCCCGCACCGGTCTGCCCGCTACGTCGCCACGCTGTGGCTGGCGTTGGTGCTGTTCGCGCTCAAGGCCCTGGTGCCGCCCGGCTACATGCCCGGCACGCATGTGGGCGCCAACCTGATCGAGCTGTGCTCGGCCACCGGCCGCATCTTCGTGCAGGCGCCCGAGTCCACGCATCAGCAGGCCGACGAACGGCACGCCGCGCAGGCCGCGGCCTGCCCGGTCGGCGCCGCGGTCGCCGCCGTGCCGATGCCTCCCTCGCTGCCGGCACTCACACCGGTCAGCAGCGCCCACAGTTTCCCGTTCAGCGCGCGCGCTCCGCCGGCGCGCACGCACTACACCTTCACCGGCGCCCCGCTCGGGGCCCGCGCCCCGCCCTCCTCTCTCGTCTAGTCCGACTTGGCCCGCCCTCGCGGCGGCACCGCCTTTTCCAGACCGAGAGATCCTCATGACTTCCTTGCACGCCAGGACGCTCGTCCTGCCGCGGCGCATGCGCGCATGGCACGCCTGCCTGCCGCCCACGCTCGTTACCCTCGCGCTGACGCCCACGGCCGGCTTCGCCCAATCCACTGAACCCTCCGTCGCCACCCTGCCCGGCATCACCGTGGCCGCTGACGCGGATCGCCCTTCCCTGCTCGACACGACCGCGACCGGCTCGCTGCTCGACCTCACGCCGTTCGAAACGCCGGCCAGCGTGGACATCATCACGTCCCGGCAATTGCGCGAACGCGCGCCGCGCACCATCGGCGACGCCATCAGCCAGGCGCCCGGCCTGAGCACGATGCGCCACCCCGGCAATGGCGGCGCCGCGCTGTCGTCGCGCGGTTTCAGCGACACCAACTCCGTGGCCCAGCTCTACGACGGACTGCGCCAATACGGCGGCGTGGGCCAGACGCTGGTCGCCTCGCCCTGGGCGGTGGAACGGATCGAGGTGCTGCGCGGCCCGGCGTCGGTGATTTACGGCGAAGGCGCGATCGGCGGCGTGGTGAACGTGGTGCCCAAGAAACCCACCCGCGGCCCGATCGAAAACGAAGTCGAGACGACCTTCGGCACGCACGACACGCAGCGTGTGGGCATCGGCTCGGGGGGCGCGCTGGACGACCGCTGGTCGTATCGCATCGATGCGAGCGCCGAACACACGCATGCCGACATGAGCCTGGGCGGCGCGCGCAATGCCGCGCTGTCGGCCGCGCTGCGCCTGGATGTGAATCCGGATCTGAACGTCACGTTCACGCAGGTGCTGGGCTGGCAGGAGCCGACACGTTACTTCGGCACGCCGCTCGTCGACGGCACGATGGACTATGGTCTGCGGCACCAGAACTACAACGTGGCGGACGCCACGATCATCTACCGCGACAACCGCAGCGAACTGCGCACGGAATGGACGCCCAACGACAGCGTGCTGGTGCGCAACCGCGTCTACTACCAGGGCAGCCGGCGCGACTGGCGCAACGCCGAGGAATACGCCTGGCAGCCGGCCACGGGCCTGATCGAGCGCAGCGGCTACTCGAACATCCTGCATGACCAGGAGCAGGTCGGAACCGTGACCGACGCGGTCTTCAAGGGCTCGTTGCTCGGCCTGCGCAACCAGTTCGCGGTGGGGCTCGAACTCAATCGCGCCAGTCTCAAGCACACCAACAACTCGCCGTACGGCGGCGCCTCGCTGGTCGATCCCTACGATGTGGACCACGGCCGGTTCATGAATCTTGCGGGCACCACGCCGCGCTATCGCAACACGGCGCGGCAACTGGCCCTGTACGCCGAAGACCGGCTCGCGCTCACGCCCAACTGGTCGGTGCTGGGCGGCCTGCGCTACGACCATATCGAGCTGGAACAGCGCAATCTCGTCGCGGGCAACACGGCCTACCGCACGCGCTTCGACAACGTGGGCTGGCGCGTCGGCACCGTCTATGACATCACGCCCACCACCGCGCTCTATGCGCAGTACGCCGAGGCCGCCGACCCGGTCGGCGCCCTGCTGCTGCTGTCGCCCGCGAACCAGGGCTTCGACCTCGCCACCGGGCGTCAGGTCGAGGTCGGCATCAAGCAGACGTTCTGGGACGCGCGCGGCGAATGGACGCTGGCGGCCTATCACATCCGCAAGAAGAACCTGCTCGCGCGCGATCCTGACAATCCCGCGTTGCGCATCCAGGTCGGCCAGCAGTCGAGCCGGGGCATCGAGGCATCGCTGGGCGTGGCGCTGACACCGACCCTGCGCCTGGATGCCAACGCCACGATTCTGCAAGCGCAGTACGACGAGTATTCGGAGTCGTCCGGCGGCCGCACGGTCTCGCGCGACGGCAATGTGCCGACCGACGTGCCGGAGCGGCTGGCCAACCTCTGGCTGAGCTGGAAGTTCGCCCCGCAATGGACCGCGAGCGCGGGCGTGCGCTACGTGGGCGCCCGCTACGCCAACGCGGCCAACACGCTCGAGATGGCGGGTTACACCACCACCAACCTGGCCCTGCAGTGGGACGCGCGCCAGGATCTGACGCTGGCCGTGCGCGCCTACAACGTGTTCGACCGCCAGTATGCCGAAACGGCCTACTACAACCAGGATCAATGGTTGCTGGGCACGGGACGGCGCGTGGAGCTGAGCGCGCATTACCGCTTCTGAGCCGGCCCTTTTCCTGATCAGCGTCGCCGGCCCCGCCGGCGGCGCGCAACGAGGTATCGATATGACGACCGACAACGTCGCCCCCCAGGAGCGTGAACCCGTGCGGGCCTCGCAGGTCTACCGCGCCGTCTGGCGCTGGCACTTCTATGCCGGCATGCTGGTGGTGCCCTTTCTGCTCGTGCTTGCCGTGACCGGCGCGCTCTACCTGTTCCACAACGAAATAGAAGACTGGTGGTACCGCGATCTGCGCACCGTGGCCGTCCAGCAGGCGCCCACGCTCGCGCCCGAGGCCATCGTGGCCCGGGCCGAGAGCGCGCACCCCGGCCGCGTGCTGAAGTACCTGCCCCCGGCCGCGCCCGATCGCGCGGCCGTCGTGGTGCTGCGGCCGCAGGACAGCGCCAATCTCTCGGTGTTCGTCGACCCCTACGCGGGCAAGGTGCTGGGCGCGCAGGAGGAGCGCGGCACGCTGATGTGGACCGTGCGCCAACTGCACAGCCTGTCTTTCTTCGGCCCGATCGCCAATGGCGCGATCGAGATCGCGGCCGGCTGGACCATCCTGCTGGTGCTGACGGGCCTGTACCTGTGGTGGCCGCGCGGGCGCCGGCAGGGGGTCGTGACGGTGCGCGGCACGCCGGGGCAGCGCGTGTTCTGGCGCGACCTCCACGCGGTGGCGGGCGCCTTCGCGGCGTTCTTCATCCTGTTCCTGGCGCTCACGGGCATGCCCTGGTCCATCGTGTGGGGCGCCAAGGTCAATCAATGGGCCAATGGCAACAACTTCGGCTATCCCAGCGGCGTGCGCGTCAACGTGCCCATGTCGGATGCCCGTCTGGCCGACGCCGGCAAGACGACGTGGTCGCTGGAACAGGCGCGCATGCCGATGTCGCAGCCCGGTGCCGGGCACGACCATGGCGCGGGCCACGCGCAAGGGCACGGCGACGACGCCGGGCACGACCATGGCCAGGCTCGGGCGGACGCCGAGATCGCGCACGATCACGGCCAGGCGCCGCCGCCCGAACAGGCGCGCCCCGCGGGCGCTCCACCCCCCATCGGCCTGGACGCCGCGGTCGCCGCGTTCACCCGGCTCGGCCTGGCGCCGGGCTATGTGGTCAACCTGCCCACCAGCGCCACGGCGGTCTATACGGGTTCGGTCTATCCCAACGACCTGGCCCGCCAGCGCGTGGTGCACCTGGACCAGTACAGCGGCAAGCCGCTGCTGGACATGAGCTATGCCGATTACGGGCCGCTCGGTCGCGGCCTGGAATGGGGTATCAATGTGCACATGGGCCAGGAGTACGGCCGGATCAATCAGATCGTGCTCGCGCTCGCCTGCCTGGCGATGGTGCTGATGTGCGTGGGCGGCGTCGCCATGTGGTGGAAACGCCGGCCCGTCGGCGGCCTCGGCATCCCGCCCCTGCCCAAGCAGCGGGCCGCCCTGCGCGGGGTGATGGTGCTGATGATCATTGGTGGCTGTGTGTTTCCGCTGGTGGGCGCGTCGCTGGTCGTCATGCTGCTGATCGATGCCGCCGTACAACGCGCGGGCGCGCCCGCTGTCACACGTTTGCAATGAGGCCCGGATGGCAGTAACGTGAGACCAAATTTCACGAAAATTTCACATTTCAGTCAACGCGCGGGCAGCCATCGCCGCCCGCGCCGAGAACGCCATGCCCTCCTCCGCACCGCCGCTCGCGACGCCGATCGTCCAGAGCCCCCTCACACCGCCCCCTGCAGACCTGCTTGCGCAGGCGTTCGCCATCTCGACGGTGCCGAACGCGTTTGGCGTGCTCGACCTGAGCACGACGCCGCTCGTCGCCTCGGGCAGCGAACGGGATGTGTACGAGCACCCGCATGACCGGAACCTGCTGATCAAGATCGTGAATGGCTCGCGCGCCCGCGAGCCGGGCCGGCGCGTGCGCTGGCACAAGAAATTTCATCGCGAGCAGGCGCACCGCGTCTTTCTCACGGAACTGATCGAGTACGTGTCCACCACCGTGCAGCACGGCGGGCTGGAGGGCAACGTCTTGCTGGCCCGGATCGCGGGCCTGGTCAACACCACGCACGGACTCGGGCTCGCGGTCGAAAAGATCGTGGACGATCAGGGCGCGATGGCCCCGACCCTGCATCAGGTCGTCAAGGATCAGGGCTTCGCGCCGGCGCTGCGCGCCGAGGTGCGGGCATTCTTCGAGGCGCTGATCGACGCGCACGTCGTTTTCAACGATGTCGGGGCGCGCAACATCGTGGTCGGCCGCAATGCCGAAGGCAAGTCGGGGCTGTATCTGGTGGACGGCTACGGGCCGAAGCAGGCGCTGCCGCTCTACGCGTGGAGCAAGTCGATGAACCGACGCCGCATCATGCGCAAGTATCTCGAGCTCGAGGCCAAGCTCGAGCGCCTGGGCGAGCAGGCACTCGGCCTGAACGGCGCACCGGGCATGCTCGCGCCGCACTGAGTCGTCCGTGCCGACGCGCGGGCGCCTCAGCCGTGATCGGCACCCGGGCCGTGCTTCAGGGCCTCGGCCATGCGCACCAGATCCGCGAGCGAATCCGCTTCCATCTTGCGCATCACGTTGCCACGGCGCACCTTGACCGTCACCTCGCTCAGCCCGAGGCGATCGGCCGCCTGTTTGTTGAGCAGGCCTTCCACGACGAGCGCCATCACCTCGCGCTCGCCCTCCGACAAGGACGACCAGCGTGCGCGCAGGGTGTCGTGCGCATGCTGCCGGACGCGACGCTGCCGGTCACGCTGCACCGCCTGATGGATCGCATCGAGCAGGTCCTGCTCGCGAAACGGTTTGGTCAGGAAGTCGACCGCGCCGCGCTTCATCGCGCCGACCGACATGGCCACATCGCCATGGCCGGTGACGAACACGACGGGCAGTGCGATGCCCAAGGCATCCATCTCGCGATGAAAATCCAGACCGCTCTGGCCGGGCATGCGCACGTCCAGCACCAGACATCCCGGGCGGTCGGGCCGCGGCGCCGCTAAAAACGCCTGTACCGAGGCATGCGTCTCGGCCTGCATGCCCACCGAACTGAACAGGTCTTCGAGGGCCGCGCGCACGCTGGCGTCGTCGTCGATGACATGCACGAGCGGGGTATCGGCATCGGGGCCGGGGCCGGGGAGGGAGAGGCTCATGACGATGCTCCTGGGTTGCCTGGCAACGATACGCGAAACGAGGCGCCGGCGCCCTCCGGAGACGCCACCTCGATCGTGCCGCCCTGCGCCTCGACGATCGCGCGACACAGTGTCAGCCCCAGGCCGGTACCGCCTTCCTTGGTGGTCCAGAACGCGTCGAACAGATGCGCCCGCACCTCCGGCCCCAAGCCCGGCCCGCTGTCGGTCACGGCAAACGCAACGCCGCCTGGCGCGTGCTGCGAGCGGATGGCCAGATGCCGCCGCGGCGCCCCGTCCATCGCCTCGATCGCGTTCAGAATGAGATTACCCAACACCTGCTGCAGTTGCACGGGATCGGCCAGCACCGGTGGCAGGCCCTCCTCCAGGTCGACCGAGAGCGCGATGTCGTGCCGGTCGATCTCGCCGCGTGCCAACGACACTGACTCGAGCAGGATCGCGTTGATGTCCAGCGTCTGTCGTTGCGGGGCTTCGTTGCGCGAGAGCCGGCGCACGCGCGTGATGACCTCGCTGGCGCGCTCGGCATCCAGCACGATGCGCTCGGCCGTGCGCTCGGCGCGCTCCAGATTGGGCGGCTCCATGCGCAGCCAGCGCAGCGCGGCGTTGGCACTGGCCGAGATCGCGGCCAGCGGCTGATTGACCTCGTGGGCGATCGACGTGGTGAGCTCGCCCAGGCTGCGGATGCGTGCCACGCGCAGCAGCTGGGCGCGGGCCTCGTGCGCCGCCGCCTGTGCGGCAACCAGCTTCAGCGCGAGCAAGGTGGTGATGCCGATCGCGGCGATGCTGATCGCCCCGTTGATGAACCCCGATTCATGCATGCGCTCGCCCCACGCGGTGATCGCCATGCTGAGCAGCGTCAGCACGATGCTGGTCGCCGCGCTCAGTACCACGCCGCGCCGGGGCAACAGCCATACGGCGAGCAGGATCACCAGCACGTAAAACACCGCGACCGCGATCTCGAGGCGCGTGACCGTGTCGGCGATGAACACGCCGGCCATCAGGCCGCCGATCAGCGCGACCCGGGGCAGCAGGCGGGGCCGGCGCGTGCCATCGATCATCCGAGGGGTGTTCATATCAATCGCTCACGAAGCCCGGTCGTCGCACGGACGGAATGAGGCAGAGTGTAGCGGCGCGGCGCTCAGGCGGGATTGTCGAGCGTGAAGCGGCCGGTTTCGTCTTCGTAGGCATAGAGTTCGGCGTAGCGGCCCCATTGAATCGCCGCCTGCAGCGTCCGCTCGGCGCAGTCTTCGGTCATGTGGTCTTCCAGCTCATCGCGGAAACGGCTGGCCGGCGCTTCGTGCGTGGCGCGGTCATCGAGCACGCGCCGGATGTGCGCCACGATGGGCACATATCCCAGAAGGTGTTGCGCGAACAACTGCTTGCGCGCGTCGGTGTCGGCGCGCACATAACGCTGCGCCGCATCCAGCAGGCGCAGGTCGCCCTGGTCCAGCCGCGCGAAGCGCAACTGCTGCATGGCTTCCGCGATCGGAAACAAGGTGTCGGCATCGTAGCGCAGGGCCGCTGCGAGCTGTGGCAGATCGGCCTTGCCGCCATAGGGCGGCGCGGCCAGCGCCTCCATCAGACCGGCCAGCGCGTTGGTCGATACCGGCTTGAGCGGCGTGACGAGCCCGCCCGCGGCGCCGGCCGGCGCCTGCGGCGGTGCATCGTCGGGCGCCGTCATGCGCACGTAGATGTCCTCGACCAGCGCACGAAACGCGGGTGATTGACGATCGCGCGGACGCGGCAGATCGATGCGCAGCTCGGCGGCGACGCGCCCCGGATTGGACGAGAACAGCAGCACGCGATCGCACATCAACACGGCCTCTTCGATGTTGTGCGTCACCATCAGCATGGCGCGGATCGCCATCTCGCCGCGCTGCCACAGGGCGAGCAGGTCGGTGCGCAGCGTTTCGGCGGTCAGCACGTCCAGCGCCGAGAACGGCTCGTCGAGCAGCAGGATCCCCGGGTCGACCACCAGCGCACGCGCCAGGCCGACGCGTTGCCGCATGCCGCCCGACAGTTCCTTGGGATAGGCATTCTCGAAGCCGTCCAGGCCGATCAGGTCGATGGCTTGCAGCGCGCGCTGCCGGCGGGCGGGCGCCGGGATATGGCGTGCCTGCAGCCCCGTCTCGACGTTCTCCAGCACCGTCAGCCACGGAAAGAGCGCGAAGCTCTGAAACACCATGGCCAGGCGCAGATCGTCGGCGTGCGAAATCAGGCCCCGGGCCGGCGAGATCAGGCCGGCGATGGCGCGCAACAACGTGGACTTGCCCGAACCCGAGCGTCCGAGCAACCCGACGATCTCGCCGTCGGCCACGTCCATGTCCACACCATCGAGCACCACGCGTTGCGGGCCGTCGTCGCGGCCATAGGCGTGGCGCAGGCCGCGCACCGCCAGCAGTACATCGCGATCGTTCCTCATGTCGGTCTCCTTCATCCATCGAGACGGCAGCGGCGCTCCGCCAGCCGGTAGAGAGGACGCCACAGCAAGTGCGTGAACGCGAGCACGTACACGCTCATCACGATGACGCCCAATGCGACGGCGGCGGGCTGGCCCGCTTCGGTCGCGTGTGCGATCCAGGCGCCCAGCCCGGTCGCCGTCAGGTGGCGCTCGCCCCATTGAATCGATTCGGCCACGATGCTGGCATTCCAGGATCCGCCGGCGGCCGTGAGCGCGCCGGTCACGTAGAACGGCAGGATGGCGGGCAGCAGCAGACGCCGCCACCGCTGCCAGCCGCGCAATCCGAGCATGCGCGCGGCATCCTTCAGATCCGCCGGGATGGCGCTGGCGCCCGCGATCACGTTGAACAGGATGTACCACTGCGTGCCGAGAATCATGAGCGGCGAGAGCCAGATCTCGGGATCGAGCCCGCCGCCGACGATGGCCATCACGGCGAACGGAAACAGCACATTGGCCGGAAACGCGGCCAGGAATTGCGCGAGGGGCTGCACGCGGCCCGCCCACGCCGGCCGCAGGCCGATCCACACACCGATGGGCACCCAGATCACGCTGGCCAGCACCAGCAGCACCGTGACGCGCAACAGCGTGAGCGCGCCCAGCCCGAGCACGTGCCCGACCTGCGCCACATCGAGCGGCGTGCGCCACAGCAGATACAGCGTGACGAGCGCGGCGGCAGCGGCCATCGCAACCCCACCCCGCGTACCGCGCGCCGCGGACGCGCCGCGCGCCGGGGCGGGCGACGAGGCCCGGACCGCGGCCACACGCATCAGGGTGCGCCAGGGCTCGACCGGCGCGCGCCGCGATCCCCGCACCGGCACCGGCCAGCGGAGCGGCGTTTCCGCGAGCCAGCACGCCGCCCGGGCCAGCATGGCGAACGGCAACCGCAGCCAGCGCGTGCGCTGGATGAGGGTGTACATCCACGAGCGCGGACGCGCCGATGATGCGGTGAGCTCCACGCGAAACTTGTCCGCCCAGACGACGACGGGCCGGAACACGAGCTGGTCGTACAGCAGGATCACCACCGCCATGGCGCCGACCGCCTGCGCCACGGCCAGCATGTTCTCGTGCGCGATGGCCTGGGCGAGCCACGAGCCCAGCCCCGGCAGCGCGACGGTGGTGTCGCCCACGGTGATGGCCTCCGAGGCGACGACGAAGAACCAGCCGCCCGACATCGACATCATCGTGTTCCAGACCAGGCCGGGCACGGCGAACGGCAACTCCAGGCGCAGGAAGCGCTGCCGGCGCGAAAAGCCGAACTGCGTCGCGACGGCCGCGAGATCCGCGGGCACGGTGCGCAGGGACTGATAGAAGCCGAAGGTCATGTTCCAGGCCTGGCTCGTGAAGATGGCGAACACGGCCGCGCACTCCACGCCCAGTTGGTTGCCAGGAAACCAGCCCATGAAGA
Source organism: Bordetella genomosp. 5 (assembly GCF_002261315.1). NCBI lineage: Bacteria > Pseudomonadati > Pseudomonadota > Betaproteobacteria > Burkholderiales > Alcaligenaceae > Bordetella > Bordetella genomosp. 5. Next base: position 69,341 of record NZ_NEVP01000015.1, read on the forward strand.
ACGTGACCGTGAACGACAGGAAACCGAGCACCGGCACCGACTGCAGCACGTCGAGCGCCGGGACGATCACCCTCGCCGCGCGCCGGCTGCGGGCCGCCAGCGTGCCGACCACGAAGGTGAACAGCAGGGAGACCGCCAGCGCCGCGAACATCCGCAGCGTCGTGAGCAGTGCATAGAACGGCAGGCGGGCGGGATCGAGCACCACGGGCTCGGCCTGCAACGCGGCGAGCGGCATCCGCATGTGCGCCAGGCCATAGCCGGCCAGCGCCATCAGCGCGGCCAACAGCAGGAAGGCCAGCGCGTCGGCCCAGGAGGGCGAGAGGCGTGCGCGCGGCAGCGCCGCGGCGCGGGCGTTGTACGCAACGCGAGCAAGATCGACCATGACGCACCCTCCGCGATCCGGGTTGAAGGCCCGCGCGAAGGTGGCGAAGAGAGCGCTGCCGCAACGCGAGGGGACGCGGCGAACAGTACACCCGGCCCCGGTGCGAGGCCACGGCGCGTTGGGATCGTCGGAATGTGCGGAAAGCCGGTGAACCGATACTTTGGTATCGCCTCACCGGCTCAGCAGACGGCCGGCGCCTCCGGCAGGAGACTCAGGGCAGTCCTGTCGACCCTCGGGGATCAGCCCTTGGTCCAATCGCCGCGCGTCCACAGCGCGGGATCCAGGTTGGCGGGTGCGCTGGGCACCTCGGACGCATCGGCGAAGCGTGCCTCCGCCTTCTTGTCCTCGGTGAAGCGCAGCAGCAGCATGGCGGGATCGTCGGGGCGCTTCGCGGCGAGCGTGGTCTGGCGCCACTTGCCTTCGGCGCCCTGCGCGTCGGCAACGCGCCATTCGAGCGCCACCGGGTCATTCCCCTTGCGCGCCGCGTAGCTGCATTGCCCCGTATCGCGCGCGGTGGACGTGGTGCCCGGCTCGGCACGCAGCGGTTGCGCTTCGCCGAAACGGAACTCCACGGGCTGGCCCGATTGATTGGCGACCGCGCAGGGAATCGCAGCGGGCGCCGTGTCACCCTTCATCCGGTTATAGGCGAGATCCGACATCGCCACGCCCACCCCGATCACGATCAGGGCGCCGAACATCCAGCGTTTTCCGATCTTGCGCTTCTCTCGCTTCTCCATCGTATCGACTCCTGTGCCTAGACGGTCGGAGTCTGTACAGCATGTGCCGTGCCTGGCGGCACGGCACCCCGCGCGCGGATCAGGGCGCCGCCTTGAGATTGCCGGCGCGCACGATCTCGGCCCACCGCTTCTCTTCGGCCTCCACATAGGCGCCCAGCTGGGCCGCATCGCCCACCTCCGGGACCAGACCTTCGAGTTCGAGCGCACCGCGGAAATCGGGCTTTGCCGCCGCCGCGCGTATGCCCTGGTTCAGGCGCTCAACGATGGCGGCGGGGGTGCCGGCCGGCGCGAACACGCCATACCAGCTGTCGACGTAGTAATCCGGCAGGCCCGCCTCGGCAACCGTGGGCACGTCGGGATACAGGGGCGATCGATCCCGCGTCGTCACGGCAAGCGCGCGCAACTGGCCATTCTTGATCTGCCCGCTCACGCTGGCCGAGGTGGAGAAGATCATGTCGATCTGGCCGCCGATCAGATCGTTGATGGCGGGGCCCGCGCCCTTGTACGGCACATGCAGGATGTCGAGCTTGCCCTGCCGCTTGAACAGCTCCCCCGCCAGATGCGCAGACGTGCCGTTGCCATACGAACCGAACGTCAGCTTGCCCGGATTGGCCCGCGCGTCCGCCAACAGATCCGCCACGCTGCGATAGCGCGACTTGGCCGCCACCACCAGGATGTTCGGCGACTTTCCGATCAACGCCACCGGCGCGAAGGCGCGATCGGTGTCGTACGGCAGCTTGTCCTGGATCGCCGGGTTCACGGCATGGGCGAAGGTCGCCATCAGCAGCGTATAGCCGTCCGGCGCGCTCTTGGCCACATTGTCGGTACCGATGATCGTGCTGCCGCCGGGCCGGTTTTCCACCACCACGGTCTGGCCCAGGTCCGTGCCGAGCTCCTTCGCGAGCTGTCTGGCCACGATGTCGGTCCCGCCGCCCGGTGTGAACGGCACCACGATGCGCAGGGGCCGCTCGGGATACTGAGCCTGCGCGGTGGCACCGCCCAGGAGCGGCGCGGCGCACAGGGCCGCCACCGTGAGGGCGCGGCGCAGGAAAAGAGATTGCTTCATGGTTTGTCTCCGGTTGAGCCGTGCCGTTCTGAGCGGTCACTGGCCGGTATCGATGTCGTTGTTGCGGATCAGGGTGCGATGTCGGAATCGGCGAGCACGGCCACGCCATCGGCGGCCAGTACGCCCTGCCCGCGCGCCCTGACGAACAGGGGATTGATTTCGGCCTCGACCAGGCGCGGACCCAGCGCCTGCGCCATCTCGGCAAATGCCAGCACCGCCTCGACCAGCGCATCCACGTCGGCCGGCGGGCGGCCCCGGTAGCCGTCCAGCAACGGCCAGGTTTTCAGGCCGTGCAGCGCCTCGCGCACCTGCTCGGCACGCAAAGCCGCGCCCGCTTCGGGCAACAGCAACAGCGCCGTGTCGCGAACCAGTTCGGCCACGACGCCGCCCATGCCGATCAGGAGCGCGGTGCCGAGCGCATCCCTGCGTACGCCGAGAATGAGTTCGGCCACCCCGCTCGCCATTTCCTGCACGAGAAAGGCGTCGGGCTCGAAACCGGCTTGCGAGCGCACCGCCTGGCGCATCTCGTCCAGGCTCGCGCCCACGCTGTCCACGGTTTCGCCCAGCCGCACGCCGCCCATCTCGGTCTTGTGCGTGATCCGCGCCGACAGCAGCTTGAGCGCGACCCTGGGTCCGAGCTCGGCGGCGGCCGCGCGCGCCTGGCCGGCATCGTGCACGATGCGCTCGCGCACACCCGGCACCCCGTAATGCGCGAACAGCGCTTTGGACCGCGCCTCATCGAGCGTGCCCGAGGGCAGGTCCGCGGGCAGCGCGCGTGGCGGCCTGCCAGGAGCCTCGTCGCGCGCCCGCGCGGCCATCTCGTGCGCGTGGCGCAGCGCGGCCATCGCCGCGCCCAGACTCTCGGGCGCGTGAAACGCGGCGATACCGAAGCGGCCCAGCACCTCGGCAGCGGCCGGGGCATGCGGACTGACGTAGGCGAGCACCGGCTTGCCGCCCTCGCCGATCGAATCGCGCAGCGCCTCGGCCATGAGCTCCGGACGTGCCACGCCGGACGATCCCACGATCACGACCAACGCGTCGTAGTCGGGGCTATCGAGCAGCACGCGCAGCACGCGACGCAGCAGATCGGGCTGCAGGCCGGCGAGCGTCACGTCGATCGGATTGCGGTCCAGCACGGCGTGATCGCCGTCCTGCAGCGCCCGCAACGCGGCCGCCGTGTCGGTCGTCGGCGCGGGCAGCTCGAAACCCGCCAGGCCCAGGCTGTCGGCCAACAGGGTGCCGGCGCCGCCGGTGGAGGTCAGTACCGCCACGCGCGAGCCCGTCAGCGGACGCCCCGTCGCCAATGCCGCGGGCATGTCGAGCAGGTCGGAGAAGGTCTGTGCACGCAGGATGCCGGCCTGCGCGAACAGGGCGTCGTAGACCCGGTCGGCACCCGCGAGCGCGCCGGTATGCGAGGCCGCCGCGCGCGCTCCCGATTCGGAGCGGCCGATCTTGAACGCCACCACGGGCTTGCCCGCCCGCGCCGCCTTCTGCGCGGCGCGCCGGAACGCGGCCGGATCGCGGATGCTCTCCACGTAAAGCGCGATCACGCGCGTGGCCGGGTCATCGGCCAGCATGTCGACGAAGTCGGCCAGGTCCAGATCCACTTCATTGCTGGTCGAAATCAGGCGTGAAAAGCCGATCCCGCGCGCCGTGGCACGCGATAGCAGGGCACCCAGGATGCCGCCGCTCTGCGACACCAACCCGATGCTGCCGGCGAGCAGTTCGCCCGCGTCGAGCGCGCCACTGGCCGACAGCGTGATGCGGTCGGTCAGGTTGACCAGCCCGATCGTGTTGGGCCCGAGGATGCGCATGGCGCCCGCCGCCTCGCGCAATTCGCGCTGACGCCGCTCGCCCTGCTTGCCCGCTTCGGCATAGCCGCTGGCAAGCACGATGGCGGCGCCGGTGCCGCGCGCCGCCAGTTCGCGCACGGCCTGCTGCGTGCGCTCCGCGCCCAGCAGCACCAGCGCCACGTCGGGTGCCTCCGGCAAAGCGGCGATATCGGGATAGCAGCGCAAGCCCTCGATCTCGGCCACGCGCGGATTGACCGGATAGATGCGGCCGCCGTAGCCGTGCTTCAGCAGATACCGCACGGGCCGCCCGGACGTCTTGGCCGGGTCCGCCGAGGCGCCGATCACCGCCACGCTGCGCGGTGTCATGAGTCGTTGCCAGAGGCTCATTGCCGTGCCTCCCGCGCCTGCGCCATGCGCGCGAGAAACGCCGTCACCGACTCGCGGTGCTCGCTGCTGGTGTAGCAGATGCCCTGGGCCTGGCTGCCCATGGCAAAGACCTGTTCGGCGGACAGCTCGAAGCTCTGATTCAGGATGGACTTGCCCAGCGCCAGCGCGGTGGCCGAGCCCTGCGACAGCGATGCCGCCCACGCCTGGGCCTCCGCCAGCAAGGTGGCGGGCGGCGCGAGCCGGTCGGCCACCCCGAGGGCCAGCGCCTCGCCGGCGTCGACCTTGCGACCGCTGTAGATCAGCTCCTTCGCGCGCGCCAGGCCCACGCGGCGCGGCAGGAAGTACATGCCGCCGCCATCGGGAATCAGGCCGCGTGCGATGTAGCTCCACGCGAACGAGGCCTCCTCGGACGCCAGCACGAAATCGCACGCGAGCGCGGTGTCGGCGCCCAATCCCGCCGCCGCGCCATTCACGGCGGCGATGGTGGGCTTGGGCATGTGAAACAGCAGGCTCACCGCCTGGTGCACGGTCTGTTGGCGCGACCAGCCATTGAAGGCCACTTCGCCCGCGGGGGCCTCCATGCGCTGCTGCATGCCGGCGACGTCGCCACCCGCGCAGAATCCCTTGCCCGCGCCCGTCAGCACGAGCGCGCGCACGGCGCGTTCACCGGCTACCCATTGCAGGGCGGCGACGAATTCGGCGCGCATCGCGTCCGTGAAGGCATTGCGCTTGTCGGGACGGTTGAGCGTGAGGGTGGCGACCCCGTCCTGCGTGCGCAGGTCGATGAAGTCGAAGGTGGGCATGATGGTCTCCGTGGTGAGGCGCGTGCCGGTCATCGCCGGCCGCGCTGGCATGCCGACCACAGTACGCGCTAAAGTCGGAGCGCACACCCAGCTATTTCCACAGAATGGAATTGCAATGAGCACCCTCCCCGCGCGCGCAGCGCGCTTCGACGGACCCGGACAGAACCGCTCGCTGGAACGCGGCATCGAGATCCTGCGCGCCTTCCGGCCCGGCACCGATCTGCTCGGCAACAGCGAGCTCGCCGAACGCACCGGCCTGTCTCCGGCCACCATCAGCCGGCTGACGCAGACTCTCGTGACGGGCGGATTCCTGGAGCACGACCGGTCGGCGCGCGCCTATCGTCTGGCCGCGCCCGTGCTGAGCCTCGGCCACGCCATGCGGGCCGCATCACCGGTGCTGCATACGGCCATGCCGCTCATGCACGAAGCCTCGGCCAGGCTGAAGGTGAACGTCGGGCTCGCGAGCCCCGATCGTCTGGACATGATCTATCTCGATTCGATCCGCTATCACCGCAAGGCGTCGTTGCGCACGGTGGTGGCGGGCCAGCGTGTGCCCATCGAACTCACATCGCTGGGACACGCGTACCTGGCCGCGCTGCCGCCCGCGGCGCGCCAGGCGCTGCTGGGGGCCTTGCGCGCCGCGCATCGGCCCGCCGCGTGGCGCGACATCGCGCGCGACATCCGCCAGGCCACCGTCGAGGTGGCGCAAGCGGATTACTGCGCGGCATCCTGGCAGCCCAACGTGGTGGCGCTCGCCACGCCGCTCGCGACCGACGGCGGCCCGCTGGCATTGAACTTCAGCCTGCCGGTCGACGACGCGGCGACGCAACGCACACGCATCGCGGCCGGCCTAGCGCCGGCGCTGCTGCGATTGAAGGAAGATATCCTGTGCGCCCTGGCGGGCCGCGCGGAAAGCCGCTGAGCGGCCGCGCTCAGGCGTCGATGCCGCGCGGACGATTGGCGCGGGCGCGCGCCGCCGGATCGTTGGCCAGCGCGTCGTCGGTGGTGCTGCGCAACGCCAGCACGGGCGTGACGGGCGCCACCACGGCCGGCGCCATGCCGGCAGCGGCGGCCAACTGGGCCGGATTGAGCGGCGGGTTGGCCATGGCCACGCGATACTGCTGCAGCTCCATCAGGCTGTCGATGTCGCTGAGGTTATTGGCGTTGTCCGCGCGGGCCTGCAGCTGGGCCTGCTCGTCGCGATAGGCTTGCACGGCGCGATGCAGCGTTTCATCGGCATGCGTGTCGCGCAGGAGATCCACGGACACCGACGGAACGTCGGGCGCGGGGATCGTCACCGGCTTGGGCTGCACGGTGTCGACGCGGGCATCGAAACGCCCGGTGGCTTCGGCGCGCGCGAGGCGCGCCGCTTCGCGGCTGCGATACAGCGGGTCGGTGCGCAGATCGTCGATGCGATACGGCGTGGACCCGATACGGTCGATCGGACTCAAGCTCATAAACACCTCCTCGGGCCGCCAGGCGGCACGCTGATGGGTTCAGCATAGCCAAGTGTCGCGCTCAGGGCAAACGGCCGCCCGCGCTGCGGACGGCCGTGTTCCTGTCGGCGCGCGCAGCGCGCCATCACGACGGACGGGCCGGCGCCTCGATCGTCCCGCTATCCGCCGCGGCGGATTCGCCGTCGGCCGCGTTCCAGCCGCCGCCCAGCGCGCGGAACAGCGTGGACAACGCGATCTGCCGCTGCGTGCTGGTCTCGATGAAGGCGCTTTCGTTGGTGTAGGCGCTGCGCTGCGCGTCGAGATAGCGCAGATAGTCGTCGACGCCGGCCTTGTAGCGCGCCTCGGACAGGCGCAGGGCCTCGCGGCTGCTGCGCACCAGCGCCTCGCGCGCCGCCTCCTCGCGGCGCAGGGTATCGGTGGCGGCCAAGGCATCGGCCACTTCGCGGAAGGCCGTCTGAATGGTCTGCTCGTACGCGGCCACCGCGATATCCTTGCGCACGCTCGCCAGATCGAGATTGGCCACGTTGCGGCCGCCGCTGAAGATCGGCAGCGACAACTGCGGCGCGAAGCTCCATGCGCGCTGTCCGGCGTCGAACAGGTTGCCGATGTCGGCGCTCGAACTGCCCAGGAACCCCGTGATCGAGATGCGCGGGAAGAACGCGGCACGCGCGGCGCCGATGTCCGCGTTGCGTGCCCGCAGTCGCGCTTCGGCCGCGTGGATGTCGGGACGGTGCACCAGCAGGGCCGACGGCGTGCCGGCGGCCAGGTCCTGCACCAGCAGCGGGCCTGTGGCCGGCTGCAGGGGCAGGAAGGGGCCGAGATCCGCCGCGCCGACCAGCAGCACCAGCGCATTGCTCGCCTGGCGGAATTCGCGGTCCGTGCGCTCGAGCTCGGCGCGCGCCTGCTCGGTGAGGCCCAGCGCCTCCTGATAGTCCAGCGCGGTGGCCGTTCCGGCCTTGCGGCGCTCCTGGATCAGCCCCAGCGAGGACTCCCGGGTGCGCAGCGTGTCCGCCGTCAGGAGACGCCGCCGCAGTGCGCCGTCGCGCGTCAGGTAGGCCTGCACGACTTCGGCCACGAGCGTGATCTCGGCGCTGCGTGCGCCGCTTTCGGTGGCGAGGTACTCCTGCAGCGCCGATTCGGACAGGTTGCGCACGCGACCGAACAGATCGATCTCGAACGCGGCCAGGCCCACGCCTGCCTGCCATTGCGAGTGCACCTGCGACTGCTGGGTCGCGCTCAGGTCGGCGGGCACGCGCTGGCGCGTGCCGCTGCCCTGCGCCTCGATGCCGGGCAGGCGGTCGGCACGCTGCACGCGGTATTGGGCGCGCGCGGCCTGCACATTCAGGAGCGTCTGGCGCAGGTCGCGATTGTTCGCCAGCGCCATGTCGATCAGCTTGCGCAGATCGGCGTCGACGATGAAGTCCTGCCAGTTCAGGGTGGCCGCGGCCGACGCCGGCGCGGCGTCGGCCGCGCCCTGTCCCGGCCACTGCGCCGCGATCGGCGCGGCCGGACGTTCATGGGTCGGCGCCAGAGAGCAGCCGGCCAGCACCGCGGCGAGCGTGAGCACCATGCCGGTACGGAGAATTGCGTGTTGCGTCATGATGGTCATTCCTCGATTGCGCGCGGGGCGGTGGCGGCGCGTTCCTTGCGGCGCCGCGCGAACGACAGCACCCAGACAAAGAAGATCGGCACGAACAGCACACCCAGCGTGGTCGCGGTCAGCATGCCGCCGATCACGCCGGTGCCGATCGCGCGCTGACTCGCGCCCCCCGCGCCCGACGCGATGGCCAGCGGCACCACGCCCAGGATGAAGGCGAGCGAGGTCATCACGATGGGCCGGAAGCGCAGGCGCGCGGCATGGATGGCGGCGTCGAATACCGACTTGCCCTGCTCCACCTCGTTCTTGGCGAACTCCACGATCAGGATCGCGTTCTTGGCCGACAGACCGATGATGGTGATGAGGCCGACCTTGAAGTACACGTCGTTCGGCATGCCGAACGCCATCACGGCCAGCACCGCGCCGATGGCGCCGATCGGCACGATCAGCATCACCGCGGCCGGCACGGCCCAGCTTTCGTACAGGGCCACGAGCACGAGGAACACCACCAGGAACGCCAGACCGATCAGCATCGGCGCCTGCGAGCCCGCCAGACGCTCCTGGAACGACAGGCCGGTCCATTCGTAGCCGATGCCCTCGGGCAACTCGGCCACGATGCGCTCGATTTCGGCCATGGCCTCGCCGCTGCTGTAACCCGGCGCGGCGTCGCCTGCGATGCGGAACGCCGGATAGCCGTTATAGCGGGCGATCTGCACCGGGCCGATTTCCCAGTCGATCTTGGTGAACGCGCTCAGCGGCACCTGCTCGCCCCGGCTGTTGGGCACGTTGAGCTCGAGCAGGCGTTCGGGCGTCATGCGGTCGGCCACGTCGGCCTGCACCACCACGCGTTGCAGACGGCCGGCGTTGGCGAAGTCGTTGACGGTGGCCGAGCCATACGCGCTCGAGATCGCGGTGTTGATGATGTCGAAGCTGATGCCGAAGGCCTCGGCCTTGTCGCGGTCGATGTCCAGGCGCAGCTGCGGCGCGTCTTCGAGCCCTTCCGTCATGGCGTAGAGCAGCACCGGCGACGCATTGGCCTTGGCCAGCAGCTCGTTGCGGGCAGCCACCAGGGCTTCGCGGCCGAGACCACCCCGGTCCTGCAGGCGCAGCGCAAAACCCCCGGCATTGCCCAGGCCTTCGATCGGCGGCGGATCCACGGCCATCACGCGGCCGTCCTCCAGGCTGGCGAAGTGGGCGTTGAAGGCCGCCACGTCATCCGAGGCCGAGCCCTCGCGGTCGGACCAGTCGTGCAGCGTCGGGAAACCCAGCGCGGCGTTCTGACCCGTGCCCGAGAAGCTGAAGCCCAGCACCATCACCGTCTGCTGCGTCGCATCGCGCTTGAGCAGATACTCGTCGAGCTCGCGCACCACCTTCTCGGTGCGCTGGTACGTCGCGCCCGGCGGCAGTTGCACGTCGACGATGTAGTAGCCCTGATCTTCGGTGGGCACGAAGGCTTCGGGCAGGCGCGTGTACATGAAGCCCAGGATCGCGACGATCACCGCGTAGATCACCATGTAGCGGCCGGCGCGGCGCGAGAGCCGTGCGCTGAGCCACTCGAACTTGCCCGTGAGGGCGCCGAACTTGCGGTTGAACCAGCCGAAGAAGCCCTTCTTCTCGTCGTGATGACCCTTGGGGATGGGCTTGAGCAGCGTCGCGCACAGTGCCGGCGTCAGCGTCAGCGCCAGGAACCCGGAGAACAGGATCGACACCGCCAGCGACAGCGAGAACTGGCGATAAATCACGCCCACGGATCCGCTCATGAAAGCGAGCGGGAAGAACACCGCCGAGAGCACCAGCGTGATGCCCACGATCGCGCCCGACACCTGCTGCATGGCCTTGATGGTGGCGTCGCGCGGACTCAGGCCCTCTTCGGCCATGATGCGCTCGACGTTCTCCACCACCACGATCGCATCGTCGACCAGAATGCCAATGGCCAGCACCATGCCGAACATGGTCATCATGTTCACAGAGAAGCCGAGCCCGTACATCACGCCCAGGGTGCCCGCCAGGCACACCGGCACCACGATCGTCGGAATCAGGGTGTAGCGGAAATTCTGCAGGAACAGGAACATCACCAGGAACACCAGCACCACGGCTTCGATCAGCGTGTGCACCACCTTCTCGATGGCCACCTGCACGAAGCGCGACGTGTCGTACGGCACCTGGTATTCGATATCGGCTGGGAAGCCGGCGGACAATTCCTGCAGGCGCGCCTTGACGGCCTCCGCGGTCTGCAGCGCGTTGGCGCCCGACGCGAGCTGCACCGCGCCGCCCACGGCCTTGGCGCCCCCGGCCAGCATGTCGAAGTTGTAGTCCTGGCGGCCGATTTCCATGCGCGCCACGTCGGACAGTCGCACCGACGAGCCGTCCGGATTGGCACGCAGCACGATCCGGCCGAATTCTTCGGGGGTGTCGAGCATGCCCTTGACGGCGATGGTGGCGCTCAGCTCCTGGTCCGGAGAGCCGGGGCGGCTGCCGAAACTGCCGGCCGGCACCTGGACGTTCTGCGCGGCGATCGCCGCGTTCACATCGGCGATCGACAGGCCGTAACCCAGCAGCTTCTGCGGATCCACCCACACGCGCATCGCGGCCTCGGCCGCGAAGAACTGCAGGCGGCCCACGCCTTCGACGCGGCGCAGCTCGTTATTGATGTTGCGCGCGGCATAGTCGGCCAGCTGCACCACGTCCTTGTTTTCGGCGCCGTCCTTGTAGGTGAGCGTGTAGATCAGCAGAAAGCCGGCGTTGGCCTCCTCGACCTGCAGGCCCTGCTGCGTCACCGCGGCGGGCAGGCGTGCCTCCGCCTTCTTGATGCGGTTCTGCACGTCGACCTGCGCCAACGCCGGATCGGTGCCGGGCTTGAACGTGACGGTGATCTCGCCGCTGCCCGAAGAGCTGCTCGACGACTCGTAGTACAGCAGGTCTTTCGCGCCGTTGAGCTCTTCCTCGATGACGCTCGTGACGGAGTCGACCACGGTGGATGCCGAGGCGCCCGGGTACGTGGCCATGATGGAGATCTGCGGCGGCGCGACCACCGGGAATTGCGAGACCGGCAGCGCCTTCATGGCGAGCAGGCCGGCCAGCGTGATGAAGATGGCGATCACCCACGCGAAATTGGGGCGATCGATAAAAAACTTTGGCATGTCTGAACCTCGATGGGCAGCGGCGCGGGCCGTGTTCAGCCGCGCGGCGCGGCGGTGGCGGCTTGCTTGGGTGCGTCGCCGCCGGCGGCGGGCGCGGCCACTTCGACCTTCTGGCCGGGCTGGGCGTTGCCACCCACGATGACCTGCTCACCGGCCTTCAGGCCCTGCACGATGTGCCAGTCGGCGCCGCGCATCGTGCCGGTGACGACTTCGCGGGCCTGCGCCGCGCCCTCGCCATCGACCACCATGACCTGCGCCTTGCCATCGGGAGCGCGTTGCACGGCGCGCTGCGGCACGAGGATCGCCTGGGGATCGGTGCCCTGCTGGGTGTGCACGCGTACGTACATGCCCGGCATCAGCATGCCGTCGGCGTTGTCGAACTGGCCGCGCAGCGACACCTGCCCCGTGCCCCGGTCGACCGTAATGTCGGAGAACAACAGGTGGCCGTCGCGCGTCTTGTCGGTGCCGTCGATCGTGATCGAAATCCGCGCGCCCTTGTCCTTGTCCTGTGCCAGGCGGCCCTCGGCCAGCGCCTCGCGCATGCGCAACACCTCGGCGATGGGTTGCTTGAAGTCGGCGTAGACGGGGTCGAGCTGTTGAATCGTCGCCATCGGCGTGGCTTCGTTCTGACCGACCAGCGCGCCTTCGGTCACGAGCGCGCGCCCGATGCGACCCGAGATCGGCGCGGTCACCGTGGCGTAGTCGAGGTTGAGCTGCGCGGTTTCGACGCCGGCACGCGCGGATTGGCGGGCGGCCTGCGCGCTCTTGTAGCGCGCCACCGCCGCATCGAACTCCTGACGGCTCACGGCCTCGATCTTCACGAGCGGCTCATTGCGGCGCACGACGGCCTGGGCGTCGAACAGCGTAGCTTCGGCCTGGGCCAGCTCGCCCTGCGCGCGCGACAGCGCGGCCTTGAACGGAGCCGGGTCGATCTGGAACAGCACCTGGCCCGCCTTCACATCGGCGCCTTCTTCGAAATTGCGCTTGAGCACGATGCCCGCGACGCGGGCCCGGACTTCCGCCACCCGCACCGGCTCGATGCGGCCGGGCAGTTCGCTGGCCAGGGTGAACGACTGCGGCTGGACCGTAACGGTCTGAACGCGAGGCGCCTGGGCCTCCTGCGGCGGACCGCCTTCCTGGCCGCACGCCGCCAGCGCCAGCACCAGGGCCGCCAGCACCAGCCGGCCGGCCGGCTTCGATCCAAGTCGATGCACCTTCATGATTTTTATCCAGATTAACCCTTAGAGGTCGCTTATGTTATAGAAAAGCTTAAAATGAATCCACTTAGATTCATTTGGGGTTATTCTTGACCAAACCGGTATACTGTGAGCAAAGAGACAACCCCGCCCCTGGGTGAGACGATTCCGCGGCGATTCGGCCCCGGTTCCGCCACCCTCGCTACGCGCCTCCGCCCGCCCATGGCCCATCCCACTCAAACGGAAGACCCCAAGTTCCTCGCCGCCCTGGCCATCGCCCTGGTGGAGCGCCCGCGCGCCAGCCTGCAGGAGCTCGCGCGCGCCGTGGGGGTGAGCAAGGCCACGCTGTATCGCTTCTGTCATACGCGAGAGGAGCTGATCGAGCGCCTGATGGCGCACGGCATCGAGATCTTCAGCCAGGCCATCGATGAAGCCGGCCTCGACGACTCGCCGCCCGCCGATGCGCTGCGCCGTCTGGCCCAGATCAGCTTCGAGCACCGCGAGATCAACGCCTTCCTGATGTACTACTGGAAGCCCGACTCGCCGATGGAAATGCAGCTGCAGGCGGAGTCGCGCTGGTCTTCCGCCCTCGATCGCTTCTTTCTGCGCGGCCAGCAGGCGGGGGTTTTCCGCGTCGACGTCACGGCGGCCGCGCTGACCGAAATGTGGGTGTCGCTGCACTGTGGCCTGATCGACGCCGAGCGCCGCGGCCGCATCGCCCGCTCGGGCCTGGCCCACGTGCTCGAGAGCATGTTCATCGAAGGCGCCCGCGCGCGCTGACACGCTCGGGCGGTGCGCCCGGCTCGGCGCATGGGCCTCGGGCGGCGGCTGCACGATCGCCTCTGCGGGTTCCCGCCCCCTCCCCGTCCGTGCAGGCCCCTGTCCGCCCCTGCCGCTCGCGTCTTAACGCAGCGTTGACAAAGCCCTCCCTACACTGCGCCGCCAACAAGACGCATTTTCATTACAGGGACGGGAAAGATGGCGGAATCGACACAGGCGCGGCGCACCGCGCGACACATGCGCGCGACCGCGCTGCAGGCGGCGCTGGGTCTGGCGTTCGCGTCGACGGCACAGGCGCAATCCACCGATGCCGGGGCCACCACGCTGGCGCCGGTGCAGGTGCAGGGCGAAGCGCCGGGCTATCAGGCCGAGCGCCTGAGCTCCGGCAAGTTCACGCAGCCGTTGCTGGACACGCCGCAGAGCATCACCGTGGTGCCGCGCGAAGTCATCGAAGAACAGCGCGCGCAGAGCCTGCAGGATGTGCTGCGCAATGTGCCGGGCATCACCTTCACCTCGGGTGAAGGCAATCTCGGCTGGGGCGACATGTTCACGATTCGCGGATTCTCCGCCGAGCAGAGCATCATGGTCGATGGCATCCGCGACGCGGGCCTGGCCAGCCGCAGCGATACCTTCAACCTGGAACGCGTCGAGGTGTTCAAAGGCACGGGCAGCCTGGAGTCCGGCGTCTCGGCCGTCGGCGGCGCCGTGAATCTGGTCAGCAAGGAGGCCCGCCTCGGCAGTTTCCGCGATGTCTCGGCCACGCTGGGCACCGACGAGTACCGCCGCGTGACGGCCGACATCAACGAGCAACTCGGCGATTCGAGCGCCCTGCGCGTCAACCTCATGCGCCACGGCAACAACGTGTCGGAACGCGCCGTGACCGACAACGAGCGCTGGGGCCTGGCCGGCTCGCTCGCGCTCGGGCTGGGCACGCCCACCCGCATCACCGTCGACTACCTGCACCAGGAGGACCGCAATACGCCCGATGGCGGCGTGCCCATCCTGCGCGGCACCCACGGCAAACGCATGCCGGGCGTGGCGCGCAATGCCTGGTACGGCGACCCGGACCTCTACCGCGACGACACGCGCACCGACGTGGCCACGCTCAAGCTCGAGCACGATCTGTCGGACGACATCCGCATCTCGAACATCACGCGCTACGAGCGCACCGACCGCCTCACCGTGCTGTCGCCCGCGCGCTTCAACGATGCGGCCGGCAATTCGTATGGCTATGCGGGCGTGGGCCCGCTCACGAACGCCTCGGGCGTGCCCTCGTACAGCGGCTATACCGCCATCGCCAACGGCGATTCGACCACGGCGCGGCTGCGCGGCAACGATTTCGGCTTGTCCAAGCGCTACACGATCCTCGCCAACCAGACCAACCTCGCGTTCACCGCCGACACGGCGGGCGTGCACCACGATCTCGTGGCCGGCGTGGAGTTCTACCGCGAACGCTATGGCGATCTCAAGCGCGGCGTGCGGGTGCCCTCGATCAATCCGTTGATCGATCTGCGCGAGCAGCACGGCACCGACCTGGGCGGCGTCGACGGCGTGAAGGGCGCGGCGGGCAACTACGCCGAGATCCAGAACACGGGCCTGTATCTGGCCGACACCGCCACGCTCAACCCTGCCTGGAAGCTGATGGGCGCGCTGCGCTACGACCGCTATCACGTGAAGCAGGTCAACGGCACCGCCGGCGCGCACACGACCGAGCGCAGCACGGATGGCGCGTGGAGCGGCCGCGTCGGCCTGAACTACAAGCCGATGGACAACGGCAGTATCTACGTGAGCTACAGCCAGGCCGCGCAGCCCTCCGCCGTGGGCGCATCGTCCAACAACATCATCTACGGCAACACCAGCAGCGAGCGCTTCAAGCCCGCCGTGTCGCGCACCTGGGAGGCCGGCACCAAGTGGGACCTGTTCGGTGAATCCATGTCGGTCACGGGTGCGGTGTTTCGCACCGAGCTGACGGATTCGTGGGACTACGGCGATGACGCGACGGTGGTGCGTTCGCTGCCGGCCAAGGCCGTGCACGGCCTGGAGCTGGGCCTGGCCGGGCAGATCACGCCGCGCTGGTCCGCCTTCGCGGGCGTGGCACTGATGAAGAGCCGCATCACCAAGGGCGAGAACAAGGGCGCCGAAGCGAAGAACGTTCCCGACGCCACGTTCAACCTCTGGACCACCTACGCCGCCACCGACAAGCTCGCGCTGAGCTACGGCGTGCAATACATGGGCAAGCGCCGCTACAGCGACAACAAGTACGTGGGCGGCCTGAACAACAACAGCAGCACCGTCAACGGCGCGCTCGGTCGTCATCCCGTCTACATCAAGGACGGCGAAAAGGCGCCCTCGTACTGGCTGCACTCCGTGGCCGCGCGCTATCGCGTCGACGACACGCTCACGCTCGGCCTGAACGTGGATAACCTGTTCAACACGTTCTACTACAGCCGCGTGGGGGCCTCGCTCGACGGCTTCCAGCTCTACGGCGTGCCCGGGGCGGGCCGCACGGTCACGCTCTCGGCCGACCTGCACTTCTAGGCGCCATCATGATGGTCACCATCCCCGCCGTGTTCTCGCCGGCCGAAGCGCGCATGCTGTGCGACGAACTGCTAGCCGCCGACTGGGTAGATGGCAGGCAGACCGCCGGCCAGCAATCGGCCCGGGTCAAACACAACCGTCAACTGGCCGCCGAGGATCCGCTGGCGGCCCGTATCGGCCAGCACATCATCGACCGCCTGGCGCAGAACGCGGTGTTCATGGCGGCGTCGCTGCCGGCCAGGATCTATCCGCCGCTGTTCAACCGTTACGCGGGCGGCGAGGCCTTCGGCGCGCATGTGGACAATGCGGTGCGCGGCGTGCGCGCCAGCCGTGAACGCGTGCGCACCGACCTCTCGGCCACGCTGTTTCTGGCCGAGCCCGACACCTACGACGGCGGCGAGCTGGTGGTGCAGGATACCTATGGCGAGCATCGCGTGAAGCTGCCCGCCGGCCACATGGTGCTGTACCCAGGCTCGAGCGTGCACCGCGTGGAGCCCGTCACACGGGGCGAACGGATCTCATCGTTCTTCTGGATCCAGAGCCTCGTGCGCGGCGATGCGCAGCGCAATCTGCTGCTCGACCTTGATGTGGCGATCCAGCAGCTGACACAGCAACAGGCCCCGAACGAACCGCTCGTGAAGCTGACCGGCTGCTATCACAACCTGCTGCGCATGTGGGCGGAGGTGTAGCCGGCGCGGGCGTGCGCACGCCCGCGCAACGCTTTACATACGCGCGGCCTGCCAGGCGGCGCCGCTCGACGTGGTGCCCGCCATCGTCTTGCCGTTGACCTGGCCGGTGTAGCGTTCGCTGCCGACGCTGAACTCGATATTGGCGCCATCGAGACGCGTGTTGCTGAGCGCGAGTGCGTTGTCGCCCTGGCCCAGCTTGCCCGTGAACTTCTGGAACTTCTGCTCGAGCGCCAGCGGCTTGCCGCCCAGCGTCCAGTTGCCCTCGACCTTGGCCGGCACGATCCACAGGAATGCATTGCAGAAGCTGTTGCAGCCTTCGGAAACGCGCGCCGAATCATCGGGCTCCCAGTCGTCCATCGTGAACGAGTTGGACACCACGCGCGTGCCCGGCTTCATGTCCAGCAGCGTCGGCCGCAGGCGCAGGTTGAGGTCGGACAGCAGGAACAGCGTCACGACCGACGCCTTGGTGAAATCGGTCTTGAAGATGTCGGCCTGTTCGAAGGTCGCCGTCTCGGCCACGCCCTCGCGCTGCGCGGCGCGCTTGGACACCTCGACCAGATCGCCGTTGAACTCGATGCCGTGCGCCCGCGTGCCGCGCTTGGCCGCGGTGATCACGGTACGGCCATCGCCAGAGCCCAGATCCACCAGATAGTCCTCGGGCTTGATTTTCGCGAGCCCCAGCATGCTGTCGACCAGATGCTGATTGGTCGGCACCCAGATCACGTCCTTGCCCGACTGCCCCACGGTGGGCTCGTAGGCCGCGCCCCCGGCGGGCGGGGTCTGCGCCGAGGCGCAGGCGCCCAGCGCGATCGTGCACACCGCGGCAGCGACGGTTTTACGGAAACTCAACATGGGCCTGACTCCTGAAAGATGACGGTCCTGCGACCGGAAGATGGGGATGCGTTGCGGACGGTCCGCAAGCGGGCGATGGGAAATAGCCTCCATGGCGGCCGGCACCGGGGTGCGGCCGGACAAACGTTCAGCTTGGTGACAGATACCGAGCATAGCGTCCTCGCCCCCGCGGGCCAACCCGCGCACGCGGCGAACTGTTCGGCAGGAGATGGACTGGTGAGGCGCGGCCGGTGAGGCGCGGCCGGTGAGGCGCGGCCGGCCAGGCGCGGCCGGCCAGGCGCGGCCGGCCAGGTGGGGCCGGCCAGGTGCGGCCCGGTTGCGGCAAAGTGTCGGCCACGAATGGCGGGCGCGGCGGTTTACCAACACCTTGCAGGGGAATTTGCACCACGTCGGTGCATCGGCGGCCTGTCGCATTGACAGACGCAGCGGCACTCAAAATAATAACCATTTCCATTTCAGTATTCTGCGGTTGTTCGGCGCCGATCCGTGAGGAGGTAGTCGCTCGATCTGAAGGTTCGACCTTGACTACGCCCCACAGCCTCGCCTCACCGACCGTCGAATCGCTGTACTGCAGCCATCATTCCTGGCTGCGGTCCTGGCTGCAGCGCCGGCTGGGCAATGCCGAGCAGGCCGCCGACCTCGCGCAGGACACCTTCATCCGCCTGCTGTCGAGCGACCGGGTGCCGCCGCGGCTCGACGAGCCCCGCGCGTTTCTCACGACCGTGGCGCAACGCCTGCTGTCCAATCACTGGCGCCGCGAAAAGCTCGAACGCAGCTATCTCGACGCGCTGGCTCAGGCGCCCCAGGAACTCGCCCGCTCGCCCGAAGAGCGCGCGCTGATCCTCGAAACGCTGCACGAGCTCGACCGCCTGCTCGACGGCCTGCCCGAACCGAGCCGCCGCGCCTTCCTGATGTCGCAGCTCGAGGGCCAGACGCACGCGCAGATCGCGCAGGCGCTGGAGGTCTCCATCCCCACGGTGAAACGCTACATCGCGCGCGCACTGCAGCGCTGCTATTTCGCCGACCTGAGCTTCACGGGCTGAGCGCGCCATGTCCGCTTCGCCCTGGTACCGCGCCACGCCCGATGTCGGCGAGCTCTCGCCCGAGGTCGCGCAACGCGCGCTCGAATGGCTCGTCGACCTGCAGGACGCCCCGGCCTGTCCGGCGCTGCTGCAAGGCTGGCAGAGCTGGCGCGCCGCGCATCCCGATCACGAACGCGCGTGGCAGCGCATCGAATCCGTACAGCGCCGCCTGCAGCCGCTCTCCGGCCCGGGGCCCGCCGGCCTGGCGCAAGCGGCGCTCGCCGCCCCCCGTAACGGCGCGCCGCGTGCGCCGGATCGCCGCCGCGCGCTCAAGGCGCTGGCCGTCATGGCGATCGCCGGCGGCGCGGCATGGCAACTGGAGCCGAGCGTGCCGTGGCGCCGCTGGGCCGCCGACTTCCGCACGGTGGCGGGCGAACGCCGGCGCGTCGTGTTGGCCGACGGCACGCAGGTCACGCTCAATACCGGCAGCGCGATCGACGTGCGCTTCGACGCCCGGACGCGCCGCGTGGCCCTGATCGCGGGCGAAATCCTCATCGTCACCGCGCGCGACACCGAGGCCGCGTCGCGGCCGTTCCTGGTGGAGACCGAGCACGGCACCGCGCGCGCGCTCGGCACCGAATACGCCGTGCGTCGCCACGACGAAGGCACCGAGGTCAATGTGTTCGCCGGCGCCGTGCAGGTGCGGGCCCGTCTCAACAACGATGAGACGCGCGTGCTGCATGCGGGCCACCGGGCCTGCTACAACGCGCGCGCCATCAACGACGACGGCCCCACCGACGAGACCAGCGTCGCCTGGAAAGATGGCTTCATCGTGGCGCGCGGCATGCGCCTCGATGCCTTCGTGGCGGAGCTGGCGCGCTACACCGACCAGACCCTCGTCTGCGACCCGGCCGTGGCCGCCCTGCGCGTGTCGGGCTCGTTCCCGGTGGCCGACGTCGGCATGGTGCTCGACACCGTCAGCGCCACGCTCCACATCCGCACCGAGACGCGGGCACGCTTCTGGCGCGACGAACGCCACCTGCTGCCGGCCTGAGGTGCCGCCGCGCCGCCGTTACAAAATAATCGGCCCGGCCCTGATCCCTTTTTGAATCTCGCGGGTCATGTCAGATGACACCTCCCTTTTCGTCTTTCCGAAGGCACTGACATGACGCAAACCCCGGCCACCCGGCGAGCCGCCCCCCGCCTCTTCCAGCGCACCGTGCTGGCCTGCGCCACCGGTCAGCTGCTGCTCGGCGCCCTCGCCGGCACCGCCGGCCTGGCCGTGCCGCTGGCGGCCCATGCGCAGGCGGCACCTTCCCGCGCCTACGACATCCCGGGCGGCACCCTCGAAGACGTGCTGGGCCGCTTCGGCCGCGAATCCGGCATCATGCTGTCGTTCACCCCCGAGGTCACGAGCGGCTTGCGCAGCCCCGGCCTGAAGGGCAGCTACACCGTGCGCGGCGGCCTCGACGCCCTGTTGGGCAGCACCGGCATCGCCGCCACCCGCCAGGCCAACGGCAGCTACGTCCTCAATCGGATACAGACGGGAGACGCCGCGACGCTGCCCACCGTGACCGTGGCCGCCAGCGTGGCGGACGGCCTGCAGCCCGCCTATGCCGGCGGCCAGATCGCGCGCGGCGGCAGCCTCGGCGTGCTGGGCACGAGCGACGTGATGGACACGCCGTTCAGCACCGTCAACTTCACCGCCCAGACGCTCGACAACCAGCAGGCCCGTTCGCTCGGCGACGTGGTCGTCAACGACTCGTCGGTGCGCATGCTGACCGGCAGCGGGGGCTTCGGCGAAGAATTCCAGATCCGGGGCTACAACGTGAACGCCGGCGACGTCGGCGTAAACGGCCTGTACGGCATGGCGTCGGGCAGCCGTATGCCGGCCGCCATCATGGAACGGGTCGAGTTGCTCAAGGGCCCCGGTACGCTGATGAACGGCATCGGCCCCAACGGCAGCATCGGCGGCAGCATCAACGTCGTGACCAAACGCGCCGGCGACGATCCGCTCACCCGCGTGACCGCCACCTACGAAAGCAAGGCGCAGTTCGGCGGCCAGCTCGACATGGGCCGCCGCTTCGGCGAGAACAAGGAATGGGGCGTGCGCGTGAACGGCGCCTACCGCAATGGCGAGACCGGCATACGCGGCAGCGACCAGCAGCTGGGCCTGGGCGCCCTCGCCCTCGACTACCGCGGCTCGCGGCTGCGCTGGTCGCTCGACGCCTACGATCAACGCGAACACATCGACGAGTTCCGTCCGCAGGTGGCCTTTCTGCCGAACCTGACCAGCCTGCCCTCGGCGCCCTCGGCCCGCGAAAACTTCTATCCGGGCACCAATCTGCAGCTGCGCGACACGGCGGTCATGTCGCGCCTCGAATACGACATCACCGATCAGCTCACGGCCCACATCGCGGGCGGCTACCGCTACGGCACGTCGGACCAGGATTTCCCTGGCACCGTGTGGGGCTCGCAAGTCGACCGGAACGGCGACTTTCGCGTGCAGAACGCTTACTACGATGCCTATTCGCACTCGCGCACCGCCGACGTCGGCCTGCGCGCCCGCTTCGACACGTTCGGCGTCAAGCATCAGCTCAGCCTGAGCGCCACGCGCCTGGAGCAGCAGATCGGCTATGCCTACGCCACCTCGCTCACGAGCGCCCCGTCGAACATCTACGACCCGGCGCCGCTGCCGCCCATGAGCGGCGACCGCGAGTCGCCCTCCAAGACCTCGAAGAACGAGCTCACCAGCTTCACGCTGGTCGACACGCTGTCGTTCGCCAACGATCGCGTGCTCATCACCGGCGGCCTGCGCCAGCAGCGTGTGCGCACCGACAACTTCAGCATCGCCACGGGCGAGCGCACTTCGTCGTATGACGAGAGCGCGATCTCGCCGCTGGCCGGCTTCGTGGTGAAGCCGCTGGAAAACGTGTCCGTCTACGGCAACTTCACCGCCGGCCTGTCCAATGGCGGCACCGCGCCCGCCGGCACGGCGAACGCCGGTCAGGCCTTCGCGCCGTCCAAGTCCAAGCAGTACGAAGCCGGCGTCAAAGTCGACTGGGGCAGCATCATCACCACGGCCTCGGTGTTCCAGATCGATCGCCCGAGCGGCATCACCAACCTCGCCACCAACACCTACAGCCTCGATGGCGAGCAGCGCAATCGTGGCGTCGAGCTCTCGGCCATCGGCGAAGTCACGCGCGGCCTGCGTGTGATGGCGGGCACCACGTTTTACGACGCCAAGCTCAAGCGCACCAACGGCGGCCTGAACGACGGCAACAAGGCCAACAGCGTGCCGGACTACACCTTCAGTCTCGGCGTGGACTGGGACACGCCGTGGGTCCAGGGCCTGAGCCTGAACGCCCGCGCCATCCACACCGCGTCCACGTACTACAACGCCGAGAACACCGCCAAGGTGCCATCCTGGACGCGCTACGACATCGGCGCGCGCTACGCGACCGACATCGCCGGCCGCGCCGTGGTGTTCCGCGCCAACGTCGAAAACCTCTTTAACAAGAGCTACTGGCTGTCGAGCAGCAGCTCGTATGCGACCGTCGCCGCGCCGCGCACGTTCCTGCTGTCGGCCCAGATCGATTTCTGATCGCCGCGGTGGCTTGCTCGAACGAAAGGGGCCGCGAGGCCCCTTTTTCATGCCTGTCGCCGGACGCGCGTGTCAGCGGCGCGGCAGCGCCACGGTCAGGACACCGTTGGCGACCGCCAGCATCAGCGGCGGATTCTGCCAATCGACCGGTAGCGCGACGCGCCCCGATCGCACGGGCTCGCGCGTTTCGCCGTCGGCGGTCCAGGTGCTCTGGTGGGCCTCGAACAGGATGTGGCCGTCATCGGTGACGCTCAGCGGCCGCGTGAAATACGGCGTGATGCTGCCGCCCACGGCCGGGCGGATGGCCGCCTCGACGTGGGCGCGCAGCGAAAACCAGCGGCCCGCATGCCACGCATGCCAGAGCCCTTCGTCCGGCACCATGGCCTCGTTCAATCGATAGCCCCGCACCACCACGCATTGGCCGCCGGGGCTTTCGAACACCTCGTCGAGCGCAAGCACATGACGCTGGCTCTCGGCGCCATTCAGCGTGAGCGCGTAAGGCGGCGCGCCCGCCAGCCGCAGCGGATGCGGGGTCAGGCGCAGATCATTGGGCAGCAGCAAATGCGCGGCGAGACGATGGCCGCGCGGCGTTTCGAGCCTCAGCATGGACGACGGCGGATGGCGCGTCGCCGCGTGGTTTTCGGGCAGCCACAGGCCGCGGAAAGGCTGGAACGCGATGACGTGGCCGGCGGCCTCGAAGCAGGCACGGGTCTGGGCCGCATCGCCGTGCAGACGCCGGTACAGCACGTCGGCCGGACCGGCGTCCGCCTCGAGCACCGCCATCCGCTTTTGCGCGGGGCTGTAGATGGCCACGCGCTCGGCGGCGTGCTCGACCAGCACCAGACCGACCCTCAGCCCCGCGGCATCGGGCGCCGCATAGCCCGCGGCCGTGCCGTCCACCACCGCTCCATCGCTGAGCATCCAGCTGATGGCGACGGGCCCACCCATGCCGATCTCGTGCTCGCTCAGCGCCGTGTCGCCCCGCGGCTGGGGCCCCACGGGCGCCCATTGCGCCGCGGACCGCAGACGCGCGCCGCCATGCGGTGCGCCATCGGGCACGACGCCACAGGCGCGATCGATGCGGTCGGCCAAGACCGACAGCCCGATCAGCACCGCGAAGGCGCCGACGGCACCCTCCGCCGATTGCAGCAACAGGAACACCAGGCCCGATACCAGCACGGGCAGGAGTTTGAACCAGACGCGATAGCGCAACCAGAGCTGTGACATGGCGCACATCCTAGCAAGATTCCGGCGGCCGACCCACGGGGTGGCGCGCGCGGCGCCGCCGAATTTGGCAGAATGAAAGCCCCTTTCCGCCAGCGAGCCGTCATGCCCCACCCCGCCGTGCGCCTGTCTTCCCTCCTCCGTCTCATCGCGCCGTATGGCGCGAAACCGGCATCCGCCCATGCCTCGCGCCACCCGGCGCGCCGCGCGGGCGTGGCGCTCGCCCTCGGCGTGGGCATGACGCTGACGGCGGGGCTGGGCCTGCCCGGCGGCGCCCACGCGCAGACGGACGATGGCGCCGTGGACGCCGTGGGCGTCACCGAGGCCGATGGCAGCCTCACCACCTACAGCGATCCTTTCTGCGCCGGCTATGCCGTGGCGTTCGCCGCCAACGGCGGCGACAAGACGCTCACCCCCGAGTGCCCCGAAGAGCCCGTCGAGCCGCTGTCCCTGTCGGGCCACGCCAAGGGCGAACGCGCCGGCAAGGCCTCGGCGCAGGCCTTCCAGCAGTTCATGAAGCAGCAGGCGGCGGTGCGCCAGAAGCGCCCGGAGCAGATTTTTCTGCCAGGCTTCTACGATAAATCGCGCGACATCTGGGCGACGTCGGAACCCGGCATGTATCGCGTCACGAGCTTCGACGGCGGACGCTTCGCGGTGGTCAACCGGGAAGACGTGGGCCTGGGCGTCGTCGACAAGACCGGCGCGCTCATCGTGCCGATCGAATACCCGCAGATCGGCTTCGAGCAGGGCGAGGCTTTCATCACGGCGCAGAAGGACGGCAAGACGGTCGTCTTCGACGGCCAGGGCAAGGTGATCGTCCCGGCCCGTTACGAGCGCGTGCTCATCCTCGACAAAAACTATCTCATCGCGCAGAACGACGGCCGCAACGAGGTCTACGATCCGCAGGGCAAGCTGCTTTTCGCGCTCGACAAAGACGTGATCCCCGCGGGCGAAGGCCTGTTCTGGTTCATGCAGGAGCCCCAACGCTGGGGCCTCGTGGATGGCGCCGGCAAACCCGTGGTCAAGCCCGAGTTCACTTACACCTCGAGCTTCCAGAAGGGCAAGCTCACCTCGCAGAAAAGCGACGGTGAAAACTACACCATCTTCGCCAATGGCAAGGTCGTGAAGCAGCCCTGAGCGCGGCGCCCGGGCTCAGGGCGCGAGCGAAGCGGCGCGGTCCGGGTTGAGAAACGATGGCCCGGCCGACGCCGGCCGGGGATATCGCGCGGCCCGCGCGCCTGCGTGGCCGCGTCAGCCCGGAATCGTGAGGCCGCGCGCCACGGCGGGACGGGCGACGAAGGCGTCGAGCACGCGTTGCACGTGGCTGAACTCATCGAACGCGACGAGTTCACCGGCGCCGTAGAAACCGACCAGATTGCGCACCCACGGGAAGATCGCGATGTCGGCGATGGTGTACTGATCGCCCATCATCCATTCGCGGTCGTGGAGGTGCTTGTCGAGCACGCCGAGCAGCCGCTTGCTCTCGGCCACGTAGCGGTCGCGCGGGCGCTTGTCTTCGTAGTCTTTGCCGGCGAACTTATGAAAGAAGCCGAGCTGGCCGAACATGGGGCCGATGCCGCCCATCTGGAACATCACCCATTGCAGCGTCTCGAAGCGGCCGGCATCGTCTTTCGGCATGAAGGCGCCGGTCTTGCTCGCCAGATACACCAGGATGGCGCCCGACTCGAACAGACCGAAGGGTTTGCCGCCGGGCCCGTTGGGGTCGAGGATCGCCGGGATCTTGTTGTTGGGGCTGAGCGACAGGAACTCGGGGGAGAACTGATCCTGCGTGTCGAAGCTGACCTTGTGCACCTCGTACGGCAGGCCGGTTTCTTCGAGCATGATCGATGCCTTGACGCCATTGGGCGTGGGCAGCGAGTAGAGCTGAATGCGGTCAGGGTGGCTGGCGGGCCACTTGCGGGTAATGGCGAAGGTATCCAGGGCGGTCATGCGAGGGGTCTCCCGTAACGGCGGCGGTGTGCCGGACCTCGCGAAATCATAATCCTACCCGCCCGCCGCGCGTGCCAGCGTCTGGCGCAAAATGGCGGGGATCACGCCCCCCGACCCCAGCAGCATCGCCTCGAGCTGGGTTTCGACGGCGGCCGTGGCCTCGAACCGCAGTTCCTCGCCATTCGCACGCATTACGGTCACCGGCACGCGCACGCGCGGCGCGATCTCGTGCGCCTCGACCCGGATCCGGTCACCCGGCCGCAGATCCAGCGCGTCCGGGCCGAACGACGCGGGCAGCCGCAGCGGCAATACGCCCATACCGATCAGATTGGAGCGATGAATGCGCTCGAAGCTCGACGCCAGCACGGCGCGGATACCGAGCAGCCGCTGGCCCTTGGCCGCCCAATCGCGCGACGAGCCGGTGCCGTAGCGTTCGCCCGCCACCAGCACCACCGGCTCGCCCGCCTCCCGATGCCGTCGCGCCACCTCCCACAGCGGCAGCACCTCGCCCGACGGCGCATGCACGGTGTGCGCCACCGGTGCGCCGGGCGCCAGCCGATTCACGAGCGTTTTGCTGTGAAACGCGCCTCGCAGCATCACTTCCCAGTTGCCCCGGCGCGATGCGAACACGTTCAGGTCGTCGCGCTGCTCGCCGCGTGCCACCAGGAAGTCGGCCACCAGGCTGTCTGGCGGGATCGCGCTCGCCGGTGAGATGTGGTCCGTGGTGATGTCATCACCCAGCACCAGCAGCGGATAGGCCTCGTAGCGGCCCAGCTGCGACCCGTGGTCCGGCGCGGCGAAGGGTGGCCGGCGCAGCGTGGTGGAGGCGGAATCCCACGGGAAACGTGGGCTGTCACTCGTCGTCAGCGCATGCCAGCGCGGGTTGGCCTGGGCGAGCGTGAAGCATTGTTTGAAGTCATGCGGATCCAGTGCCTGCGCCAACACCCGCGAGATCTCTTCGTGCGTGGGCCACAGGTCCGCCAGCAAAACGGCGCGGCCATCCGCCGTGTGGGCCACCGGCTCGTCGCGCAGATTGCGCGCCGCATCGCCCGCCAGCGCATACGCGATCACCAGCGGCGGCGACATCAGAAAACCCAGTTCGAGATCGGGATGAATGCGGCCGGGAAAATTGCGGTTGCCCGACAGCACCGCGACGGGCCGCACCTCGCCCGCGCGCGCGGCGTCGACGATCTCGTCGGGCAAGGCGCCCGAGTTGCCGATGCAGGTCGTACAGCCATATCCCACGATGTCGAAGCCCACCGCGCCCAGATCGTCCAGCAGGCCCGCGCGGGCCAGATAGGCCGCGGCCACGGGCGATCCCGGTCCGAGCGAGGTCTTCACCCACGCCGGCACGCGCAGCCCGAGCGCGCGCGCCTTGCGCGCCACCAGCGCCGCCGCGATCAGCAAGGCCGGGTCGGAGGTGTTGGTGCAACTCGTGATGGCGCGATCGCGACCGGATGGCGAGGCAGTCGAGCCGGCGTGCGGGGCGACGTATCGAGCCCCGCCAGCGTGGCCGGAATGCGGGCGATGTCGAGCAGATCCTGCGGCCGGCGGGGGCCGGCGGCGTGCGTGCCGATCGCCGCGAGGTCGATCTCGACGACCCGCGTATAACGCGGCCGCGCGGACGGATCGAACCAGAGGCCAGTGCGCCGCGCATAGGCCTGCACGCGCTCGACCGCCGCCGCGTCCCGCCCGGTCTGGCGCAGATAATCGAGCGTGCGCGCATCGATCGGAAAGTAGCCGGTCGTGGCGCCATACTCGGGCGCCATATTGGCCACCACTGCGCGCTCTCCGGCCGACAGCGTGGCCACGCCCTCGCCAAAAAACTCCACGAACTCGCCCGCGACACCGATGGCCCGCAGCCGCTGCGTGACCACGAGCGCGAGGTCCGTCGCCATGACACCCGGTGCCAGCCGCCCCGCCAGCGCCACGCCGACCACATTCGGGATCCGCAGCATCGTCGGCATGCCGAACATCACGGTCTGCGCCTCGAGTCCGCCCACACCCCAGCCAAGGACGCCGATGCCGTTGATCATCGGCGTATGGCTGTCGGTCCCGATCATCATGTCGGGCATCGCCCAGCGCCGGCCCTGCGCGTCCGTCGCGGTGGTCACGACGGTCGCAAGCTGCTCCAGATTGAGGGTGTGCATGATGCCGGTGCCCGGCGGATGAATCCGCACCCCGGTGAGCGCGCGCGACGCCCAGCGCAGAAAGCGATAGCGCTCCTGGTTGCGCCGGATCTCGATCGCCATGTTTTCGTCTGCGGCATCCGGGCGCGCGTAGGCCTCCACCGCCAGCGAATGATCGACCGACACATCCACCGGCAGCACCGGGTTGAGCAGCGCCGGATCGGCGCCTGCCTCAGCCAGCGCGTCACGCATGGCGGCGATATCGACCAGCGCGGGCGTGCTGGTGGTGTCGTGCATCAGCACGCGGGCCGGCTGGAATGCGATTTCGGCTTCGCTGTCGCCGGTGTCGAGCCAGTCGAAAAGCCCGCGCACCGCCACGTCGCGCTCGACCCCCGCGGTGTTGCGCACGACGTTTTCGAGCAGCAGCCGCAACACGACCGGCAGGCGGGCCAGCCTGGCCCCGCACAGGGCCGGCAGATCGACGATGAGATGCGGCTCGCCGTCCAGGTCCAGGACGGCGGGCGGGTAGGCAGAGGTCTCCATCCGGCGAGTATTGCATTTTGAACACTTAAAATGCAATCTGGGATCGTACTTGCCTGCTGAGGGGCCCCGCCGGCGCCTCAGTGCCGGATGTCGGTCAGGAAGCGCCGCGCGCGTTCCGTCTGCGGGCGCAAGAAGAATTCTTCCGGCGCTGCGGTCTCGACGATCCGACCGGCATCCATGAACCACACGGTGTCCGCCACCTCGCGCGCAAAGCCCATTTCATGGGTCACGCACACCATGGTCATGCCCTCCGCGGCGAGCGACTTCATCACCTGCAGCACTTCGCCCACCATCTCGGGATCGAGCGCGCTGGTCGGCTCATCGAACAACATCACGGGCGGATTCATCGCCAGCGCCCGCGCGATGGCCACGCGCTGCTGCTGGCCACCCGAGAGCTGCGCCGGATAGGCATCCGCCTTGTGCGCCAGGCCCACGCGGTCGAGCAGGCGCATCGCCGTCTGCTGCGCCTCGGCGCGCGTGGCGCGGCCCAGCATCTGCGGCGCCAGCGTGAGGTTGCCCATCACGTCCAGGTGCGGGAAGAGGTTGAACTGCTGGAACACGAAGCCGATATGGCTGCGCAGCTCGTCGACCCCGCGACCGCGGTCGTAGATATCGCGGCCGTCGAGCTCGATGGTGCCCTTCTGGATCGGCTCCAGGCGATTGAGCGTGCGGATCAGCGTCGACTTGCCCGAGCCGGACGGGCCGCAGACCACCACGACCTCGCCCCGGCGCACGTGCGCGCTCACGTCGGCGAGCGCGTGGTAGTCGCCATACCATTTGTTCACATTGGAAAGCTTGATCATTGCGGTTGCACCACGGGCGGAGCCGGTCTGGCGCTGCGGCGCCGGCCGATGCGCCGTTCGGCCAGCCGCACCAGCCCCGTCAGGCCGAGATTGAGGAAGAAGTACGTGAGGGCCAGCAGACCGAACACCTCGAACGGCCGCGTGAGCAGCAGAGTGTTGATCTGATTGGCGGCGTAAGTGAGCTCTTGCACGCTGATCACATAAGCGAGCGAGGTTTCCTTGACCGTCGAGATGAACTGGCTGAGCATGCTGGGCAGCATGTTGTAGAGCGCCTGCGGCAGGATGATGCGGCGCATGGTCTGCATGCGCGACAGCCCCAGCGCGCGGCCGGCTTCTTCCTGGCCCGGCGGCAGCGCCTGGATGCCGGCGCGGATGATCTCGGCCAGGTACGCGCTCTCGTAGCAGACCAGCGCGACCACCATCGTGGTGGTGCCCGCGACCGGCCGGCCGATCACGAGCGGCACGAAGAAATACGCCCAGAAGATGAACATCAGGAGCGGCAGGCCGCGCACGAAGTACACCAGCGCCGTCGACGGGATATAGAAAATGCGCAGCGGGCTGACGCGGCCGAGCGCGAGCAGCACACCGCAGGGCAGCGCGAGCGCGAGGCTGATCGCAGCGAGGCCCAGCGTCGCCACGAGGCCGCCCATCGGCCCGTGGGGATACTGCCCGACCAGCAGCAGCAGCCAGTTGTCCTGGAGAATCTCGAGCATGTCAGCGCACTCCCAGCGGACGATAGCGGCGCTGCAGCAGGACGCCTCCCGCCATGATCAGACCCGACAGCAGCAGGTAGATCACCGTCACGACGGCGTAGGCCTCGAAGGTGCGGAATGTCGTGTTGTCGATCTCGCGGCCGACCGCCGTGAGTTCGATCACGCCCACCGCCATCGCGAGGCTGGTGTTCTTCACCAGCAACAGCGTCTGGTTCAGCAGCGGCGGGATCGCGATGCGAAACGCCTGCGGCAACACCACCTTGCGCATGGTCTGCAGAAACGACAGACCCAGTGCCCGCGCGGCTTCGACCTGTCCGGGCGGGATGCCCCGCACCGCGCTGCGCAGGTCTTCGCAGATGTATGCCGACATCACCATGCCGATGGCGATGCACGACATGATGAACTCGCTGCCGTGGCTGTTGAGCCAGTCGGTGATGCCCTGCGGCAGCAGCGCCGGCACGCCGAAGTACCAGAACATGATGTGCACCAACATCGGCACATTGCGGTGGAACGCCACGTAGAGCGAGACCACGCCGTGAGCAATGGGCGAGCCGGTCAGCCGGACCACGGCCAACAGGCTGCCCACCACGAAGGCCAGGATCCAGGCGCACAACGCTAGGGCCAGGGTCGTGCCCAGCCCCCGGATCAGCCAGTCCGTGTACTCGCCCTGGAAGATGGCGCCGAAATTGAAGACATATTGCATGGTGACACCGCGCCGGCGCGCGTCCTCAACCCTTGATGGGCTCGATGCGGAAGTCGCGCTTCATGCCGTACGGCGTGCTCGGGCCGAACCACTTGTCGAACACCTTGAGCGCCTGACCCGAGCTCTCCATGCCGTCGAGCACCTTGTTCACCTGGTTCAGCATGGCGGTATCGCCCTTGCGCACGCCCACGCCCCACGGCTCGACGAACAGCGCCGGCTCCAGAATCTTGACCGGCACGGCGCCGCTGGCGGCCTGCTGACGCAGCTTGACCAGCATCAGCTCCGATCCCACGAAGCCGCTGACCTTGCCCTGCTGCAGCGCCAGGAAGGCACCGCTCGGATCCTTGAACGGCACCGGATCGACATTGGGAATATGTTTGCGCGCGCCCTGCTCCGACGACGAACCCCGCACCGCGCTCACGCGCTTGCCGGCCAGGTCCGCGGGCGACTTCAGCGCGGTTTCGGACTCACGCGCAAGGATCTTCTGCAGGCTCACGAAATGCTGGTGCGAGTAGTCGATCTGCTCCGCACGCTGCGGGCTCCAGCCCAGATTGGCGGCCACCACGTCGACGCGGCCCGCGATCAGCTCGGGGATACGCGCCTCCACGGCGATCAGCTTGAGCTCGAGCGGCACGCCCAGGCTGTCGGCGATGGCCTGGCACACATCGACCTCGTAGCCGACGATGGCGCGGGTCTTGGGGTCCTGGAAGCTGAACGGCTCGGCCGTGCCCATGGTGCCGCAGATGAACTTGCCGCGCGACTTGATGTCGGCCAGCGTATCGGCGTGTGCGGTCGCGCCCAGGGCAGCGCCCGCCAGCGTCAGAATGCAGACGATTTTCTTCATGTGTATTCCCCTTGCAGTGGTTTTTGTACGTGTTGCGGTGAGTGCTGCGGGTGCTGCTTGAATGCGTTGTGCAAGTCGCGCCCGGTTGGGCCGGGCCCGGCTGTCAGGCGAGGTTGGCGCAGGCCTGCGCGATGCGGCGGCAACCTTCTTCGATACTGTCGAGATCGGTGGCGAAGCTCAGTCGCAGATAAGGCGACAGGCCATATGCGCCGCCGTCGAGCACGGCCACGCCGGCTTCGTCGAGCAGGTACATGACCACGTCCAGATCGCTCTGCAACACCGCGCCGGCCGGGGTGCGCTTGCCGATCAGGCCGGCCACGCTCGGATAGACATAGAACGCGCCCTGCGGCGCCGGACAACGGATGCCCGGAATCGCGTCGAGCAGGGCCACGATACGGTCGCGGCGCTGGGCGAAAATCGCGGCAAACTCGCTCACGCAGGTTTGATCGGCCTGCAGGGCGTGCGCGGCGGCGGCCTGGCTCACCGCGCTGACGCAGCTGGTGCTCTGCGAGATCAGCGTGGCCATGGCCTTGATCAGCGCTTTCGGACCGCCGGCATAGCCCAATCGCCAGCCCGTCATGGCGTAGGCCTTGGACACGCCGTTGATGGTCAGCGTGCGCTCGGCCAGGGCCGGCACCGCGGCGGCCGGCGAAACATGGCGCGCGCCGCCGTAGGCCAGATGCTCATAGATCTCGTCGGTCAGCAGCCATACGTGCGGGTGGCGCTCCAGCACCGCCGCGAGCGCGCGCAGTTCGTCCGTGTCGTACATCGCGCCGGTCGGATTGCCAGGCGTGTTCAGCAAGAGCCACTTGGTCCGCGGCGTGATCGCACGCTCGAGCGCGGCGGGCGTGAGCTTGAAGCCGGTTTCTTCGCCGCAGGTGACGATCACGGGCGTGCCGTCGTTCACCAGCACCATGTCGGGATACGACACCCAGTAAGGCGCGGGCACGATGACTTCGTCGCCCTGCTCCACCGTCGCGGCCAGCGCCGTATAGATCAACTGCTTGGCGCCGACGCCCACGATGAGCTGATCCAGACCGTAGTCGAGACCATTCTCGCGAGAAAACTTGGCCTGCACGGCCTGCAACAGCGCGCGTGTGCCGGTGGACGCGGTGTACCGCATGCCATCGCCACGCAGGGCCGTCACGCCGGCCTGCACGATGTGCGCGGGTGTCGGCATGTCGGGCTCGCCCACCGTGAAGTCGACGATGTCGCGTCCTTGCGCGCGCAACTGATCGACGCGCGTCTTGGCCGCCATGCTGGGCGAAGGCTTGATGGCGCGGGCCCGTGCCGCAAGAGCCAGCGTGGCGCTCATGCCAGCCCCCGCGCGGCGAACGCCGCCTGCATCCAGCTCTGCTCGCGCACGCCGGTGGCGATTTCGGCCATGATGCGCGCCTCTTTGGCGGCATGCGCGTGGGCCGCCTCGATCAACGCCTCGGCTTGCTCCACCGGAAAGCTGACCAGCCCGTCTTCGTCGCCGACGATCAGATCGCCCGGGTTGATGACCTGGCCGCCGATCGACACCGGCACATTGACCTCGCCGGGGCCGTCCTTGTAGGGGCCGCGATGAATGTGGCCGCGGGCATAGCACGGAAAGCTGTCGCTCTCGAACGCGCCCACATCGCGGATGGCGCCGTCGACCACCACACCCGCGCAGCCGTGCTGCTGCAGGTAGCGCTTCATGATCTCGCCGAGCACGGCATTGGACAGGTCGCCGCCGGCATCGATCACCAGCACGTGGCCCGGCTGCAGCTGGGTCATGGCCTTGTAGATCAGCAGGTTGTCGCCCGGCCGGGTCTTGACCGTCAGTGCGGTGCCGACCAGCTTGCCCTGGCGGTTGTAGCGATGCAGGCCCGCGATGCCTTCGCGGCGCGCGAGGTTGTCGCTCAAGTGCGGCGTGACGATGTCGGCGAGCGCCGCCAGGACGCTGGCGGAGGCGACGGGGGAAGGGGGCAGGATGCGGGAGCCGTTCAGCGGTGAGGCCATGGATCGGGGAGTGTCGAGGGACAGTGAATTCGCAAAACGAGAGCACGCAGCCCTCGGCCAGGTGCACATGTTGCGAGCTTTCCGGCCGGGGAAAAAGGGATTAAATTTCCGGACGCTATATCGATTTTCGGAATATAGGGGTTAGTACTTATGAGAATATTGGGAATCAAGAAGGCGCGGGGATGCTGACGTTCAAACAGATCGAAGCGCTCTACTGGACGGTGCGTCTGGGCACTTTCTCGGCGGCCGCGCAGAAGCTGCACACGACGCAATCGGCCATCACGAAGCGCATCCAGGAGCTCGAGGCCGACTTCGACATCGCGCTGTTCGACCGCTCGGGCCATCGCGCCGAACTCACGGCGCGCGGGCACGAAATCTATGCGATGGCCGAAGAGATGCTGGGTCATCGCGATCGGCTGCTCGTGAGGCTGAAGGGCCAGCACACACTGACCGGCACGTTCCGCTTCGGCATCACGGAGATCACGGCCATGACGTGGCTGCCGGCCCTGATCCGGCTGCTGCGCGCGCACTATCCGCGCATCACGCTCGAACCGCACATCGACCTCGGCGCCGATCTGCAAAAGCGCCTGCAGGCCGGCCAGCTTGACATGGCCTTTCTGCACGGCGAGTTCGCCGAACCCCAATTGCAGGTGGTGCCGCTGCAGCGGCTCGAGTTCGGCTGGATGGGCAGCCCCGACATGATCGATCCCAGCCGGATCTACACCCCCGGCGACATCGCGGCATTGCCGCTGCTGCGCCAGAGCCGTGAATCAGGGCTGAACATGATCTACGACGGCTGGCTGCATCCGCACCGGCCCGCCAGCAACCTGTTCACGATCAACAGCCTCATCGCCATGGCGGGCCTCACGGCCGCCGGCTTCGGCGTGAGCTGCCTGCCGCGTGATTACTTCGCCGGCATGGTCAGCGCACGCCAGTTGGTGGTGGCGCGCACGAGCATCGCGCCGCCTCAATCGCTGTACTGCGCAATGTTCCGGCGCGAGGCCGATGTCGCGTTCTGCGAGAGCGTGGCCGCGCTGGCGCAGAGCTGCTGCGACTTCTCCAACACGACGCAGGCCCGATGATTCCTTCCGAGAATCAAGCTCGTGGAGAATTTCTCGCTATCGGCGCCGCGCGAGTCTTCGTAGAGTAGGGTCGACGCCTGCCGCGACCCCGACGCGGCAGGCAAAACAAAAACATCGACCGAAGGAGACCCCATGCCCATGGGATACGCACGCCGCGTCTGCGGTGCTCTGCTGCTGGCCGTTGCCAGCGCAACGATCCCGGCCCACGCGGCCTACCCCGACCGCCCGATCAAGCTCACCGTGCCCTGGCCGCCGGGCGGCGCCACCGACGCGCTGGCACGCATGCTCGCGCAGCAGCTCACGCTGCAGATGGGACAGACCGTCATCGTCGACAATAAGGCAGGCGCGGGCGGCAACATCGGCACGGCCTCGTTCGTGCGTGAGGCGGCCGATGGCTACGCGCTCCTGATGGCGACCAGTTCGACCAACGCCGCCAATCCCCATCTGTATGCAAAGCTTCCCTTCGATCCGATCAAGGATTTCACGCCGGTGGCTTTCGTCGGCGCCATCCCGAACATCCTCGAGGTGCCGAAGAACGCGCCGTACAAAAACCTGGACGAGCTGCTGCGGACGGCGCGCGCCGAGCCCGGCAAGCTCACCTATGCGTCGGGCGGCGTGGGCTCGTCGCAGCATCTGGCCGGCTCGATGTTCAAGCATCTCACCCAGGTCGACATCCTGCATATTCCGTACAAGGGCAGCGGCCCGGCGGTATCGGACCTGCTGGCCGGGCAAACCAACATGATGTTGGACACGGGTTCGCTCTCGCAGGTGCAGGCCGGCGCGCTGCGGGCGCTCGCGGTCGCCTCGTCGCAACGACTGGCCGCGCTCCCCGACGTTCCGACCTTCGAAGAGCTGGGCGTGAAAGGCATGATCGCGTCGGCCTGGTACGGCGTGGTGCTGCCGGCCGGTGCCCCGCCCGAGGTCGTGCAACGCCTGAACCAGGAAATCAACACGGCGCTGCAGACGCCCGCATTGCGTCAGAAGCTCGAAGCCGTCGGCGTTCAGCTGGGTCAGCCGCAAACGCCCGCGCAATTCGGATCGTTCATCCAGGCCGAGGTCGATCGCTACGCCGAGATCGTCAAGCAGTCGGGCGCGAAGATGGAGTAATGCAAGGCCCCTCGTGCGCCACCGGCCCACGCGCCGGTTGCGCGCGCAACCTCGCCTGCGGGAAAGGCCCCGCATTTACCAACCCTGCACACCCGAAACATTTCGCCGTGTTTGTGCGGCCTCCGATTGCTAAGCTCGACGCGCCTCAATCCGGAGATCCCGCCCCCATGTCTCGTGTTTCCGCTTTCACCGCCGCCCTGCTCGCCTGCGCCGCCGCGGCGCCCGCCTACGCGCTGTCCGACCGCGAAGTGGTCGAGCTCACCGTAGAGAACAGCAGCGTGGTCTGCCCAGGCTTTCGCAAGGAAGTCATGACGCCCCTCGCCACCGCCACGCCGGTCGGCGCGCTGCGCGTGCTGCTCAAGAACGCCCACGTCATCTGCCCGGACGGCCGTCTCGACGCGCAAGCGCCCGTGGTCTGGTACGGCGACCCGGGCGTGTTCGCCTGGAACCCGGACGTGGCCGGCGCGGACAAGGCATTGATCGCACGGATCGACGCGATCACGCGCACCGAAAACTTCCCCACCAGCCTGCTCGTCTGGGATGCCCAGGGCAAGGCGCTGAAGGAGCAAGTGGTGCCGCGCTTCGAAGCCCGGCCCGGCGCCTACGTGCGCAAGGTCCGCTGAGGCGCCGCGCGGGACGCCCCGCCCCGGGATGCCCCGCGCCGGGATGCCCCGCGCCGAGCCCGGCTCCGAGGCGCCCCGCTTTCAGACAGCAAATAAGCTAGCTTGAATATCGTATTTGGGCTCGCTCCGCACGCCCCCTAGACTGCCACATTCATCCTCCGGCCATCGTGGACCGGCCCTACCCGTCAGTCAGGTGTCGCATGCGCTTTCGTCAGTTTGCCCTTTCCCTGTTCGCGGCCGGCGCCGCCTTCGCCGCCCCGGCCCACGCCCAGGCCCCGCTCAAAGAAATCAAGCTGGACTACGCCTACTATTCGCCGCCCAGCCTCCTGATCAAGAAGAAGGGTTGGCTCGAGGAGGCCTTCAAGTCCGGCGGCACCGAGGTGAAATGGGTATTCACGCGAGGCAGCAACAACTCGCTCGAGTTTCTCAACAGCGGCGCGTCGAATTTCGCGCTCACCTCCAGCGTGTCGTCGTTCGTGGCGCGCGCCAACGGCCAGCCCGTGAAAGTGATCTTCAATTACTCGTGGGCGGAGCCCAGCACGGTGGAGGTGTTGCCCAACTCGCCCATCAAGTCGATCACCGACCTGAAGGGCAAGAAGGTCGCCGTGACCAAGGGCACGGACCCGTACTTTTATCTGCTGCGCGCGCTGGGCGAGAACAAGCTCACGCTCAATGACGTGGAGATCGTGCATCTGCAGCATCCCGAGGGCAAGACCGCCTTGGAACAGGGCCGCGTCGACGCCTGGGTCGGGATCGATCCACACCTGGCCGCGGCCAAGGTCGGCGGCTCGCGCACCGTGTATTCGAATCCGCAGTTCGCGCTCGGCGCGGTGCTCAACACCAACGAAGCCTTCCTGAAAGAACACCCCGACGCCGTCAAGACGGTGGTGCGCACGTACGAACGTGCACGCCAATGGATCATCGCGCACCCGCAGGAGATCGTGGACCTCGTCGCGGAAGAGACCAAGTTGCCGAAGGAAGTCGCGGCCAAGCAGCTCGGCCGCATCGACTTCACCCGCTGGATCCCCGGCGACTACACGATCACCTCGATCGAACCGGTGGTGCCGCTGTTGCAGGAGTCCGGCATCCTGCGCAAGAACGCCGACGCCAAGCAGGCGCTCGCCACCCTGATCGACGCGGCGCCGGCCACGGCGGTGTCCAAGGAGAAGTGACATGAGCCGCGCCGGGGCCGACGCCAGCACCACCCTGCCCGATCCGCTGGAGCGGCCCCCCGCACAGGCGCATGCGCCGGACAGCTCCGCGGCCGCCCGCACCGGCTGGCGCGTGCCCGCATGGCTGCGCGGCTGGGTCCTGCCGGCCTTGATCCTCGCGGGTCTCGAAGCGCTGGTGCGATCGGGCACCATGCCCGATTACCTGATGCCCGCGCCCAGCCAGGTGTTCGACACCATCGTGGACCTGGCCGACGGCCCGCTGTGGCAACACATCGGCATCAGCTCGTTTCGCGTGTTCAGCGGCTTCGCCATCGGCGCCGCGCTGGCGCTGCTGATCGGCACCTGGGTGGGTCTGAGCCGCCGCGCCGAAGCCTATCTCGAGCCCAGTTTCCAGGCGCTGCGCGCCGTGCCGGGCCTGGCGTGGGTGCCGCTGCTGCTGATCTGGCTGGGTATCGACGAGGCCTCCAAGATCACGCTGATCGCCATCGGCGCCTTCTTCCCCGTCTATCTCAATCTTGTCGCCGGCATCCGCAACGTCGATCGCAAGCTGGTCGAAGTGGGCGCGCTGTACGGCTTCTCGAGCTTGCGTCTGGTGCGCTACATCTTCGTGCCCGCCGCGCTGCCGAATCTCTTCACCGGCCTGCGGCAGGCGCTTTCGATGGCCTGGCTGTGCGTCGTGGCGGCCGAGCTGCTGGCCGCGACCAAAGGCATCGGCTATCTGCTGACCGACGGCCGCGAGACCTCGCGGCCCGACCTGGTGCTCGTCGCCATCATCCTGCTGGCCGTGATGGGCAAGCTGACCGACTCGGTCCTGCGCTTCTTCGAGGTCAAGAGCCTTGGCTGGCGCGATGCCTACGCCGGCCGCGCCGGCTGAATCCCATAATCCGGAACCGTCATGTCCACGCTGCTGAACGTCCACGTCGCCGAAAAATGGTTCGGCGCCAACAAGGTGCTGGATCAGGTCGAGTTCGAACTCGTCGAGCAACAGGTGGTGGCACTGCTCGGCCCGAGCGGCTGTGGCAAGAGCACCCTGCTGCGCATCGCGGCGGGCCTCGATGAAGACTATCGCGGTCACGTGCGCCCGGGCCCCGCTATCGATCGCCAGCGCAAGGCGCCGATCTCTTATGTGTTTCAAGAGCCGCGCCTCATGCCGTGGCTCACGCTCGAGGACAACATCAGTTTCCTGGACAGCGGCGCGCGCCCCGACCGCGCCTGGGTGCAGGACCTGATCGACGCCGTCGGCCTCAAGGGCTTCGAGAAGGCCTTGCCCAAGCAGCTCTCGGGCGGCATGGCGCAACGCGCGGCGATCGCGCGCGGCCTCTACTCGCGCCCGCAGATCCTGCTGCTCGACGAGCCCTTCAGCGCCGTCGACGCGTTCACACGCATGAAGCTGCAAGAGCTCGTGCTCAGCCTGATCGCGCGTTACGGCATCTCGATCCTGCTCGTCACGCACGACATCGACGAAGCCCTGTATCTGGGCGACGAGGTCCTCGTACTGGGCGCCAAACCCGGTCGCGTCTGCGCCCGCCTGGCCGTCGGACTGCCGCATCCGCGCAGCCGAGGCGACGCCATCCTGGCCGCGTTGAAGGAAGACGCGCTGGTGCAACTGCACGGCGCGCACGCCCTCTGACTGCCCGCCAGACGGACGCTGGCAAGTGCGAGTGCGTTGCGCGCCTTACGTGCCGCCCGCCCAAATGTAAGAAACAAGTCCTTGCATCAGCGACTTCTGAGTCGCTAGAAGCGCTGCCCGGGTGAGACATCCGTCTCTTATTTCCCGGTTACACCTCTGCCGGCGCCTCCCGTCCGGCGTAACAGGCCTACACACCTTGTCGGCTTCGCTGGCGATATGCCTTCCTGCCCGCTGATACCTTTTTCTGGAAATCAAGAGCCAATAACCAATAACGCATGACGTCGTGCGGCGAATTCGTCGCGGGCAGAGACTGACCGGTCCACACGGCGGACGACAGGGAGGCGCGCCCGCGATTGGCATGGATCGGTGCTGTAGCAGATGCTGGAACTCAAATTAATAAGCTGTCGCCTCTCCTCCCTCTCCCTCAACAGTCTCATCGCTCTCGCTGTCCTCGGCTGCGCGACCCCCGCGGCCGCGCAGCAGGCCTACTCGAGCTCGCTGCACGACTTTCTGGTGCGCCAGACCGCCACGCAGCATCCGGACGACGTCGCCCGCATCCTGCGGCAATGGCTGGATCGCAATGATGCCGATGCGCCGCCCGCCGCGGATCGCGCGCGCGTGCTGGCCGACTACGTCACGCTGCAGAGCCGCGCGGGTCATGATCGCGATGCGCTGAACGCCGCGCGCGCCGCGGGCTTTCACACGCTGCCGGCCTACGCCCTCGATCCTCTGTTCCTGGCGGCGCGCCGCGAAGCGGCGCTCGATGACGAACGCGCGCTGCTGATCGCGCTGCGTCGGCACGACGCCGCCGCGCCGCTCACGCGCCTGCGCTCGGCGCAATACGCGTTCGACCAAGGCACGCCCGACGTCGCCCGCACCCTGGCGCGCCAGCTGATGGCCGACAGCACGGCGCCCGCGGACGTGCGCGCCGCAGCCGCCGAACTGGTCGGCGCCGCCGAAGAGCAGGCCCAACGCTTTCACGAGGCGTCGCAGGCCTATGCCCGTGCGCTCGAACTGGAGCCGGGCTCGCGCAGCGCGCGGCGCGCCGACATCTATCTGATCGCACGCCAGGGCGCGGCCGCCGCGGCACTGGACGAGGCGCGACGCGCCAACGCCGGTGCCGGGCAGGCAGGCCAGCCCGCCCTCTTCACGCCCGTGGATATCTTCGGACTTCGGCAACAGGCCGTCGGCCAGGACATCGTGTGGGGCATCGAACAGCGTGACATCGTCGGCGGCGCGCGGCGCTTCGACGCCCTCGATGCGGCGCTGGCGCGCTCGGCAACACTGCTGGATGAGATCGGCACGCCCGACGACCCGGCCTTGCGGGCGGTACGCAACCGCGCACGATTCGACCGCCTGGTGGCGCTGAGCGCGCGCGGCGAGGCCCAGGCCTGCGTCGATCTTTACGAAA
Source organism: Bordetella genomosp. 5 (assembly GCF_002261315.1). Classification (NCBI taxonomy): domain Bacteria; kingdom Pseudomonadati; phylum Pseudomonadota; class Betaproteobacteria; order Burkholderiales; family Alcaligenaceae; genus Bordetella; species Bordetella genomosp. 5. The sequence goes on from NZ_NEVP01000015.1 coordinate 109,304, forward strand.
CGCTGGTGGCCGAAGGCGTGCTGGTTCCCTACTACGGCTTGGCTCCGGCGGCGGATTCCTATGCGCGCCTGCGCCGATCCGACCTGGCGGTGCCGCTCTACGAGCGCGCCGTCGCCGAGGCCGGCGAGCGTCTGCCGATGCCCAGCGACACCCACATCGGCCTCTTCTACGCCTACATCGACACCGCGCGCTTTCGTCAGGCGGAAGCCTTGCTGAGCCGAATGGAAGCCGGCACGCCGCCGACGGTGCGGCTAGCGCCCCTGCCCGACACGCCTAATCCCGATTACACCGAGGTGCGCGATCTGCGCGGCCGGTACTTCCTTTACACCGACCAGCCCGCGCGCGCCGAAGAGACCTACCAGGCCCTCACGCGCGAAGCCCCGTTCAACGCGGCGTTCGCCGACGGCCTGGCGCGCACCGAAGCCGCGCGCGAGCATCCCCACACGGCGCTGAGGCTCGCGCGCACGAGCGCCGTCGATCACCCGGACTCCGTGCCGCTGCGCGAGAGCGTGGCACAGGGCCTGTCCGCCACCGGACAGCACCGTGCCGCGCGCGAAACGGTGGAACAACTGCAGGCCGACTACCCCGAGTCCGGCCCGGTGCAGAACACCGCGCGCGAGGCGAAGGCGCAACGCGCGCCCACGCTGACGGTCGATGCCACCTACGGCAAGGGCAACAACAACAGCGCCCTGTCGGATGAAGACTTCGTCATCGACGCCCGGCTGCAATCGGGGCTCATGGACGATCAATGGCGGCTTTTCACGCGCCAGGCCTGGGCCTACGGCAACACCGAGAACGGCCGCGCCCATCGCGGCCGCACCGGTCTGGGCCTGCGTTGGGAGCGCGACGGCTTCACCCTCGAGGGCGAAGCCCATCGCGACACCGGCGGCCCGCGCAGCGGCGGTTTCGCCGCCGCAGGCACCTATCGCTGGGGCGACCACGTCGAGCTCGGGCTGGCGTATGACACGAACGCGCTCGACGTGCCCTGGCGCGCCTACGACGCAGGGATCGCGGCCAATCAGATGCAGGCCTCCGCCGCGTACATCGTCGACGAGTCGCGCCGCTTCGACCTGCGCTATCAGCGCATGGACTATACCGACGGCAACCAGAACCACGCCGGCTCGCTGGCCTGGACCGAGCGCTGGTACAGCGGTCCGTCGCAGCAATTCCAGACCACGCTGCGTACGGATGTCTCGCGCAATCGCCGCAGCGATGTTCCCTACTACAGCCCGGACTCCGACGGCTCGGTGGAGCTGGAGGCGCGCTATCAACTGCTGACCTGGAAGCGCGATCACCGCACCCTGGTGCAACGCGTCTATGCCAATGCGGGCACATACCGTCAGTCGGGATTCGGCTCTGAAGCCATGTACGGCCTGCGCTACGAGCACGAATGGATCTTCCGGCCAGGCTGGTCGGTGACCTACGGCGTCGGCACCGCCTGGCATCCCTACGACGGGCAGCGCGAGCGGCGCACCATCGGCTATCTCAATCTCGCCATCCCCTTTCTCTGAGCGGAGCGTCCAATGATGAAATTGATGCGCCCGCTGGGGCTGCTGTTGTGTGCGTGCCTGATGTCGGCGGCCGCGATCTGGCCGCAGGGCGACGCGTGGGCGCAGCCCCTGTTTCCGCCCGATCCAGACGACGGCCAGACCTTCCGCGTCCTCACCTTCCACGACGTGCGGCAGAACGTACGCGCCAGCTTCGAGACCGCGCCCGACGCCACCGCGGTCGACGAGAGCACGCTGTTGGCGGCTTTCACCTGGCTGCGCAGCGCCGGCTACCAGCCGGTCAGCCTGTCGCAGATCATCGCGGCGCGCGAGGGCGGCGCACCGTTGCCGCCCAAGCCCGTGCTCCTGACCTTCGACGATGGCTACGAAAGCGCCTACACCGTGGTCTATCCGATGCTGCGGCGCTTCAACTATCCCGCCGTGATGGCGCTCGTGAGCGGCTGGATGAACGCGCCCGCCGGATCGCTCACCTACGGCGAGCACGCCGCGCTGCCGTTGCCCAACGCGCGCTTTCTAACGTGGGCGCAAGCGCGCGAGATGGCGCAGTCGGGCCTGGTCGAGCTGGCCGGCCATACCGACGCCATGCATCGCGGCATTCCCGCCAATCCGCAGGGCAACCTGCTGCCCGCGGCCACCGCCCACCGCTACGACGCCGCGAGCGGCACGTACGAATCGGAGGCGGCGTATCGCGCGCGGATCTCCGCCGACCTCAAGCGCAACAAGGAAGAGATCGAGCGGCACACCGGCGCCAAGGTGCGCGCGATCGTGTGGCCATACGGCTCGTACAACGAAGCCGCGATCAGCGCCGCGCGCGACGTCGGCCTGCCGATCGCGATGACGCTGGACGACGGACCCAATACGCCGAGCGTGTCGCTGGACCGCATCCGGCGCGGACTGATGACGTATGAGGATGAAGGGCCGGAGCTGCTGCGCGAGTTGCGCTCGCCCGCGCCGGCCGACGCGCGCCACGTCGAAGTCAATCGCATCATGCATGTGGATCTGGACTACGTGTACGACCCCGATCCGGTGCAGCAGGAGCGCAATCTGTCGCGCCTGCTCGACCGTGTGCGCCGCATCCAGCCCAGCAGCGTGTTCCTGCAGGCCTTTGCGGATCCCGATGGCGATGGGGTGGCGGACGCCCTGTACTTTCCCAGCCGCCGCATGCCCATGCGCGCGGACCTGTTCAATCGCGTGTCGTGGCAGTTGAGCACCCGCGCCCGCGTGCGGGTCTATGCGTGGATGCCGGTATCGTCGTTCCAACTGCCGGCCTTCGACCCCGCCGCGCAACGCCGCGTGCAGCAGATGCCGGGCGCGCCTGCCGGCGCGGCCGACACGTACTCGCGGCTGTCGATCTTCGATCCGCAGGCTCGCCAGGCCATCTTCGATATCTACGAAGACCTGGGGCGGCATGCCTCGTTCGCGGGCGTGCTGTATCACGACGACGCGATGTTCAACGACTTCGAAGACGCCAGCCCGGCGGCGCTGCAGACCTACGCGAGCTGGGGCCTGCCGGCCGACGTGGCCGCCATTCGCGCGTCCGCGCCGCTGAAACAGCGCTGGACGAAGCTGAAGACGCAGGCGCTTATCCACTTCACGCACGAACTCACCGGCATCCTGCGCCAGTGGCAGCCGGTGCTCAGCACCGCGCGCAACATGTACACCCTGCCGCTGCTCGAGCCCGAAAGCGAAGCCTACTTCGCCCAGAACTTCGAACAGTTCGTCCAGGCTTACGACTACACCGCGCTCGAAGCCATGCCCTATATGGAGAACGCGCCCGACCCCGACGCCTGGCTGCGCAAGCTCGCGCGCATGGTGGCCGCGGTGCCCGGCGCCGCGCCGCGCACGCTGTTCGAACTGCAGGCGCGCGACTGGCGCACCGGCAAGCCGATCCCGGACAACGTGATGAACCGCCACCTGGCGCTGCTGCGCCAGGCCGGCGTGCGCAATCTCGGCTACTACCCGGATGACTTCCTCAACGACCAGCCGGCGCTCGACGCCGTGAAGCCGCACCTGTCGATCCAGCAGACGCTGGGCCGCGAGTTCTTCCGCGACCCGGTGAACGCCACCGGCGCCGCCGATCCCGCCGCCGTCGCAACGCCGCCGTCCATGAGCCGGGGTGCGCGATGATGATGACCTGGAACCTCGCCGCCAGCCTCGTGCTCGCCTACGTCTTCTACTACCCGTTCTGCATGGCGTGGCTGTGGATCACGGGTGGCATCGCGCACTACTACCAGTTCGAGCGCAAAGAACAGGGCGACATCGATCCGCTGTCGCTGCTGCCCTCGACCCCGATGGTCAGCATCCTCGTGCCATGCTTCAACGAAGAGGACAACATCGATGAGGTGATCGAAGCGCTGATGGCGCTGAACTACCCCGATTACGAAGTGATCGCGGTCAACGACGGCAGCACCGACGGCACGGGCGACCGGCTGAGCGCGCTGGCCCTGCGGCATCCGCGCCTGCGCGTCGTGCATCAGAACCATAACCAGGGCAAGGCCGTGGCGCTCACCACCGCCTCGCTGCTCGCGCAGGGCGAGTACGTGCTCGGCATCGACGGTGACTCGCTGCTCGACAGCAATGCGATCCCCTGGCTGCTGCGGCACTTCCTGCGCGACGGCAAGGTTGCCGCCATCACCGGCAATCCGCGCATCCGCAGCCGCACCACGCTGCTGGGCCGCATGCAGGTGGGCGAGTTCTCGTCGATCATCGGCCTCATCAAACGCACGCAGCAACTCTACGGCCGCCTCTTCACCGTGTCGGGCGTCATCGTGATGTTTCGCCGCCAAGCCCTGGTCGACGTGAACTTCTGGAGCGTGGAGATGCTCACCGAAGACATCGACATCAGCTGGAAACTGCAGCTGGCGGGCTGGCGCATCGGTTTCGAGCCGCAGGCGCTGAGCTGGATCCTCACGCCCGAAACGCTGCGCGGCCTGTGGCGCCAGCGCCTGCGCTGGGCCATGGGCGGCGTGCAGACGCTGTTCAAGTACACGCCGCAGGTCGCGCGCTGGCACATGCGCCGCATGTGGCCGATCTACGCCGAGTACTGTCTGAGCGTGCTGTGGGCCTACCTGATGGCGCTGGTCCTGCTAGGCGGCCTCATCGGCACCGCGCTCGGCCTGCCCGGCGCGTGGCGCGTGGGCTTGCTGCCGCAGTGGCACGGCCTGCTGCTGGCGATCGCCTGCATGCTGCAGATCCTCACCAGCATGCTGGTCGATCGCAAGTACGACCGCGGCCTGCTGCGCTACTACTTCTGGACGTTCTGGTATCCGGTTGGATTCTGGTTCATCAACATGGTCACGACCGTGACCTCCGTGCCCGCGGTGCTGATGCGCAGCCGCGGCAAACGCGCCGTCTGGGTCAGCCCGGACAGAGGAGAGAGAGATGCCTAAAGAGCCCATCATCGACAACACCGATCGTTCGCTGTCGACCTGGCTGCGGGTGTCCGGGCCTGCGGGCGCGGGCCGCTGGCTCTGGCTCACGATTCTGCGGCCGCTGCTGCTCGTGGCCGTCTGGGCCGGCTTCATGTTCTTCGTGTATTGGGATTTCTTCATGACCACGGCCGAGTCTCCCGAAGACCGCCGTTTCCTGCTGATCTGCGCCATCGGCGTCTGCATGCTCGCGGCCGTCATGCTGATCACCGCGCGGCTGGTGCGCCATCGCGGCAACAAGGAAAACGACGAGGCCGACACGCCCGCGAAGGCTCGGCCGGTGGGCGTGCAGGACGTGGCCGCCGTGGCACGCGTGCCGGTGCGTGAGATGTCGCTCTGGCAACGCGCGCGCAGCCTGGTGGCGATGCACGACGACGAAGGCCAGTTCCGCGCTGCCGTCGTCAAACCGCTGGGCGAACCTGTGCGCCGGCGCGAGCGGCGCTGAACGCAGCGCGAGGCCGTGCCCACGCGCGGGTGGCCGGCGTCCGGGCTCAACCCGACGCGGCGCCCCGCGTTCGGCCCTCAGCGGGCGTCGCCGCCGCTCCCGCTCGACTTTCTTTCGAGCACATACACCGAGGCCGGCGGCAGATTGAGCGGCACGAAATGACGCCGCCGCGCCTGCAGCCCGCAGGCGTCGAGCACGACCGGAGAAACCGGGCAGCGCCAGCCATACGTGAAGAGATGCAGCGAACCGTCTTCGGTCATCGCATCGAACGCCGTGGTCAGGATGCGGAAGGTATCCGCGTCGCTGAAATTCAGTAGCGGCAAACCGCAGATGGTCGTGGCGATGGGCTCGAGCGCGGCCAGCTCGGCGGCCAGCTGCTGCGCCGGCGTATCGAGCACCGTGGCCCGCGGAAATTGTTCGCGCAACGCGCCGCACATGCCGGCATCACGCTCGACCAGCACCAGCTCGCGCGGCCACACGCCGCGCCGCACGATCTCGCGGGTGAACACTCCCGTGCCGCAACCCAGCTCGAGCACCAGGCCCGCGCCGGGGCGCACCGTATCGGTGATCGCGCGGGCCAATGCCGCGCTCGACGGCGCGATGGCGCCGATGGCCGAAGGATTTTCCAGCATCGCCGACAGAAACTGCCGACGCTCGTTGAACCACGGGAGGACATTGCGTAAGGCGGCGCTCGGGAAAGCATTGAGCCTTCCTGACAGCTTTGAAATCATGCACTTCCTTTGATGCCTGGATCCCGCCCGTCGCCGGGGATCCGCTTGTGAATGACACCCGCGGCGTCACGAGGCAAGACGCCTCGCTCGCGCTGCCAGCGCCTCGTTTGAGGGCGAGCATGCAGGCAAATTCTTAAGCGATTCTGAAGACGCGCGCGGCCGGGCCGCGACGCCGAAAATAACCGACGATTTCGCTTCAGCGACACCCTAGCATGGGCGTCCCGCGCGATGGCCGATCGAGATGCCTCGTAACACTTCGCTGATTACGGACAAGATTCCCCCCCCGTTCACCCACGCGCCGACGAGCCCACGCGTTGACGCATGTAAAACGATCGTTTTACACTGACCGCATGGATACGCACACCAAGCTCATGCAGGCCGCCGAAGCGCTTTTCCATCGCAAGGGTTTCGGCCAGACAGGCATGGACGACCTCGCGCAGGCCGCCGAGATGTCGAGCCGCACGCTGTACAAGCATTCCGGCAGCAAGACCGCGCTCATCGCGAGCGTGCTCGCCGGCCGCGACCAACGTTTCATGGCGCTGCTGCGCGTGAACACCGTGTCTGAAGTCTTCGACACGCTCGAACAATGGATCCGCGACGAGGGCGCGCATGGCTGCCTGTTCCTGCGCGCGCATGGCGAAACGGGCGGCGCCACGCCGGAGATCGAAGCCGCCGTATTGGCCCACAAAAACGCGGTCGCCGATCGCATTCGCGTTATCGTCCAGCACGAGCTGGGTGGCCGTGGCCACAAATCGCTCGCCGAACAGATCGTCGTTCTGTTCGAAGGGGCCACCGCCACCGCGATCTATCGCGGCCCGCAGGCCGTCACCGCCGCCCGGCGAGCCGCCGCGGTGCTGATGGCGCATGCCGACCGATGAGCGCCGACGCGCGCCTCGCCGCCGCCGGGTTCGGCCTCATCGCCGTCTGCTACGGCTTCGCGCGCTTCGCATTCGGCCTGTTCCTGCCGCAGATCGATGCCGAGCTGTCGCTGCCGCCCATGCTGGCGGGGCTCATCTCCGGCGGCTCGTTTCTCGGCTACTGCCTTGCCATCGTGATGTCCGCCTGGCTCACCGAACGCGTGGGCGCGCGCACCGCGGCGCTCGCCGCGGCCCTGATCGCCGCGATCGGCATGACGGGCATCGCGCTCGCGCCATCGGCCCTGCTGCTGGCCGTGGCGGTGCTGCTGGCAGGCGTGAGCACCGGGCTCGTGTCCCCGCCCCTGGCCGCCGCCGTCAGTGCCGTGGTCGAGGCGCGCAGACAGGACGCGACCAACACCATCATCAACGCCGGCACCAGCGCGGGCGTCGCACTCGCCGGCGTGATCGCGCTGATGCTCGGGCTGCCATGGCGCTGGGTGTACGGCCTGTTCGCGCTCACCGCCGTGCTGATGGCCGTCGCCATCGCGCGCAGCGTGCCGCCCGCGTCCCCTTCGCACACCACCGCGCGGGGCGGCCTGCCCAAGCTGAACCGCTCCCTCAAGCGCCTCGTCGCCGCCTCGCTACTCACCGGCGCCGCCAGCACCGCCGTCTGGTCCTTCGGCAGCCAGCTCGCGATGTTGCGGCTGGGATGGGACGAAGCCAGCGCCGGCTGGCTCTGGATCGCCATCGGCATCGCGGGCGTCGCGGGCGCGAGCGCCGGCCTGCTGATGCGGCGCTTCGGCATCCGCCTCGTTCATGTCGCGTTTCTCGCGGCCCTGGCCGTGGGCACGCTGCTCGTCGGCAAGGCAGGCACCAGCGCCGCCCTCGCGCTGGCTGGAGGTGCCCTCTTCGGCCTGGCCTACATCAGCCTCACCGGCGTCTATCTCGTGTGGGGCGTCACCGCGCTGCCCGACCGCCCCGCCACCGGCCTCACCATCAGCTTCCTCTTTCTCGCCATCGGCCAGACCCTGGGCGCCCCGCTCTTCGCCGCCGTGATGAACCATGTCTCTCCCGACGCGGCGGTCATCGGCTTCGCGGCGCTGGCACTGAGCGCGGGGCTGGTGCGCACGGCCGCGCACGAAACGCCCGCCGGCCTATAATGCGGGCTCTTCAGAAAGAACCGTCACGGCCACGGCCATGAAGGGCTTTCATACTTGCAACTCACCTTGTGAAGATGACCAAGCCTTTTATTGCGCTGTGCCCGGAGATCACTCGGGCCAACGCGCTCGACTTGATTGAATGGTTGGACGACGAGAGCGTCACACGCTATCTGAGCGATTCGCGGCATGTCTCGCGATTCATCGAACAGCTCGTCGGCCGCGTTCAACTGCCCACGCTCACCCACCTGTTCAATCAGGGCGGCCGGTTTTTCATGGCGTACGACCGCCATGACGTGCCCGTCGGCTTCGTGCGGCTCGTCCAGACCGGCACCGACTGCGAAATCGTGCTGGTCATCGGCAACCGCGACAACTGGGGCCGCAGGCTCGGCGCCAGCGCAATCGGCGAAGGCATGAAACTCGCCTTCCTCGAGATGCGCGCCGACAAACTGATCGCCAAGATCCACGTCGACAACACGCGCTCGGTCAACGCCTTTCTGCGCAGCGGTTTCCTGCTCGACAGCGAAACCGCCACGCTGAAGTCCTTCTCCATGACCTCGGACCGCTACCGCCAGCACCTGCGCGACAACGCCATCGGCACCGCATCCGACATTTACGTCACCGAGATCGACAAGACCCGCCTGCAAGACCTGATCGCCCTCGAAACCGCGCCGGACATTTTCGAGCTGGAGCACGAAATCGAACGCGCCATCGTCGTCGCCCCGGCGCAAGTCGCGCCCGACGTCGTCACCATGAACTCCCGCGCCGTCCTGCACCTGAACGACGAGAAGATGGAAGTGGACCTGGTCTATCCCCAGGACGCCGACGACGGCGCTCGCAAGCTTTCGGTGAGCTCCGGCATCGGCACCGCCATCCTCGGCTACAAGGCCGGCGACGCGATCGACTGGCGCGTATCGAACCGCACGCATCGCATTCACATCGAAAAGGTGCTGTACCAGCCGGAAGCGGCCGGGGATTTTCATTTGTAGGAGTGGGCGGTCGAGAGGGGCCCCCGACCGGGACGCACCGGTGTGGACCGCAACAAACGGGCGCGCGAATCCTGGACACGCGTTGCGGTCGACATGCAACGCTCCCGACTGGGGTTCGAACGGACGCGAGCCCGTCAGACCGGTGCCTTACACGGGGATCGGATTGGCCGCGATTTCCGCGTTGAAGCCATCGACGAACGCGTGTTCGTTAATGCCGGGGTTGTCACGCAAGGCGCGGATTCCCTCGACAAATATCTCCGGCGCATCGGTTGCCAGCCCCTTCATCGTTTCGGCGATGAAGGCGTCCAGCGGCATGGCACGAGGGTCGCCGCTCTTCTTGATCAGGTCGGTGTCCACCCACGGAGGCGCGATTTCCTGGACCGATACGCGGGTGCCCTTGAGCATGAAACGCTGCGACAAGGCATACGAGTGCAATGCTGCCTTCGAGGCCGAGTAGACCGCATTGGTGGCGATCGGCACGTAGGCCAGAACCGAGGTGTTGTGGATGATCGTCGCGCGCGGCTGCGCCTTGAGGTGTTCGATCAGCGCAGACGTCAGGCGGATCGGGCCCAACAGGTTCGTAGCGAGAATCTGGCGGGACACGGCATCGTCGATCACCCCCGAAGGATCGTCGAACGGCATGATGCCGGCGTTGTTGATCAGCACGTTCAACGTCGGATAGTCGCGAATCAGTTGCGCGGCGACCCGGTCGATGTCGTCCGCATCCGAGATGTCCAACGCGACGCCCTCGATCCCCGGATGGGCCGCGGCGACTTCATCCAGCAGGGCCTGGCGGCGTCCGGCAATGATGACCTTGTTACCCAGGGAATGAAACTGCTCCGCGAGCGCGCGGCCAATGCCCGAAGTGCCGCCAGTGATAAAGATCGTGTTGCCCGTCATCTGCATGATTTGTCCTTTTGGTGCGCCGGGATGGCGCCTTCGATGGACGCACTATGCGCTGCCACGGCCAAGTCTCAAATGTCATAGATCCGGCAAAAACGGACACGGGCAGGACACTCGGCTCACCGCCGTCGTTCAGGCGGGCTCGCTGTGCTGCGTCGCCATCAACCCCCGCTTCACGCTGGCCGGAGGCTGCCCGAGATTGCGCAGGAAGGCGCGCCGCATCCGATCACGATCGGCGAAACCTGTGTCACGCGCCACGATTTCCAAGGGGTGACGACCGTCTTCCAGCATGACGCGCGCGGCTTCCAGCCGCAGCATCTCCACGGCCTTCGCGGGCGACCGCCCGGTCTCTTCGCGGAAGACCCGGCTGAACTGACGCGGTGACAGGCTGGCCGCCTCGGCAAGCTCTTCGACCGACAGGGAATTGCACAGGTTTTCACGCGCGTAAGCGAGCGCCCGTTTGACCCGGTCGGAGCGCGGCTCCAGTGCCAGCATCGCCGAGAATTGCGACTGGCCACCATGACGCCGATGGTAGACCACCAGCTTGCGCGCCAGTGCTCGCGAAAGCGTGGAGCCATGGTCCTCTTCGATCAGCGCCAGCGTCAGGTCGATCGCCGACGACATTCCCGCCGACGTCCAGACATTGCCGTCCCGGATGAATATGCGGTCCTCCTCGACCCGGACCTTCGGAAAGCGCGCCTGAAGCGTGCGTGCATGCGCCCAGTGCGTGGTGGCGGCGCGCCCATCGAGCAGACCCGCCTGCGCCAGCACGAAGGCGCCCGTGCACACCCCAGCCACGCGACGCGCGTGCTTGCCCGCGCGGACGAGATACGCGCGCAGCCCCGGCGAAATATCCTGGGGCGCCAGCTGACCGGCCACCATCAGCGTGTCGGGCATGACCCCGAGCGGTGTCGTCTCGATCCCCGCATTCATCGACGACCTGATCGTGCCGCCCTTCTCGGACAACACCGTCAGCCGATAGCCCTTATCGCCCAGCTCGGCGTTGGCCAGTTCAAAGGCGGAGAGCGCCGCCAGACCCATCAGCTGGAAGCCATCCTCCAGGATCAAACCCACGTGCCGCATCATGCGTCCTTTTCAAGCAAGTGAAGATCAGCTTAATCCGGCACGTGGAACGGCATCCACGTTGTTTACCGAAACCTTCGCGCGCTGTTGCGCCATGTCGACGCCGGACGCCGCCCTTCGTCATTCCTGTTTTCGCCAATCGCGCATCAGCGCATAGAGCCCCGCCGCGGCAAATGCCGCCATACCCAGGCCCACGCTGGTGAACAGTCCGGCCTGCGTGGTGGCGATCAGGCCGCCGCCCACTGCAATCGCCGTGCGAGCCATCGCGCCGATCAAAGGCACCGACATTTTTCCGGTGCCCTGCGCCGCGCAGTACTGCGTGAAGCCAAGGCCGAAGAAACCAAAGAAAGGGCCGACATGGCGCAGATATGCGCTTCCCGTCGCCAGACTCAGCGGGTCCGTCAAAAACGCGCGCAGCCAAACCTCGGGCCAAATCGCGGCCAACAGCCCGATGGTTTCCGCCACCGCAAAGCCCAGACAGGCGGCGATCAACGCGGCGCGGCGTGCGCGATCGTGCCTGCCGGCCGCCGCATTGGTGCCGATCAGAATCGCGGCGGGCCCGCCGATACCGAAACTGATCGGCACCAACAGGAACTCCAATCGGGCGGCCGCACCGTATCCCGCCACCGCCGCCAGACCGTAAGACCCGACATAACCGGTCACGACGGCAATGGTGAGATTGGTACTCGTGGCAATGAGCGCCGACACCCCGCCGACCTTGAGAGTGTCGGCGAAGAGACCACGCTGTAGCCTCGGCGGTCTGGCAGAAGGCCGCAACACTCCTTGGCCGCGCCAGAGATAGATCGCGAAAATCAGGCTGCCGGCGGCGTAGTACAAAACCATCGCCAGCGCGCCGCCGGTCACGCCCAGCCCTCGAAAGTCTGCCGCACCGAAAATCAGCAGCCACGATACCGGTATCAGGATGATCCCGCCGCCGCACACCACCCGCATCGGCAAAACGACATTGCCACTGCCCCGGATGACGGCCAGCAAGGCATTGAATAGCCATATCAGCGGCGCGCCGCCGAAGACGACGGCAGCATAGCGGTTGGCGTACCCCAACGCTTCCCCGCTCGCTCCCATGGCGCCGAACATCGCGCCGCCGAGCGGCAGAACGAGCCCCGCCGTGCCGACCCCGAACGCCAACGCAATGGCGACGGCATGCCAGACCAGCGCATTGGCCTGCGCACGATCGTCGCGTCCAAGCGCCCGGGCTACCGCGCCGAGCATGCCCCCACCCACCGCGCCGGTCGCGAGCGCCGTCGTCAACGCCAACAAGGGAAACACGACCGACACACCCGCCAGCACGTCCTCCCCAAGCCGCGACAGAAACCACACTTCCAACAATCCCACGAGCGTCTGGGTGAGCATCACCAACAGCGTCGGGCCGGCCAGCGACAACATCACCGGAAAAATCGGGGCGGTAAGCAGGCGCTCGGTATGGGCGTCACGGCTGCGGGGATGCGTGTGCGCTGTCACGACGGCACTCGAAGAAGGTCCTGGGCGAGGGCAGCATATGCCAAGGTCGCAATAACCGACATGTCAAATACACGGCGATTTGCGCCATATGGGCCTGACGAACCTGATCGCGAATGCAGTCATGATCACCCCGGCGAAGTGGCAACCACGCGCCGCGTTTCACGACGCAGACGGCTTCCGTGCTTCGCGCTCACACCCCAGACCCGCAACGTGATTTAAGCGCCCCCTGCGTCGAGCGCATCACCGCCCGTTTGCGCAAGATCAGCGCGACCCGGAGGTCACACTCCGTGTGACAACGCGGGCCCAAAACTGAGCCGGCTCACTCCGCGCAAGCTCACTGCTGATTGAGTCCAAGCTGCCGGTGATTAGCAGCGGGCCTTGAATCCATTCACCATCGCTACAACAGCAGGCCTGCCCCCGCCTCGCCCGTATCTGGGCGCCCGCCGCCTTCGGCTGATCTCATTCAGCACCTTTCCCTTCGCCCCATTCGTCAGCCCTGATGCGCCCGACAGGGATAGGTTTTCGGGAAGCCTCGCGAGCGCCGGCCATCAAAAATTGGCAAAAATTCTATTTGGCGATTTCTAAAACAAATCAATGCTGTCAAACGATGTTTGCACATTACATTTTTGTGCCAACTCGAGAACTTGCCTGCTGATCTCTCTGCACAGCACACGATTAGCTTGCATCTATCCCGCGAGCTTCGAAGCAAATTCGAATTTTCTCCTAAATGTTTTAGCCTCAGGACAAAGCCAAAATGACAGTCACCGTGGATGTGATCTCTTTTGACCAAGACGGCGCGATAGCGGGCAGCTTGGTAAAAGTGACAACAGCGCCTATTTCGCCGGCAAACCCTGGCAGCATGAAGTTTTTTGGTGGTCGCCTCGGAACCGCTCAATTGAGCGCGGTTGTCTGCGACGACTGGGACACATTCTCGAGTTATGAGTTTCTCATTCCGGAAGGACTGGAAGACGGAATGTACGGCTTCGAATTCAGATTTTCCGACCTGCAGGAAATTTGTCTGTATTCGAGCGCTGGTCCGGTGACGGTAAGCAACAAGAGCGAACCCAGCGGGCCTCCATCCATCTCGAGGGTAAATCCCACCACCGTCACCCCTGAAGAATTTCGTACACAGAAATTCCGCGTATACGGAAATAATCTGGCGGACCTGGTCTCGTTCTACATGATGAGAATCGAGGGTGACGGCCCCGCGCGAGTCAACGTGCGCATCACACGGCTGGATGCCGAGTCCATCTTCCTGACACCCAACACCGGTTCAGTAGAGATCAAGAATTGCAAATATAAGGTGGTGGGCGTGACGGAAGGGGGCGAGTCGGTACAGGCGCGCCTGCCGATCTCGATCGAATCAGAGTAGCAAAGACCGTTCAGACGTTCCCCAAATCCCCCGAAATTCGGGGGATTTTACATTGGCTTTCGATGGCGCCCCACATCATGTCAAACCGCGTGCATGACAACAATCCTTTTGATCATCCCCATCGCTCTATCAATAACACCTATCCCGTCCCACCCATTCCGGTAGGTGCAGGATACAGAACAGAGTATCCGGTGCTCGACACCATCTGCGTATTATTGACCAACAGCGAAAATTACGGTTTTGCCTGGCACGCATACTACACTTCGGCCGATGCGAAGACGCAGCGCTGCATCAAAATTGCCGAAGGTGATGAAGTACTGCTTGACGTGAAGAGTGTCCATTCTGGCGCTGACGCCCGAGAGTACGTCCACGTGGTGAAGCAGAACAGAGTCTCGGTAAAGATCAGCCTGGATCTGCACACTGGCGAACTGGTGACAGAAGAAAAAATAGATGGCTTTGTCACCAGTGATCAATGGAACAGCATAAAAACTCTGGGCTCCGTTCCTCTGCTTTCCCGACACGCGGGGGACCAAAAAGATTTGACCGCGCTCGCGATGCTTGATGGCAATCCAGCTTGCTATTTCCCCGATCTGGGAGCCGTCAGATTCTCAGGAATGGGATGGTACGACGCGATCATTGGAATGACGATCGTCCAAAATAATATGTCGCAAGACATAATACTGCTGTTGCGCCGCGATAGACATACACTGGACCTGCCGGCCACGAAGTTGGCCATGAATCTACCTGCACCCGTCATCTCAACCCTGATGCTGGTTTCGATAGACATCGGGACCTTCATGAATAACGAGACCTTAGACCAGAGCCAGTTCAGCTACTCGGTGGTTTCCGATGATTTTGTTTACATCCCCTGCGACAGCAGTTCCGATCCTAATGTGAAGTCGCTGCAGGGAATGTACAAAGGAGTTGACCTGAAGCCGGCCGCTCCTAGTGCAAATTCGCCACGAACAGGAAGATTTGTTCTACGTTATTGCACGTGGAATGGGAGCATTACGACGACTACGGAATTGTGGCAGGCCCAAGCAGGATATCTGAACCGCAACTCACGCAACATCCCCAGCGCAGGCCAGGTGGAGTTGGTGCTATTGCAAACGACGCTGGCCAATCTAAGCATTACTCCTCTCAGCTATATATCAGCCCCCAACAGGTATATCGTATGCGACTCGTGGCTGAAGCCCGACTGGTATGGCGACAAAAAATCTCAAGTATGGATCACCATTCTGCACGCGGCTGACGACAACAGCCTGCAAACTGAAAGTTTAGTTGCCATCAATTATTTTCAGCCTGGGGCCCTGTTTCTGAGCTACACGGCAATCCCATTCAGCAGCAAATCCGCTGACATGGAGGTGGGCGGCGTGAACTTCCTTGCCACCAGTTACCTTAATCCCGAGGAGGCTGGTAAGTGGCAACAAGGCCAAAATATCAGGCGAGCCACGATTCCAATTGAAGTGCATGGCCCCGCCGGAGTGGCGACCGTGGCGTTCAAATGGCCGACCTATGAGCTGGACTGGCTGACCTTCCCGATATGGATAGACAGCAACACTGATTCCTACGACAGCAGCCTGGGGATAATGGCCGGAATGGCCTACATCTTTGGCGCCGATCTGTCAGGAAACTGCTTTTATATTGGTACGCCCACGCTGATAGAATCGACCCAGGCAAAGCAGATATTGGCCCTTTATCAAACTCCGCCATTCGAACATAGCCTGACGAGCGGGCAGCCCATGCTGACACTGGGATCCACCGCAACTACCGTCAATGGCCTGTCGGCCACCGAGCACAAAAACTGGTCAGTAACCGCAGAGGAAAGTTTCAAGGCTGGAAGTGGGATTTTAGAAGTAAGTGCGCACGCAAGTTTTGCGTATGGCGAGGATTTTTCTCAGGTCTCAGGATCGAGCAGTTCGACTGATTTGCATGTATCCGTGGGGGTGAGCCAGAACGACGCGGTTCATGGCTTACTACAGCCTTACTATTATTGGGAATACCCAATATTCAAGGGCGTAAACGGAGTAAAAACATATGCTGGCGTGCTCACGGTCGTCTTCCCGATCGGGCAAGCGCAGGATGCTTATTTTCCGACCACGATCAAGGATTTCGCATACGATTCAGACTACGAAATCGGTTCGATTCTGACCTATCTGGAAGCGGCGAAACCCGGCTATACCGGCCCAAAAACGCTGATGTTCGACTTGGAAGATGTACCGGTAACTGATGACACTGCCGCTGGCACTTCCGCCCACTATACCAACCAAAATAGCAAGCATAAGGACACAACCTACAGTTCAAACACTACTTTCAATGTGGGAGGAAGCCTCACGATTGGGTGGTTCACGACCACCGTGAACTATCACAATAGTGACACCAACGCGAGCACAACCAGTTTGACGACCTCGAAGTCTCTGAGCATTTCCATTTCTACAGGGGCAGTCAAGGACGCAATCTACGAATATCAGCTGACTCCCTACATTTATCAGTCATCCCAGACTAAAATCATGCACGTCAAGTATGACGTGCAGCTCACCGGACCAGGCTGGCAAGAGTATTTTGCTGTTCCAAAGGTTGTTTTGTTCCGCGTTTATCCGCTCTCGAACGATCTGTTTTTCAACGCATTCTCGAGGTCGATAAGATTCACGCCGAGCAAGACGACAAAAGGCAACGTGGACATCACCGTCATGATGTTCAATAATTCTTTGTATAGTGCGAAAACGGTTGTTTGTGAGTTGTATCTGGTCAAACCCCGACCGACGCGCTCCGCAAGTGGGCAAGTGCTGATGCTCGACCCCAAGAAAAAAGTCGCCACTCAAGAATTGGAAGCCATGGCGCCTATCGAGCGCGCCAGTGTGGTGTTTCCCGATATGAATCTGGGCACGGTGTCTTATGTCTCGGTCAAGATCTACAACGACGATGATCCGGACAGCGCCCGAATATATTGGGGAATCTTCCCCTACGAAAGGTTTGGTGATCTGCCAGAAACCCTGGCTTTGCCATGAGGGTCTCGTCTCTGGGCGGCCCAAATACAGCGCCTACTAACGCGCGCTCATAACGCGAGCCTTCTGAGGCTCAGCGTGCATCCCGTAGATATCTGCGGGTGAGTGCAGGTAAATAAAGGCAGTCTGACACCTTTGCTCTTGCCGAGGTGTCAGACTGCACTTCAGCGCAGCCTTCTTCGGCCAACAGCAGGTCCGCCAATCGACGCAAGGGCAAATACGGCAATGGCAGTCTGACACCATTGACTGCCATTCCTGCGGCAAATGCAGTCTGACACCTTTGCTTCCCAGCGCGTCTACCTCCAAAGTTTCGGTTCACTGGCTCTGATGCGCCCGAAAGGGATTGGGCTAGGCTAGCTCATACGTCCCGGATATCTCAAATTGGCACAAATTCTATTTGGATAACTATAAAAAAATTCAAAGATGATTTGTGTCGGGCGGGATCGCGTGACGGAAGGTGCTAAACGTCCATGCGCGGCCGCCGACCATGACGAGTCAAAGCAATAAAAGCAATTCCCGCATCTCCCAGCCCCCCCGAATTTCGGGGCATTTTTTTATCTCGACTTTCGGCGGCGCCCTACATCATGTCGAATAGCCTGAATGGCAGTAGTCCTTTTGATCATCCCTACCGGTCTGGCAATAACACTTACCCTGTCCCGCCCATTCCCGTGGGAACGGCATACAGAACAGAGTCTCCGGTACTGGACACCATCTGCATATTGTTGACCAACAGTGATAATCACGGCTTTGGCTGGCACGCTTATTACACTTCGGCGGACACGAAAACGTAGCGCTACATCAAAATTGCCGAAGGTGATGAAGTACTGCTCGACGTGAAGAGCATTCATTCTGGCGCTGATGCACGCGCATATGTTCATGTCGTGAAGCAGAACCGAGCCATGCTGAAGATCAGTCTGTGTCCGCACACAGGCGAACTGGTAGCAGAAGAAAAGATCGATACCTCTTGCACTGATGCTCAGTGGAATAGCGTAAAAACCCTGGGATCGGTTCCTCTGCTGGCAAGACACGCGGGAGACCAAAAGGATCTGACTGCGCTGGCAATGCGCGATGGCAGTCCAACGTGTTACTTCCCGGAGCTGGGCGCCATCAGATTCGCGGGCATGTCGTGGTTCGATGAAATCATCGGAATGACGATCGTTCAAAATAATATGTCGCAAGACATAATACTGCTGTTACGCCGCGATAAAGAAAAGGTGGACCTGCCGGCCGCGCACGTGGCCCTGAATTTACCGGCTCCCGTCGTCTCCACCCTGATGCTGGTTTCGGTAGACATCGGGACCTTCATGAATAACGAGACGTTAGATCAGAGCCAGTTTACCTGCACAGTGGTATCCGATGATTTTGTCTATATTCCATGCGCCGGCAGTTCCGATCCCAACGTGAGATCGCTGCAGGGGATGTATAAAGGATTCGACCTGAAGCCGGTTGCTCCGAGCGCCAAAGCGCCGCGGACAGGAAGATTTCTTTTACGTTATTGCACGTGGAACGGAAGCATTACCACGACTACGGAACTGTGGCAGGCCCAAGGAGAATACCTGAGCCGCAATTCACGCAACATTCCCAGCGCAGGCCGGGGAGAGTTGCTGCTGCTGCAGACAACGTTGGCCAATTTGTCCATCACTCCCCTCAGTTTTATATCAGCCCCCAACAGATATATCGTCTGTGAATCGGCATTGATGTTGGACTGGTACAGCGAAGAAAAGTCTCAGGTGTGGGTAAACATTCTGCATGCGACTGATGACAACTGCCTTCACGCCGAAAGCGTGATTATTGTCTATTACTTTGAGCCTGCAGTCTTGTTTTTGAGCTACGCGGCAATTCCATTCAGTAGCCAATCCGGCAACACGGAAGCAGGTGGTGTGAATTTCATTGCCACCAGCTACCTCACCCAAGAGGCAGGTGCGTGGCGACAGGGCCAGAACGTCAGGCGCGCCACGATTCCGATCAATGTGTCGGGTGCTGTCGGAGAGGCGACCCTGGCTTTCCAGGATCCGGACTATCAGTTGGCCTGGCTGACCTTTCCGGTATGGATCGATAGCAACACCGATTCTTACGATAGCAGCTTGGGGATAATGGCCGGAATGGCCTACCTCTTTGGCGCCGATTTGTCAGGAAACTGCTTCTATATTGGCACGCCCACGCTGATAGAATCGACCCAGGCAAAGCAGATATTGGCCCTTTATCAAACTCCGCCATTCGAACATAGCCTGACGAGCGGGCAGCCCATGCTGACACTGGGATCCACCGCAACCACCGTCAATGGACTGTCGGCAACAGAGCACAAAAACTGGTCATTAACCGCAGAGGAAAGCTTCAAGGCCGAATGGAGCATTATACAAGTCAGTGTGCACGCAAGTTTTGCGTATGGCGAGGATTTTTCTCAAATCTCAGGATCGAGCAGCTCGACTGATTTGCATGTATCCGTGGGGGTAAGCCAGAACGATGCGGTTCACGGCCTACTACAGCCTTACTATTATTGGGAATACCCGATATTCAAGGGCGTAAAGGGAGTAAAAACATATGCTGGCGTGTTCACGGTCGTCTTCCCGATCGGGCAAGCCCAGGATGCTTATTTTCCGACCACGATCAAGGATTTCGCATACGATTCAGACTACGAAATCGGTTCGATCCTGACCTATCTCGAAGCTTCGAAACCCGGCTACACCGGCCCTAAGACGCTGATGTTCGACTTGGAAGATGTCCCGGTAACCGATGACACTGCCGCTGGTACTTCCACCCACTATACCAACCAAAATAGCAAGCATAAGGACACAACCTACAGTTCAAACACTACCTTCAATGTGGGAGGCAGCCTCACGATTGGGTGGTTCACGACCACCGTGAACTATCACAATAGTGACACCAACGCGAGCACAACCAGTTTGACGACCTCGAAGTCTCTGAGCATTTCCATTTCTACAGGGGCGGTCAAGGACGCAATCTACGAATATCAGCTGACTCCCTACATTTATCAGTCATCCCAGACTAAAATCATGCACGTCAAGTATGACGTGCAGCTCACGGGACCAGGCTGGCAAGACTATTTTGGTGTGCCAAAGGTTGTTTTGTTCCGCGTTTATCCTCTCTCGAACGACCTGTTTTTCAATGCATTCTCAAGGTCGATCAGGTTCACGCCGAGCAAGACGACAAAAGGCAACGCGGACATCACCGTCATGATGTTCAATAACTCGTTGTATAGCGCAAAAACGGTTGTTTGTGAGCTGTATCTGGTTAAACCCCGACTCACGGGCTCCGCGCAGGGGCAAGTGTTGATACTCGACCCCAAGAAAAAAGTCGCCACTCAAGAATTGGAAGCCATGGCGCCGATCGAGCGCGCCAGTGTGGTGTTTCCTGATATGAATCTGGGCACGGTGTCTTATGTCTCGGTCAAGATCTACAACGATGATGATCCGGACAGCGCCCGAATATATTGGGGAATTTTCCCCTACGAAAGGTTTGGCGATCTGCCAGAAACGCTGGCTTTGCCATGAGGGTCTCGTCTGTGAACGGCCCACGTACAGCGTCTACCAACACGCGCTCATGACGAGAAGCACGGCGGTTCGCTGCCTTTTAAGGCGAAGCCGATATTCCGGGAGGCGAGTTTCGGCACGCTCGAGGCAGCGTTCTTCCAGCTGAACCGCTGCGAGTGCATCGACCCGTTGCATGCGGGAGTGCGGCAGCACGCCCGTCCGTCGCGACAATCACGACCGCATCGAGTTAAAGCTAAAAGGCCTGAGCCCGGTGCAATACCGAGCTCAGGCCTTCGAGCTTCAGCGTCTGACCGTCTCGCTTCTGCGCGTGAGTGCAAAGAGCGGTCGTCATATCGAAACGTGCAGGCTTCAACCCTCGAGCCCGGATCGAGCGGAGATGGGCGTGAGTTTCTGTCCGGGCGATGCGAGCAACCATGCGGCAGACCAGCCCACGGATCGATGGACTGACAATGCGCTGAGGGAGGTCGCGGCTCGAGCATTCCCCCGACGTCATTGGACATCCTCAAAAGGAAATGCGCTGCCGGATAAAGGCATCGACCACTCAGTGAGCGTCCTGCGCTTGTCGTGGACCGCAGTGAAGTGGAGCGGGTGATGGGAATCGAACCCACGCTTGAGGCTTGGGAAGCCGCCGTTCTACCATTGAACTACACCCGCGTCGGTGTGTCGTACCGGCCTCAAAGGCCGGCAGAGGCGTGAATTATAGCGAGGAACTCACGGGCGCGCTTCGCAAAAACTAGCAGCCGCGCACCTTGATCGCGACGTCTCGTCCGGCCAGCGGATGAGGGATTTTGTTGTTGCCGTGGCTGCCGATCACTTCGGCCACCACCACGTGATAGCCGTCCAGCCAGCGCGACTGCGCCTGCTTGGCTTCGCGGTGGCGCGGCAGGTTCATCAACTGCTCCAGGGCCTCGAGCGTCTCCCAGTAATACACGTTCGAGACGAGTCCAGTGGCGGCGTTTTCCCAGGCTTCCTCGCCCAGATAACCGGGGATGGCGCGGGCCGCCTGGGCGATCGCGTCGTCCAGCGCGTGAAAGTCGGCGTCGAACTCGCCCTTGGCGAAGGTGAACGTGGAGGAATACATCGCTGCTCCTGAACTCGCGGCGTCGGAACCGCGTTCCTCGCGGAACGCACAGGGCCGCAGTGTACTCACGACGGGCGGGTGACCCGCCAGCAGGCGGCAGCCCGGGCTTGCCCTAGCGAGCGACACACGGTGCGGGTTCAGGCGGCGATCCGCTGCTGCCGGTCGTGCGCCGGATGTCAGGCTGCGTTTCCGCTTTGTGCGGGAGACCAGGCCTCGCCCGGCTCGATACGCCCGGCGGGTTACCGCCCCCCGGCCCGATCCGTCCCTCCCCACCTCCCCGCGCGCGCCTACTACAATCGCGGGTTATGAATACGAACACCCCCGAACACCAACCCGGCGCCCCCGCGCCGGCCAGCGACGCCGACGCGTCGCAGCCCCTGTCGCAGGGCACGCAAGAGGCGCTCGCCCAGGCCGGCCATGCGCCCGCCAGCCCCGGCGCCACGCACATCCGCAGCTTCGTGCATCGCCGCGGCCACATCACCCAGCGTCAGCGCGATGCGCTTGAGCAGCTGATGGAAAAGTGGGCCATCCCGTATGCCGCGCGCACGCTCGACGTGCAGGCCGCCTTCGGTCGCAGCGCCCCCACGATCCTGGAGATCGGCTTCGGCATGGGCGAGACGACCGAGAAGATCGCGCTGGCGCGTCCGGGCGACAACTTCATCGGCGTCGAGGTCTTCAATGCCGGCGTGGGCTCCATGCTCCACCGCATCGAGACCTCGCAGATCGAGAACCTGCGCATCATTCAGCACGACGCCGTGGAAGTCGTGCGCGACATGATTCCGCCGGACTCGCTGGATGGCGTGCATGTGTACTTCCCCGATCCGTGGCCCAAGAAGCGCCACCACAAGCGCCGCCTGCTGCAGCCGCCGTTCGTGCAACTGCTCGCCAGCCGGATCAAGCCGGGCGGCTACTTCCATTGCGCCACCGATTGGCAGGACTACGCCGTGCAGATGCTCGAGGTCCTGGGCGCCGAGCCGCTCCTGGCCAACACGGTGGACGGCTACGCGCCGCGGCCCGACTATCGCCCGCAGACCAAATTCGAAACGCGCGGCCTGCGTCTGGGCCACGGTGTCTGGGATCTGATCTTCAAGCGCGTCTGACGCGCGCCGCCTTTTCTAACGTGTGAGGTTGCAATGCTGTATCCCGCGATCGAACCCTACCGTCACGGCATGCTGGATACCGGCGACGGGCATCAGGTCTATTGGGAGCTCTGCGGCAATCCGCAGGGCAAGCCCGCCGTGTTTCTGCACGGCGGCCCCGGCAGCGGGTGCTCGCCGGTGCACCGCCAGCTGTTCGATCCGCGCCGCTACCACGTGCTGCTGTTCGATCAGCGCGGTTGCGGGCGGTCGAAGCCGCACGCGAGCCTGGACAACAACACCACCTGGGATCTCGTGGCCGACATCGAGCGGCTGCGCGGCGAGATCATGGGCGTGGATAAGTGGCTGGTGTTCGGCGGATCGTGGGGCTCGACGCTCGCGCTCGCGTATGCCGAGACTCACCCGGATCGCGTCAGCGAGCTCGTGGTGCGCGGCATCTTCTCGCTGCGCCGTTCCGAGCTGCTCTGGTTCTACCAGGAAGGCGCGTCGTGGCTGTTTCCCGATCAATGGGAAGAGTACCTTGCACCGATCCCGGAAGCCGAGCGCGGCGATCTGATCGCCGCCTACCGCAAGCGGCTGGTCGGCGATGACCCCGTGGAGCAGTTGCGCGCGGCCAAGGCGTGGAGCAAATGGGAAGACAACACGATCACGCTGTTGCCCAGCCCGCGCCATCAGCAAAGCCACGCGGCCGACCGCGCGGCGCTCGCCTTCGCGCGCATCGAAAATCATTACTTCGTCAACGCGGGCTTCATGGAAGAAGGCCAGCTGCTGCGCGACGCGCACAAGCTCGCCGACATCCCCGGCACCATCGTGCAAGGACGTTACGACGTCTGCACGCCCGCGCGCACCGCGTGGGATCTGCACCGCGCATGGCCGCAGGCGGCGTTTCATCTGGTGCCCGACGCGGGCCATGCGTTCGACGAGCCGGGCATCCTGGCGCGTCTGATCCAGGCCACCGACGGCTACGCCAATCAATAAGGAGTCATTAGATGCACATCACGCTCAACGGGCAGGCCCGCGAGGTTGCGCCTGCCACCACCGTGTTCGGCTTGCTCGACACTCTGGGCTACGCCGGCAAGCGCGTGGCGGTCGAGCGCAACGGCGAAATCGTGCCTAAAAGCAAGCACGGCGAGACCGCGCTGGCCAACGGCGATCAGATCGAAATCGTCGTGGCGGTCGGCGGCGGCTGAGTCGTTTTTCCTCGCGTGGCACGGCGCCGGACGCCGCGCCACGCGATAGCATGTCGTTACACCATCACGCTTTCGCGCGCCTGTCCGCCACGACCATAATCAGCCCCACGGCGCCTTTTTCTTCGATGCAAAAAGGAGCGACCCCGGGCTTGCATCACGTCCCCAAGCCCCTTCGCTCGCAGCCCGGCTAGATCCGCCCCGGCCGCGTCTCGACGCGTGTCGCGGCTTCCCGGAATATCCGCACAGACCGGCAATCCCCGCAGCGTTTGCCGGAATGTATCGGGACAGGCTATCCCCGCTTGCCCCGATCGATTCGGCCAGACGCAAGGTCTGGCCGTTTTTTTGGCTGGTGCGAGCTCAGCGCATGCCGAACTTGCCAAGGCCCTTCATGCCGCCCATGGCGCGCATCATCTTGGCCATGCCGCCCTTCTTCATCTGCTTCATCATGCCCTGCATCTGATCGAACTGGGACAGGAGGCGGTTGACCTCTTGCACCGGCACGCCAGCGCCCGCCGCGATGCGGCGCTTGCGCGCGGCCTTGATGAGCTCGGGCTTGGCGCGCTCGAGCGGTGTCATGGAGTTGAGGATGCCTTCGGTGCGGCGCAGCTGCTTCTCGGCCTGGCCGCCCTGGATCTGACCGGCCGCCTGCTGGAACTGTGCAGGCAGCTTTTCGAGGAGCGAGCCCATGTCGCCGAGCTTCTTGACCTGGCCGAGCTGTTCGCGGAAGTCGTTCAGGTCGAACTTGTTGCCCGACTTGATTTTGGCGGCAAGCTTCTGCGCCTCGGCGATGTCGATGTTTTTCTGGGCCTGCTCGACCAGCGACACGATGTCGCCCATGCCGAGCACGCGTTGCGCCATGCGCTCGGGGTAGAAGGGCTCGAGGCCCTCGAGCTTTTCGGACACGCCGACGAACTTGAGCGGCTTGCCGGTGACATGGCGCACCGAGAGGGCCGCGCCGCCGCGGGCATCGCCGTCGAGCTTGGTGAGCACCACGCCGGTGAGAGGCAGCGCGTCGGCGAAGGCGCGCGCGGTGTTGACCGCGTCCTGACCCTGCATGGCGTCGACCACGAACAGGGTTTCGATCGGCTTGACCAGATCATGCAGCGCGCGGATCTCGCGCATCATGGCCTCGTCGATACCCAGGCGGCCGGCCGTATCGAGGATCAGCACGTCGTAGTGATGACGGCGCGCGTGGTCGACCGCGTTGCGGGCGATGTCTTCGGGCTTCTGGCTGGGATCGGACGGCAGGAAATCGACGCCGGCCTGCGCGGCCACCGTCTTGAGCTGTTCGATTGCCGCGGGACGATACACGTCGGCGGACACCACCAGCACTTTCTTCTTGCCGGTTTTGCGGCCGCCCTGCATGTGCTCGCCGGAGACGAGCCAGCGGGCCAGCTTGCCGGTGGTGGTGGTCTTGCCCGCACCCTGCAGGCCGGCCATCAGGATCACGGCCGGCGGCTGGGTGGCCAGCGACAGCTCGGCGGCATGCGCGCCGAGATCGCCGCCCATGAGCGCGGTGAGCTCCTTGTGGACCACGCCCACGAGGGCCTGGCCGGGCGACAGGCTGGACGCCACTTCTTCGCCGAGGGCTTTTTCTTTGACGCGCGCAACGAAGTCGCGCACCACGGGCAGGGCCACGTCGGCCTCCAGCAGTGCCATGCGCACTTCGCGCAGCATCTCCTGGGTGTTGGCCTCGGTGAGACGGGCTTCGCCGCGCAGCGTCTTGACGACGCGCGACAAACGTTGAGTCAGGTTATCGAGCATGAGAGGCGTTTCCGCTTACACTAGTTGATTGAATCTTGGCCTCGGGCGCGCGATGCGCCAGAGGCTTTCATCCACCCAACGGTTTCTATGTCATCAGGCATTGTATTTCACGCCGTGGCTGCCCTGGCTTACGCCATTCTGGGCGGCTCGATGTGGCGCCGGCTGGCGCAACACGGCAGTGTCGAGCAGACCGGACGGATCGCCCGGGTGTGCCTGCTTGGCGCCCTGGTCCTGCATGGTATCGCGCTGTGGCAATCCATGTTGGGGACACAACATCTTTTCATCGGCTGGGCGCTCGCCATGTCGGCCGCCATCTGGCTCGGCCTGCTGGTGTTCTGGCTCGAGAGCCTGCTGGTGCGCATCGATGGCCTGCAGCTGCTGCTCCTGCCCGCCGCCACGCTGGTCACGCTGCTGGCGGCCGTGTTTCCGCAGGGGCAGGTCGTGCCGCACGCCGCCAATGGCTGGTTGCGCCTGCATCTATTGATCGCGCTGGCCGCCTACGGCCTCATCACCATCGCGGCGCTCCAGGCCATGCTCATGGCGCTGCTCGACCGCCATCTGCACCGCCCGCTCGAATCCCCGGCCGAACGCAGCATCATCGGCCGCGTGCTCGACGCCCAACCGCCGCTACTGATCCAGGAGCAACTGCTGTTTCGGGTGATCTGGGTCGGCTTCTCGGTGCTGACGCTGGCCGTGGCCACGGGCTCGGTGGCATCCACCCTGCTCACGGGCCGGCTGCTGCCGTTCGATCACAAGACCGTCTTCACGCTGCTGTCGTGGCTGACCTTCGGCGTGCTGCTGGCCGGCCGCCACATTCGAGGCTGGCGGGGCCGCGTGGCGCTGCGCTGGACGCTCACCGGCTTCGCGTTTCTGATCCTGGCTTACACCGGCAGCCGCTTCGTCCTCGAAGTGATCCTGCATCGAGGCTGAGCAAACATGGGCAAGATTCTTTTCTGGGTGCTGGTGATCCTGGCGGTGCTGATGATCGCCCGCATCGCCGGCGCACGCGCGGCCCAGCGCAAGAAGCCGCAGGCCAGGCCGCAGGCCGCGTCGCGCCCATCGGGCTCGAAAAACGCCCCGGTGCCGAGCGAGCCGATGGTGCGATGCGCGCACTGCGGCATCCACCTGCCCCGCTCCGAAGCCCTGCTGCAGCAGGGCCAGACCTGGTGCAGCGCCGAGCATGCGCGGCTGGGCAAGCCCGGCGGTTGATGCCCGGAGTCCCGCTCAGGAGCCCAGGCCGTCATGCCTGGGCTTTTTGCTTCCTGCGCCGCTCCCGGCATAATGCAGCGATCGCCTGCCCACCGGGCACGGCCTTCCCCGCGCAACCTCGCGCGACGCTGCAGATGTCGTCATGCAAACCCTGATCCTCGATCGGCACGGCTGGCTCGTGCCGGGCGCCACCGTCACGCGACTGCCCTCGCCCAATACCGACCCGCGCCCCGCCGGCACGCAGGTGAGCCTGCTGGTGATGCACAACATCACGCTGCCGCCCGGTGAGTTCAAGACCGCGGGCGGCCCGGATTACGTCAGCGATCTGTTTCTGAATCGGCTCGACCTGAACGCCAACCGGTGGTTCTCACGCCTGGCCGGTCTGCGGGTGTCGGCACATTTCCTGGTCCGGCGCGACGGCAGCATCGTGCAGTACGTGTCGACCGACGCACGGGCCTGGCATGCCGGCGTGTCGCGTTTTGCCGGCCGCGAGCGCTGCAATGATTTTTCGATCGGCATCGAGATGGAAGGCACCGACACGCTGCCCTACACCGATGCGCAATACAAGGCGCTGCCGCCATTGACAGCGGCGTTGCGCGCCCGCTATCCGCTGCGCGCCGCGTGGGGACACGAGCACATCGCGCCCGGACGCAAGACCGATCCCGGCGCGGCCTTCGACTGGCCGCGCTTCGGCCGCGATAACGGCTTTTTGCCCCGCGCGCTGCCACCGCGCTGACCCGCCCTGCCGCCCTTGGCCATCCCGGCCCGGCAGACGCACCGACCACAAGGAATCATCATGCTGAAGATTTGGGGAAGACTGAGTTCGCTGAACGTGCAAAAGGTCATGCTGGCCGTGCGCGAGCTGGCCTTGTCGCACGAGCTCGTCGAGGTGGGTGGCAAGTTCGGCGGGCTCGACACGCCGGAATACGGCAAGCTCAATCCGAATCGCCGCGTGCCGGTGATCGACGACGGCGGTTTCGTGCTCTGGGAATCGAACGCCATCGTGCGTTACCTCGCGGCACGGTATGGCAGCGGCACGCTCTGGCCCACGGACCCGTGCGTGCGCGGCGATGCCGATCGCTGGATGGACTGGCAGACGACGGAATGGCAGCCCGCCATGGTGCCGGCCTTCCTGCAGCTGATCCGCACGCCCGAAGGCGAACGCAATCAGGCCGTGATCGACAAGTCGGTGAAGCAGATCAATGCCTGCGCGCAGTTGCTCGACGCCGCGCTGCAGGAGCGCGATTACGTGAGTGGCGCGCAGTTCACGATGGGCGACGTGGCGCTGGTGTGCTCCACCCATCGCTGGCTCGGGCTGCCCATCGCGCGCCCGGCCACGCCGGCGCTGTCGGCCTGGTACCGGCGCGTGATGATGCGGCCGGCCACGGCCGGCGTGCTGACGCTGCCGCTCAGCTGACGCGCGCAGCGCGAGGCTAGACCTGCCAGCCCAGCTCGGCCGAGAGTTCGGCCGCCGAGCGCTGCACGGTCGGCACCAGTTCGCGCATGCGCTCGAGCGACATGTAAGGCACCGTGCTCGAGACGCTGACGGCCGCCGCGATGCGGCCGCTGGCATCGCGCACGGGCGCGGCCACGCAGCGGATCGACGGCTCGTTGTCTTCGAGGTCGAAGGCATAGCCACGCGTGGCGTAATCGCGCATCCGCTCCGCGAACACACGCCAGCCGGCGTTGGGATCGACGGCGCGCGCCGCCACCGGCGTGCCCACCTGATGCAGCGCCTGCCAGAGGTTCTCATCGTCGTCGAGCAACAGCGCCTTGCCCACGCCCGTGCAGGCGAGCGGCATCCGATGACCCACGCGCGAGCGCATCTCCAGGCCCTTTTTGCCGGGGATTTTTTCGAGATACAGCACCTCGGCGCCGTCACGCACGCCCAGATGGATCGTGTCGCCCGTGATATCCGCGAGCGCCGTGAGATGCGGGCGCGCCAGCGTGACCATCGGGATCGCCTCGCGCGATTGAAAACCCAGCTCGATCAGACGCGGCCCCAGCGCGTAACCCAGAGAAGGCAGCACGCGCAGATAGCGCTCCTGCACCAGGCAACTCGCCAGGCGGTGCGTGGTGCTGCGCGCCACGCCGATGCGTGCGCAGATTTCTTTGAGGTCGCGCGCGCCTTGGGCGACGGCCTGGATCACGGCCAGCCCGCGCATCAGGGTCTGCGTGCCGGCGGGCGCGCCGGCGTCGGGATCGAGCGGAGAGTGCGAGAGAGCAGGACGATTCATGAATTCACTGTCGAGAGCGGCACCGGAGGCGCCGCAGCCCGGCGCACGATGACGGCGCCGAGGCGGGTAAGGCGTGAAGCGATAAGGCTGTTATGCGATGAAGCGATGAAGCGGTGAAGCCGTAAAGCGGTAAAGCGGTAAAGCGGTAAAGCGGTAAAGCGGTAAAGCGGTAAAGCGGTAAAGCCGGCAGAGCATAAAACACCGGCAAGACACGCCTGCGTCTGCCCCGGCGGGAAGGGCCACAACAGCCTCAAGACCACCTTAAAAACCGCATTCTATCCCAATATATGAGATTCAATTCTATATTTTGAGATTTTCCGGCCGCTCGTCTAGAATTTTTCGCATCGGGGCCCACGGCCCCTAAAACCGGGCGCGTCTTGCGTCCGACAACGAGACAGTTTTTCCATGACTACCGGCAAGCCCGACGCCGCGGCACTGATCGCGCTGGATTGGGGCACCTCCTCGCTGCGCGCCTATCGCATGGGTTCTGATGGCCAGACGCTGGATGCCCGCCATCTGCCCTGGGGCATCATGAACCTGCCCCAACCCGTTCAGGACGGCGCCCTCTCCGCCGCGCCCGCCGATCAGGACAGCCGCTTCGAACTCGCGTTCGAACACGCCTGCGGCGACTGGCTGCGCGCCGAGCCTCATCTTCCCGTGATCGCCTGCGGCATGGTCGGCAGCGCGCAAGGCTGGCGCGAAGCCGCCTACCTCGACGTGCCGGTCGACCTGCGCCAGCTCGCCGGCCAGCTCACGCAGGTGCCGCGCCAGGGCACGCCGCTGCACATCGTGCCGGGCCTGATCCAGCGCCACGGCCTGCCCAACGTGATGCGTGGCGAAGAAACCCAGGTGGCCGGTGTGCTGGACACGCTCGGCGCCGACGCGGACGACCTGCTGATCGGTCTGCCCGGCACGCATTCCAAGTGGGTGTCGGTGCGCCGCGGCCGCGTCACGCACTTCGACACGTTCATGACCGGCGAGGTGTATGCCGCGCTGCGCGGCCACACGATCCTGGGCCGCACCATGAGCGATGGCGGCGCCGATCCCGAAGCCTATGCGCGCGGCTTGCGCGTGGCGGGCGCGCCCGCGGGCCGCGCCGGCGTGCTGTCCACGATCTTCAGCGCGCGCACGCTGAGCCTGACCGGCGCGCTCACCGCATCGGCCGGCCCCGACTACCTCTCGGGCCTGCTGATCGGGCACGAGATCGCCACGCTTGCCGAAATGCTGCGTCAGCAAGGCGCCACGCCGACCCTCGTGCTGTGCGGCGACGACGCCCTGTGCGATCGCTATCGGCTCGCGCTGGATCACTATGGCCTGGGCACGCCGGCCCAGGCTCGTCACGCTACCGAACGCGGTCTCTGGCATCTGGCGCATGCCGCCGGGCTGGTCCGCGCGACTCTCACGGAGACGCCATGAGCACCGTCACCCCGCTGTCCCAGGCCATGCAGGCCTGCCCCCTGGTCGCCATCCTGCGCGGCATTCGACCCGAAGAAGCTACCGCGATCGGCCAGACGCTGTATCAGGCGGGCTTCCGCCTGATCGAAGTGCCGCTCAACTCGCCCCAACCGTTCGACAGCATTGCCGCCATGCGCGCCGTGTTGCCGGCCGATTGCCTGCTGGGCGCCGGCACCGTGATCGATCCCGACGACTGCGCCCGCGTGCGCGAGGCCGGTGGCCAGATCATCGTGATGCCGCACAGCGACGCGGCCGTGATCCGCCGCGCCAAGGCCGAGCAGCTGTTCTGCCTGCCGGGCGTTGCCACGCCCACCGAGGCGTTCGCCGCACTGGCCGCGGGCGCCGACGCACTCAAGCTGTTTCCCGCCGAGCAGCTGGGCCCGCAGGTGCTGCGCGCCTGGCGTGCCGTGCTGCGCGCGCCGCTGCTGCCCGTGGGCGGCATCACGCCGCAGAACCTGGCCGACTTCGCCGCGGCCGGCGCCTCGGGCTTCGGCCTGGGCTCGGCACTGTACAAACCCGGCCTGTCGGCCGACGAGGTGGGCGCGCGCGCCCGCGACTTCGTCGCCGCCTGGCAAGCCATCGCCACCCGCTGATTCTTTCGATCTCTTTGCAGAGGAGTCCCTCTCATGAAAATCACCAAGCTCACGACCTACATCGTCCCGCCGCGCTGGCTGTTCCTCAAGATCGAGACCGATGAAGGCGTGATCGGCTGGGGCGAACCCGTGGTCGAGGGCCGCGCCCATTCGGTGGCCGCGGCCGTCGAAGAACTCGCCGACTACCTGATCGGCAAGGATCCGCGCAACATCGAAGATCACTGGACTGTGCTGTACCGCGGCGGCTTCTATCGTGGCGGCGCGATCCACATGAGCGCGCTGGCCGGTATCGATCAGGCGCTGTGGGACATCAAGGGCAAGGCCCTCGGCGTGCCCGTCTCGCAACTGCTCGGCGGCAACGTGCGCGACCGCATCCGCGTGTATTCGTGGATCGGCGGCGACCGCCCGGCCGACACGGCCGCGGCCGCGAAGAATGCCGTGGCGCGCGGCTTCACCGCCGTGAAGATGAACGGCACCGAAGAGCTGCAATACATCGATTCGTTCGACAAGGTCGAGAAGTGCCTGGAAAACGTGGCCGCCGTGCGCGAGGCCGTGGGCCCGAACGTCGGCATCGGCGTCGACTTCCATGGCCGCGTGCACAAGCCCATGGCCAAGGTGCTGATGAAAGAGCTCGATCCGTTCAAGCTCATGTTCATCGAAGAGCCGGTGCTGAGCGAGCACTACGAGGCGCTGAAAGAGCTGGCTCCGCTCACCTCCACGCCGATCGCGCTGGGTGAGCGCCTGTTCTCGCGCTGGGACTTCAAGCGCGTGCTGTCCGACGGCTATGTCGACATCATCCAGCCCGATCCGTCGCACGCCGGTGGCATCACCGAAACGCGCAAGATCGCCGCCATGGCCGAAGCCTACGACGTGGCGCTGGCGCTGCACTGCCCGCTCGGCCCGATCGCGCTGGCCACCTGCCTGCAGATCGACGCGGGTTGCTACAACGCGTTCATCCAGGAACAGAGCCTGGGCATCCACTACAACGCGGCCAACGACCTGCTCGACTACGTCAGCAACCGCGAAGTGTTCGCCTACGAAGATGGCATGGTCGCGATCCCGCAGGGTCCAGGCCTGGGCATCGAGGTCAATGAAGAGTACGTGAAAGAACGCGCCGCCGTGGGCCACCGCTGGCGCAATCCGATCTGGCGTCACGCCGACGGCAGCTTCGCCGAGTGGTAAATCCTCCGCCCGCGCCTGACCGCCGCCCCTGACAGGAGCGGTTGGCAAGCGCGGGCGACTTGCCCGGGACGCGCGGACAGGGCCGCGCATCCCATTCGGGCCGCTTTGCGAGACCCCTGCAGATTCATAACATGCCCGGCGACGCTGACAGCGCACGCCGGCCCCAAGCCCCCCCGAGGAGACCCGCCGTGTCCATCGCTACCGCAGCCGGCGCGCCGCTCGCGCAAAAACCTACGCGCAGCCGCTACATCATCATGGTGATGCTGTTCATCACCGTCGTCATCAACTATCTCGACCGCAGCAATCTCTCGATCGCAGCGCCTGGCATCAAGGATGAGTTCGGCCTCTCGACCATCCAGGAAGGCCTGATCCTGTCGGCCTTCGGCTGGACCTACGCCGCGATGCAGATTCCCGGCGGCTGGCTGGTCGACCGTGTCTCGCCGCGCGTGCTGTATGCGCTGGCCCTGATCCTGTGGTCGGCCGCGACCTTCTTCATGGGCTTTGCCGGCAGCTTCGTGCTGCTGTTCGTGCTGCGCCTGGCCGTCGGTGCGCTCGAGGCGCCCGCCTATCCGATCAACAACCGCGTGGTCACGACGTGGTTCCCGGAGCGCGAACGCGCCACCGCCATCGGCTTCTACACCTCGGGCCAGTTCGTCGGCCTGGCGTTCCTCACGCCGGTGCTGGCCTGGCTGCAGCATCACTACGGCTGGCACATGGTGTTCGTGAGCACCGGTCTGCTGGGCATCGTGTGGGGCGTGATCTGGTACATGGTGTACCGCGAGCCGCGTGCCTTCAAGGGCGCCAATGCGGCCGAGATCGAGCTGATTCAGAAGGGCGGCGGCATCGTCGACCTGGACCGTCGCAATCTCGAAAAGAAAGCGCCGTTCTCGTGGGCTGACCTGGGTTTGGTGATGAGCAAGCGCAAGCTGTGGGGCGTGTACCTCGGCCAGTTCTGCCTGACCTCCACGCTGTGGTTCTTCCTGACGTGGTTCCCCACGTATCTCGTGAAGTACCGCGGCATGGACTTCATCAAGTCGGGTTTTCTGGCCTCGGTGCCGTTCCTGGCCGCCTTCATCGGCGTGCTGTGCTCGGGTGTGCTGTCGGACTTCCTGATCCGCCGCGGCGCCAACGTGGGCCTCGCGCGCAAGCTGCCCATCATCCTGGGCCTGCTGATCTCGACCTCGATGATCGGCGCCAACTTCACCGACTCGACCCCGTGGGTGATCTTCTTCCTGGCGCTGGCCTTCTTCGGCAACGGCCTGGCTTCGATCACCTGGTCGCTGGTGTCGGCGCTCGCGCCGGAACGCCTGCTGGGCCTGACGGGCGGCGTGTTCAACTTCATCGGCAACCTGTCGGCGATCTGCACCCCGATCGTGATCGGCTTCCTGGTGACCGCGGACAACTTCGCACCCGCCATCATCTACGTGTCGACGCTGGCGCTGCTGGGCGCCCTGTCGTACATCCTGCTGGTGGGCAAGGTGGAGCGGATCCAGGCCTGAGCCTGATCGCGCCTACCTGATGGCAATGACAATGGCCCGTGCAGACGTTGCACGGGCCTTTGTTTTTTGAGGCCGCGATCGGCGTAGTCAGGCAGCGCGACGGGCGCGCCGGCGATACCACCATGTGAGCCCCAGCAGCACGAGCAGCACCACGCCGAGCAGCTGCGCGAGGATGGGCCAGAACAGCAAGGTGGAGAGATTCTCGTAGCCCCTGGCCGTGCGCTTGAGCGCGATCGGCGAGTTCACCACGAGATCGATGGTTTCGCCGCTGAGCGCGGCCCCGGCCGCTTCGATCGTGAAGGTCAGGTTGTTCGTGCCCTCGGCCAGCATGAAGGCCGGCTCCTGATCCCGCGTGACCGTGCCGTCGATCACGACGGCGGGGTACAGATCGCGGTAGTAGTGCCGTGCGCTGCTGGCGCTGGTGGGCGTGGCGGCCAGTAGCACCTCGGCGCCATCGTCGCGCCGCACGCGCACGCGCAGAGGCTCGCCGGGATTGGCGAACCTGGGATACGCCCCTTTGGGGGTGTCCACCGGCACGCTGTATTCGCCCAGCTCGGGCCGCGGCTCGCCGGGCCGCGCGCCCGGCCGGTCGCCGAACCGCGCATCCAGCCACAGGGGTGCCTCCTTCCAGCGGTAAACCTCGGCCTGCGCCGTGGCACCCGACGCGATCTTGATCGGCACCACGTAGGTCTGAGAGGCTCGCTCGAAAATGACGACACCCACGGCCAACGCGAGGGCCGCGACCAACCAGACCGTCCAGACCACGCCCAGCAGGATCTTGCACGCCTTGCGCATCATGTCGAGGGTTCCGCAATGAGGAGCGGGAGAGCGTACCGGTTCGGCGGCCTGCGCGCCAATCGTTCTTTAAATAGAACGTTGAGGCGATATTTTGCCGTCTACCGGGCTTTTGTCCTGTTCTTTAAAGTTCTGTTCATGGCAGCGACGCAACGACGCAGACCTGCAAACGGCGCCCCACTCAACCCCGCGCCCCTCAACCGAACCGGAGAACAGACATGACCAAGCCCTACGCCAAGCT
>NZ_NEVP01000005.1:0-118141 GCF_002261315.1 Bordetella genomosp. 5
TGCCCGCAGGGCGTCGGCCGCGACGCGGCCTGCCGCGCCGCAGCCGGCCGCGTCCCGGTCAGCCGCGCCCAGGCCGGCCGCCGCCAAGCCGGCCGCTACGGCGTCGAGAACGGCCCGTGCCGCGGCCGTGCCGCGCGCCGGCGCAGCCCCAGTCAAACCCAACGGCCTGAATGGCTCGCACGCGCCGTCGCGGCGCGCGCCCGCGGATGACGACTGGGAGTCTTTCTGAGTGCCGGCGGCGCGAGCCGCCGGTCGAACATGGTTTTGGCCTTCGGGCCGGATGGAGTGTCATGCGAGTCGTAAAGCATTTGATGTCCTGGACAGTGGCGATCGGGCTGCTGGCGGGTTGCGCCGCAACCGGTCACAACTTCGACCCCGGCAAGCTGTCCACGCTGACGCCCGGCCAGTCCACCTTGCCCGACGCGGCGCGCGCCCTGAATGCGCAGCCCGCCACGGTGTACGCCCGACGCGACGGCAGCGCCCTCGTGCTGTGGCAGCACAAGATCACGTTCGTGACCGATGGGCTCTACAGCCGCAAGGAAGCGTGGCTGGAGTTTGGTCCCGACGGCCGCCTGGTGCGTCTGGTCGACAGCACCAACATCCTGCTCGAGCCCTGGGAGCGGCAGAAGTTGCTGGGCCCGCCGCCGCCTGCGCCGATCGTGATCGAGCAGACGGCGCAGCCAGAAGTCGAAGTGATCACGATTACGGTGCCGCCGCCCGCGCGGACCCGATGACCGGGTATCGCTACCGTACCCGCGCTGAATGATGCGCGAAGGCCGGCGAGGCGGGTTGTCCGCCCCACCGGTCGGTGCCAGAAGCCACCAGGAAGGCCGCACCCTTGCTGATGGCATGTCTCACTAGAGTTGGAATATCCTGAAGGACGGGGAAATATGGAAACGAGTTTCGAATCAGGCGCAAAGACAGCCAAGTCCAAAAAACGCGCCCGCGCACCCAAGCAGAAACAAAAGCGCTCCTTTTCCTTGCGCAATGCGCATGTCGGTACGCTGCTGTTGTGGGTCATGAGCTTCTTCGCCGTGTTGATCGCCGCCGTCGGCGTGATGGCGGCGTTCTTCCTGCAGCAGAACTACGAGTCGGTGCAACGGGTCAATGACCTGACCGGCCGTGCCAAGGAAGTGGAAATCATCAACAGCGACATGCTGCGCGCTCGCGTGGCCCTGATGGTGGCCGCGCGTCACCTGCAGGAATCGGGCTGGGGCTCGGGCGAGAATTCCGGCGCCGCCGCCACCAAGACGCTGAAGGAAGCCACCGATCTGCTGACCGGCGTGCGTGCCCGCTTCGCCGACTTCCAGAAGAACATGCTGGAAGACGACAAGGGTCGCCAACTCTCCATGAACCTGGTCCGCCGCTATCGTTCGTATATCGACGACGGCGTGGACACGATGGTCGAAGCGCTGCGCAGCGAAGACTATTCCACGTTCTACATGGTCAACAACGAATACGGCACGCCGCGTAGCGCCGCGTTCATCGACGCGATCGGCGAGTTCTCGAAGTACATCGAGTCCGAGCAGCAGGCGACCATCGACTCCGCGCGCACCAACTTCGACCGCGCGCTGATCGCCGTGGCCGCCGCCGTCGTGCTGGCCCTGATCCTGATGATCGTGGCGCGCATGGTGTTCGGCCGTCTGGTGGTGCGTCCGCTGATCGAGGCGGGCCAGCACTTCGACCGCATCGCCGCCGGCGACCTGACCCAGCGTGTCGACGTGCGCAACAGCAATGAGATCGGTCAGCTGTTCGCCGCGCTCAAGCGCATGCAGGAAAGCCTGACGCGTACGGTGTCGCAGGTGCGCCGTGGCGTGGACGAGATCAACGTGGGCGCCCAGGAAATTTCGGCGGGCAACACCGACCTGTCGTCGCGCACGGAGCAGCAGGCCGCCTCGCTCGAAGAGACCGCCGCCTCGATGGAAGAGCTCGCCTCGACCGTGAAGCAGAACGCCGACAACGCACGCCAGGCCAATCAGCTGGCCGCGAGCGCGTCGGACGTGGCCGAGCGTGGCGGTTCCGCGGTGTCGGAAGTGGTGCACACCATGGAAGCCATCTCGGGCAGCTCGCGCAAGATCAGCGAGATCGTGTCGGTGATCGACGGCATCGCGTTCCAGACCAACATCCTGGCGCTGAATGCCGCGGTGGAAGCCGCGCGTGCCGGCGAGCAGGGCAAGGGCTTCGCGGTGGTGGCGGGCGAAGTGCGCTCGCTGGCGCAGCGCAGCGCGCAGGCCGCCAAGGAGATCAAGGTCCTGATCGAAGATTCCGTGTCCAAGGTGGGCACGGGCTCGCAGCAGGTCGAGCGCGCCGGCAACACGATGCAAGAGATCGTGGCCTCGGTGAAGCGCGTGACCGACATCATGGGCGAGATCTCGGCCGCGTCCGAAGAACAGTCCAGCGGCATCGACCAGGTCAATCGCGCCGTGGCGCAGATGGACGAAGTCACGCAGCAGAACGCGGCACTGGTGGAAGAAGCCGCCGCGGCCGCGGGCTCGCTGCAGGACCAGGCCGAGCGCCTGGCCGAAGCGGTGTCGGTCTTCAAGATCAATGCGGGCGAAGTCATCGACGTCTCTGCCCAGCAACTCGCCGGCGGCTACAACGCGCCGATGGTCGCACAGACCTGAGCCTGATCTGCCCGCGGCACGGTGCCGCGGGTGAGGCCATCCGGCGACCGGATGGCCTCGAGGCCTTTCCCCTACCTACAAGCTGTTCGGGCCACGTACCCGAGACGCCGCGCCACGTGCTGCATGTGGTGCGGCGTATCCCATTACAAGCTGTGCTGTGTCAATCAAGGAGACAGGAGTGCGCGTCAATTCACCCGTTTACGATGTCGAGACCCGGCTGCGCGATGATCAGTATCTGATTTCTCGTACGGACACCAAGGGCCGCATCACCTATGCCAATCCGGCCTTCGTCGAGGTCAGCGGTTTCGAGCGCGACGAGCTGATCGGCAAGGCGCACAACATCGTGCGTCATCCCGACATGCCGCCGGAGGCCTATGAAGACCTCTGGCGCACGCTGCAGGCCGGCGAATCCTGGCTCGGCGTGGTCAAGAACCGCCGCAAGGACGGCGGCTATTACTGGGTGCTGGCCAATGCCACCCCGATCTTCGAAAACGGCGTGGTGACGGCGTACTCGTCGGTCCGCGTCAAGCCCAGCGACGAGCAGATCGAGCAGGCCGCCGAGCTCTATGCGCAGATGCGCGAAGGCACGGCACGCGGCTGGCGCATCGAAGGCGGGCGCGCGGTGCGCACGGGCTGGCGCCGCGCGCTGCGCGTGCTGGCCTTCCCGTTCAAGCCGGGCGTGCGACCGCAATTGCTGCGTTTCATCCTGGTGTCGGCGGGCCTGTTCGGCGTGACGGCCGGCTGGATGCTGGCCGAACGCTGGGACACGCTGTCGACCGCGCAGGCGTCGCTGGGCGTGGCGGGCGTGACCGCCGGCGTCGCACTGATCGCGGCCATGGGCACCTGGCTGACCCGTGCCGTGCTCTCGCCCATGCGCGACGCCGCCGACATGGCGCGCCAGGTGGCCGCGGGCAATCTCACTTCGCAGGTCTATGCCGACGAAGAAGGCGAGGTCGGCAATCTGGCGTTCTCGCTCGACGTGATGCGCAAGAGCCTGATCGGCATCGCCAGCGATGTTCATCGCGGCATCGAGGGCACCTCGCACGCCGCGCTCGGCATCGCGCGCGGCAATCAGGAACTCTCCTCGCGCACCGAGGACCAGGGTGCGTCGTTGCAGAGCACCGCGGCGAGCATGCAGGAGCTCACCTCCACCGTGCGGCAGAACGCCGACCACGCCCGCCAGGCCAACGAGCTGGCCGCCAGCAGCATGGAGGTGGCGCGCAAGGGCGGGGCGGCGGTGGATCAGGTGGTGCACACCATGCACGGCATCTCCGGCAGCTCGCGCAAGATCGCCGAGATCGTGACGATCATCGAGGGCATCGCCTTCCAGACCAATATCCTGGCCCTGAACGCCGCGGTCGAAGCCGCGCGCGCGGGCGAGACCGGCAAGGGCTTCGCCGTGGTGGCGGGCGAGGTGCGCAGCCTCGCGCAGAAGAGCGCCCAGGCCGCGCGCGAGATCAAGGATCTGATCGAGGATTCGGTGCAGCGCGTGAGCGAAGGCTCGGCGCAGGCCGAGGCGGCCGGTGTCACGATGCACGACATCGAAGCCGCCGTGCGCCGCGTGACCGACATCATCGGCGAGATCTCGGTGGCCTCGAGCCAGCAGGCCAGCGGCATCGAACAGGTCGAACAGGCCGTGGCCGAGATGGACGGCATGACTCAGCAGAACTCCGGGCTGGTGCAGCAGCTGGGCGCCACGGTGCAGCAGCTGGGCGCGCAGTCGATGGCGCTGCGCGAGACCGTGCAGGTGTTCCGTCTGGGCGAAGAGCGCGTCTAGGCGAGAGGGGCCGGCCTCGTGCGCGAGGCCGGCGCGCTAGCGGCCGGCCAGACCGTTCAGCACGTCGCTCATCGTGAGAAAGCCTCGCTCGAACAGGTTTTCGAGGAAGGGCAGGGAATGCGGCAGGCTCACGGTCAGCAGCACCAGGCCCACCGTCAGCATGATCGGGAAGCCGACCGCGAACACGGTGAGCTGCTGCGCGGCCCGGTTCAGGATGCCCATCGCGAGGTTGAGGGTCAGCAGCGCGCACACCAGCGGCAGCGAGAACAGCAGGCCCGACACGAAGACGGTGCCGCCCCACTCGGTCAGGATGCCCCAGCCGTTGCGATCGAGCGACATGACCTGGATCGGCAGCAGCTCGAAGCTCTTGACCAGTCCGGCCAGCATGAGCAGGTGGCCGTCGAGCGCCATGAAGACCAGCAGCGCCATGACGTTCAGGAAGCGCGCCAGGACGGCGGTGTTCGCGCCGGTGCCGGGGTCGAAGAACGAGGCGAACGAAAGACCCATCTGCAGGCCGATGTATTCGCCGGCCGTCTGCACCGCCGCGAATACGACGCGGATCACCAGCGCCATGCCCAGACCGATCATCACCTGCTGCACCAGCACCATCAGGCCTTCCCAGGAGCCGGGCGGGATGGTGGGGAAGGGGCCGAGCGTCGGCGCGAGCGCGACGGTGATGGCAAAGCTCAGGCCGATCTTGACCTTGAACGGAACGGAGGATTCGGAGAAGAAGGGCGACGCGCCGATCACCGCGAGGATGCGGACGAACGGCCACAGGAACTGCGACAGCCAGAAGTTGAGCTGTGCGTCGGTGAACTGGAACACAGCCCTAGCCCTGTCCGCCGGTTCAGTACACCAGCATCGGGATCCCCCCGATCAACTGGCGGATGTAATCGACCATCAGGCCCATGAGCCAGGGGCCCAGCAGCACCAGCACGCCGCACATCGCCAACAGCTTGGGGATGAACGACAGCGTCATTTCGTTGATCTGCGTGGCGGCCTGGAAGATGCTGATCACCAGACCCACCACCAGCATGACGAGCAGCAGCGGCGCGGCCATCGCCAGCGCGACTTTCATCGCCTGGTAGATCAGGGTCATTACGGCTTCGGCGGTCATGGCATCACCCGGCGGGCTATTGGTAGAAACTCTGGGCCAGCGAGCCCAGCAACAGGTGCCAGCCGTCGGCCAGCACAAACAGCATCAGCTTGAACGGCAGCGATACGGTGACCGGCGGCACCATCATCATACCCAGCGCCATCAGCACGCTGGCCACGACCAGGTCGATGATCAGGAACGGGATGAAGATCGTGAAGCCGATCTGGAACGCCGTCTTGAGTTCGCTGGTAATGAAGGCCGGGATCAGCACGCGCATCGGCACCTGCGACGGATCCTCGATCGCCGGAATATTCGCCATGTTGGCGAACAGCGTCAGATCGTTTTCGCGCGTCTGGTGCAGCATGAACGTGTGCATCGGCGCCGCGGCGCGTTCCACCGCCGTCTCGAACGTGATGCTGCCGGCCGTCAGTGGCTGGTAGGCCTCGTTGTAGATGCGGTCGAACACCGGCGACATCGTGTAGAACGTCAGGAACAGCGCCAGGCCCACCAGCACCTGGTTGGGCGGCGACATCGCCGTGCCCATCG
This sequence comes from Bordetella genomosp. 5, assembly GCF_002261315.1. NCBI lineage: Bacteria > Pseudomonadati > Pseudomonadota > Betaproteobacteria > Burkholderiales > Alcaligenaceae > Bordetella > Bordetella genomosp. 5. The sequence continues at coordinate 6,044 of NZ_NEVP01000005.1, forward strand.
CGCTGCGCAGCAGGCCGAGCACGATGATGATGCGGGTGAAGCCCGTCATCATGAGCAGGGCGGCCGGCAGGAACGACAGCGACGTCATCAGCAGCAGGGTCTGCATGCTGAGCGAGTAGGTCTCCGAGCCGCCGGGGCCCGGCGTCGTGGTCAGGGCGGGCAGGGTGGCCTGGGCGATCACGCCCGCGGGCCAGCCGGCCAGTGCCAGCAGCGCGCCCAGGCCGAGCGCGCCCCGCAGGCCGGGCCGTGCGGCCAGCCAGGCGCCGAGACGGCGCATATGCGTGGTGCCGGAAGAGACAGTCATGGATGAGCGGCGAGCGGAGGGGCGAAACGAAAACATGGCGGCCGACCCGGGTCAGCGCCGCTTGAGCGCCTGGCCGAGTTTCTGGGCGAATGCGCTGGCGGTTGCGCCGGCGATGGGTTGCGCGGCGGGCAGTTCGCCCGCCGGCAGGGTATGCAGGGTGGTGATCTGGTTGGGCGTGACACCGAGCACCAGCCAGGTGTTTTCCACTTCGATCACCACGACACTCTGACGCGGCGCCACGGGCATGCTGGCGACCTGACGCAGCAGGTTGCCGCCACCGCGCTGGACCAGGCCGGCGCGGCGCGCCAGCCAGCCCATGAGCAGGATCGCGGCCACGACCAGTGCGAGGCCCACGATCACACGCATGACGGCACCGTCTTCCATGCTCAGCGCCGGTTATTCAAGCGGTTGATGCGTTCGGACGGGGTGATGATGTCGGTCAGACGGATGCCGTACTTGTCTTCCACCACCACGACTTCGCCCTGAGCGATCAGGTAGCCGTTCACGAAAATATCCATCGGCTCACCGGCCAGACCGTCGAGCTCGACCACCGAACCCTGGCCGAGTTGCAGCAGGTTCTTGATGGTCAGGCGCGTGCGGCCGAGTTCCACCGTCAGCTGGACGGGCACGTCCATGATGAGGTCGATGTCGGCGCCGCTCACGGTTTCCTTGCTGGCCAGCGGCTTGAACACGGACTGGGCGGCGGGCTGCGCCGCCGGCTTGGCGGGCGCGGGCGCGGCGGCGGCCGGCGCTTCGGGGACGGCGGCCTGTTCGGCCATCGCGCTGGCCCAGTCGTCTTCCTGCTTCAGGCCATCGGCCTGGGTCGGCGGCGTGCGGGATTGTTCGGCGAGCGCGTCGGCCCAGTCATCGGCCGCGGAGGCGGGCGTGCCGGTACCGGTCGGATCGGGCCGCTCGTTCGTATCAGTCATGGTCGGGGGCCTCGTTGAGATCGGATTCTTCGTAATTGAGCATGTTCTGTACGCGCAGCGCGTACTGCCCGTTGTGCACGCCGTAGCCACATTCCATGATGGGCACGCCGTCCACGTGGGCGGTAATGTTGTCGGGCACTTCGACCGGCAGGATGTCGCCGACCTTCAGGCGCATCAGTTCGCCGATGCTCGAGTGCACGCGCGCGAACTCGGCGATCAGGTCCACGTCGGCGCTGCGCACCTGACGCGAGAGCTGATGCGACCAGCGCTGATCGACTTCCTCGAGCGCGGTGTCCTGCAGCGGCCGCGTGAGCAGGTCGCGCACCGGTTCGATCATCGAGTAGGGCAGGCAGATGTTCAGATCGCCGCCGGTGGCGCCGAACTCGATATGGAACGACGAGACGACCACGACTTCGTTGTCGCCGGTGATGCTGGCGAACTTCGTGTGCATCTCCGAGCGCACGTACTCGAATTCGATCGGGTACACCGGATCCCACGATTTGCCGTAGCTCTCGAGGGTCAGGTTCAGCAGGCGGCGGATGATGCGCTGCTCGGTCGTGGTGAAGTCGCGGCCTTCCACGCGGGTGTGGTAGCGACCATCCCCGCCGAACAGGCTGTCGATCACCAGGAATACCAGGTTGGGATCGTAGGTGAACAGCGCGGTGCCCCGCAGCGGCTTCATCTGAATCATGTTCAGATTCGACGGCACGGGCAGGTTGCGTTCGAAATCCGCGTACTTGATGATGCGGATCGATCCGACCGTGATGTCGGCGTTGCGGCGCATGAAGTTCAACAGCACGTGCCGCATATTGCGGGCGAAGCGCTCGTTGATCAGCTCCAGCGTCTGCATCCGCCGGCGCACCACGCGGTCCGGCGAACTGAGATCGTAAGGCCGCGTGCCATCCGGGACGCTGGCGGTGGATTTACTCTCATCGCTCTCGCCGGTGACGCCAGCCAGCAGCGCATCGACCTCATCCTGCGAAAGAAATGCCTCGTAGGCCATGCTTATTGCACCACGAACGCCGTGAACAACACGTCGGTGACGTACTGCCCATCAGGCAGGGGAGAGAAGGGACGATTGACGGTCTGGGCGATGGCCGCGGCCAGATCGTTCTTGCCTTGCGCGGTCTGCACGGCCTGGGGCGATTGCGCCGACAGCGTCATCAGAATGCGGCTGCGCACCTCGGGCATGTACTTTTCGATGCGCTGGCGGGTCTGGTCGTCGCTCACGCGCAGGGTCAGGCCCACGTGCAGGATGCGCTCGGTCTCGGGGCTTTGCAGCGTGACCGTGAAGGCTTCCAGCGGAATGAAGATCGGGGCGGGTACGACGGGCGGCGTGGTCGGCGGCGGCACGAACGTGGCCTGGACCGGGGTGCCCGGGGCGGCAGGCGCACCCGGCGCGCCGGCGGCGCCGCCCTGACCCACGCCCAGCTGCACCTGAGCGGCGTTCTGCTGGATGTTGCGGGTGGTCAGGTACCACGTTACGGCCACGCTGGCGCCCGCCACGATCAGCAATACCAACAGCGCCAGAAGGGGGCGAAGAAGGGCGCCCGCGCCGCCTTTGCCCTTGGGCAAGGTGCTGCGCGACGGCATGGGAGCGGTTTTTGAAGTGGCCATCTCTGATTCGATGCGTGGTTGCGGCTGAATAAAAAGGTTCGTATGGAATTCAAGCATTCTGCCGGAATTGCCCGCTCGCCTTGCAGCCGATAAACAGGGCGAAAGCGGGGTATCTCAGGCTATTGCTGCGTTGCGCTGCGGCCTCAGGCGAAGGTATCGACCAAGGCATTGCTGTTGCGCGTGGGCAACGCGACTTCCACCGTCGTGGCAGCGCCGTCGGCTTCATTGCCGGCCTGCTGCTGACCACCCTGACGCTGACCCTGGCCCTGGCCTTGCATATCGAATGCCTGCTGGTTGCCCTGGTCGCTCACGCTGGTCTGGCCGAGCGAGATGCCCGACTGGGCCAGCGCCTGCTGGAGTTGGGCCATCGACGATTCGACGGCGGTGCGGACCGCGGCATGCGCGGACACGAAGCTCGCGCTGGCCACGCCGTCGGTCACCGAGATGGTGACGCGCAGCGGGCCCAGATCCGGAGGATCGAGGCGCAGGTCGGCCGTCTGCGGCAGACGGCCGGCGGCTTGCGTGATGGTGATCATCTGGCGGCCCAGGTCCTGGCCCCACTGCGTCGCGCCGACCGGCGTGTTGACGCTCAGCGAGACGGCCATCGGATCGATGACGGGGGTGGCCACGGCCGGGCGGGCCATGGCGGCATGCAGCGGTTGCTGCACGGCGGCCTGGAGCGCGTTGGCCAGGTCGGCCACGTGGGCCGGCGGCGCGTCGGGCGTGTGCTGGAGCACGGGCTGCTCGACGGCGACCGCCTGAGCCACGGGCAGCAGCTCGGGCTGCACGGGCGCCGGCTGGGCGGGCAGCGTCGCACGGGCCACGGCGGGTTGCGCGGCGAGCTCCGCGCGCGGCTGTGCCGCGGCGAGCGGCAGCTCGGGCGCGGCCGCGAGCGGCTTCGGCGCGGCGGCCTCTCGCGTCAACGGCGCGTCGACGGGCGCGTCGGCGCCAGCCACGAGGGGCAGGGCCGGTGCGTCTGCCTGGGTTTGCGCGGCGACGACGGCAGGGGCCGCCGGCGCGTTGGCCGCGGCCACGCGGGCTTGCACATCCGCCACGCCGGCGGCGATCTGCAGCGCCTGCTGCGGCAGCGACAGGGCCGCGGCGGGCGCGGCTTCGGCCTGGGCCGGCGCGGTCACCGGCACGGGGGCCTGATTCACGAGCTGAGCCAGCAGCGCGGCCTGGGCGGCCAGTTCGGCCTGGGCCTGCGTCTGCGCCTGATCCTGGGCGGCGTCATCGCCGCCTGCGTCGGTGCCGGCCGGTGCGTCGACCTTGGCGGTCGCTTCCGAGCCGCTGGCGGGCTTGGCGGCGCCGTCCTGACTGCCGGACGGCGCGGTCGCGTTCTTGTCGTTGCCTTGCGGCTTGTCCTTGGCCGAGCTGTCGGCGCCGCTGTCTTTCTGGCGCGCGAGCACTTGCGAGAAGCTCGGACCGCTCTTTTCCGCGGCCGACGGGGCCGGGGCCGGCGCGGACGCGGGCGCCTGTACCGGCGCGATCGCGAGGGCGGGCAGGGGGAGGGCGGAGGTCGTCATGGCGGCGTTCCTTCGGGTATCCGGTATCAATGCATGCCCGCGCGGTGCTGGACCAGGCGGGCAGAGAATTCGTCGGTGACACGCTGTTCGCGGCGGTTCTCGACCACCTGGCGCGCCTGTTCGCGGCGCTGGGCGAGCGTGTCGAATGAGCTGAGCTTGCGCTTCTCGGCCTGCCAGGCGAGGCGGCTGGCCAACAACTGCTGTTCGATGTCCTTCAGCACATTCGCTTGCTGGCTGATGGCATCGTCGAGCGTGCCGATGAAGCGTTGATAGTTGTGGCAATCCGAGGCCGACATGCCGCTCTGCATCGCCTGCGACAGCCGCTCGAGATAGTCGCCGCGGTAATCGTGCAGCATCTGCAGCTGGCGCTCGGCGTTGTTGCGTTCGGCGCTGATCTTGCCCAGCGCGCGGGCCGCATCGTCGGTCGCGTCCTTGGCCAGCCCGATCAGCAGGTCCAGGGGGAGTTGGCTAGGCATATGCGTTCCTCGTCTCGAAGGTGGCGCTCAACTGATGGATCGCGTCGTCGTAGCCGACGTTTTCCTCGATGTTCTGCTGCAGGAACGCTTCCAGGCGCGGGTAGCGCGCGATGGCATCGTCGAGCTGAGGATCGGCGCCGGCGACGTACGCGCCAACGGAGATCAGGTCGCGGTTGCGCTGGTAGCGCGACAGCACTTGTTTGAAGCGGCGGACCAGGCCGAACTGCTCGGGCGTGATCAGCGAAGTCATGGCGCGCGAGATCGATGCTTCGATGTCGATCGCGGGGTAGTGGCCCTGTTCGGCGAGCGTGCGCGACAGCACGATGTGGCCATCGAGAATCGCGCGCGCCGAGTCGGCGATCGGATCCTGCTGGTCATCGCCCTCGGCCAGCACGGTATAGAAAGCGGTGATCGAACCGGCCTTGCCGTTCGGGCCGGGCGCGCCCATGCCGGTACGCTCCACGAGCGCGGGCAGCTTGGCGAACACGGACGGCGGATAGCCCTTGGTCGCGGGCGGCTCGCCGATGGCCAGCGCGATCTCGCGCTGCGCCATGGCGTAGCGGGTCAGCGAGTCCATGATCAGCAGCACGTCCAGGCCCTGGTCGCGGAAGTGCTCGGCCAGGCGGGTGGCGTACGCGGCGCCCTGCAGGCGCAGCAGCGCCGACACGTCGGCGGGCGCGGCCACCACCACCGAGCGCGCCAGGCCTTCGGGGCCGAGGTTGTGCTCGATGAATTCCTTCACTTCGCGGCCACGTTCGCCGATCAGGCCGACGACGATCACGTCCGCGCGGGTATAGCGGGCCATCATGCCCAGCAGCACCGACTTGCCGACGCCGGAGCCGGCGAACAGGCCCATCCGCTGGCCGCGGCCGACGGTCAGCATGCCGTTGATGGCGCGCACGCCCACGTCCAGCACCGAGTCGATCGGGGCGCGCGAGAGCGGATTGATCGGTTGCGCCGACAGGGGCGCGGCTTCGGTCGAGGTCAGCGGACCCAGCCCGTCCAGCGGGCGGCCGGCGCCGTCGACCACGCGGCCCAGCATGGCGTTGCCGACCGGCAGGTGGCGGCCCAGCTGCGGCTTGGCATTACCGTTCAGTTCGGCCTTGCGCGGCAGCGGCACGGCACGCTGAACGGCGGGTTCGGCGGGCACGACACGCGCGCCCGGGGGCAGGCCGGAGATATCGGCCTGCGGCATCAGATACAGCGTGTGGCCATCGAAGCCCACCACTTCGGCATCGGCCCAGTGGTCGTGACCGCGGGCGATTTCGATGCGGCAGGCGGCGCCGACGGGCAGGCGCAGGCCGGTGGCGTGCAGCACCAGGCCGGTGGCGCGCGTGATGCGGCCGCTGGCCAGCAGCGGCTCGGTCGACGCCGCGCGGATCGACCCGATCTGCAGCTGCGTTTCCCAACGGTCGATGACGGGCACGCCCGTATCGATGACCGGAGCGGCGGCGGCCTGGCTCACGCGCCTTCCTCCCAGGCCGCGCTGCGGCCGATCGAGGCGGCCACCCGGCGCCAGCGCGTCTGCAGCGTGGCGTCGATGTCACCGTAAGGCGTTTCGGCGCGGCAGCCGCCGCGCGTGATGGATTCGTCGGCGAGCACGCGCCAGTTGCCGTCGCGCAGTTCGTCGTCCAGGTGCAGACGGATCAGTTCGAGGTCGTCGGGATGCACCCACAGGCGCATCACGCCGCCGTTGGTCGGGTTCAGATGCAGCACTTCACGGATCGCGGGCAGCATCGACTCCGGCTGTTCGGCCAGGGTGGTGCGCAGAATCTGACCGGCGATGTCCAGTGCCAGCGTCAGCAGGCTCTGGCCCATGCGGGCTTCGACTTCGGCGAACGAGCTGGCGCTGGCTTCGACCAGCGCGCGCAGACGTTGCGCTTCTTCGAGACCTTGCTGGCGGCCTTCGGCCAGGCCCTGGGCATAGCCCTCGGCGTGACCGGCGGCGCGGCCTTCTTCCTGGCCCTGGGCCAGGCCTTCCTGATGACCTTCCGCACGGCCCTGTTCGCGGCCCTGCACCAGACCTTCGGCGCGGGCTTCGTTGCGCCAGCGCTTGCGCAGCTCCTGCGGGCTCGGACCCGGGTCCACCGGCGGGGCAGGGGCGGGCGTGGGCTCGGCAACCGGCTCGTCGAACGACAGCATCTGCCAGCGGCGCCAGGCGGCGCTGCGGGGCAGAGGCTTCGTGTCGAGCACGGGCGTATCAGACATACGCGTCGTCCCCTTGGTTGCCCAGCGTGATCTGGCCGCTCTCGGCCAGGCGGCGGGCGATCTGCAGGATCTTCTTCTGCTCGCCTTCCACCTTCGACATGCGGATGGGGCCCTGGGTCTCCAGGTCCTCGCGCAGCATCTCGGCGGCACGGCTCGACATGTTGCGCAGGAACTTGTTGCGCAGCTCCTCGGGCGCGCCCTTGAGCGCGACCATGAGGGTGTCGTTGTCGATTTCCTTGAGGATGAGCTGGATGCCGCGATCCTCGACGTCGATGAGGTTGTCGAACACGAACATCTCGTCGATGATCTTCTGCGCCAGATCGGCGTCGCGTTCGCGCAGGCTCTCGACCACGGCTTCTTCCTGGGTCGAGTTCATCATGTTCAGGATCTCGGCCGCGGTGCGCACGCCGCCCATCTTGCTGCGCTTGGCGCCCTGGCCGGCCAGCACGGAGTTCAGCACTTCGGTCAGCTCCGACAGGGCGGCAGGCTGCACGCCGCCGAAGGTGGCGATACGCAGCATGACGTCGTTGCGCAGGCGGTCGGTCAGCATGGCCAGCACGCCGGCGGCGCGGTCGCGCTCCAGGTGCACGAGAATCGTCGCGATGATCTGCGGATGTTCGTCGCCGATGAGTTCGGCCACGGTGTGCGCATCGAGCCAGTTCAGCGCGTCGATGCCGCTGCCGCCTTCGCCCGCTTCCAGGATGTCTTCGATCAGGCCGGCGGCGCGGTCGCTGCCGAGCGCCTTGGTCAGCACGGTGCGGATGTAATCGTCCGAACCCAGCGTGACGGCCATGAACTGGTCGGCTTCCTGGCGGAACTCTTCCAGCACCACCGCGACGTCGCCGCGGGTGACCTGCTTCAGGCCGGCCATGGCGCCACCGACCTGCTGGACTTCGCGCGCGGTCAGGTACTTGAAGACCTCGGCGGCGGCGTCCTCGCCCAGCGACATCAGAAGCACCGCGCTACGGGTCATGCCGTCGAGCGGCTTGGAGGCGTCATTTTTCATCTTTGGTCATCCATGCACGCAGAACCATGGCAACGGCGCGCGGATCCTTGGTGGCCATGTCGCGAGCGCGTTGCAGGTTGTCTTCGTAACGGTCCACTTCCTTGGCGCGGGCGGCGGCGATGGCTTCGCGCTCGGCGTCGACACGGCGCTGCTCTTCTTCCTCGGGGTCGACCTGCGGGTAGAAGTAGTCGGTGACGGCCGGGCGGATCTTGCGGTACAGCCACAGCAGGATCACGGCGCCGATCAGCCATGCCAGGATCGTCTTGAACAGGGCGATCATTTCCGGATCGCGCCAGATCGGCAGCGTCGGCGGTTGATCGTTGAACTGGCTGTTGACCACGTTCAGCGTGTCGCCGCGGGCTTCGGAGTAGCCCATGGCTTCGCGAACCAGATTGGTCAGCTTGGTCAGTTCTTCTTCCGGCAGGGCCTGCGGCTCGCCGTCCTTGTCCGTCATGTAGTTCACGACCACGGCCACCGACAGGCGCTTGACCTGACCCACCGATTGCTTGGTGTGGCTGATCGTGCGGTCGACTTCGTAGTTGATCGTGGCGTCGCGGCGGTCGTTGACCGGGCCGGCCTGGGCGGCGGCGTTGCCGTTGGTGCCCGTGGTCTGACCTTGCGCGTTCTGTTGCTGCTGTTGCTGTTGCTGCGGATTCTGCGGGTTCTGGGCGGGCGGATTGACGACCGGCGCCTGCGTCGCGGCGGGGGGCTGGTTCGACAGCGCGCCCGGCACGCCGATCGCGGCGGCGCCGCCGGTCTGGTGCGCATCGCTGGTCTGCTTGCTGCGAACCGCGGCCTGGTTGGGGTCCTGGTTCGGGCGGTAGACCTCGGAGGTTTCCTCGCGGCGCGCGAAGTCGACTTCGGCGCTGGCCTGTGCATGCACGTTGCCCGGGCCGACCAGCGGATTCAGGATGGTGAGGATGCGTTCGACCGTGCGTTGCTCGACATCGCGGATATAGCGCGTCTGGTCGGCGTCCATGCCGCGGCCTTCGCCGGTGGGCGAGGAGAGCAGGCGGCCGTTCTGGTCGACGATGGAGACGTTCTCGGCGGTCAGCTCGGGCACGCTCGAGGCCACCAGCCAGGAGATCGACGAGACTTGCGAGTCGCTCAGGCTGCGGCCGGGGTGCACATTGATGAGCACCGACGCCGTGGGCGGCTGGCGGTCGCGCACGAACAGCGACTGGCGCGGCATGGCCAGATGCACACGCGCGCTCTGCACCGTGTGCATCGCTTCGATCGAACGGGCCAGCTCGCCTTCGAGGCCGCGCTGGTAGTTGATCTGTTCGGCAAACTGGCTGGCGCCGAAGCGGGTGTTGTCCATCAGCTCGAAGCCTACCGAGCCGCCGCGCGGCAGGCCCTGGCCCGCGAGCTGCATGCGCGTGTCGTAGACCCGGTTGGCCGGCACCAGAAGCGCGGTCCCGTTCTCGCTGAAGCGATAGGGCACGTTCATCTGGCCGAGCGCGGTCACGATGGCGCCGCCGTCGCGGTCATCGAGATTGGAGAAAAGGACCTTGTAGTCCGGTTCCCGGCTCCACATCGTCAGCGCGACGATCACGGCGACGAGCGCGGCCGCGATGCCAAGCAGCATGGGTTTGGGGAGCGCACGAACTTTCTCGAGCGCGGGAAATTTGGCCAAGAGCGAGGAGCTCAGGGTAGCCTGCTGATTCATCGGCGGCTCCCGCGAGCGCGGTCCAGGTATACAGACGACATGGGAAAGGGCAAGTTACACATGCAACGTGCTTCGGCTAGGGGAGGCTGGATTATGGCGGGGGGGCGCGCAATCCCAATCGATGAAAACGGGGGGTTTTCGGGGTTATTTGTCCCCTATGTATCGAGGCGCCGGGGTCCGGCCGCGGCAACGGCCGAACAGGCGGGATAAATGGCGGTTTATAGGCTTTATGAAGTCGCCACGAGGCCGGTACGCTTACGTCCAGACTCACCCTGATTCCCAGAAAGGATTGTGACAATGGCAGTTTCTGGCCTGTCCGGCATCGAAAACATGCTCTCGCAGATGCGCGCCGTCGTGCGTGCCGCGCAGAGCGGCGGCGTGTCGGCTTCCGATCTGAGCCCGAAGGCGGGCGATGCCACCCGCGCGGTGAGCTTCGCCGACGAGCTGGCCCGCTCCGTCAAGCGTGTGTCGGCGGCGCAGAATGCCGCCACTGCGCAGGTCAAGGCGTTCGAGCTGGGCGCCCCGAACGTCTCGCTCAACGACGTGATGATCGATCTGCAGAAATCCAGCCTGGGCTTCCAGACCACGCTGCAGGTTCGTAACCGCCTCGTCGCGGCCTACAAAGAAATCTCGTCGATGTCGATCTGACGCGAGCGCCGGCGGCCGCCGGCGTATCGCCCGCCGCGCGCGCAAGGTGCGCGGCCCGGCCTGCACGGCCCAGCCTGTGCGGCCCCACCTGTGCAGCCCAGCCTGCGGCTCGACCCCAGGCACGGCCTGTAAGGCCAGCCTGCGTGGCACAACCTACGCGGTCCGACCTTCCCTCGCTCAGTTGCCGGCCACGTAAGGCGTGTCTATCCGCAGTTCCGCGGGAAACTCCGAAATCATCGTCACGCTGTCATCGCCGAAGCGGACCACGTGCGGCCGTCCCAGATGCAGCTGGACCCGGCAGCCGTCGGGTCGCAACGCGCGCAACTCGACCGCCTGCGTGCCGCCGATGAGCGCGCGGCCGCCGGCCGCCGTTTCGAGCGCGGCCAGATCGAGCGGGCGCCAGAACAGCAGCTTGGTCTGCCAGTCGGTGCCCATGATCAGCACGGGCCATTCATTGCCCTGGCCGTCGCAGGCATGCGCCACGGTATCGGGATGCATGAGATCGCCCAGCGCCGTACGGATCTCGTCGGAACGCCGCAGCAGCTCGGTGTAATACACGAGCGGCGCGGGCGGCTGCGTCAGGGTAGCCATGCGGGCGGCGGGCTCAGGGGATTCGTGCGGGCGGCACGGGCAAGGCGGGAACCTCGCGGGCCTCGAGGCGGTATAGCCAGGCCAGCAGTTCGGCCACGGCCGTGTAAAGCTGCGGAGGGATGTGCGAATCGAGGTTGACCTGCATCAGCAGGCCGACCAGTTCGGGCGATTCGTGGACGTACAGACCGTGTTCCTGCGCGTTGCGCACGATGGTCTCGGCCAGCTGCCCGTAGCCCTTGGCGACGACGCGCGGCGCATCGTCCCCTTCGTCGTAGGAGAGGGCGACGGCGGCATTGCGACCGTCGTTCGGGCCAGGAGGGGAGGGCTCGGCCGGCGGGCCTGCATAGCGGATCATGACGGTGCGGAAATCAGAACGGGAACGGCGGCGAGAACGGGTACAGGCCCGGCGGCATGATGAGCTGCGGCGGCATCGCGTCGATCGACAGGTTCGACAGCGTGATGCCCGCCGAACCCAACCGCTGACGCAGGTGTTCGGATTGCTGATTCAGTTCGACGGCGCCGTGGGGCGCCACGATATTGAGGACGAGCTGCGAGCCCGCCAGCGAAATGCGCGCTTCGACCTGGCCCAGGCGGGGCAGTTCGAGCGTCAGGCGCGTCGACCAGTGGCCGTCGGGATCGCCCGGCTGGTCTTCGCCGTACGGGTCGCGCTGGACTTCCCATTCCATCGGCGTGCCGGGCCAGGCTTCGCCGCGCCAGCTCACCATCTGGTTGGCCAGCGCTTCGAGCTGCTGGCGCACCAGCGCGGTGGTGTCGGGGTTGAGGCCGGAGTTCTGCGGCAGCAGCGACTGCGTGGTGTCGGGCAGATCGGGCGCGCCGGGCGGCAGCGGCGTGGCGCTGCGCGCGGCCTGGGCCGCCTGCGTGGCCTTCTGGCCTTCGGCGCTCTGCGCCACCTCGCGCGCCTGCGGCAGGCTGGCCTGCGGCTCGTTGCGCAGTTCGGCGGGCGTGCGCTTGCCGAACACCATCTCGGTCAGGTGCGATTCGTAGAAGATCCCGCTCGTGGCCAGGGTCTGGCGCAGGGTCTGGGCCAGCTGCGCCGGCGAAATGCCGGCATGCGAGGCCTGGACCGGTCCGGCGCCCTGATGTGCGTGGGCCGGCGCCGCGCCGGTCGGCTGCGGCGTGCCGCGCAGGGCGGCCGCGGTGGCCGCGGCCGTCGCGGCCGGCGTCGCCGTTTGTGCGGCGGGCTGAGCAGCTTGCGCGGTCGGCTGGGCCGGTGCGGCCGGCGCGGGGGCGCCCGGCTGGGCCGGCGCCTGTGCCTGCGGCTGCGCCGCCGCGCCGCCGCCGCCGCCGGCGTTCGGCTGCGGCTGGGGCGTGAACAGCGGCGCGCGCCCCTGAATCGGGGGCGCCTGATCGGGGAAGGACGCCAGCAGCGCCAGGATGGTGCGTGCGGTCGAGCCCAGCGTCGTGGGCGCCGACGAGGTCGTGTCGTTGCGGGTGACGGTGCCGCGCGCGGCCAGGGCCAGCGCGGCGGCGGTCTTGGCATCCAGGACGGCGGTCTGGCCGCCCTTGCCGCCGAGCTGATCGAGTCCGCGTCGGCCGTCCTGGCCGGGGCGGACGCCTTCGCCCGGTTGCGGAACGGTGCCCGGACGGGCGCCGGGAATCAAATTGGCGTGCGCCGCCATGCTGGTGCCGAGCACGGCATCCAGACGCTGAACCAGGACATTGCCTAGCGCGGGCGGGCCGACGCTCATGTGCCGGTCGCCTTGGCGCCGTAGGTGGCGAGCAGGGATTGCTGACGTTTCATGCGGCCGAGCATATCACCCAGGCGCGACAGCTGCGGCATGGCGAGTTCGCGCACGGCGGCGTCGTTCTCGAGGATGCGGACCAGCAGGTCATGCTTGAGCGCCCGGCTCGAATCGTCGAGCGGTTGGCGCGGCTCGATGAGCCGCAGGCGTTCGACCAGGTCGATGTACATGTGACCGAGGCCGAGGACGCGGGTCCAATCCCCGTCCTGGGCCGCCGCCAGCATGTCGCCGGTCACGGTGGCGATGTGCTGGTAAAGCTCGATTACCGGAGCTTGCTGCGTTAGGGCCGTCATAAATGTCTCGCGCGTATCGCGCCGTGGCGGTGTAGATGACGCTTGCATCACGCAGGCGCGTTGCCGGCAGGCTGGTCGTTGGCGGTTTGCCAGGCCTGCGCGAGATCGGTCAGCAGGCGGTCGGCGATGTCGAGCTGGTCGGCGTCCGCATGAAGATTGGCTTTGAGCAGGGTACGGATGATGAAGTCGTAGAGCTCGGACAGGTTGGCGGCGATCTCGCCGCCGGCCTCCATGTTCAGGCCCAGCTTGAGACCTTCGTCCACGATGCGCACGGCCTTGGAGATGGCCTGGCCGCGTTCGGCCGTGCGGCCCGCTTCCATATGGATGCGGGCCTGCGCGATCGCCGCGCGCGCCCCGTTGTACAGCAGCGTAATGAGTCGCTCCGGAGGGGCGCTCATGACCTGGGTTTCCAGGCCGATATCGCTGTACGAACGGACGGAAGAGGATCCGGTGGGGCGGCGTGCGGCGTATGTCATTGATGAAAGTTAGTTGTTGGACTTCGTCATGTTGGCGAACTGTTGCTGCAGGTAGGAGCTGGTGCCGTTCATCTGTACGACCATGGCGTCCAGTTTGACGAACTGGGCGCGATAGCCTTCCATGGTCAGCGCGATCGAGGCCTTGGTCGCGTCATAGCGCTTCTTCAGGGTGTCGATCGTTTCCTGCAGGCCGGTCGTGCGGGTCTTGATGGCGCCGGTCGAGCCCAGAATGGTCTCGGTCACGTCCTTCATCTTCTCGGTCAGGCCTTCGGGGCCGCTCAAGATGCGGCGCACGTCGGCGGGATTCTCCGACAGCGCCTTGTCCAGCTTGGTCTTGTCGACGGTGATCTGACCGGTCTTGACGTCCGTCGTCAGGCCGATCGCGCTCAGCGTGCGCAGCGTGCCTTCGCCCGCCACCACACGCAGCGCGCCGGCGATGCTGTTCTGGATCGAACGCGTCGTGCCGTCGCCGGTGAGGGCGCTCTGCGTTTCGGCGCCCACGTCGAACTTGGTCAGATCCGAGATCGTGGTCTGCAGCGCGTTGTAGGCCTTGACGAAGGCGTCCACGGCGCTCGCGGCGGCGCTGTTGTCCGCCGTCACGGTGACCTTCACGTCGGCGTCCGGCACCTTGTTCAGCACGAAGGTGACGTTGTCGACGACCTTGTCCACGGTGTTGGTCTGGCTCGTGACGGCCACGCCGTTGATCTCGAGCTGGGCGTTGGCGGCCTCGGTCTGCACCGTCAGCTTGGAATTCGCCAGGTCGGCACTGTCGAAGTTCAGCTTGGCGGCCAGCGCGTCGTTGCCGGTGACCCTGAGCTCGGCGACCGCGGCATTCGTGCCTTCGGTCTTGCTGGTGATCATCAGGAAGTTGTTGCCATTGCCATCGTTGATGACCGTGGCGCTCAGGCCCAGCGAGTCCGACTTGTTGATGGCCGACACGATGCCGTTGAGCGACGTGTCCGAACCGATCTCGAGCTTCTTGGTCGTGCCGTCGCCGAGCTTGAGCTCGATCGTGCCGCCGGTGCCGATCTGGTCGGTACGGCTGGCGAACGCCGACGATTGCAGCGTCTGCGCGGTGGCAAGGCTGTTGACCTTGATGTTGTAGGAGCCAGGAACCGCGCCGGCAGCCGTACGCACCGTGATCGACTTGTCGTCGCTCACGGTCGATTTCACGGCATTCAGGGCGTCAGTGCCGATCGCGGCGGCGGCTTTCTGGACCGCTTCAATCGAGCTTTGCAGCTTGCTGTAGGCCGAGATTTTGGTCTGGTAACTCGACTGCTGGTTCGAGATCAGCGTCAAACGCTGTTCTTCAGCCTTCTGCAGCTTATCCAGGGTTTCTTGTAAGGGGAAACCCGATGAGCCCAGGGACGTGATGGTTCCGGCCATGTGATACTCCTTCCTAGCAATGCGATTCTGTCAAAAATTGATGCCGCCTATTGACCGGGCAAGGGCACAAGGTCGGGCTACTTCGAGGTTTTTGGCGCCAGTCAGGTCCAGCCCTGGCGCCTGATGCAACGTCAGGCCGTGGTTTCCACGGCATTGCCCTGCATCTTCACGATCATTTTCGCGATGCGCAGAACGGTTTCCGACGGGATGGTTCGCAACACTTCGCCGCTCTCCGAGTCCAGCACGGACACGACGACGGCATGGACATCCGGATCGATCTCGAACTGAAGCTCGGTCGACCAGGCGCGCAGCTGGTTGTTGATATCGTCCAGCGCCTTTTCCATCGGCAGCTTGCCGCCGGATTGATTGGCATCGGATTGGGTGTCGTTCTTGGCACTCTGACCCTGACCCGAGGGAGGGACTGCCTGAGACACGGCTGCGGCGTCGACCGGCTGCGGGGCAGGGCTGACGGACGGCAGGATTTGCGTAGCGGTGCTGATAGGACTTACGGCCATGATCACTCCCGGCTGGAGATATCGGCGTCTTCGGGGACGCAACGGTTTTTAAGGGTGTTTCTCAGCTACCATAACGGCAACCTTAAACCGAACTTTAGGGCCACAAAGGGCTTTAATTCGTCGATTCGACCCCGGTTCGACCTTGCCCCGCTTCCCTACCAGAACCCTGTTACCGCCTCACGATGAGTGTCAAAACCGCCCTGCGCGTGATCGAAATCATCGAAACCTACGCCCGCGAGAAGCGGGCGTTGTCATTGACGGAGCTGGCCCGTCTGCTCGACGTGCCGGTCTCGAGCTGCCTGGCCCTGATCCGCACCCTGGCGGCCCAGGGCTATCTGTACGAAACCGGGCGCCGTCAGGGCTACTACCCGACCGGGCGGCTGCTGGCCATGGCGCAGCGCATCGCCCGCGCCGATCCGGTCCTGGACCGGGTCTATCCCAGCCTGGTGGCCCTGCGCGAGGCTACCCGCGAAACCATCGTGTTCGCCAAGCTCGATGCCGACCATCGGGTCGTTTATCTCGATGTCCTGGATTCGCCGCACACCATCCGCTACGCGCCGGTGGCGGGCGAGTTCAAGCCCATCCACGCCAATTCGCTGGGCAAGGCGCTCATCTCCCAATTGCCGGCCGAGGCCTGCGCCGAGCTGCTC
Source organism: Bordetella genomosp. 5 (assembly GCF_002261315.1). NCBI lineage: Bacteria > Pseudomonadati > Pseudomonadota > Betaproteobacteria > Burkholderiales > Alcaligenaceae > Bordetella > Bordetella genomosp. 5. The sequence goes on from NZ_NEVP01000005.1 coordinate 22,101, forward strand.
GCCCGCACGCCGCTCACGCGCTACAACCCGCTCACGCTGACCACGCCGGCGCAGGTCGAGGCCGACCTGGCCCAGTCGCGCGAACGGGGCTGGTATTCGAACATGGGCGAGTCGATCACCGACGTGGGCGCCATCGCCTGGCCGCTGCGGCTCTCCGGCGAGGTCTACGCGATCTCGGTGGGCGGGCCGATCTACCGGATCGAGCCCAATCAGGCGGCCTACGCCAGCATCCTGCGCGCGGCCTGCACCGCGCTCGAGCAGGATCACTGACTCAATACGAGCGGGGCAGGCCCAGCACCTTCTCGGCAATGAAGCACATGATGAGCTGCGGGCTCACCGGCGCGATGCGCGGGATGTAGCTCTCGCGCAGCAGGCGCTCCACGTGGTACTCCTTGGCGTAGCCCATGCCGCCCAGTGTCAGGACGGCGGTCTGGCAGGCGTTGTGGCCGGCCTCGGCCGCCAGATACTTGGCCGTGTTGGCATAGGGCCCGCAGGGCAGGCCGGCGTCGTACAGGCTGGCTGCCTTGAACACCATCAGGTTGGCCGCCTCCAGCTGCATCCAGGCCTGGGCCAGCGGGTGCTGGATGCCCTGGTTCTGCCCGATGGGCCTGCCGAACACCACCCGCTCGCCGGCATACTGCACGGCCCGCGCCAGCGCGGCCTGGCCGATGCCCACCGCCTCGGCGGCGATCAGGATGCGCTCCGGGTTCAGGCCATGCAGGATGTACTCGAAGCCACGCCCTTCCTCGCCCACGCGGTCCTGCTCGGGAATGCGCAGCCCGTCGATGAACAGCATGTTGGAGTCCACCGCCTTGCGGCCCATCTTCTCGATCTCGCGCACCTCGACGCGTTCGCGATCGAGGTCGGTATAAAAGAGCGACAGCCCCTGGGTCGGCTTGGCCACGTCGGCGAGCGGCGTGGTGCGGGCCAGCAGCAGCATCTTGTGCGCCACCTGCGCCGTCGAGATCCAGATCTTGCGGCCGTGCACCACGTAGTGGTCGCCGTCGCGCTCGGCGCGCGTCTTCAGATGCGTCGTGTCCAGGCCGGCATCGGGCTCGGTCACGGCGAAGCAGGCCTTCTCCCGGCCGGCGATCAGGGGTTCGAGCCAGCGCGCGCGCTGCGCGTCGTTGCCGAACACCACCACCGGGTTCAGGCCGAAGATGTTCATATGGACGGCAGACGCGCCCGCGAAGCCCGCGCCGGACGCCGCGATGGTCTGCATCATCAGGGCCGCTTCGGTCATGCCGAGGCCGGCGCCGCCGTGGTCGGCGGGCATGGCGATGCCGAGCCAGCCGTCGCGCGCCAGGGCGGCGTGGAAGTCGTGCGGAAAGCCGCCGTCGCGGTCGCGCTCGAGCCAGTAATCATCGGGAAACTGCGCGCAGACCCGGTTGACCGCGTCGCGCAGCGCGAGCTGGTCGGGGCTGAATTCGAAATCCATCGGTGCGTGTCCTTTAGCGTTGAGGGGCGGATCCGGGCGGGAGCAGGGCGGCGATGTCGGCCTCGGCCACGCCGGCTTCGCGCAGGACCTCTTCGGTGTGCTCGCCCAGACGGGGCGCCGGGCGGCGCAGGTCGGTCGGGGTGGCGCTGTAGCGGCCGAGCGGGCCCGTCGTGCGCAGGCGTCCTTCGGTGGGGTGGTCGATCTCGCGCACCAGGCCGGTCGCGTGCAGATGCGTGTCTTCGATCAGATCGTCGATGCCGTACAGCCGTGACGCCGGAATGTCGGCCTCGCCCAGCAGCGCGAGCCAGCTGGCGCTGTCGCGCGTGAGCATCACCTCGGCCACGAAGGCATACACCTCGTCGATGTGCCGGGCCCGCGCGGTATGGCTGCAAAAGCGCGGATCCTCCAGCAGATCGGGGCGTTCGATCAGGGCGAAGAAGTTGCGCCAGTGCTTGTCGTTGTAGATCAGCAGGCAGACATAGCCGTCGGCCGTGGCGTAGGGGCGCCGGTGCGGCGCCAGCAGCCGCGCGTAGCCCGGGGGCCCCAGCGGCGGCTCGAAGCTGTGGCCGCCCAGATGGTCGCCCAGCACCATGTGCGCCATGCCTTCGAACATCGGGATCTCGACCGCCTGGCCGTGGCCGGTGGCGCGGGCGTTGATCACCGCGGCCAGCAGCGCCACCGCGACCTGCAGGCCGACGCTGCGGTCCGCCAGCGTCAGCGGCGCGTAGCGCGGCACGTCGCCGCTCTGGCGCGCGGCCAGGTCGGCGATCGCGACCTGCCCCTGGATCAGATCGTCGTAGGCGGGCCGGCCGGCATAGGGGCCCGACTCCGAGAAGCCATAGGCGCCGACATGCACGATGCGCGGATTGTGGGCCGCCACGGCGTCGTACGACAGGCCCAGACGCGCCATGGCCTGCGGCCGGATGTTGTAGAGCAGGGCGTCGCAGCCCTCGGCAAGCTTGAGGCAGGCCCGGCGGCCGGCCTCGCTCTTGAGGTCGAGCACCACCGAGCGCTTGTTGCGGTTCAGGTGCAGGTGCAGATGCCCCATGCCCGGATTGCGCATGGGGCCGACCGCGCGCATGTTGTCGCCCACGGGCGACTCGACCTTGATGATGTCGGCGCCCAGGTCGCCCAGGATCTGGGTCGCATAGGGCCCCATCACCACGGAGCTGAGATCGAGGATGCGCACGCCGGCCAGCGGGCCGGCGGCGGGGGCGGAGGCGGGAAGAGAGGCGTCGGTCATTGGGGCTGAATGTTGGCGTCGCGGATGAGACGGCCCCACAGGTCGCGTTCGCCGGCCACGAACTGGCCGAAGTCCTGCGGCGTGCCGCTGAAGGCGTCGAAGCCCAGGTCCGCGAGGCGTTTCTTGATCGCGGGGTCGGCGACGATCTGGTTGATGGCGGTGTTGAGCCGGGTCACGACTTCCGGCGGCAGGCCCGCGGGTCCGAAGAAGCCGTTCCAGGAGTTGAGGTCGAAGTCTTGCACGCCCGCTTCCTTCATGGACGGCAGCTCGGGCACGATGGCGCTGCGCGTGGCGGTGGACACCGCGAGCGCGCGCACCTGACCGGATTGCACGAACGGCAGGCCCGATGCCAGGTCGGTGAACATGAAGTCCACCTGGCCGCCGACCAGATCGGTCATCGCCTGCGGCGTGCCCTTGTACGGCACGTGCAGCAGGTCGATGCCCGCGCGGCGGGCCAGCGTGGCGCCGGCCACGATGCCGGTGCTGTTGCCGCTGGCGTAGGTGATGCGGCCGGGGGCCGCCTTGGCCGCGGCGATCAGCTCGCCCACCGTCTTGTACGGCAACTTGGGGTTCACCACCAGGATGAAAGGCAGGTTGCCGCCGCGCGCCACCGGCGTGAAGTCTTTCACCGGGTCGTAGGGCACGTTTTTCATCAGCCAGGGGGCGGCCGAGTGCGAGGTGTTGGTGGTGACGAACAGGGTGTAGCCGTCCGGTTTGGCGCGCGCCACATAGTTGGCGGCGATGGTCGCGTTGGCGCCCGGCTTGTTTTCGACCACGATCTGCTGGCCCAGCCGCTGCGACAGTTCATTGGCGAAGATCCGGCCGACGGCGTCGGTGCCCGAACCGGCCGGGAAGGGCACCACGAGCGAGATCGGTTTGTCGGGATAGGTGCCGGAGGCGGCGTGCGCGGCGGGCAGGGCCCAGGCCGTGCCGGCCGCGAGCAGAGCGGCCGTCGCGGCGCGCGCGTAGCGATGCAGTGTCATCAGTGTCTCCTGGTGGATATTCATATAGGTATAGGTATGGAACTCGCGCGAGCGGCGCGGCCGCTCGCGGTCTTGCGGGGGGCGGCCGCATCGGCCGGCGGCGATGCCAACGGCCGCGGCAGACGCATCGCGCATGCCCTCGCGCGCTTTGCGCCTCAGCGAATCACGCGATCGGGCGATTCTTCATAGGGCGGGGTGTAGATCACCAGCAGCCTGGCCGGCGTGTCGCTCGTCACCGTGAAGACGTGCGGGATGTCTGCCGGAAAATAACAGCAGTCGCCCGCCACCATGTCCGCGCTTTCGTCGCCCACCTGCGCGCGCGCCGTGCCCTCGAGCAGATAACAGACCTGTTCGATGCCCGGGTGGGCGTGGGGCAGTGCGCCCTGACCGCGTTCGATCTCGCCCAGCAGCACCTCGACGTGCCGTGAGCCGACCGTCTCCGGACTGATCAGGCGACGATTGAGCGTGCCGGTGTGGTTCGCCGGGTGATAGCCCGCCACTTCGCTGGGCCGGACCAGCCATTGAGGTTTGCTGCGCATGCTTGTCTCCGTAGTATTTTTTGTGTGTGAAAACATATTCACATACAGGAAAAACGATGGCAAGCCTTCGAGGCGCGGGATACCCCCGGTCTCCCAGGGGCGATCGGGGTAAACACCAGGGGTGGCTGGTAGAATCGCGTCGTTCTCCATCAAGCGCGCCGCCATGTCCGTTGTCCGCCCCGATGCCACGTCCGGCTTGTCCGACTGGCTGCAGTACCTGGAATCCCTCCACGCCAAGGCCATCGATCTCGGTCTGGACCGCGTCAAGGAAGTCGCGCAGCGTCTGGATCTGCAACTCGACGCGGTCAAGTTCGTGGTCGGCGGCACCAACGGCAAGGGTTCCACCTGCGCCATGCTCGAGGCCATTCTGCTGGCCGCCGGCTACAAGGTCGGCCTGTACACCTCGCCGCACCTGATCGATTTCAACGAGCGCGCGCGCGTCAACGGCGAAATCGCCACCGACGCCGCCCTGGTCGAGCAGTTCGAGGCCGTCGAAGCGGCGCGGGGCGACACGAGCCTCACCTATTTCGAATTCACCACGCTGGCCATCCTGCGCCTCTTCTCGCAGTCGCGCCTTGACGCCGTCGTGCTCGAGGTCGGCCTGGGTGGTCGCCTCGACGCCGTCAATATTGTCGATGCGGACTGCGCCATCGTCACGAGCGTCGATATCGATCACACCGACTGGCTGGGCGACACCCGCGAGAAGATCGGCTTCGAAAAAGCCCACATCTATCGTGCCGGCCGGCCCGCCATCTGCAGTGATCCCGTGCCGCCGCAGAGCCTGCTGGATCACATCGCCGAGATCGGCGCCGACGCGTGGCTCTTCGGACGCGACTTCAACTATTCCGGCGACCGCCAGCAATGGGCTTACGGCGGGCGCTCGGTACGACGCCCGTCGCTGGCCTATCCGGCCCTGCGCGGCGCGAACCAGCTGCTGAACGCCTCGGCCGCGCTGGCCGCGCTCGAATCCGTGCGCGACCGCCTGCCGGTGCCGCAGCAGGCCGTGCGCCTGGGGCTGTTGCAGGCGTCGCTGCCGGGCCGCTTCCAGATCCTGCCCGGCCAGCCGGCCGTCATTCTCGACGTCGCGCACAATCCGCACGCCGCCGCTGTGCTGGCGCAAAACCTCGACAACATGGGCTTTCATCCGTACACCCACGCGGTGTTCGGCATGCTCAACGACAAGGACCTCGCCGGCGTGGTGGCCAAGTTCGGCACCCGTGTCGATCATTGGTATTGCGCCGGGCTGCCCGGGCCGCGCGGCAACTCGGGCGAGGGCCTGGCCGAGCAGGTTCAGGCACAGCTTCCGCAGGTGGCCGCCGGGGCCGAAGGCCCGAGCGTGGCGGCGTTCGCCGACCCCGCCGCGGCCTATGCCGCCGCCCGCGAAAAGGCAGGGGAGAATGATAGAATCGTCGTGTTCGGATCATTTCTGACCGTAGCCGCGGTGCTGCAGGCGCTAGGCCGCAAGGCATGACCCGCCGGCCAGGGCGAGCGGCGCGACACCACCGGCATGCTGGCCGGTTCGCGCTCTCCGCCGCCTGGCTCGTTTCATCCGCTGGGGATTGAGTTCCATGGGTTTGTTCAGTCGCAAAGATTCTGCCTCCGAGGCCCCCTCCACCCGGTCCCGGCCGATGGTGTCGAGTGAGGCCCAGGCGGCCGAACTGCGCGCACGCGCGCGCCGGCGTCTGGCCGGCGCGGTCGCGCTGGTCTTGGCCGCCGTGATCGTGTTGCCCATGATCCTCGATTCCGAGCCCGTCCCGGTCTCCGACGACATCCCCATCCGTATCCCCGAGCGCGGCACCCCGTACCAGCCGCCGGTCTCCGAGCCGCAGGCCCCGGTCGCGCAGAATGGCGCCACCCCGGGCAGCGCCACCCCCGGCGAGCCGGCCGTGCCGCCCGATCTGAGCACGGCGCAGCCGCCCGCCGGCCAGACGCCGGCCCCCGCGGTCACGCCCGGCCAGCCGGGTCCGCAGGCAGGCGCCGCGCCGCCCGCGGTCCAGCCCGTCACGCCGCCGCCGGTGGCCGCCACGACGCCGCCGCCCAAGCCGCCCGAAGCCAAGCCCACCCCGACGCCCACGCCCAAGCCGGCCGAGAAGCCCGAGCCCACGCGCTCCGACGACGGCGCCCGCGCGCTCGCGCTGCTCGAAGGCCGCGCCGCGCCGGCCCCGGCCCCGGCCCCGTCCACGGCCAAGCCGGCCGCCTCCGGGAACTTCGTGCTGCAGGTGGCCTCCTATACCACGCAGGCCGATGCCAATGCCCGTCGCGGCAAGCTCCATCAGGCCGGCGTGACCAACGCATTCGTCGAACAGGCGAGCATCAATGGCAAGCAGCAATTCCGGCTGCGCGTGGGACCGTTCCCCTCGCGCGAGGCGGCGCAGGCTGCCCAGGCGCGTCTGCGCACGCTGGGCTACGACAACGGTTTCATCGCCGCACAGTGACCGGTTTCGACTTCGTCGTTCTGGCGATCCTGGCGGTCTCGGCCGTGCTCGGTCTGGTGCGCGGTCTGCTCAAAGAGCTGCTGTCGCTGGTCGCGTACGTGCTCGCCTTCGTGGCGGCGATCTGGTGGGGCCCGACCGTCTACGGCTGGCTCGAACCCTATATCGAAACCACGGTGCTGCGCATGGGGGTGTCCTATGCGGCCGTATTCATCATCGTTCTGCTGGGCGTGGGTTTGGTCAACATGACCCTGGGCGCGCTGATCCGCACCACCGGCCTGTCGCCGGCCGATCATGGCCTGGGCGGGATGTTCGGTCTGGCGCGCGGTCTGTTGATCGTGCTCGTGCTGGTTGGCCTGGCGGGTTATACGCCGCTGCCGCAAGAGCCCTGGTGGCAGGACGCCATGTTTTCGCATTCGGCCACGCAGGCCGTCTTGAAGGTCAAGTCGATGCTGCCTGAGTCCCTCGGGACCTGGGTGCCGTATTGATGCGTCCTTATTGATTCACTACTGCTTCACTCGTTTTACATCTACAGGAACTCACCATGTGTGGAATCGTCGGGGTTATCGGGCGCGGGCCGGTTAACCAGCTGCTGTATGACAGCCTGCTGTTGTTGCAGCACCGGGGCCAGGACGCCGCAGGCATCGCCACCTCCCACGGCAATCACTTCAATATGTACAAGGCGCACGGCCTTGTACGCGACGTGTTCCGCACGCGCAACATGCGCTCCCTGCCGGGTCAGAGCGGCGTGGGCCAGGTGCGCTACCCCACGGCGGGTTCGAGCTCCAGCGAAGAAGAGGCACAGCCCTTCTACGTGAACGCCCCGTTCGGCATCACGTTCGCCCACAACGGCAACCTGACCAACTGGCGCGAGCTGCGCGAGGCGCTCTATCGCGTCGACCGCCGTCACATCAACACCAACTCCGACTCCGAAGTGCTGCTCAACGTGCTGGCGCACGAGCTGCAGCTCGCGGCCAACGGCGTGTCGCTCGACGAAGACGCGATGTTCCGCGCGGTGGCTCAGCTGCACAAGCGCGTGCGCGGCGCCTACGCCGTGGTGTCGCAGATCTCGGGCTACGGCATGCTGGCCTTCCGCGATCCGTACGGCATCCGCCCGCTCTGTATCGGCCGCCAGGAAACCGACGAAGGCGTCGAGTGGATGGTCGCCTCGGAGTCGGTCGCTCTCGAAGGCAGCGGTTTCGCCTTCGTGCGCGACGTGCTGCCGGGCGAGGCCGTGTTCGTCGACCTCGACGGCCGCCTCGTGAGCCGCCAGTGCGCCGAAGACGCGCGCCTCGTGCCCTGCATCTTCGAATACGTCTACTTCGCCCGCCCCGATTCGCTGATCGACGGCGTGTCGGTGTACGACGCCCGCCTGCGCATGGGCGAGTACCTCGCCGACAAGGTCGCGCGCAACATGCGTATCGGCGACATCGACGTGGTCATGCCGATTCCCGACTCGTCGCGTCCGGCCGCCATGCAGCTCGCGTCGCGCCTGAACCTCGACTACCGCGAAGGCCTGATCAAGAACCGCTACGTCGGCCGCACCTTCATCATGCCGGGCCAGGCCGTGCGCCGTAAGTCCGTGCGCCAGAAGCTCAACGCGATCGGCCAGGAGTTCAAGGGCAAGAACGTGTTGCTGGTCGATGACTCCATCGTGCGCGGCACCACCTCGCGCGAGATCGTCGACATGGCGCGCGCCGCCGGCGCCAACAAGGTCTACTTCGCCTCGGCCGCGCCTCCGGTGCGCTTCCCCAACGTGTACGGCATCGACATGCCGACCCAGAAGGAGCTGATCGCCACCGGCCGTTCCGACGAAGAAATCGCCCGCGCGATCGGCGCCGATTCGCTCGTCTACCAGGATCTGGCCGACATGCAGCAGGCCGTGCGCGACATCAACCCGTCGATCACCCGCTTCGAAGCCTCGTGTTTCGATGGCGAGTACATCACGGGCGACATCACGCCGGAGTACCTCGCACGCCTCGGTCAGTCGCGCGAGACCAGCGCCGATGACGAAGCCGCGGGTGGCTTGCAGTTCAACATGGGTTACGGCGTCAACGACAACTGAGTCGGTCGCTGACAGCGGCGCTTCGCGCCGTCCATGTCAAAGAGCCCGGCGCCATCACGGCGCCGGGCTCTTTTCATTGGGGCGAGGCGTGTCGCTCGGCTCAGGCGGCGCGGCGGCCGGCGAACGCGGCGCGCAGGGCGATGACACCCAGCACCACGAACAGGCCCAGGCTCCAGAGCGCGTACTCGATGCCCAGCAGCGGCACGGCGGCGTCCATGCAGGTGGCATAGATGCCGAAGACCGACGGGATCGCGCTGTCCAGCCCGGTGCCGCTCATGAAGCGGTCGGCGAAGGTCTGGTCGCAGGACAGCATCTTCGAGGCGACCGTGTACTGGTACCACGCCGCCACCACGCCGGCGATGGCGAGCAGCGCGGCCAGTGCCGCGCCGATGCGCGAGGCCAGCGGACCCGCGTAGGCGGTGACCAGGGCGATCACGCCGATCACCAGATAGATCAGACGCTGCATCACGCACCAGGCGCAGGGCGGCATCTCGAGCAGGTGTTGGGAAATGAGGGCGACGCCCAAGGCGCCGAAGCACAGCAGCGCGATCAGGAGAAGCAGGCGTTTGCGTTGCGGATACATGGTGATTCCAGGCTTGCCGAAGCGGGTGAGGGTGATGGGGTGAACGGGGCGGTGCGGACGCCGCGGCTGCAAGCTTAGGCCGGCGGCTTCGGCATTAGTTGCAGCGCCTGCTCGAAAAGTGCCAGCAGCAGCTCGCGCGCGCCGTCCCAGAAAATCTGCACGCCCAGGCACAGCATGATGAAGGCGGACAGGCGCATGAATACGGCGGTGCCGTTTTCGCCGAGGCGGTGGAGCAGCTGCACGGCGAAGCGCAGGCAGACATAGAGCACGAACGACACCACCGCGACGCCGGGCAGCGAGCCCGCCAGCCGCACCACGCTCGCGAGCTGATCCGTCTGGTCGCGCAGGGACGCGCCGACCGTCAGGGCCGCCGCGATCGATCCCGGGCCGCAACTGATCGGAAAGGTGAGGGGGTAGAAGGCGCGGGCCTGCGCCATTTCGGGCGTGAACGACTCGGCCATGCGTGCCACGCGGCTGGTGCCGGCATCGGGCGAATTCACCAGCAGCCACGCGTTGTACATCACGAGGATGCCGCCGGCCACCCGCACGATGGCGAGCGAGATGCCGAAGAAGCTCAGCACGATATGCCCCGCCAGCATGGCCACTGTGAGCATCAGCGCCACGTTGATCGACACGCGCTTGGCCAGCGCCGTGCGCGTGGAGGCGGACGCGCCCTCCGTGAGGCTCCAGAAAATCGGCGCGATCGCGGGCGGATTCAGGAAGGGCAGCAGGGTGGCCAGCGCAAAGAAAAAACTGCGGCCGAAGACCAGCAAGTATTCGTCGATCGCCATGGAGGTGAGCCGCGCCCGATATGAAAACGCGATTGTAAGCGGGCGCGGTGCTTAAGCGACCTTTTGCTGCGGTTCGTCGCCCGCCAGCGCATCGAGCACGCTGCGCTCGAACTGCATCTGCGTGCGGGGCCGCTCCAGCGCCGCGCCGGAAATGATGAACACGTCTTCGACGCGGTCGCCGAGCGTCATCACCTTGGCCATGATGAGGTCCACCCCGGTGTCGGCGAATACCCGCGCCAGCGCGTACAGCAGGCCGGGCCGGTCGGTGGCGGTCACGGACAGGCGCCACGACTGGCTGCGCTCGTCGGGGTGCAGCTCGGCCTGGGGCATCACGGGAAACACGCGCGACAGCCGCGACTGACGATTGCGATGCTGTCCGCCGCGCGCGGGGGCGCGTTCGCCCTGGCGGGCGGCCCGCAGCCGTTCGCCCAGCTCGTGCTCGACCAGCGTGGCCTGCGCCCGCAGGTCGAAGCTGCCGTCGGACGGCAGCACGATGAAGCTGTCGAGCGCCCAGCCGTGGCGGGTGGTGTGGATGCGGGCGTCCTGGATCGACATCGCCTTGCCGTCGAAATAGCCGCAGGTGGTCATGAAGAGGTCGGGCGCGTCGCGGGTATAGAGCATGACCTGCAGGCCGCCGCCTTCCTCGGTGGGGCGCACCCGCACGACCGGCTCGGCGGGCTCCACCTGATAGTAGAGGTGGCGCGTGTGCCAGGCGATCTCGGAGGCGTCGTGCCGCAGGAAGTACGCCACGTCGAGCTGCTTCCAGAAGGCCTCGCGCGCGTCGTCGCGCAGGCCCGCGAGACGCGTGAGGCGTGCCGCCTCTTCCTTGCGCTCGGTGAGCACGGTGCTGGCGTCGTGCGTGCCGCCCAGCGCCGCCAGCGTCAGGCGGTACAGGTCCTCGAGCAGCTTGCCCTTCCAGGCGTTCCACACCTTGGGGCTGGTGCCGCGGATGTCGGCCACCGTGAGCAGGTAGAGGGCGGTGAGGTGGCGCTCGTCGCCCACCTTGCGGGCGAACTCGTTGACGACCTCGGGATCGGAGATGTCGCGCTTTTGCGCGAAGTTGGACATCAGCAGGTGCTGACGCACCAGGAACTCCACCAGCTCGCCATCGGCGGCGTCCAGGCCGTGCTCGGTGGCGAAGCGGCGCACTTCGCGTGCGCCGAGCTCGGAGTGGTCGCCGCCGCGGCCCTTGGCGATGTCATGAAAGAGCGCCGCCACGTACAGCAGCCAGTGCCGGTCCAGGTCGGTCATGAGCTGGCTGGCCAGCGGGTACTCCTGCGCGTGCTCCGGCATGGTGAAGCGCCGCAGATTGCGGATCACCGCCAGCGTGTGCTGGTCGACCGTATAGACATGGAACAGGTCGTGCTGCATCTGCCCCACGATGCGGCGAAACACCGGCAGATAACGCGGCAGCACGTTGAGCATGGTCATGCGGCGGATCTCGTGCACCACGCCGCGCGGCTGCTGCAGGATCTGCAGGAACAGCTTGCGGTTGACCGGGTTGCGGCGGAACTGCGCGTCGATGCGGTGGCGCGAGTGCCAGATGGCGCGCAGCGTGCGCGCCGACATGCCGGTGAGGTCGGCATGCTGCTGCATCACGAGAAACGCGCGCAGCAGCAGCGTCGGATTGCGCTCGAAGCAGTCTTCGCGAATGATGTCCAGCCGCTCGTGCAGCTTGCGGAAGTCTTCGTCGATCGCGCGGGCATCGCTTTCGGGGCGCGGAAACAGGCGCTCCTCGATGTTCTGCACCAGGATCGCGTTGAGCTGCGTCACGAGGCGGGCCGCCCAGTAATAACGCTGCATCAGCAGTTCGCTCGCGCGCCGCGTGGCCGTGGACGTGATGCCGTAGACCTCGGCCAGCGAGGGCTGCAGGTCGAACAGCACGCGGTCTTCGCGGCGGCCGGTGAGCAGGTGCAGCTCGATGCGCAGGCGCTTGAAGGCCTGTTCGGCGCGGCGCAGGTCGCGCGCCTCCGAGGCCGTCAGCAGCCCCGCCTGCGCCACTTCGCGCCAGGCCTGGCCGAAGCCGGCCGCCCGCGCCATCCACAGGATCACCTGCAGGTCGCGCAGTCCGCCGGGCGATTCCTTGCAGTTGGGTTCGAGGGAGTAGGGCGTGTCCTGGTAGCGGGCATGACGCTGCTGCATCTCGACGCGCTTGGCGCGGAAGAAGGCGGCCGCGTCGAGGCGGGCCCGCATCGCGGTTTCGAAGCGCTTCATGAGCGAGCGGCTGCCCGCGAGCCAGCGCGACTCGAGCAGCGCGGTCTCGACCGTGATGTCGGCCTGGGCTTCGTTTTCGCAGTCTTCGAGCGTGCGCACGCTGTGGCCGGGTTCCAGGCCGAGGTCCCAGAGCGAGGCGACCAGCGCCTCGATCGCGCTCTCGTCGGCCGGGCCGGGCTCGTGCGGCAGCAGGATCAGCAGATCGACATCGGAATGCGGATAGAGCTCGCCGCGTCCGTAGCCGCCCACCGCGGCCAGCGTGGCGCCGGCCGGCAGCGGCGCCAGCTTGATCAGCTCGCGCAGCGCCTGGTCGACGATGCGGCGCAACTCATGCAGCAGCGTGTCGGGCCGGTGGTGGGTCCGGAACTGCGCGATCGCCGCCGCCCGGGCGGTCTGCATGCGTGCTTTGAGGGGGGCGAGATCGAGCTGGGTCATGCAGACGGGCCTGGAGAGAGGGAAGGGGTCAGACCTGGGGGATCACGACCGTGTCGGGCACGAAGGCCGGCGCGGCGGGCATGTTGGGCGACACGGTGAGCACCTCGCAGCCGGTCTCGGTGACGCAGATGGTATGTTCCCATTGCGCCGAAAGGCTATGATCGCGGGTCACGACCGTCCAGCCGTCGGCCAGTTGGCGGATTTCGCGGCGGCCGGCGTTGATCATCGGCTCGACCGTGAACAGCATGCCGGTTTCGAGCGTCGGGCCCGTGCCGGGCTTGCCGTAGTGCAGCACCTGCGGGTCTTCATGAAAGCGCTGGCCGATGCCGTGGCCACAGAATTCGCGCACCACCGAAAAGCCCTGGGCTTCGGCGTACTTCTGGATCGCGTGGCCGATATCGCCGAGCGTGGCGCCATTGCGCACGGCGGCGATGCCCTTCCACATACAGTCGAAGGTGATGTCGGTCAGGCGGCGCGCCAGGATCGACGGTTCGCCGGCCAGGTACATGCGGCTCGTGTCGCCGAACCACCCATCCTTGATGATGGTCACGTCGATATTGAGCGCGTCCCCGTTTTTGAGGACCTTGTCGCCCGGAATGCCGTGGCAGACCTGGTGGTTCACCGAGGTGCAGATCGCGCCCGGGAACGGCGGGTAGCCGGGCGGGGCGTAGCCTACCGTGGCCGACTTCACCTTGAGCTCGTCGGTGAGGTACTCGAGCGCGAGTTTGTCCAGGGCGGCCGTGGTGACGCCCGGCTTCACGTGAGGCGCGAGGTAATCGAGAATCCGGGCCGCGTCCTGACAGGCGGCGCGCATTTTGGCCAGATCGGCGGGGTCGGTAACAATGCCCATGTATCTGCTTGAGTATCCTGGTCGAAAAATAGTAGAATTATAGGCTTGCCTTGAAAACCGTGTGCATATCACGCCCGGATTTCGGGGCTGTGCATGGCAGGCTCGAGCAGCCTGCCGGTAGCCGGAGCATCTGGTGCGCGCGTCGCGAAGGGACGTGGTGTGCAAGGCAGCGAAGGATACCGGGTGGGGCCGCACAGGCCTGCCGCGCGCAGCACCGGGTTTCCGAGCCGATAGGCGCCACGTATCGAGGCGAGGTCTGGCCGCGAGGCCGGGCACGGAAATCGGGACAGGCGGCATCATCGATGTTCGCGGTCCGCCGGGAGGCCAGGCGAGGGTGTTGCACCCGGGCAGGCACCCCGCGGGCGGCGCTCACGGGCTTGCCGAGCTGCTCGATCCACGTTTTTGAGCGGCGGTGTAGGCGCGGTGTGGGCGTCCGGTTAATTTCTCGTCGGTTGGCAGGTGCGCAGCACCCGCGGCCGATTGGATGAAATGCCCCGGAACCTGATTCATGCAGCCAGATTCCGCCGCCAACAAAACGACAGATCGAACAGCGCGGCAGATCGAACAGCGCGCCAGACCGAGCAGCGCCGACATACATCGGCAGGCCGCGTGCCTTGCCGGTCGTCTGGGTTCATCACGGCTTCGGTCGTGTCGGCTGGCTTGATTTCTGTATCGCAGTACCCCGCGCGGGGTGTTCCCGCAGCGGCAATCGCGCGTTATGCCACCCAGGGTGTCGATGAATTCGATGCAGGCGTAATGCAAGACCCAACCCTTGGAGTCATTATGTCCCTCATGCGTGAAATGCTGGAAGCCGGCGTCCACTTCGGTCACCAGACCCGTTACTGGAACCCCAAGATGTCGCAGTACATCTTCGGCCAGCGCAACAAGATTCACATCATCAACCTCGAAAAGACGGTTGCCCAATACCAAGACGCCACCAAGTTCGTGAAGCAACTGGCCGCTCGTGGTGGTTCGATCCTGTTCGTCGGCACCAAGCGCGCCGCCCGTGAACTGGTCGCCGCCGAAGCCGCCCGCTGCGGCATGCCCTACGTCGACGCCCGCTGGCTCGGCGGCATGCTGACCAACTTCAAGACGGTCAAGAGCTCGATCAAGCGCCTGAAGGATATGGAAGCCGTTGTCGCCGAAGGCGGCATGGAGCGTCTGATCAAGAAGGAAGGCCTGCTGTTCCAACGCGAACTCGACAAGCTGAACAAGTCGATCGGCGGCATCAAGGACATGAACGGTCTGCCCGACGCTCTGTTCGTGATCGACGTGGGTTACCACAAGATCGCCGTGGCCGAAGCCCGCACCCTGGGTATCCCGGTGGTTGCCGTGGTTGATACCAACCACTCGCCCGACGGCGTCGACTACGTGATCCCCGGCAACGACGACTCGGCTCGCGCCATCGCTCTGTACGCCAAGGGCATCGCTGACGCCGTGCTGGAAGGCCGCGAACAAAACCTGAACGGTCTGGTCGAAGAGATCGGCGAAGGTCAGGAAGAGTTCGTCGAAGTGCAAGACGGCCAGGCCTAAAGCCAGGCTGCGCGGCGCGCGCCGGCCTCGAGCCGCCGCGCCGCGCCCATTCCCAAGTCGGGCGCACGCGCGCAGCTCGCGTCCCGCAGCCCGTGGCCTCATGGCCTGACGCGGCGACGACCCCAGCGGGCCGTCCGCGCCAGCGCATCGCCCGGGTGTCACACTGAATTCATATCATTGCCCCGGCCCTGTCGGGGCATGTCATAAGCGAAACTGGAGCTAACATGGCTGAAATTACCGCTGCCCTGGTCAAGGAACTGCGCGAAAAGACCGACGCACCCATGATGGAGTGCAAGAAGGCCCTGACGGAAGCCGAAGGCGATCTGGATCGTGCCGAGGAAATCCTGCGCGTCAAGCTGGGCAACAAGGCCAGCAAGGCCGCTGCCCGCGTGACCGCCGAAGGCCTGATCGGCCTGTTCATTGCTGCCGATGGCAAGCAAGGCGCCGTGATCGAAGTCAACTGCGAAACCGACTTCGTCGCCAAGAACCCCGACTTCGTCGCCTACGTCAACGCCCTGGCCGAACTGGTCTCCTCGAAGAACCCGGCCGACGTCGCCGCGCTGTCCGAGCTGCCCTTCGGTGAAGGCACCGTCGAAACCACCCGTACCGCTCTGGTCGGCAAGATCGGCGAAAACATCTCGATCCGCCGCTTCCAGCGCATCCAGACCCCCGACGCACTGGCTTCGTACGTGCACGGTGGCCGCATCGGCGTGCTGGTCGAATTCGCCGGCGCCGAAGAAGTGGGCAAGGACCTGGCCATGCACATCGCCGCGACCAAGCCCAAGGCTCTGGACGCATCGGGCGTGAGCGCCGCCGACATCGCCACCGAGCGTTCGGTTGCCGAGCAGAAGGCTGCCGAATCGGGCAAGCCGGCCGACATCGTCGCCAAGATGGTCGAAGGTTCGGTGCAGAAGTTCCTGAAGGAAGTGACCCTGCTGTCGCAACCCTTCGTCAAGAACGACAAGCAGACGGTCGAACAGATGCTCAAGGAAAAGAGCGCGTCGATCAAGCAATTCGTTCTGTACGTCGTTGGTGAAGGCATCGAGAAGAAGACCACTGATTTCGCCGCAGAAGTCGCTGCCGCCGCCGCTGGCCGCGCATAAAGCGTTATCGTGATGACGGGCCGGCGCAGGGTTGCCTGAAACCCCTGTGACCGGCCTATTTCTTGTCTTACACTTTCGTCGGATCGTTCCTCGGGATATCACCTATGAGCAGCAGATCATATAAACGGGTTCTTCTCAAACTTTCCGGCGAGGCGCTGATGGGCGACGATGCTTTCGGCATCAATCGCTCCACCATCGTCCGCATGACCGATGAAATCGCCGAGGTCGCCGCCATGGGCGTCGAGCTGGCCATTGTCATCGGCGGAGGCAACATCTTCCGTGGCGTCGCGCCCGGTGCGCAGGGCATGGACCGCGCCACCGCCGACTACATGGGCATGATGGCCACCATCATGAACGCGCTTGCCCTGCAAGACGCGCTCAAGCACAAGGGTGTCGACACCCGCGTGCAGTCGGCCCTCAATATCGACCAGGTGGTCGAACCCTACATCCGTCCCAAGACCCTGCGTTACCTCGAAGAGGGCAAGGTCGTGATTTTCGCGGCGGGCACGGGCAATCCGTTCTTCACCACCGACACCGCCGCCGCCCTGCGTGGCGCCGAGATCGGTGCCGAGATCGTGCTCAAGGCCACCAAGGTCGACGGTATCTATAGCGCGGATCCCAACAAGGATCCGACCGCCACGCGTTATGCGCGCATCAGCTTCGACGAAGCCATCGTGCGCCGTCTCGAGGTGATGGACGCCACGGCCTTCGCGCTGTGCCGCGACCAGAAGCTGCCCATCAAGGTGTTTTCGATCAACAAGTCGGGCGCGCTCAAGCGCGTGGTCGGCGGCGAAGACGAAGGCACGTTGGTACACGTTTGAGAAAAAGGAAATAGCCATGAGCGTTGCAGAAACCCGCAAATCCGCCGAGACCAGGATGAGCAAGTCCTTGGACACGCTCAAGACCAACCTGTCCAAGATCCGCACCGGCCGGGCTCACACCGGCATCCTGGACCACGTGCAGGTCGAGTACTACGGTTCGCCGGTCCCGGTGGGCCAGGTCGCCAACGTCAACCTCGTCGACGCCCGCACGATCAGCGTGCAGCCCTACGAGAAGCAGATGGCCGGCCCCATCGAAAAGGCGATCCGCGAATCGGATCTGGGTCTGAACCCCATCTCGATGGGCGAGACCATCCGCGTGCCGATGCCCGCCCTGACCGAAGAGCGTCGTCGTGACCTCACCAAGGTCGTCAAGAGCGAAGGCGAAGACGCCAAGGTCGCCGTGCGCAACCTGCGTCGTGAAGCCAACGAAACGCTCAAGAAGCTGGTCAAGGACAAGACCATCTCCGAAGACGACGAGCGTCGCGCCCAGGACGACGTGCAGAAGCTGACCGACCGTTTCGTGGCCGACATCGACAAGCTCGTGACGACCAAAGAAGCGGAAATCATGACCGTATAATTGCGGACTGGCGTCTGTCCCGCCCAGGCGGGACCGACGCCGTGATTACTGCCCAGGCGCCGTCACCGCCGCGCTGCCGCCAGGCCCGGCGGTGCGCGACACCGGGACGGCGCAGTTTTTTGCAGGCCTTATCCCGAGCGCCAGCGTTCGTCACTCCGCTAGGCTTTCATTCATGGTAATCAGTTCCACCCAGGCGATTCCCGATACCGAGGCCGTACCGCAACACGTTGCCATCATCATGGATGGCAACGGGCGCTGGGCCACGCGTCGGCATCTGCCGCGCACGGCGGGCCATGCAAAGGGCGTGCAGGCGGTACGCCGCGCCGTCGAGGCCTGCGGTCGCCGCGGCGTGCGCTATCTCACGCTGTTCGCGTTCAGCTCCGAAAACTGGCGCCGGCCGGCCGACGAGGTCTCGCTGCTGATGCGCCTGTTCGTTCAGGCGCTCGAGCGCGAAGTCGACAAGCTGCAGGAGCAGGGCGTGCGGCTGCACGTGGTGGGCGATCTCTCGCCCTTCGAGCCGCGTCTGCGCGAACTCATCGCTCAGGCGCAGGACCGCACCGCCGGCAACGACCGCCTGCACCTGACCGTGGCCGCCAACTACGGCGGCCGCTGGGACATCCTGCAGGCCACCCGCGCCATGCTCCGCGCCCGGCCCGAGCTCGCCGCCGATCCCGACGCGATCGACGAAGCCGCGCTGGCCGAGCATCTCTCGATGGCATGGGCTCCCGAGCCCGACCTGTTCATCCGCACCGGCGGCGAGCAGCGCATCTCCAACTTCCTCATCTGGCAGCTCAGCTATACCGAGCTGTTCTTCACCGATAAGTATTGGCCCGACATCGACGCCGAAGCGCTCGATGCCGCGTTCGAGTGGTATCGCACCCGTGAACGCCGATTCGGCCGCACCAGCGCGCAGTTGCGCGACGCCAAGCGTTAAACCTCTTTCATCGGAGTCCGCCTCATGCTCGGCCAGCGTATCGTCACCGCCATCGTTCTTCTCGCTATCCTGGCCGGCGCGCTCGCCGCGCCCAACCCCTGGTGGTTCGTTGCGCTGCTGGCGCTCGGCGCCGCCTGCGCCAACTGGGAGTGGCTGCGCCTGACCTTGCCGCGCCCGCCCAGCAAGGCGGTGGCCGTGGGCGTGCCCGTCGTGCTGTTCGGCCTCATGCTCGGTCTCACCCATCTCTGGCTCGGCGGCGCCACCGCCGGCGCCCAGGTGGCGGTCTGGCTGCTGCAGGGCCTGGTGCCGGTGGTCGCGCTGGTGTGGCTGGTCGGCGCCTGGACGGCCGTCTATCGCGGGCGCTCCGACGCGCCTCCCGCCAGCCTGGGCTGGTCGGTGTTTTCGGTGCTGGCCGTGTTCGCCGCCTGGTCGGTGCTGGCGCTGTGGTTCATGACGCGCGGCGGCCTGTATGTGATTTCGCTGCTGGCGCTGGTCTGGATCGCCGACATCGCGGCCTATTTCGCGGGTCGTGCGTTCGGCAAGCGCAAGCTGGCTCCCAAGGTCAGTCCCGGCAAGACCATCGCGGGCGCCGTGGCCGGCGTCGGCGGCGCGGTACTCTGGATCGTGATCTCCGGCCAGTATCAAGGCACCTATGCGGCCGACCTGTTCGCACGCGGATCGTGGCTGCTCGCGCTGCCCGCCGGCGTGATCCTCGGCGTGGTGTCGATCGTCGGCGATCTGTTCGAGTCGCTGCTCAAGCGCCGCGCGGGCGTCAAGGATTCGAGCGCGCTGCTGCCGGGCCATGGCGGCGTCTATGACCGCATCGACGCCATCCTGCCGGTGGCACCGATCGCGCTGCTCTTGACTGGAGTGTTGTTTTGACCGGTTTTCAACGCATCGCCGTGCTGGGCTCCACGGGCTCGATCGGCGAAAGTACCCTGGACGTGATCGCGCGTCATCCCGACCGGCTCGGGGTCTACGCGCTGTCGGCCTACAGCCGCATGGAGCGCCTGGCCGAGCAGGCCGTGGCGACCGGCGCCGCCGTCGTGGTCGTGCCGTCCGACGATGCGCGTGCGCGTTTTCTGGCCGCGTGGCCGGCGGCGGCGCGCCAGCCCGACGTGCGCGTGGGTAGCGAGGCCCTGGCCGAGGTGGCCGCGGCCCCCGAGTGCACCACGGTGATGGCGGCGATCGTCGGCGCGGCCGGGTTGCCCGCGGCGCTGGCCGCCGCCCGGTCCGGCAAGCGCGTGCTGCTGGCCAACAAAGAAGCCCTGGTCGCGGCCGGCGCCTTGTTCATGGCCGCCGTGCGCGACGCCGGTGCCGAGCTGCTGCCGATCGACAGCGAACACAACGCCATCTTCCAGTGTCTGCCGCACGGCGGGCGTGCCGGTGCGCCGCAAGCGCCCGCGCGCGGCGTGCGCAAGCTCATCCTGACCGCGTCGGGTGGGCCGTTCCGCCGCCACGATCCGGCGGACCTCGAAAACGTCACGCCCGAGCAGGCGTGCGCCCATCCCAACTGGAGCATGGGCCGCAAGATCTCCGTCGATTCGGCCACCATGCTCAACAAGGGCCTGGAGGTCATCGAGGCGCACTGGCTGTTCGCCATGCCGGCCGACCGGATCGAGGTGGTGATCCATCCGCAGAGCGTCGTGCACTCGATGGTCGAGTACGACGACGGTTCGGTCCTGGCCCAGCTCGGCCAGCCCGACATGCGCACCCCGATTTCGTATGGCCTCGGTTTTCCGGAGCGCCTCGAAAGCGGGGTCGGCCCGCTCGACCTGACCCGCTGGGGGCGGCTCGACTTCGAAAAGCCCGATTTCGAACGCTTTCCCTGTCTGGACCTGTCGTTCCAGGCCCTGCGGGCCGGGCAGGCCGCCTGCATCACGCTGAACGCGGCCAACGAGGTCGCGGTCGCCGCGTTCCTCGAAGGACGGCTGCCCTACACCTGGATTCCGCGCGTGATCTCCGCCGCGCTGGAGTGGCAGGCCGGGCTGTCATCTGTTACGCTCGCCGGCTTGGACGACGTGCTTGCACTGGACGTGGCCGTACGCCGGTTTGCCGGCGATCTGGGCACCGCCTGAGCAGCCGCCGGCGCGCGATGCGCGCCCGGCGCCGCCCCACGTCGGCCAGGCAAGCGCGGCCCGGTGTGGCGCCTGGCCTGCCGCGCATCCGTTTGCGCCTGGCCGGCCCGTTCCGCCCCTACGCCTCGCTCCCGAAACACGGTACCCGATGCATCGTCCACCCGGCATGCGATCGGCTCACGGCATGCGCCGCCTCGGTTTCTCCGGCAGGCGCGCGCCGGCATCTGAGTAGGCTTTCGCACCATGATTTTCACCTTGCTGGCCTTTGTGGTCGCGCTGGGCACCCTGATCACCTTCCATGAGCTGGGGCATTACTGGGTGGCGCGCCTGTGTGGCGTGCGCGTGCTCCGTTTCTCGCTGGGCTTCGGCCGCGTGCTGCTGCGCCGCTACGATCGCAACGGCACCGAGTGGGCGCTGTCCGCCATTCCGCTGGGGGGCTACGTCAAGATGCAGGACGACGCGCCGCCGGGCGCGCCGCTGGCCGAGGTCAAGCGCAGCTTCAACGCGCAACCGGTCGGCCGCCGCATCGCCATCGTCGCCGCCGGCCCCATCTTCAATCTGATCCTCGCCATCGCGCTCTATGCCGGCCTGAACATGGTCGGCACGCAGGTGCCCGCCGCCATCGTCGGCGCGCCCGTCGCCGATACCCCGGCGGCCCAGGCAGGCTTCAGCGCCGGCGATCGCATTCAGTCGGTGGGTGGCCAGCAGATCGAATCCTGGTCCGACGCGCGCTGGCGCCTGCTGGACCTGCTCTCGTCGGGCGGCAGCACCGATGTGCGGGTGAGCGACGAGGCCGGCCGCGAACGCGAGCTGCGCCTGACCGCGCCGGCCGGCAATCGCATGGATCCCGCCGACGGCGATCCGCTCGTGGCGCTCGGTCTGCGCCTGGCACAGGCCAAGCCCATCGTGCGCGAAGTGATCGCGGGCGGGGCAGGGGAGGCCGCCGGCCTGCGCGCGGGCGATCTGATCGTGCGCGCGGGCGACGCCCAGGGCCTTGATGCCGGCGCGCTCGTCGCACTCATTCAGCAGCATCCCGATCAGGCCATGCCGATCACCGTGGTGCGCGACGGCGCCCAGGTCTCGCTCGAGATCGTGCCGCGCGCCGAGCAGGTGCAGGGCAAGCAGATCGGCCGCATTGGCGTGCAACTTGGCGGCGACGTGCCCATGGTCACGCAGCGCTACGGCTTTTTCGAGAGCATCGCCCGTGGCGCCCAGCGCACCTGGGACACCGCCTGGCTGTCGCTGCGCATGATGGGCCGCATGGTCACCGGCGACGTGTCGTGGCGCAATGTGAGCGGCCCCGTCACCATCGCCGACTACGCTGGCCAGACCGCGCGTATCGGCCTCGAAGCCTACATTGCCTATCTCGCGCTGATCAGCATCAGCCTGGGTGTCCTGAATCTGCTTCCCATTCCCATGCTGGATGGAGGGCATCTGCTGTACTATCTCGTCGAAATCGTACGAGGGCGTCCCGTGCCTGATCGGTGGATCGACATCGGCCAACGCGCCGGCGTCGGTTTGCTGGCCTGCCTGATGGGCCTCGCGCTTTTCAATGATTTTGCGCGGCTATTCACTTAGACGCGAATCGAATAAAATCCCCCGCCATTTGCACGACCGAGGAAAGCCAAGGATGTTTTTTCGCCGGATGATGAATTCCAGGAGCGATATGCAAGAAAAGGGTCTCTTCAAGAAGGCCAAACTGCCGAGCTTGCTTGCCGCTCTGCTCTTGCCGGCGCTTGCCCATGCCTTCGATCCCTTCGTCGTGCGCGATATCCGCGTCGAAGGCATTCAACGTACCGATGCCGGTACCGTCTTTGGCTATCTGCCCGTGAAAGTGGGCGAGAAGTTCACCGAACAGGACGCCACCGAAGCGGTGCGCCGCCTGTACGGCACGGGCTTCTTCAGCGACGTCCAGATCCAGACCGACAACAACGTCGTGGTCGTGGTCGTCCAGGAACGCCCCACGATCGCGTCGATCAGCTTCAACGGCATGCGTGAGTTCGATTCCAAGAACATCACCAAGTCGCTGGCGCAGGTCGGCTTCGGCGAAGGCCGCATCTTCGATCAGTCGATGCTCGAGCGCGCCGAATACGAGCTCAAGGAACAATACCTGGGCAAGGGCAAGTACGGCGTGGAAGTCACCGCGACCGTCACGCCGCTGCCCCGCAACCGCGTGGGCGTGAGCTTCGACGTGTTCGAAGGCGAAGTCGCCAAGATCCGCGAGATCCGCGTGGTCGGCAACAAGGCCTTCTCCGAGAGCGAGCTGATGGATCAGTTCGACCTCTCCACGCCGGGCTGGCTGACCTGGTACACCAACACCGACAAGTACTCGCGCGAAAAGCTCGAAGGCGATATCGAACGCCTGCGTTCGTTCTACCTCGACCAGGGCTACCTCGAGTTCACCGTCGAGCCGCCGCAAGTCACGATTTCGCCCGACCGCAAGGACATCTACATCACCGTCACGGTGCATGAAGGCGAGCCCTACAAGGTTCGCAGCATCAAGATGGCGGGCAACCTGCTCGGCCTCGACGGCGAGATCAACAAGCTGGTGGAGCTCAAGGCAGGCGAGACGTTCTCGGCCGCCAAGGCCAACAACTCCGCCAAGGCCATCACCGACTACCTGGGCGAGCTCGGTTACGCGTTCGCCAACGTCAACCCGAACCCGCAGCTCGACCGCGCCAAGCACGAGGCCGACGTCACGTTCTACGTCGACCCGAGCCGCCGCGTGTACGTGCGCCGCATCCAGATCGGCGGCAACACCCGCACGCGCGACGAAGTCGTGCGCCGCGAAGTGCGCCAGCAGGAAGCCGCCTGGTACGACGCGGGCGACATCAAGGTCTCGCGCGATCGCGTCGACCGCCTGGGCTACTTCAACGAAGTCAACGTCAAGACCGATCCGGTGCCGGGTTCGCCCGACCAGGTCGACGTCAACGTCGACGTGAAGGAAAAGCCCACCGGCATGATCAACCTCGGCGTGGGCTACGGCTCCTCCGAAAAGGCGATTCTGTCGGCCGGTATCAGCGAAGACAACGTGTTCGGCAGCGGCACCAACCTGACGCTGCAGCTCAACACCAGCAAGACCAACCGCGCGGTGGTGCTCTCGCATACCGATCCGTACTTCACCACGGACGGCATCAGCCGCACCACGTCGGCCTACTACCGCGTGACCGAGCCCTGGAACAACAACGACGGCGACTACCGCGTCAAGGCCATGGGCCTGGGCATGAACTTCGGCGTGCCCATCTCGGAATACGACCGGATCTTCCTGGGCGGCACGTTCGAGCGCAACCAGATCGACCTGTACAACAACTCGCCGCTCGCGTATCGCAACTTCGTCGACCAGTACGGCGATTCGACCAACGCGTTCATCTTCAACACGGGCTGGTCCAAGGACACCCGTGATAGCGCGCTGGCCCCGACCAAGGGTTCGTACACGCGCCTGAAGGGCGACCTGTCGACCATGGACCTGAAGTACTACCTGCTCACCGCGCAGCAGCAGTACTACCTCCCGCTGGGCCGCGCCTACACGCTCGCGCTCAACGGCATGATCGATTACGGCCGCAGCTACGGCAGCCTCGACTACCCGGTCATCAAGAACGTCTACGGCGGCGGCATCGGTACCGTGCGTGGCTACGAAGGCGCCTCGCTGGGTCCGCGCGACTCGCTCACGGGCGACTACCTCGGCGGTTCGCGCCGTATCGTGGCCAACGCGCAGCTTTACCTGCCGTTCCCGGGTGCTTCCAAAGATCGCACGCTGCGCTGGTTCGTGTTCGCCGACGCGGGTCAGGTGTCCGCGGGCAGCGGCATGGCCTGCACGGCCGGCAAGAACAACTCCGAGGTCGAGGATCCTTGCGGCTGGCGCTACTCGGCCGGTGTCGGCCTGTCGTGGCAATCGCCGCTGGGCCCGCTGCAGCTGTCGTATGCCCGTCCGCTCAATTCGAAGCCGGGCGACGATACCCAGGCTTTCCAGTTCCAGATCGGTACCGGTTTCTGATCTGACTCGCAGCGGCGCACTTCGGTGCGCCGCGCGTTTGCCTGGATTGGTTACGCCTGAAACATCGCGATTTGGGCCCTGGACTGGCTCCATCGTGGTTTAGTGGCACAATATTGTTTTGCTTTACCTCATTCGAAGGTGAGATTTTCATGATGTCTGATTTCGCACTCAACAACTCGGGTTCCATGCGCGCTGCCGTCGCCGGTACGCGCGCCGGTCGCAAGCTGGGCACTTCGCTGGCGCTGATGGGTGCGCTGGTGCTCGGCCAGGCCGCCGTCGTCTCGACGGCGCATGCGCAAGCGCAAGCCACGAAGATCGGCTTCGTGAACACGGAACGGATCCTGCGTGAGTCGGGCCCGGCCAAGGCCGCCCAGAGCAAGATCGAATCCGAGTTCAAGCGTCGCAGCGACGAGCTCGACAGCCTGACCTCGAAGCTGCGCAGCCAGGCCGAGCGTTTCGACAAGGACGCCCCCGTGCTGTCCGAATCGGATCGCGTCAAGCGCCAGCGCGAACTGTCGAACCTCGACATGGACCTGCAGCGCAAGCGCCGTGAATTCCAGGAAGACTTCAACCGTCGCCGCAACGAAGAATTCTCGGGCATCGTCACGAAGGCCAACGACGCCATCAAGCGTATCGCCGAGCAGGAAAACTACGACCTGATCGTCCAGGATGCCGTCACCGTCAATCCGCGTGTCGACATCACCGACAAGGTCATCCAGAGCCTGGGTCGCTAATCGCCCATGCCGGTTCTGCTGGATATCGCCCGGGCGCCCAAGCTTGACGCTTTGCTCGCCGGGGCCAACACCCAAGGGCTGGACTGGCAGCTCGATGCCTCCCAGGCTGGCGATCTCCCGCAGATCCTTGGCCTGGGCACGCTGTCCGGCGCAGGTCCGCAGGAAATCAGCTTCCTGTCCAACCCGCGCTATCAAAGCCAGCTGGCCGCGACGCGCGCCGGCGCGGTGATCGTCTCACCCGATGTCGCCGCGGCCCTCCAGCAAGAGGGCCACGCGGCGTTCGTCCGTGTCGTCTGCAAGCATCCCTATCTGCTTTACGCCCGCCTGGCTCAGTGGTTCGACGCCGCGCGTCGTCCGCCGGCGCCGCCTGGCGTGCATCCCAGTGCCATCGTGGCCGCCGACGCGGTGATCGAGCCGGGTGCCAGCATCGCGGCGCAATGCGTCATCGAAGCCGGCGTCCGCATCGGTCGTGATGCCCGTATCGGTCCGGCCTGTGTGATCGGCCGGGGCGCGCAGATCGGCGCGGACACCGTGCTGCACCCGCGCGTCACGCTGTACGAGGGCGTGAAGGTGGGCGAGCGCTGCATTCTGCACAGCGGCGCGGTGCTCGGCGCCGATGGTTTCGGCTTCGCGCCCGATCCCACGCTGGGCAAGGGCGCCTGGGGCAAGATTCCTCAGCTCGGTGCGGTCAGCGTGGGCAACGACGTCGAGATCGGCGCCAACACCACGATCGATCGCGGCGCGCTCGACGACACCGTCATTGCCGACGGCGTCAAGCTCGACAACCAGATCATGATCGCGCACAACGTGCGAATCGGCGCGCACACGGCGATTGCCGCGTGCGTGGGCGTGGCCGGTTCCACGAGTATTGGCGAGCGCTGCACCATCGGCGGGGCGGCTATGCTTTCGGGTCACCTGGTCCTGGTCGACGACGTGCACATTTCGGGTGGCACGGCCGTGACCTCGAACATCAACAAGCCCGGCCGCTACACCGGCGTGTATCCCTACGCCGACCACGGCGAATGGCAGCGCAACGCCGCCGTGATACAACAGCTGTCAAAACTGCGCCGCCGCGTGCGGACGCTGGAACAGGAATAAGGCGCGAGGCGCCGGAAGCACGTCCGCAGTCCGTGCCGAGCAGGCCGGGCCGAGAGGACGTGCGTCTGACGATTCGCGCCATCACTTTACTCATATCGCAGGAAAGAAAATGGAACTCGACATCAAGGGGATAATGGAACGTCTGCCGCATCGCTATCCGATGCTGCTCATCGACCGCGTGCTCGAAATGGTGCCCGGCAAGTCCATCGTGGCGCTCAAGAACGTCTCGATCAACGAACCGTTCTTCGAAGGCCATTTCCCCCATCACCCCGTGATGCCCGGCGTGCTCATCATCGAAGCGATGGCGCAGGCCTCCGCGCTGTTCTCGTTCACCGATGAAAACGGCGGCCTGAAATGCGACGGCG
Organism: Bordetella genomosp. 5; assembly: GCF_002261315.1. NCBI lineage: Bacteria > Pseudomonadati > Pseudomonadota > Betaproteobacteria > Burkholderiales > Alcaligenaceae > Bordetella > Bordetella genomosp. 5. Next base: position 48,911 of record NZ_NEVP01000005.1, read on the forward strand.
CCAAGACCGCGTATTATCTGGTGGGTGTCGACGGCGCGCGTTTCCGTCGCCCGGTGGTGCCCGGCGATCAGCTGCGCATCGAAGTCGAAGCCGAGCGCCTCTCGCGTGCGATCTGCAAGTACCAGGGCCGTGCACTGGTCGATGGCCAGCTCGTGGCGGAAGCCAAGCTGATGTGCGCGATCCGTAGCCTGGAAGAGTAAATGTCAGGAAACATCCATCCCACCGCGGTGGTCGATCCCGCCGCGCAAATCGATAGCTCGGCAGTCATCGGCGCGTACGCGGTGGTGGGGCCGAACGTCACGATCGGCGCCGGCACCGAGATCGGTCCGCACTGCGTGGTCGACGGCGTGACCGCCATCGGTCGCGACAACCGCTTCTACCGCTTCTGCTCGATCGGCGGCATGCCGCAAGACAAGAAGTACGCGGGCGAGCCCACGCGTCTGGTGATCGGCGACCGCAACACGGTGCGCGAGTTCACCACCCTCAACACCGGTACGGTGCAGGACGGCGGACTGACCACGGTCGGCGACGACAACTGGATCATGGCGTACGTGCACATCGCGCACGACTGCCACATCGGCAGCAACACCATCCTGGCCAACTCGGTCCAGCTGGGCGGCCACGTGCACGTGGGCGACTGGGCGATCGTGGGTGGCCTGACCGGCGTGCATCAGTTCTCCAAGATCGGCGCGCACAGCATGACGGGCGGCAACAGCTCGCTCATGCAGGACACGCCGCCGTTCGTGCTGGGCGCGGGCAATCCGTGCCGGCCGGTGGGCATCAATACCGAAGGCCTCAAGCGCCGTGGCTTCACGCCGGCGCAGATTTCCGCGCTGCGCGACGCCTACAAGATCATCTACCGCCGCGGGCTGTCGCTCGATCTGGCCCGCGCCGAACTGCGTGCGCGCCAGGAAGCCGAGCCCGCCGTGGCCGAGCACCTCCAGACGCTGCTCGACTTCCTCGACTCGTCCAACCGGGGCATCATCCGGCCATGAGTCTGCGCATCGGCATGGTGGCCGGAGAGCCTTCGGGCGATCTGCTGGCCGGTCGGATCATCGGGGGCCTGCATGCGCAAGCCCCCGATGTGCATTGCGCGGGCATCGGCGGGCCGCAGATGCTGGCACGTGGCTTCGAGGCCTGGCATCCGATGCACGCGCTCACGGTGTTCGGCTACGTCGACGCGCTCAAGCGCATCCCGAGCCTGCTCTCGATCTATGGCAACGTAAAGAAGCGCTGGCTGGCCGAGCCGCCGTCGGTGTTCGTCGGCATCGACGCACCCGATTTCAACCTGCGCCTCGAGCAGCAGTTGCGCGAGGCCGGCACGCCCACGGTGCATTTCGTCGGGCCCTCGATCTGGGCCTGGCGCTACGAGCGCATCCACAAGATCCGTGCATCGGTGTCGCACATGCTGGTGCTCTTTCCGTTCGAGGAAGAGATCTACCGCAAGGAAGGCATACCGGTGACCTACGTCGGGCATCCGCTCGCGGGCGCCATTCCCATGGAACCCGACCGCGCCGCCGCGCGCCGCCGCCTCGGCCTCGATGCCGACGCCAGGATTCTCGCGATCCTGCCCGGCAGCCGCTCTTCCGAGATCCGGCTGCTGGCGCCGCGCTTTCTCGAGGCCGCGCGTCTGCTGCAGGCGCGCGATCCGGCCCTGCAGTGCGTGGTGCCCATGGTCAACGCCCAGCGCCGCGCCGAGTTCGAGGCGCTGCTGGCCGAGCATCCCGTCAAGAATCTGCGCGTCGTGACGTCCGACGATCTGGCCGATGGCCAGGGCGGAGGCGGTGCGCCGGTCGCGTGGAGCGTCATGGAGGCCAGCACCGCGGTGCTGGTGGCCAGCGGCACCGCCACGCTCGAGACCGCGCTGTACAAGCGTCCCATGGTCATTTCCTACGTGCTGTCGCCGTGGATGCGGCGCATCATGGCCTGGAAGTCCGGCCAGCAGCGCCCGTATCTGCCCTGGGTCGGCCTGCCCAACGTGCTGCTGCGTGATTTCGCCGTGCCCGAGGTGCTGCAAGACGACGCGACGCCGCAGGCGCTGGCCGACGCCACCTGGATCGCGCTGACGGACGACGCCAACCGCAACCGGGTCGAGGCGCGTTTCACGGCCATGCACCAGGAGCTGCTGCGCGACACGCCCCAACTCGCCGCCCAGGCCATTCTCGAGGTCGCCCATGGCGCGCGTTGAGGTCACCGTCCAGGCGGATATGTTCGGCGCGCCGGTGTTCGCGCCGCGCGCGGTCGCCGGTGTCGACGAGGCGGGCCGTGGCCCGCTGGCGGGCGCCGTCTACGCCGCCGCGGTGATTCTTGATCCCGACCGCCCGATCGACGGGCTGGCCGATTCCAAGGTGCTGAACGCCGCGCGGCGCGAGGCGCTCGCGGCCGAGATCCAGTCGCACGCGCATGCCTGGTGCATCGCCAGCGCCACGGTCGACGAGATCGACACGATGAACATCCTGCGGGCGACGATGCTGGCGATGGAGCGCGCGGTGCTGGGTCTGGCGCATGCGCCCGAGCTCGCCATGGTCGACGGCAATCAGTCGCCGCGGCTGCGCTGCGCGATCCAGACCGTAGTCAAAGGCGATGCGCTGGTGCCCGCGATTTCGGCGGCCTCCATCCTGGCCAAGACCGCGCGCGACGCCGATCTGCTGCGTCTGCATCTCGAGTATCCGCAATACGCGTTCGATCAGCACAAGGGCTACGGCACGGCGCTGCATCTCGAGCGCCTGCGCGAGCACGGCCCGTGTCCCGCGCACCGCCGCAGCTTCGCGCCGATCAAGGCCTGCCTGATCCCGGGCGCGCCGGTCGTGACGGTGCTCACCGGCGAATCCGCCGTGCTGCCCGCATGAAACACATCACCTCGCGCGACAATCCCGCCGTCAAGGCGCTCGCCAAGCTCGCGCAGGGCGCGGGCAAGCGCGGCGCGCCCGCGATCCTCGACGGCGTGCATCTGTGCGAAGCCTGGCTCGCCCAGGTCGGCATGCCGCGTCAGGCGATCTTCGATGTGGCGCGGCTGGATCAGCCCGCGCTGGCGAAGCTGGCGCACGCCGTGCCGCCCGAAAGCTGTCTCGCGCTCGACACGCGCCTGCTGCACGCGGTCGCCACGGTCGAAGCGGAGCAGGGCGTCATGTTCGTGGTCGATCCCCCGGCTCCGGATCTGCCCGAGCGCATCGAGGGCGACTGCGTGCTGCTCGACCGCATCCAGGATCCCGGCAACGTCGGCACCTTGCTGCGCACCTGCGCGGCCGCCGGCATCCGGCGCGTGCTGCTGGCCACGGGCTGCGCCGCGGCCTGGTCGCCCAAGGTGCTGCGCAGCGGCCAGGGCGCACATTTCGCGCTGGACATCCACGAACATCTCGATCTGGATGCGGTGCTGGATCGCCTCGCCGCGCCGCTGGTGGCCACGGCCCTGGACGGCGGCCAGAGCCTGTACCGCGCCGCGCTGCCCGACGCCTGCGCCTGGGTGTTCGGTCACGAGGGGCAGGGCGTCGCGGCGTCCCTGCTGGCGCGCGCGGGCCTGAAGGTCTATATCCCCCACGATACCGAGGCGGTCGAGTCGCTCAACGTCGGCGCGGCGGCCGCCATCTGTCTGTTCGAGCAGCGCCGCCAGCGTCTGGCGGGCTGACGGCGGCTCCGGCACGGGCCGGATGGTCCGCGGATCAGAAATCCGATCCCTTCGCGCAACAGTCCGCCTATACTGGCGGCGTTCCGTCCCCAGGAGTTGGCATGCGTGGATCTTCGTTGTTTGTGGCGCGCCTGGTGCTGGCGCTGACGGGCCTGGTGGCCCTGAGCGGATGCATTTCGCTCGACACGCAGCGTGCGCGCCTGATCCCGGTGGCGGACCTGGATTCGCGCGGCCAGATCGCGGTCTCGCGCGAAGTGACGGCGACGCTGTCCGGCGGCGCGGTGCAGACCATTGCCTCCGGCTCGCAGTGGCGCCGCGTGGGTGCCATCGTGCAGGGCGACGTGTATCGCCCGCTGGACCGCGGTTTCACCTTGCAGGGCGCACGCCAGGTCGAGGCCTGGCTGGTGATCGCCCGCGCCAGGCTGGTCGGCTTTTACCTGCCCGGCGAGCAGGCGTTCGCGCCGCTGAAGACACCGGTGGCGCTGCCCGTCGAGATGCGCCAATAGGGCCGGCGGGCGGCGCCCGACGGCGCCGCCCGCCTGAAAGCTCCCGATCAGCGGCCCGTCTGGGGCTTCCAGCGGCCACTCAGCGGGCCCTCAGCGGCCCATCAGCCGGCCCCTCAGCGGCCACTCAGCGGCCACTCAGCGGGGCGTCAGCGGCCCCACCACCTGGCCATCAGCGGCCCAGCCCGACTTCCTGCAGCACGGTGGTGGCGATCTCTTCGATCGATTTGGTCGTGCTCGAGAGCCACGAGATGCCCTCGCGGCGCATCATGCGTTCGGCCTCGGCGACCTCGTAGCGACATTGTTCGAGCTGCGCGTAGGCGCTGTTCGGACGCCGTTCGTTGCGCACCTCGGCCAGGCGCTCCGGCTGGATCGACAGGCCGAAGAGCTTGGCCCGATGCGGCGCGATGGTCTTGGGCAGCGTGCCGCGCTCGAAGTCGTCCGGCGTGAGCGGGAAGTTGGCCGCCTTGATGGCGTACTGCATCGCCAGGTAGAGGCTGGTCGGGGTCTTGCCGCAGCGAGACACGCCCACCAGGATCACGTCGGCCTGATCGAGCTGGTTCACGAACTGGCCGTCGTCGTGGGCCAGGCTGAAGTTGATCGCGTCGATCCGGTTCCTATATTTCTCGGAGTTGGCGGCCATGTGCGAGCGGCCGATCGAGTGGCTCGATTTCAGACCCAGGGCCTGTTCGATGTGGCTCACGAAGGTGCCGAACAGGTCCAGGAACACGCCGTTGGCCTGCCGCACGCGGGCCAGGATTTCGGGGTTGACCAGCGTGCTGAAGACGATCGGCGGCACCCCGGTTTCCTGGGCGTTGCGGTCGATGCGGGCGGCGATCTCGTTGGCCTTCTCGAGGGTGTCGATATAGGGCAGGCGGACCGGCTTGAATTGCACCTGATCGAACTGGGACAGGACCGAGTGGCTGAAGGTCTCAGCCGTGATGCCGGTGCTGTCCGAAACGATGTAGACGGTGCGTTCGATGGGCGTTTGCGTCATATGTAAAAAATTCCAACCAGATCAGGGTTCGGGTCTACCCGAGCGGGTACAATTCCTCCCCTGTAAGAGTCACCCCAAGGGCGGTCCAAGGCCAGTTTGGTCAGCGCAGTCGGAGCGGTCAAAACCGCGTCCTCGCTGCACTTACCAAACTCGCTTTCTTTCCATTGTAAAAGGTGACTTTAATGTCGTACGTCGTTTCGTTCGAGCAGCTCCGCATGACGGATGTGGACTCGGTAGGAGGCAAGAACGCATCACTGGGTGAAATGATCAGTCAATTGGCAAGCGCCGGCGTGCGCGTGCCGGGTGGTTTCGCGACCACCGCCGATGCGTTCCGCGACTTCCTGAAGGATAGCGGTCTGGACAAGCGCATCGCCGATCGTCTCTCCACCCTCAACCCCGAAGACGTACGCGAACTGGCCTCGGCCGGCGCCGAGATCCGTCAGTGGCTGATCGACGCGCCGTTCTCGGCCGAGTTCGAAGCCGCCATCCGCACTGCCTTTGCCGCGCTCGACGCCGACGGCAAGGGCTCGTTCGCCGTGCGCTCGTCCGCCACGGCCGAAGACCTGCCCGACGCTTCGTTCGCCGGCCAGCAGGAAACCTTCCTGAACGTCGTCGGCATCGACGACGTGCTCGACAAGATCCGCCACGTGTTCGCGTCGCTCTACAACGACCGCGCGATCTCCTATCGCGTGCACAAGGGCTACGCCCACGCCGACGTCGCGCTGTCGGCCGGCATCCAGCGCATGGTGCGTTCCGACAAGGGCAGCGCCGGCGTGATGTTCACCATCGACACCGAGTCGGGCTTCCAGGACGTCGTGTTCATCACCTCGTCGTATGGCCTGGGCGAAACCGTCGTGCAGGGCGCCGTCAACCCCGACGAGTTCTACGTCTTCAAGCCCTCGCTCGCCAACGGTCACTACCCGATCGTCAGCCGCCGCATCGGCTCCAAGCTCATCAAGATGGAGTTCGATCCCGAGCGCACCGAAGGCCGCGCCGTGCGCACCGTCGACGTGCCCGTGTCCGAGCGCAACCGTTATTCGCTGACCGACGACGAGGTCGCCGAACTCGCGCGCTACGCCGTGATCATCGAGCAGCACTACAAGCGTCCGATGGACGTCGAGTGGGGCCGTGACGGCGTCGACGGCAAGATCTACATCCTGCAGGCTCGTCCCGAAACCGTGAAGTCGCAGCAGGGCGTCAACGACGTGCAACTGCGCTATCGCCTGAAGGCGACGGGCCAGGTGCTGATCACCGGCCGCGCGATCGGCCAGAAGATCGGCGCGGGTCCGGTCCGCATCGTGGCCGACGTGTCCGAAATGGACAAGGTCCAGCCGGGCGACGTGCTGGTCACCGACATGACCGATCCCAACTGGGAGCCGGTGATGAAGCGTGCTTCCGCCATCGTCACCAACCGCGGCGGCCGTACCTGCCACGCGGCCATCATCGCGCGTGAGCTCGGCATTCCCGCCGTGGTCGGCTGCGGCGAGGCCACCGATGTGCTGAAGGAAGGCCAGGCGGTCACCGTGTCGTGCGCCGAGGGCGACGAAGGCCGCATCTATGACGGTCTGATCGAAACCGAAGTCGAGGAAGTGCGCCGTGGCGCCATGCCCGAGATCGACGTCAAGATCATGATGAACGTCGGCAACCCGCAGCTCGCCTTCGACTTCGCGCAGATCCCGAACGCCGGCGTGGGCCTCGCCCGCCTCGAGTTCATCATCAACAACAACATCGGCATCCACCCGAAGGCGGTGCTCGACTATCCGAACGTCGATGGCGAGCTCAAGAAGGCCGTTGAGTCGGCCGCCCGTGGCTATGCCAGCCCGCGCGCCTTCTTCGTCGAGAAGCTGGCCGAAGGGATCGCCACCATCGGCGCCGCCTTCTATCCGAAGTCGGTGATCGTGCGCATGTCCGACTTCAAGTCGAACGAGTACCGCAAGCTGGTCGGCGGTTCGCGCTACGAGCCCGAGGAAGAGAACCCCATGCTGGGCTTCCGCGGCGCGTCGCGCTACATCGCCGACGACTTCGCCGAGTGCTTCCGCATGGAATGCGAAGCGCTGAAGAAGGTGCGCGACGAAATGGGCCTGACCAACGTCGAGATCATGGTGCCCTTCGTGCGTACCGTGAATCAGGCCAAGCGCGTGGTGGATCTGCTCGCCAAGCACGGCCTGAAGCGCGGCGAGAACGGCCTGAAGCTCATCATGATGTGCGAAGTGCCGTCCAACGCCATTCTGGCCGAGCAGTTCCTGGAGCACTTCGACGGCTTCTCGATCGGCTCGAACGACATGACCCAGCTTACGCTCGGTCTGGACCGTGACTCCGGCATGGAGTTGCTCGCCGCCGACTTCGACGAACGCGACGACGCCGTCAAGTTCATGCTGCGCCGTGCGATCCAGGCTTGCCTGTCGGCCAACAAGTACGTGGGTATCTGCGGCCAGGGCCCCAGCGACCACCCGGACTTCGCGCAGTGGCTGAAGGACGAGGGCATTCTGTCGATGTCGCTCAACCCGGACACCGTTGTCGATACCTGGCAGCGTCTGGCCAAGTAAGCGCCAGCGCGGCTCGCGCCGCGCTTGTGAAAAAGCCTTGCCGGCATCTGCTGGCAAGGCTTTTTTCATGGCCGGGCGCCGGTCGCGCCCCGCGCGGGGCGGCCCGCGGCCGAATGCGGTCGCGGTCTCAGGCGGCGATGGCGTCGTCCTGGCGCATGGCATGCAGCGCCAGGAAGCGGCGTACCAGCGTCGCGGCCTGCGGCGTGTCGGTCACGCCCCGGTGCAGCGCGGCGGTATCGAGGCCTTCGCGGCCATACGGCTCGGCGTACTGCACGATGTGATCCGCCACGAAGGCCGGCTGGAACTCGGGATGGAACTGGGTGCTGTAGATGCGCGGACCGTAGCGCAGAATCTGATTCGGATCGAGCGCCGAGCGGGCCAGCGAGACGGCGCCCTCGGGCAGGCGCAGCACGGTCTGGGCGTGCATCATCTGCGCGTCGAAACGGTCGGGCAGGCCGGCGAGCAGCAGGTCGGCGCCGGCCTCCTGGGCGAGATCGATGGGCATGGTGCCCAGCTCGCGGCCGGCCGGGTTGTAGCCGACCTCGCCGCCGAGCGCGTGCGCGAGCAGCTGATGGCCGTAGCAGATGCCGAACATCGGCAGGTCGGCGCGTGCCGCATCGCGCAGCCACTGGGCGCAGGTTTCGCTCCAGGGTTCGAGATCGGTGACCATGGCGGGCGAGCCGGTGAGCAGCGCGGCGCGGTACTGCCCGGGCGCGCGCGGCTGCTCGCCTTCCCAGACCCGCACGATCTCGACCTCGCCCGCCGACAGGCCCGCGGCCAGCCGCAGCATCTCGCCGTAACCACCGTATTGGCTGGCCAGGTCCGGCGCGGGATCGCCGGTGTGCAGAATCAGGACGGGCAGGGCGGGAACGGAGCTCATGGTGTCGAGTGAAACGCAATGTGGGAGCCGCGCGGCGCGCGGAGAGTCTGCATGATACCGCCACCGTGGCGCTGTCATCGGCGAGGGCGGCGAAAGCCCGTACAATTCGTTAAAGACCGAGGTCTGTACAGGGGGTCGTCAGCATGTGGTTCTGGTTCGGCATGGCAGCGCTCGCGCTTATCGGCGAGCTGAGTTCCGGCACTTTCTATCTGCTCCTGGTGGCACTGGGCATGCTCGCGGGCGGCCTGGCAGCCTGGGGCGGTCTCGATCTGCAGTGGCAGATCCTCATCTGCGCGGGCGTCTCCCTGGTGGGCCTGCTCGTGCTGCGCCGCTCCGGCGTGCTCAAGAAGCGCGAGGTCGACGCCGAAGGCAATGCCGACGTCAACCTCGACATCGGGCAGCCCGTCGACGTGCAGAACTGGTCCGCCGACGGCGATGCGCGCGTCTGGTACCGCGGCGCGCACTGGCAGGCGCGGCTGGCCGAAGGGGCGCCGCGCGTCAGTGGCGCGCATCGCATCACCGCGGTGCGGGGCTCCGTGCTGGTCCTCACGCCGCGCAACGACGCGCCGGCCGGCGCGCCCGCGGCGCGCTGAGACTCATGCGCGGGCAGCGGGCCCGCGCAATTCTTCTGGAGTGAATATGCTGGATATTTCTACCATCGTCTTGCTTGTGGTGCTGCTGCTGGCGCTGATCATCATCGTCAAGGCCATCGCCATCGTGCCGCAGCAGCACGCCTGGGTGGTCGAGCGTCTGGGCAAGTTCGATCGCGTGCTGTCGCCGGGCGCGGGCTTCGTGATCCCCTTCATCGAACGCGTGGCCTACAAGCACTCGCTCAAGGAAATCCCGCTCGACGTGCCGAGCCAGGTCTGCATCACGCGTGACAACACGCAATTGCAGGTCGACGGCGTGCTGTACTTCCAGGTCACCGACCCGATGCGCGCCTCGTACGGCTCGTCGAACTACATCCTGGCCATCACCCAGCTGTCGCAGACCACGCTGCGCTCGGTGATCGGCAAGCTCGAACTCGACCGCACCTTCGAAGAGCGCGAGTTCATCAACAGCACCATCGTCGCCTCGCTCGACGAGGCCGCGCTCAACTGGGGCGTGAAGGTGTTGCGCTACGAGATCAAGGATCTCACCCCGCCCAACGAAATCCTGCGCGCGATGCAGGCGCAGATCACGGCCGAGCGCGAGAAGCGCGCGCTGATCGCCGCCTCCGAGGGCCGCCGCCAGGAGCAGATCAACATCGCCACCGGCGAACGCGAAGCGGCGATCGCCCGCTCCGAAGGTGAAAAGCAGGCGCAGATCAACAAGGCCCAGGGCGAGGCCGCCGCGGTGGTGGCGATCGCCGAGGCCAATGCCCGCGCCATCGCGCAGGTCGGCGAAGCGGTCAAGCTGCCGGGCGGCATGGAGGCGGTCAACCTGAAGGTCGCCGAGCAGTATGTCGATGCCTTCGCCAAGGTGGCCAAGGAAGGCAATACGCTCATCGTGCCCTCGACCCTCTCCGACATGGGCGGGCTCGTGGCATCGGCCATGTCCATCGTCAAATCCACCCGCACGCCCTGATTCCATCCTTGCGCATACGGCGCCGCTGCCCCGGGGGTGGCGGCGCCGTATGCGCACTCACGCCATGCTGGCACCGGTCAATCTGCTCCTCATCACCGCGCTCGCGGCCTTCATCGCGCTCTGCGTGCTGGGGTCGTTGGCACGCAGCGGTATCGCCGGCATTCGCGCGGCGCTCTGGTCCAATGTCCTGACGATCGTGGCGCTGGTCGCCTTCACCGGCCAGACGCGTCAGGATGGCTGGTGGTTGTCGATCATGGTGGCCAACCTGCTGATGAGCGGGGGCATCTGCCTGTTCTACGCGGGCTTCCGCCAGTTTCTCGGGCTGGCGGTGCCGTGGCGCCGGCTCGGGCTGGGCCTCGCGCTGCTGATGGGCACGCTGTTCTTCTTCACCTACGTGCACTGGAACCTCGCCGCGCGCATCGTGGCGGCGTCCGGTCTGCACCTGGTGATCCTGGCGTCCCTGGGCTATCAGATCTGGTCGCTCGAGCGTAAGCGGGGCTGGCGCTACAGCGAGGTGTTCACGCTCGCGCTCATGGTGACGGCGGTGATCGGCCATGCGGTGCGCATGGTGGTGTATGGCGCCGACCTCGAACAGTCGGTGGTGATGATGTCGCCCACCTTCTGGAACGTGCTGTTCCTGTCGCTGGGCGTGCTCGTGATGCCGAGCCTCACGCTGGGCTTCATCCTGATGATCCACGATCGCATGCTGGCCGAGCGCGAGCGCGAGGCCAACATTGATTTTCTGACGGGCGTGCTGTCGCGCAAGGCCTGGTGGGGCGAGGTGCAGCGCCTGGGCGCGCATTCGCGCCGTGGCCGCGCCTCGGTCGCCGTGCTGGTCCTCGATATCGATAACTTCAAGCGCATCAACGACAGCTGTGGCCACGCCGGTGGCGACGCGGTGCTGCGCCACTTCGCCACGCTGGCCGCGACGGCGCTGCGTGCGAGCGATGTGCTGGGACGCCTGGGCGGAGAAGAGTTCGTGGTGGCGATGCCGGGCACGTCGCTGCAGGACGCCCGGCTGGCGGCCGAGCGCCTGCTCGCGGCGGTGGCGGCCGTGCCGTGCCGCCATGGCGAGCATGTCGTGAGCTACACCTTCAGCGCGGGCATTGCGCGCTGGGACGACGAGCAGAGCCTGGCCGACGTGATCGAGCGCGCCGACCGCGCGCTGTATGCGGCCAAGCAGGGCGGCCGTAACCGCGTGGTGATGGATACCAGCGTCCCGGTGTAGCGTGCGCGCTGCGCACGCCCAGGGCGCAGGGGGGCACCACCCCCGCGCACAGGGGCGGGGGCAGGGCGTGGGCCGGGTTCAGTCGCGCGGCTTGCTGCGGGTGTCGTGTTTCATGACGCGCTCGCGTTCGCGCTGCCAGTCTTTTTCGCGGGCGGTGTCGCGCTTGTCGTACAGCTTCTTGCCGCGGCCGAGCGCGAAGTCCAGCTTGATGCGGCCGTTTTTGTAGTGCAGATTGAGGGGAACCAGCGTGAAGCCGCGCTGTTCGACCTTGCCGATCAGCTTGCTGATTTCTTCGCTGTGCAGCAGCAACTTGCGCGTGCGCACGGCGTCGGGATGGATGTGTGTCGAGGCCGTGGGCAGCGGGCTGACGTGCATGCCCAGCAGGAACAACTCGCCATCGCGTACGATGACGTAGCTCTCCTTGAGCTGCACGCGTCCTTCGCGGATCGCCTTGACCTCCCAGCCTTCCAGGACCAGGCCGGCCTCAAAGCGATCTTCGATGAAATAGTCGTGCGTGGCCTTGCGGTTTTCGATGATGCTCATAGACGCAATGAATGGGGCGCGCGATACCGGTAAAATCTTGCCATTCTAGCCATTTGCGATAGCCGATGCACAAAGTCCAACGTTCCGTCCTCGTGCCCTACAGCGACGCCCAGATGTTTCAGCTGGTGGCCGATGTCGATAAATACCCGGAATTCATGCCCTGGTGTGGTGGTGCCGAGATCCAGTCGCGTGACGAACACGGCATGCAGGCCTCGGTGACGATCAGTTTTGCCGGGCTGAAGCAGCGTTTTACCACGCGCAACACCCACGACTTCCCGCGCCGCATCGACCTCGAGCTGGTCGATGGGCCGTTCTCGATGCTGGTGGGGCACTGGGAATTCCAGCCGCTCGCCGAAGATGCCTGCAAGGTGCTGTTCACCATGGAGTACGCGTTCTCGAACCGCGCGCTCGAGATGGTGGTGGGGCCGGTGTTCAACCGGATTGCCAGCAGTTTCATCGAGTCGTTCACCAAGCGGGCAGGGCAGGTGTATGGCGAGTGAGCCTGGCCACATCGCCGTGAGCGTCTGCTATGCGCGGGCGCACGATGTGTGGTCGCGCGAGCTGCGCCTGCCGGCCGGCGCCACGCTGGCGCGGGCGCTCGCCGAAAGCGGCTTCGCGCAGGCCTTCCCTGGGGTCGACGCGCTGGCCCACGGCGTGGGCGTGCTCGGTCAGCTGCGGGGGCCCGAGACCGTGCTGGCCGATGGCGACCGGGTCGAGATCTACCGCGCGCTAAGCTTCGATCCCAAGGAGTCGCGACGCCGGCGCGACGCCCACCGCCGCGCCACGGCGGCCGCCAAGGGCGGTCGCACCCGTCCGGCCGGGCTGCTGTAGCCACCGGTTCTCGCCGCTTAATTCGTCCCTGATTTTTGTCCGTGGGCGCCGCCCCGATTGTCTTGCGCAAGACAGCCGGCCGGCGGCGTACGCCGTAACATCGGCGTCGCGGTCTTACGTTTACGTCAACGTCATGCCAGAATGGGCATGCGACGGTTCACGAGGCCGCAGCAATCCCATAAGACCATACCGACAATAATCAGGAGACGGGCTTTGGATCTCGAACTCACCGAAGAACAACGGGCGTTCGCCCAGGCCGCGCGCGACTACGCGCAGGGCGAGCTCGCGCCGCACGCGGCGCGCTGGGACGCCGAGGGCATCTTCCCGCGCGAGGCCTTCGCCCGCGCCGGCGCGCTCGGATTCTGCGCGATCTATGCCAGCGAAGAGATCGGCGGCCTGGGCCTGCCCCGGCTCGACGCCACGCTGGTGTTCGAAGAAATGGCGGCGGTGGACCCGTCGACCACGGCATTCCTCACCATTCACAACATGGTCACCTGGATGATCGGTGAATGGGCCAAGCCCGAGGTGCGGGCGCATTGGGGCCCGCTGCTGGCGAGCGGCGAGAAGCTCGCCTCCTACTGTCTCACCGAACCGGGCGCTGGCTCCGATGCGGGCTCGCTCTCGACCCGCGCCGAACGCGATGGCGACAGCTACGTGCTCAACGGCGCCAAGGCGTTCATCTCGGGCGGGGGCGACACCGATCTGCTGCTCGTGATGGCGCGCACCGGCGGCGCGGGCGCGGGCGGGATCAGCGCCTTCGCGGTGCCGGCCGACAGCGCCGGCATCACGTACGGCCGCAAGGAAGAGAAGATGGGCTGGAACAGCCAGTCCACCCGGCCCATCACCTTCGAGAACGTGCGCGTGCCGGCCGACCACCTGCTGGGCCAGGAAGGCGAGGGCTTCAAGTTCGCCATGAAAGGCCTGGACGGCGGCCGCATCAACATCGGCACCTGCTCGGTGGGCGCCGCGCAGGGCGCGCTCGATGCCGCGCGCCGCTACATGGACGAGCGGCGCCAGTTCAATCGCAAGCTCTCGGAGTTCCAGGCGCTGCAGTTCAAGCTGGCCGACATGGCGACGCATCTCGTGGCGGCGCGCCAGATGGTGCGGCTGGCGGCGTGCAAGCTCGACGCGGGCTCGCCCGACGCGGGCACCTACTGCGCGATGGCCAAGCGCTTCGCCACGGACATGGGGTTTCAGATCTGCCTCGACGCCCAGCAGATACACGGCGGCTATGGGTATTTGCGGGACTACCCGCTGGAGCGCCTTGTGCGCGATACTCGTGTCCATCAGATACTCGAGGGCACCAACGAGATCATGCGAGTGATCGTTGCGCGTCAGTTGTTGGAGAAAGGAGCAGATATACGATGACTTCCCCTGTGTTGTTCGAAGAACGGATCGCCGATAACGGCTCGCGCATCGGCGTGGCCACCCTCAATGCCCCGCAGACGCTCAATGGCCTGTCGCTCGAGATGGTCGACCTGCTCGATGAGCGCCTGCAACGCTGGGCGGTGGATCCGGCCGTGGCGCTGGTGATTCTGCAAGGGGCGGGCGACCGCGCCTTCTGCGCCGGTGGCGATCTGCAAGGGCTGTATCGCAGCATGAAAGAGCATCAGGGCGAGGGGCCCTGGGCCAATGCCTACGCCCGCAGGTTCTTCGAGCACGAGTACCGCCTCGACTATCGCATTCACGCGTTTCCCAAGCCCATCCTGTGCTGGGGCAGCGGCATCGTGATGGGCGGCGGCATGGGGCTGATGATGGGGGCGAGCCATCGCGTGGTCAGCGAGACCACGCGCATGGCCATGCCCGAGATCACGATCGGCCTGTTTCCGGACGTGGGGGGCAGCTGGCTGCTCAACCGCATGCCCGGCCGCACCGGCCTGTTTCTGGCGCTGACCGGCGCTAACCTGAATGGCTCCGACGCGTTCTATGCCGGCATGGCGGATTTCCGCCTCGATACGGCGCGCTGGGACGATTTCAACGAGGCCCTGCTGCACGAGCCCTGGGCGGCCCAGCCGGGCGGCCCGGGCACGGGCAATATCGCGCCGCGTTCGATCAACGACGGCCTGCTACGCCAGGTCTTGCTGGCGCATGAGCCGTCCGCGCCGCTCGAGCCGGGTCCGCTGCGTCACAACGCGTTCCTGGTCAACAGCGTGGCCGGCAGCAATCGCCTCGAAGAAGTGTATGAAGAGATCGCCGAGCTGAAGGATCACGCCGATCCCTGGCTGGCGCGTGCCGCCCAGACCATGCTGGCCGGCTCGCCCGGCTCGGCGCGCCTGGCGTTCGCGCTGCAGAACCGCCTGCGTCTGCGCTCGCTCGAGGACGTGTTCCGCGCGGAATACGTGGCCGCGCTCGTCGCGACCTCTTACGGCGACTTTCAGGAAGGCATCCGCGCGCTGCTGATCGACAAGGACAAGCGCCCGCGCTGGCATCCGGCCACGCTCGAAGACGCGACCGATGCCTGGGTGCAGCAGTTCTTCGTCGAGCCCTGGCCCGAAGGCACGGAGCATCCGCTCGAAGACCTCGGTCGCGCGGAGCTCGGCTGACGGGCGCCATCCGCGCGACAGCGCACAAAACATAAAAGCGCGGCGCATCCGTGCCGGCGCACCACTTGGAGACGAGCATCATGAGCAGTATTGCATTCATCGGGCTGGGCAACATGGGGGCGCCGATGGCCTTGAACCTGCTGAAGGCGGGCCACGCGGTCACGGTATTCGACCTGGTGCCCGCCGCGGTCAAGACGCTGACCGACGCCGGGGCGCGCGCCGCCGCGTCGGCCGATGCCGCCGTGGCCGGTGTGGAAGTCGTGATCACCATGCTTCCGGCCAGCCGCCATGTCGAAGGGCTCTACCTAGAACACGATCTGCTCGGCAAGATCGCCACCGGCACGCTGGTCATCGACTGCAGCACGATCGCGCCGGACGCCGCCCGCAAGGTGGCCGCGGCGGCCGAGGCGCGTGGCATTCCGATGATCGACGCCCCGGTATCGGGCGGCACCGGCGGCGCGGCCGCCGGCACGCTGACCTTCATCGTGGGCGGCCCCGAGCAGGCGCTGGCGCGGGCGCGGCCCGTGCTCGAGAACATGGGCAAGAACATCTTTCACGCCGGTGCCGCCGGCGCCGGGCAGGTCGCCAAGATTTGCAACAACATGCTGCTCGGGATCCTGATGGCAGGCACGTCCGAGGCGCTGGCGCTGGGCGTGGCCAATGACCTCGACCCGAAGGTGCTGTCGGACATCATCGCCAAGAGCTCGGGCCGCAACTGGGCCACCGAGCTCTACAACCCCTGGCCGGGCGTGATGGAACACGCGCCCGCATCCAAGGGCTACGCCGGCGGCTTCGGCGTGGACCTGATGCTCAAGGACCTGGGGCTGGCCGCCGAGGCCGCGCTCGACAGCCGGGCGTCGATCCCGCTGGGCGAGCTGGCGCGCAACCTGTATGCGCTGCACAGCAAGGGCGGCAGCGGCCGCCTCGACTTCTCCAGCATCGTCAACCTCTACGCCGACGACGCGTCGCGTTGAGCGCCTGCGCCGCGGCTCCGGGGCGCCCGGGCCGCGGGCGGGTCACCGCCGCGCGCCGGCCGCGCCCGGCCCGGCACCCATCACACGGCTTCCATGACTTCCGCTGAATCCCACGACGAGGTCCGCGCACGCGTGCAGGCCAGCTTCGACCGCCAGAGCATCATGCATCTGATCGGCGCACGGCTGGGCGACGTGACGCCCGGACAGGTCACGATCGAGCTGCCTTACCGGGCCGACCTCTGCCAGCAGAATGGTTATCTGCACGCGGGCATTTCCACCACCATCGCGGACAGCGCCGGCGGCTACGCGGCCTACAGCCTGTTTGCGCCGGGCGAGGACGTGCTGAGCTCGGAGTTCAAGATGAACTTCCTGGCGCCGGCGGGCGGCGAGCGTTTCGTGGCGCAGGGCCGCGTGCTCAAGGAAGGCAGGCGCCTGCAGGTCTGCCAGGTCGAGATGCACGCCTGGCGCGGCGCCGAGGCCACGCTGTGCCTGGTCGGCCTGCTGACCACGGTACGCGTGACGCCGCGCTGAGCATGGCGGCGTGCCGGCGCCGCTCTTATACTCCGGACGCAGCCGCCGTGGCTGTCTGAAGGGGCTAGGCATGCCGCCACCCGATCATCACCGAATCAATCGCGCGGGCTGGCTGCGCGCGGCCGTGCTGGGTGCCAACGATGGCATCGTGTCCACGGCGAGCCTGATCGCCGGCGTCGCGGCGGCCCAGGCCAGCCATGAAGCCATTCTCACCTCGGGCGTGGCCGCGCTGGTGGCCGGTGCGCTGTCGATGGCCGCCGGGGAATACGTGTCGGTGCAATCGCAGCTCGACATCGAAGAGGCCGACCTGCGCATCGAGAGCGCGGCCCTGAAAGCGAATTCCGGCGAGGAGCTCGACGAGCTCGCGTTGATCTACATGAAGCGTGGCGTGGCGCCGGATGTGGCGCGCACGGTGGCGCGGCAACTGACCGCGCATGATGCGCTGGGCGCGCATGCCCGTGACGAGCTGGGCATTTCGCCGCATAACCGCGCGCGGCCGGTCCAGGCGGCGCTGGCCTCGGCGTGCTCGTTCGCGTCGGGGGCGGCCTTGCCGCTCTTGCTGTCGGTGCTGGCACCGCTCAGCGTGCTGATCCCGGTGGTGATGGTGGGATCGGTGATCGGTCTGGGGGCGCTGGGCGCGATCGCGGCGCGGACCGGCGGCGCGCCCATGGGGCGCGCGGCGTTGCGGGTAACCGTGCTGGGCGCACTCGCCATCGCGCTGACGGCCGGCGTGGGCGCGCTGTTCGACGTGTCGGTGTAGCGCGGGGTCCGCCGGGCACGGCCGGCCCGCATTCAGGCCGGCCGTGTGCCTGTGTCAGGACGCGTCGGGCTCGATCGGATAGGGCAGCGCGGCCACGGTGATCGCCGGACCGTCGGGGGCGCCCAGATGCAGGGCGCCGGCGGGCAGGCTGGCCAGCGTGGTTTCGAACAGCACCGCGACATGCCGGCCCAGCGCCGCCGCGTCGACCACGCGGCCGCAGGGTTCGTTGGGCTGGGTGGCATCGTACACATCGGTGCCGGCGGCCACGGGGCCGCCGTCGGCCAGCGTGCCATAGGCCATGCGGCGCTTGACCGTGCCGCGGTAATGGCTGCGCGCCACCACTTCCTGGCCGGGATAACAGCCCTTGCGGAAGTTCACGCCACCGATCAGATCCAGGTTGACCGTCTGGGGGATGAAGACATCCTGCGTGGCCTGGGCGATCCAGGGCAGCCCGGCCGCGAGGTCGGCGGCGCGCCAGCTGTCTTCGTCGGTGCGGCCGAGCAGGGCGGCCAGCGCGGCGCCGTGGCTGTCGAACTGCGCGGCGGTGGCGATCCACCACCAGCGGCGCTGGGTGTCGGCCGACGGGGCACCGATCCAGGTGCCGCTGGGCAGCTCGGCGCGTTGCCACGGCACATGCGGCAGATCTCCGCCCGCGGCCGCCGCCAGGGCCTCGACCTGCGCCGGCGCGGCGGTGACGCCGCCGGCCTGCAGATCGGCGCTGGAGAGCTTAGCCTTGGCCCGCAGCACGAACATGCCCAGGCGCTTGATGAGCGCATCGGCCAGATCGTCGCGCACCAGCGCGTGGAGCTGCGGACCCTCGGGGTCGTCGGTCTGGGTGGCGCGCCACGCCACCATGGTGGCGAGCAGACGGCCCTTGGCGGTGCAGTACCCGGCCAGCGCGGCGGCCTCGGGCTTGAGCCCGGTGATGTCCTGCGTGACCTGGCCGTGCAGGAAGGCGAGCGCGTCGCTGCCCGCGGCGGTGATCACGCGGAAGCCGGCGAGCGGCGCGCAGGTGGGCGAACCTTCGCGCGCGGGGGGAATCGAATTTAAGAATGCGTGCATGGACGGAAGGCGCCGGTTTGACCCGCGCCCCAGAGTGGTTGCGACTGCTGTTCATGATACCCGCCACGGCGGGCGCGGCGTCGCAAGTCCGTGTCACCAACAGGGACGGATGACACGGCGGCGTCGCGTCCGATCCATTACACTCTCGCTCACTTATGATGAAACGCTTCCGCTTTTTCGTTCTGCTGACGTTGTTGCTGGCCGTTCTGGCGGGCGCCGTCGCCGCAGGCGGGGCCTGGTATTGGATGCACCGGCCCATGCACCTGGCCGCCGACCGCGTCGACTTCGTGGTCGATCCGGGCGCCAGCCCGCGCGTGATCGCCCGCACCCTGAATTCGGCCGGGGTGCCCGTCTGGGAGCCCGGGTTCGTCTGGATGGCGCGCCTGTCCGAGCAGGACAAGCTGATCAAGGCCGGCGGTTATCAGGCCATCAACGGCGATACCCCCTGGCTGCTGCTGCAGCGCATGGCGCGCGGCGATATGTCGCAGCGCACGCTGACGCTGCTCGAGGGCTGGAACTTCCGTCAGATCCGGGCCGCGCTGGCCGCGCACCCCGACATCAAACAGACGCTCGAGGGCGTGAGCGACGAAGCGCTGATGGAGCGCCTCGGGTCCGATATCAAACATCCCGAGGGCATGTTCTTCCCGGACACCTATGTCTTCACGCCGGGCAGCACCGATTACGACATCCTGCGCCGGGCCTACCACGAAGGGCAGCGGGTGCTGGCCGATATCTGGGCCCAGCGTGCGCCCGATCTGCCGCTGGCCACGCCCTACGAGGCGCTCATCATGGCGTCCATCGTCGAGAAAGAAACCGGCCATGGCCCGGAGCGCGCGCGCGTCTCGGGCGTGTTCGCCAACCGGCTGCGCCTGGGCATGCTGCTGCAGACCGATCCCACCGTGATCTACGGCATGGGCGAGGCGTACCAGGGCCGCATCCGCAAGCGCGATCTGCAGACCGACACGCCCTGGAATACCTACACCCGTCCGGGCCTGCCGCCCACGCCGATCGCGGCGTCGGGCCGGGCCGCGCTGCTGGCGGCGGTGCAGCCCGAAAAACACAAGTTCATCTTTTTCGTGTCGCGCGGCAACGGCACCAGCGAGTTCTCGGTGAGTCTGGCCGAGCACAACCGCAACGTCGCCCGCTACATCCTGGGACAAGGGCAGAATCAATGACCCAACGAGGACGCTTCATCACGCTCGAAGGCGTCGATGGCGCCGGCAAGAGCACGCACATCGCGTGGCTGGTCGAGACCCTGCGTGCGCGCGGCCTGGAGGTCGTGTCCACGCGCGAGCCCGGCGGCACGCCGCTGGGCGAAAAGCTGCGCGAGCTGGTGCTCAACGAGCCCATGGGCCTGGACACCGAAACCCTGCTCATGTTCGCGGCCCGTACCGAACATCTGCGCCAGGTGATCGCGCCGGCCCTGGCGCGCGGCGCCTGGGTGGTGTGCGATCGCTATACCGACGCGACCTACGCCTATCAGGGCGGCGGCCGCGAACTCGGCGCGGCGCGCATCGCCGTGCTCGAACAATGGATGCAACCGCCGCTCGCGCCGGACCGCACCTGGCTGTTCGATGTGCCGCTCGAGGTCGCGCGTGCCCGCATGACGGCCGCGCGCACGCCGGACCGTTTCGAACGCGAGCAGCAGGCGTTCTTCGAGCGCACCCGTGCAGCCTATCAGGCGCGCGCGGGCGCCGACGCCGCCCGCATCCACGTGATCGACGCGAGCCAGTCGCTCGAGCAGGTGCGCGCCGCGCTGGCGGCCGACGTCGAGGCCTTTCTGCGTGAGGCGGGCGTGCCCGCCGCGTCCGCGGCATGAGTCTGGCGCAATTTCTTCCGTGGCACGAGGCCACCGCGCGTGCGTGGCTCGGCCATCGTGAACGCTTCGCGCATGCCTGGCTGATCCACGGCGCCGCGGGGATCGGCAAGCTCGATTTCGCCGCCGCCGCGGCCGCCAGCCTGCTGTGCGAGTCGCCGCGCGATGGCCTGGCCTGCGGCGCCTGTATCGCCTGTGGCTGGGTCAAGAGCGGCAACCATCCCGACCTGCGCCGCATCCGGCCCGAGGCCGTGGCGCTCGAGGAGGGCGCGGACGCCGCTCCCGACAGCGAGGACGGCGCCGAGGCGGCGCCGACCGGCGCGAGCAAGCGCGCGCCTTCCAAGGAAATCCGGATCGACCAGATCCGGTCGCTGGAGTCGTGGTTCAACACCGCGACTCACCGCGGTGGCTATCGCGTGGCCTTGTTGTACCCGGCGCAGGCCCTGAACATCATCTCGGCCAATGCCTTGCTCAAGGTGCTGGAAGAGCCGCCGCCGAATACGGTGTTTCTGCTGGTGATCGAGGCGCCCGACCGGCTCCTGCCCACGCTCGTGTCGCGTTGCCGCCGCCTGCCGCTGGCCGCCCCCGCGCCCGACGTGGCCCTGGCGTGGCTGCGCGAGCAGGGCGTGCGTCCCGCGGAGGGCTGGCTGGCCGCCGCGGGCGGCGCGCCGCTGGGCGCGCTGCGCCTGGCGCAGCAGGGCGACAGCCCGGTGCCCGCCTGGCTCACGCAGCTCACCGAGCCGCTGGCCGCCGGGCGACAGCCCGATGTGGGCAGCCTGGCGGAGGCCGTCGAGAAGCTGCCCGCGGCCGAGTGGCTGGACGCGTTGCAACGCTTCTATACCGATCTGATGCTGGCCGCGAGCGGCGCGCCGGTGCGCTATTTTCCGGCGCTGGCGGGCGATGTCGGCGCGATCGGCAAGCGCGTGCGCGCGGCCCAGGTGGCCGATGCCGCGCAGTGGCTGACGAAGCAGCGCCGCCTTGCCTCGCATCCGCTCAATGCCAAGCTCTTCGCCCACGCGACGCTGCAGCGCGTGGTGCTATCCTGCCAGGGTTGAGAGACCCCGGCCCGGGCGCATTCCGGGCCGATTTTTGTTGAAGTCCATGTACGTCGATTCGCACTGTCATCTGAATTTTCCCGAGCTCGCCGGCGACCTGCCTGGCGTGCTCGACCGCATGCGCGCCAATCAGGTCACGCATGCGCTCGTGGTGAGCGTGAACATGCCCGAGTGGCCGGGGCTGATCGAGCTCGTCGAGCCGCACGGCAATCTTTGGGCCTCGGTCGGGGTCCATCCCGATTACGAAGACACGCCCGATCCCGAGCCCGAGGAGCTGGTGCGCCTCGCGCGGCATCCCAAGGTCGTGGCGATCGGCGAGACGGGCCTCGACTACTACCGCCTGAGCGAGCCGCTCGATTGGCAGCGCGCGCGTTTTCGCCGCCACATCCGCGCCGCGCGCGAAACCGGGCTGCCGCTCATCGTCCACACGCGTTCGTCGGCCGAAGACACGGTCAAGATCCTCAAGGAAGAGGGCGCGGACGAGGTGGGTGGCGTGATGCACTGTTTCACCGAGTCGTGGGAGATCGCGCAGGCCGCGATGGACCTGAACTTTCATATCTCGTTGTCGGGTATCGTCACTTTCAAGAACGCCGCCGTGGTGCACGAGGTCGCGACCAACATGCCGCTCGACCGCCTGCTGATCGAAACGGATTCGCCTTATCTGGCGCCGGTGCCTTACCGGGGCAAGCTCAACGACCCGGCCAAGGTGATCCACGTGGCCGAGAAGATCGCCGATCTGAAGGGTCTGTCGGTCGCGGAAGTGGCGCAGGCCTCCACCGAGAATTTCTTCAAACTGTTCAGCAAGATCGAGCGCTGAGGGGCCTGCCGCGGGCCGGCGCCGAATCATGATGGCTGCGGGCGCAACGATCGCGCCCCACGAGGAGGGAGCATGAGCAAGCACAATCGCAACGCCGAATCACGCCGCCCGGGTGGCCGCGGTCGTTCCTGGCTGGCGGCCTTGCCGCTGATGCTGGCGCTCGCCGTGCCCGGCGCGGCGCTCACCGTGGCGCCGCCCCCGGCCCACGCCGCTGCCGACATGAGCAACTGGTGGGTGTACGTGACGAACGATCGCGCGGACGACCTGAAGAAGCTGCTGGCGCAGGGCGCCGATCCCAACACGCGGCATCGCACCGGCCAGCCCACGATCATGCGTGCGGTCGCCGAAGGCGCCTGGGAGGTGTTCGATGTGCTGGCCGCCGATCGGCGCACCGACCTCAACATCGAGAACCCGGCCGGCGAGACGCCGCTCATGTATCTGGCCATCGCCGGCGACACCCGGCGTGCCGAGGCGCTGATCGCGCGCGGCGCGCAGGTCAATCGCCTGGGCTGGACGCCGCTCGCGTATGCCGCCTCCAAGGGCAACGTCGACACGGCGCGCATGCTGCTGCGCCACAAGGCCATGGTCAATGCGCCGTCGGGCGAGGGCCGCACGCCGCTCATGATGGCCGCGCTGTCCGGCAATCGCGACATGGTGCAGTTGCTGCTGGATGCGGGCGCCGATCCGACCACGACCGATCAGCAGGGCCGCTCGGCCGCCGATTGGGCGCTGGCCGGCAAATCCGAAAGCCTGTCGGAAGAGCTCAAGCGCATTGCCGACAAGACATGGAAAGAGCGGGACGCGCAGCGCGCGGCGGGCGCGAGTCTGCCGTCGGCCCCGGCCGCGCCGAGCGCGCCTTCCTTGCCGTCGGCGCCGTCCATGCCGTCTGCCCCGGCGGCGGGCGGTCCTGCAACGGGTACGCCAGCCATGCCGTCCGCTCCCGCTGCGCCCGCGACCAATGGCTCGGGCGTGCAGGGCGTGCAGGGCGTGAACCTCAACCGCTACTGAACGCGTCGCGGTCGTACCCCCGGCCTGCGCCACGCGGTGATCGGCCAGGCTTGCCGCCGCGGACGTCTTTCTTCGACCCTCCCGCCGCTCGCGCGCGGCGTCTTCGCACGTGCCCATGATCGGTGCTGAAGTCCGTGTCACGCTGTCCCTGATCGCGCCCGCGCTGCTGGTGGTGTTCGGTCTGGCGTTTTTCGGCCTCTGGTATGGCTTCCGGCGTCGTGCCCATCTGCTGCATCTGGCCGCCGCCTGCCTGCTGTTCGCGCTGGGGGCGGCGTCGCAGGTGCTCTACATCCCGCGCGACACGGGCCTCAATGCCGTCGTCTCCGCGACGCTGTATGCCGTTGCCGCCAGCCTGGTCGCCCAGAGCCTGCTGCTGCGCGCGGGACGCCCGCTGCCGTGGTGGGTCTATGCCCTGTTCTGCGGCGCCCTGGTCGGCGTCCTGGCCTACTTCTTCTATATCGATCGCAATCTGCTCGCCCGCGTATACCTGCTCAACGGCGGGCTGGGCGCGCTGTTCTGCGTCACCGCGCTGCGCATGCGCGGCGCGCGCAGCCGCCGCAGGATCGATCGCGCGCTGTTCGCCATCGTGCTGGTCTTCGGGCTGCACTTCCTGCCGCGCACGCTGCTCAGCCTGGGCCGCCGCGCGCCCGAAGGCCCGCTGGCGTTCGCGGACTCGCGCTTCTGGCAGCTCACGCAGCTGTCGCTGGCGGTCTTCAGCGTGGGCCTGGCCATCGCGCTGCTGGCGGCGGTCGCGGCGGACGCGCTCGACGACGCCCGCCGCGAGGGCGACACCGATTGGCTGACCGGGCTCCTGAACCGCCGTGGGTTCGACGCGCGGCTCGCACCGGCCCGAGCCGGCGTGCCCGCGCCGGCGACGTGCGCCCTGGTGCTGTGCGACGTGGACGACTTCAAGCGGATCAACGACGTCTACGGCCATGACGGCGGCGACGCGGTGCTGAAGGACGTGGCGCGCGCGCTGGAAGGCGCCACACAGCCGGGCGACCTGCTCGGCCGCATCGGCGGCGAGGAGTTCGCAGTGCTGTTGCCGGGTGCCGGCATCGACGACGCGCTGGCGCGCGCGGAACGTCTGCGCGACGCGGTCGCCCGTCAGGTGCGCACGCCCGATGGCGCGTCCCCCGTCACGCTCAGCGCCGGCGTGGCCGTGGCCGGGGCGGAGGAGGCCTGGGAGGTCTTGTACCGGCGTGCCGATGCCCAGCTGTACGCGGCCAAGCGCGGCGGCAAGAACCGCGTCGCGGCCTGAGCGCGGCCGAATCGGAAGGGGCCGGCGCGGCGGGAAAGGAGCGGGAGGGCAGAAGCGAAACGGACGCAGCGGAAGGGCCGTCTCTTGATCTGGACGCGAGTCCGAGGGTGGTCTGACACAGGTCTGGACGCGGCAACGGATGGCGTCGTAGCATGAGCGATCACAGGGCGTCCGATGCAGGCGCCGCGCAAGGCGGGGAGGGGCGGGTGGCGAGCGGTGGGCCAGCCCGCGGGACGGGGTAGTCAGGTATATGTCCCTATTAAATATATTTTTATATTAATAGGGGACGTACTACTTTTATCCGTAAAATGGCGCAAATTCAGTGAGGAGCGTCGCTCAAAATGTCGCAACAACCCGCCCATCCTTTGCCTTCGTATCTGGACCCTCAGCATCTCGGCCCCTGGGGCATCTACCTGCAGCAGGTGGATCGCGTCACGCCGTATCTGGGATCGCTGGCCCGCTGGGTCGAAACCCTCAAGCGCCCCAAGCGTACGCTGATCGTCGACGTGCCCATCGAGCTCGATAACGGCACGGTCGCGCACTACGAAGGCTACCGCGTCCAGCACAACACCTCGCGCGGTCCCGGCAAGGGCGGTGTGCGTTTCCACCAGGATGTCACGCTCTCCGAAGTGATGGCGCTGGCGGCCTGGATGTCGATCAAGAACGCGGCGGTCAACCTGCCGTATGGCGGCGCCAAGGGCGGCGTGCGGCTCGATCCGCGCAACCTCTCCCAATCCGAGATCGAGCGCGTCACGCGCCGCTACACCTCGGAAATCGGCGTCATCATCGGACCGTCGAAAGACATTCCCGCGCCCGACGTGAACACCAACGCCCAGACCATGGCCTGGATGATGGACACGTATTCGATGAACGAAGGCGCGACCGCGACCGGCGTCGTCACCGGCAAGCCGATCGCGCTGGGCGGCAGCCTGGGCCGTGTCGAAGCGACCGGCCGCGGCGTGTTCGTGGTGGCCTGCGAAGCCGCGCGCGACCAGGGCGTGCCCGTCGAGGGCGCCCGCGTCGTGGTGCAGGGCTTCGGCAACGTGGGTGGCACCGCCGCCCGCCTGTTCCATGAAGCCGGCGCCAAGGTCATCGCGGCGCAGGATCACACCGGCACCGTGCACAATGCCAATGGCCTGGACGTGCATCGTCTGCTGGCCCACGTTTCGCGCACCGGCGGTGTGGGCGGCTTCGGCGAAGCCGAGGCAATCGATGCCGAGACCTTCTGGCACCTCGAAACCGAATTCCTGATCCCGGCCGCGCTCGAAGGCCAGATCACCAAGGCCAACGCGTCGCAGGTGCGCGCCAAGATCCTGGTCGAAGGCGCCAACGGCCCGACGACCCCCGAGGCCGACGACATCCTGCGCGAAAACGGCGTGTACGTCGTGCCCGACGTGCTGGCCAACGCCGGCGGCGTGACCGTCAGCTACTTCGAATGGGTGCAGGATTTCTCGATGTTCTTCTGGAGCGAAGAAGAGATCAATCAGCGCCTCGAGCGCCTGATGCGCGAAGCCTATTCGTCGGTCGCCCTGGTCGCCCGCGAGCACAACATCACGCTGCGCACCGCCGCGTTCGTGGTGGCGTGCACCCGCATCCTGCAGGCGCGCCAGGTGCGCGGTCTGTACCCCTGATACACAAGGTCGGAGCGGGCGCCGCGAGGTGCCCGTGAATGGCAGGAGACAGCAAAAAGCCCACGGCTCGCCGTGGGCTTTTTGCATGCCGAGGGCCGGGTCAACCGCGCGGC
The DNA here is from genome assembly GCF_002261315.1 of Bordetella genomosp. 5. Lineage (NCBI taxonomy): Bacteria > Pseudomonadati > Pseudomonadota > Betaproteobacteria > Burkholderiales > Alcaligenaceae > Bordetella > Bordetella genomosp. 5. The sequence continues at coordinate 75,201 of NZ_NEVP01000005.1, forward strand.
AGGAACTCCGGTTTGAGCACGCCGCGCAACTGGTCGTAGGGGATCAGCAGCTCGGGTTCGCCGTGGGAGTAGGGCGCGATCGAATAGGCGTCGTACTTGATGACCATGCCTTTCTCGGTGAGCGCGTAGTTCTCGCTGGGCTGGAACGGCCACATGCGATCGTAGGCGGCGCGGTCGCGCTTTGCGTCTTCGTTGGTGCCGAGCCAGCGCTGATGGGCGCTCTTGAGCAGCGCGTCGAACTCGGGTTTGCGGCCCGGGATGAACAGGGCGTCGAGCGGGACCACGCTGTTGGTGGCGACCTGCCAGTTGAGGAAGACCGTGGCCGGGATGCCGTGCGCGGCGCCGGTGAAGTACTGGGCGGTGTGCAGCTCGACGGCGATCACGCCGGCCTGGACGTCGCGCACCTGGGCCTTGAAATACGTGGTGTCGCGGCCTTGCGCGTTGCGCCAGAAATACTGCACGAAGGTCGAGAGCGAGTCGTATTGGCCGCGCAGGTTTTCGTCGACGCCGGTGAGGCTGGCGAGCACACGGTCGACCAGCTTGGTCAGTTGCGGGATGTCGGGAAACGCGACGCTGTCGATCTCGATGCGTGGGCATTCACCGCTGCACTCGGGCTTGACGCCTTTCCATTCGATCCGCTCGGTGCGCAGATTGCCCACCTGCACCGCACGGCCGCCGGCCGGCAAGGCCGCGTTGGCGGAGCCGGCTTGCGCGCCGCCGGGCGGCAGGCTGATGTCGGCCGGGGGCGAGCTGGCGCAGCCGGCGAGGGCGGCGAGCGCGGTGGCGGCGGCGAGCGTGCGCCACGAGGTCAGGGTAAGCGTGCCGGGCATGTAACGACGACTCCTTGCAACAGATGACAGGGCGCTCGCGATCACGCGCGCGCCCTGGGACAGACTCCGCGGGCAGCGGGAAAGTTCAGGGCACGAGGCCGATCCAGTCTTCGGTGGCGAACTTCTCGCGCACCTGCTGCTCGGCCTTGGCCAGGGTGTCCTGCGACAGCGTGGCCGGGGTCACGTGGCACATGCCGCTGAAGGTCTGCAGCATGCGTTCGATGATGACGTCGCGGGCCAGACCGGTCTGGCTGCGCAGCGGATCGACGCGCTTCTTGGCGCTGGTGGTGCCCTTGTCGGAGAGTTTTTCGCGGCCGATGCGCAGCACCTCGACCATCTTGTCGGCATCGATGTCATACGACATCGTCACGTGGTGCAGCACGGCTTTGGAGCGGCGCGCCTGCGCGGCGCCGCCGATCTTGCCGCCGTCGGACGTGATGTCGTTGAGCGGCTGGTACCAGGCCTTGATGCCGAGCTCGTGCAGTGCCTTGATCACCCAGCTGTCGAGGAACTCATACGAGTCTTGGAAGCTCATGCCCTGCACCAGCGCTTCGGGCACCGACAGCGAATACGTGATGGTGTTGCCGGGTTCGACGAACATCGCGCCGCCGCCGCTCACGCGGCGCACGACTTCGACGCCATGGCGGCGCGCGCCTTCAGGGTCGACCTCATTCTTGAGGGATTGGAAACGGCCGATCACCACCGCGGGCGCGGCCCACTCCCAGATCCGCAGCGTGGGCGGCCGCAGGCCGGCGCCGACTTCGTCGGTGATGACCGCGTCCAATGCCATGTGCAGCATCGGCGTGAGCGGACCCGGGTGGATCAGTTGCCACTCGTAGTCGTTCCAGGCGGTGTGGCTCATGCGAGCGCCCTCCGCACGACGACGGCGACGGCCTCGGCCGAAAAGCCGAACAGCTCGGCGTCGGCGGGCAGGGCGCGCGTGACCGCCGCGGCGATGTCGGCTTCGCTGGCCTGGGCCGGCAGGCCGGTCAGCGCGCGGTTGATCGCGTCGATCGCCTCGGGCGGTTCGAGAAAGAAATCGCCGGAGAGCCGGACCTCGGCGAGGCGGCCGTCGGCCACCGCCAGATCCACCACCACCAGCTTGCCGCCGGGGACCTTGTATTCGCCATGCATGGCACGGACTCCTGTTGCTGCACGCCGCGTGAGGCGCCGGAATGAAGGGGCCGCGCGCAAGCGGCGCGGCCGATAGGCGGATTCTACAGTTCCAGCTTCATGCCTTCATGGGTGGCGACGAAGCCGAGCGAGGCGTAGAAGCGCTGGGCATCGGCGCGGCGCTTGTCGGTGGTCAGCTGCACCAGCCCGCAACCGCGTTCGCGGCACTGCGCGATGGCCCATTCGAACAGGGCGCGGCCCGTGCCGGCGCCGCGTTCGCTGGCGGCCACGCGCACGCTTTCGATGAGGCCGCGCCACAGGCCTAGCCGCGACAGGCCCGGAATGAAGCTCAGCTGCAGGCAGCCGATCACCTGACCGCCGCGCTCGGCGACGGCCAGGAGCTGGTTGGGATCGGCATCGATGGCGCCGAAGGCGCGCTCGTAGGCCGCGTTCGGCGGCATGGCCGGATCTTCGCGGGTCTGGCCCAGGGTGTCGTCGGCCAGCATGGCGATGATGGCGGGCAGGTCGGCGCGGGTGGCGCGGCGAAACAGCAGGTCGGCTTGGCTCATGCCGGTCATCATAGCCGCGCCGTCACGTTGCGGCGAGGTGCGGCCGCCACCGTGGGCGCCGGGCGGGAGGCCAGCGTGACACCGGCGACCGCGGCGAAGATGGCGGCCACGCCCAGCCACTGCTGCGGATCGAGGCGCTGGCCGAACGCCACGAAATCCACCAGGATCGCCACGGCCGGATAGATGAACGACAGCGCCGCCACCGAGGTGGTCGGCAGCTTCTGGATCGCGCCGTACATCAGGATGTACATCAGCGTGGTGTGCACGAGGCCGAGCGTCACGAGGTAAGCCCAGGGGCCGGCCGTGACGGGCAGGGCGCTCACATCCACGAACGGCGCGAGCGCCACGGCGCCCAGCGTGACCTGCACCAGCGCCAGCAGTTGCGGGCGGATGGCGCGCAGCCGCTTGACCATCAAGGCCGTGAACGCATAGAGCAGCGCCGCGCCCAGGCCGTACAGCGTGCCCAGCAGCAGCTCGTGCCGTTCGGCCGGCGTGCCGTGCCAGGGGAGCACCAGCAGCACACCGGCAAAGGCCAGCACGCTCCAGCCGACGCGCTTCCAGCCGGGCCGCTCGCCCAGCACCAGCGCGCCCAGGCCGATCAGCAGAAAGGGCTGGACGTTGTAGACCGCCGTGGCCAGGGAGATCGACGCGTGGCGGTAGGCGGAGAAGAGCAGCACCCAATTGAGCACCAGCGCGGCGCCGGCGGCCAGCGCCAGCAGCAGCGTGCGCCGCGTGAAGCCGGTGTCGCGCAGCAGACCGGCGCGCCAGCAGTAGAGCGCCAGGCCGAGCGCGCCGAACACGCAGCGCAGCCAGACGACGTTCCATGGACTTTGGCCGGACTCGATGACGAAGAGGCCGATGGTGCCCGAGAGGGTCATGGCCCCCGCCATTTGCCACAGACCGCTCTGGCCCGTGGACGCGGGCGAGCGAGGGGCCGGGGCGGGGCCGGCGGAGGACAGGGAGGGAGAGGAGAAGGTGCGCATGGCGCGGCTCCGGAGTGGGATTTGATGGAAAAATTATCCCAGGCGGAGAAGCGCAGGAGCAGGCATAATTCTCGTTGAATGCCGAGTATTAGCCTTGGTTTTGGAGTTATTTAATGCCTTCCGACCTTGAAAACGAAAATCACATTCTCGACGGCATCGATCGCCGTCTGGTGCAGGCCCTGACGGACCACGCGCGCACCTCGGTCGCCGACCTTGCGCGTCAGGTGGGCATGTCCGCCCCCAGCGTGGCGGACCGGTTGCGCCGCCTCGAGGAGAGCGGCGTGATCCGCCGCTACACGGTCGACATCGACCCGGCGGCGCTCGGCTATGGCCTGACCGCCATCGTGCGCATCCGCCCGTTGCCGGGGCAGTTGCAACGCGTGGAGCGTCTGATTACGGAGATCGAGTCTTTCATCGAGTGCGACAAGGTCACCGGCGACGACTGCTTCGTCGCGCGCCTCGTGCTCCGGTCGATCAGCGAGCTCGACGCCATTCTCGAGCGCGTGACCGAGTTTGCCGAGACCAACACCGCCATCGTGAAGACCTCGCCCATCGCGCGGCGGCTGCCGCCGCTGCGGTAGCGCACGTCGCGCCGTGGGCGCGCCTCTTACCGTCGGTTCGGTGTCGTGCTGCCGGCGCGCCTCTTACCGGCGTGTCACTCGGGCAGCGGCGTGGCCAACGCGGCTTCGATATCCGATTTGAGCGAGGCGGGGGTGTCGGTCGGAGCGTAGCGCTTGAGGACCTGGCCGTCGCGGCCGATCAGGAACTTGGTGAAGTTCCACTTGATGCCTTCGGTGCCGAGCAGGCCGGGCTTCTGTTCTTTGAGCCAGCGGTAGAGCGGGTGGGCATCGGCGCCGTTCACGTCGATCTTGGCGAACAGCGGAAAGCTGATGCCGTATTGCGTTTCGCAGAACTGGCGGATGGCGCCCTCGTCGCCGGGTTCTTGGTGGCCGAATTGATTGCACGGGAATCCCAGCACCGCGAAACCGCGATCCTGGTAGGCGCGATACAGGTCTTCGAGGCCGGTGTATTGCGGCGTGAAGCCGCACTGCGAGGCCACATTGACCACCAGCACGACCTGACCGCGCCAGCGGTCGAGCCCGACATCCTGTCCGGCGAGATCGCGTGCGGTGAATTCATAAAGTGTGGCCATGATGCCTCCAGCGTAAAAGCGGGGCACCCGGTGGGGCATGCCCCGCCTGGGTTCGGACGGGTTCGGCCGCCAGTGTAGCGCCGGGCCGCGCCGCGCGGGAGCGGGCGACGTCACACCAATTGCAGATCCTGCGGCGGTACGCCCGGGAAGATGCGCGCGAGCCGGTCCGGCGCGAGCCCGTAGAGCCGCCCGAAGAGCCCGCCGAACAACGCCCGGTAGTCGTTGAGCACCGGATAGTCGCGATCCTGGTGCAAGGTCTTTTGCGCCACCTCGATCTGGCGGCCGGCAAGGCGGCCGCCGCGCACGTTGCCGCCCAGCACCCAATAGACGCTGCCGTGGCCGTGGTCGGTGCCCTTGTTGCCGTTTTCGCGGAAGGTCCGCCCGAATTCGCTGATGACGACCACGGTCGTCTGCTTCCAGGCCGGCCCCATGGCGTCGGCATACGCGACGAGCGCGCGGCCCAGTTGGCCGAGCTTGGTGGCGAGGACGCCCTGCGCGCCGCCCTGGCCGACGTGGGTGTCCCAACCGCCTACATCGACGAAGCCCACGTTGTAGCGCTCGGCCATGAAGCGGCCGATGCGGCGCGCCTCCTGTTCGAGCTTTTCGGTGGAGACCGACTTGCCGTTGGCCTCGGCGAGCTCCTTGGCCAGGGCCTGGCGCGTGTCGCCCATCACCTGCATGCCTTCGCGCACCGCGGCGTCAAGATCGGTGCCCTGGTACATCTGCGCGATCGCGCGATTGCGGTCGTCGTCCAGGCGGGATTTGCGGTTGGCGCCACCGAGATCGATGTTGGGCACGCGCGCATTGCCGCGAAAGATCTGCGGCACGTCTTCGGTGAACGCGGCTGCGGGCACCGGCCCCCCGAGCTCGGTGACCAGGCGGTTGAGAAAGCCCGAGTTGGCCGCGCCGCCCGCGTCGGCACCGCGTCCCAGCTCGATGCGATTCTGTGTTTCGAAATGGCTGCGGCTGGTGTCGTCGGTGCCCGCGAACGGCACGAATGCCAGCGACTTGTCGCGATAGAGCGGAAGCAGGCTTTGCTCGAGCGCCGGGTGCAGGCCCCAGCCGTCGGCCAACGCGATCGCGCCGTTGCGCTCGCCCGGACGCGGGATGGCGATGGTGGGCCGCGACTCGTAATAAAAGTCGCTGTTTACGGGCACCAGCAGGTTGGCCGCATCGTAGGCGCCACGCATGAACACCACCAGCAGGCGCTGATCGGTGGCGGGGGCGGCCAGCAGCCGCGTGGCGTGCCACGTGAGGGGCAGGGCGAGTGCCCATTTGAGAAGGTCGCGGCGATGCATGGAATCTCCCGGTCGGCGGTCAGGCGGGCCTGCGCGGTAGCGGCGCGCGGCAGCGGCGTGCGCGCTAGCGGCGCATGAACTCCGGCGCCGCCAGCACGTAAGTGTTGGCGTCGCGCAGGTTGCGGGTGTCGGTGATGGCCTCGCGCGAGGCGGGCGACCACTGGGCGAAGGGGCCGTCCTGGCCATAGGCCTGGGCCAGACGCGGCAGCGGTGCGAGCTCGGGCTTGGGCTCGCCCTTGCGTTGATAGAACGTGGCCGGCACGGCGGCCACCGCGCGCGCGGCCTCGAAGCGCGTGGTCATCTGCCCCGAGCCGGACCAGTCGGTCTGCATCATGGGCCAGCCATCGGGTGTCAGGCGTTGATAGAGCGGCTGGCCCATGCGGTCGAGCCAGGCCACCACGGCCTCGGGATGGCGGATCGGCTCGCGATCGGCATAGGCCAGCCGCACGGCCGAGATCATGTAGTGCGTGGGGTCCTTGAACTTGCCTGTCTCGAGCGAGGCGGTGAAGGCGTCGGAGTCGATCATGGTGCGCAGCACTTCGGCGATGTCGCCATCGGTGCGCTGCCAGGTTTGCACCATGGCGTCGATGAGTGCCTTGCGCGGCGTATCCGACACGAAGTACACGGCCAGCTTGGTGCTGACGTGCCGCGCGGTGGCGGGGTGGCGGGCCAGCAGGTCCAGCGCGGTCTCGACCTCGGGCCATCCGCCACCGCGGATCGTCTTGCCCAGCAGCACTTTGTCGCCGGCGTCGTGACGCTGCGGGTTGAACGCGAACAGGCCGTCTTCCACCACGCGATCACGCAGGGCCGCGCGCACCTTCAAGGGCTGGTCGGTCTGGTTCAGCCCGACGCCGGTCAGCACGCGCGCGAGCTCCTGCACGTCTTTCTGGCTGTAGCCGCCATGAACGCCCAGCGTGTGCAGCTCCAGCAACTCGCGCGCGTAGTTCTCGTTGATCGCGCCGTCGGTGTTGCGGATGTTGTCCAGGTAGATGAGCATGGCGGGCGACATCGCGGTGGCGCGCAACAAGTCGCTGAACTTGCCCAGCGCATGGGCGCGGATCGTGCGGTCTTCGTAATCGGCCAGCACGGTCCCGACGTTGGCCTTGCCCGCATAGACGCTGAAATGGTTCATCCAGAACCACGTCAGTTGCTCCTGCAACTGATTGGGCGAATACAGCGCGAGCCAGACGGCCCGCGCCTGCGTCTGCGCCGCGCGCTCGCGGCCATAGTTGCGATTCTCGCGGCGTGCCGCGAGCTTGTCGTCCGGATCCTGGATCTCCTGCACCTCGGCATTGCGCGCACGCTGCGTCAGCACCGCCTCGCGTGCGTCCACCTTGCTGATCGGCATGGCCGCGATCTGCGCAGCCACGTAGGCCGGCAGGGCGGGTCGGGCGGCCGGCGCCAGCTGGGCGTCTCGCCACGCGGGCCAGCCCATCTGGCGCGCACGTTCGAGCTCGGCCGGCGTGCTGCCCCAGGTGAGGCGGTCGACCCGCGCGGCCAGGTCGGCGGGCGCGACGGATTCCGCTGCCAGCACGGCGCTCTGCGCGAGCGCGGCGGCGGCAAGAAGGAGCAGCGCGGCGGCGCGCTTGAACAGATGCGGGTGGCGGTGGAGCACGAGCGGTTTCCAGGGACGACTGTGGTTCTGGACCGCACTATCGCTCAAGAATTCCGCGATTTGCGTGGCGGGAAACGCTCCGACACACATGGTTTTTCCCTGTCTGAAGCGCTTGCGCACCTATCATCATGGGATCGGTCACGCGCGTACGCGCGGGCAGCACGGAGGAAAAAGCGGCTATGGCGGAGATGATCGCGCGCCTGAGCGCCATGTTGGCGCAGGGACAGGACAACATGTTGTTGCGTTTCACGCTGGGCAAAACCTATGCCGAGCAGGAGCAATACGCCGAGGCCGTCACGCATTTGCGGGCGGCCCTGGGGTTCGATGCGACGTATTCGGTGGCCTGGAAGTGGCTCGGGCGCGCCTTGCTGGCGCAGGGCGATGCGGCGGGCGCGCGCGAGGCCTGGGAGCAGGGCGCGCGCTGCGCCAGCGAGCGCGGCGACAAGCAGGTGGAAAAAGAGATCGGCGTGTTTCTGCGCCGGCTGGACAAGGCGGCCTCGGAAACGCCGGGCAGCTGAGCCTGGGGCGGCGCGCGCCCGAGCGCGGGCCCACGGCCCGGCACGCCGGGCCGCTCAGGTCGGCAGCGCGCGCGGCAGGGCGGCGAACGCCTCGATGGCGCGCTGGCGGCTGCTCTTGAGATCGACGATGGCCTCGGGGTAGCCAGTCGCGCGGCGTTGGGCCGCGCTGGGCTCGTGCAGGCTGTCGTTGTCGAGGTCGGCCAGCTCCGGCAGCCAGCGGCGCAAGAACACGCCCTGCGGATCGAACTTGCGCGACTGCGATACCGGGTTGAACACGCGGAAGTAGGGCGCGGCGTCCGCGCCCGTGGACGCGCTCCATTGCCAGCCGCCGTTGTTCGCGGCGAGCTCGCCGTCGATCAGGTGAGCCATGAACCAGGCCTCGCCCTGGCGCCAGTCGATCAACAGATTCTTGGTGAGAAACATCGCCGTGACCATGCGCAGGCGATTGTGCATCCAGCCCGTCGCGAGCAACTGGCGCTGCGCGGCATCGACGATCGGGATGCCGGTGCGCCCGGTCTGCCAGGCGGCGAGATCGTCGGGGGCGTCGCGCCACTGCAGATACACCGTCTCGGGGCGCATCGGCTGATGCATCGAGAGGCCGGGCGATGCGGCGAGCAGGTGCTGGTAGAACTCGCGCCACAGCAGCTCGGTGATCCACGTGCGCGGTCCGATCCCGCCGCTGTCGATCTCGCCCTGATTGGCCGACAGCGCGGCGCGCAGGCATTGCGCGGGCGACAGCACCCCGGCCGCCAGATAAGGCGAGAGCATGCTGGTACCGCGTTGCGCCGGGAAGTCACGCGCGTCGTGATACTCGGCGATCTCGCCATCGAGAAACGCGCGCAGGCGCTCGTGCGCGGCGTCCTCGCCCGCCGGCCACTGCGTGCGCAAGGCCTCGTCGGGCGTGTCGTAGCCGTCGAAGGACGCGGGCAGCGGATCACTGCGCAGGCCCGCCTGGGGCTGAGCACGCGGTGCCCGCACGGCCTGCGGCATGGCGCCCTGCAGGCGCGCGCGGCAGGACTTCGCGTAGGGCGTGAACACTTTGTAGGTGTCGCCCTTGCCGGTGAGCACGCTGCCGGGTAGCAGCAGCGTGCCGCCGTGATGCAGGGTGAAGTCGATGCCTGCGTCGGCCAGGGCCTCGGCGGTCGCCGCATCGCGGCGCTGCTCGTTGATGCCCCACTCGGCGTTGGCATGGACGGCCGCGATGTCGTGGTCGCGGCACCAGCGCGCCAGCGCCTCGGGTGCCTCGCCCCAATCCGCGACGGGCAGCAGCGCGAGCGCGATGTTGCGTTCGGCCAGACTGGCCTGCAAAGCGCGCAGGTTGCGCAGCCAGAAGTCGACCTTGACCGCGGCGTCGCCGTGCGAGCGCCACTGCGCGGGCGCCGGCATGAAGAGCGCCGTGACGGTCCCCCCTTCGGCCGCGGCGGCGAGGGCGGGGTTGTCGTGCAGGCGCAGGTCGGTGCGCAGCCAGGCCAGGGTGTGCGTCATGGAGTCTGATCGGTACGATGTTCATGCCAACGCGTCATGCGGCAGGGCCCGGGGGGCCGTCCGACATGCGCGGCGATCCGGCATTCTACGTGGATGAGCACTCCCCCGGACAGCCGCGATGGTGCGCTGCACGATGCCCGCGCCGCAGGTTCCGCGCAGCGTGGTTTCGTGTAAAACGTGAGTGAAGTTGTGACCAAAGCACGAGCGGTAGCATCTCCGCAACGTCGGTCCGGCCGCGCGCCGGGTCCGGTGCAAGACCGCGCCAGTGCTGGCTCGCCGCCCCGCCAGCGAGCAATGGCGCGGCCTGGCAGGCACCTCCAACGCGTCAAACCGTGAAACACCGTGGCGCGGCGGGTTTCTTGACGCCTGGCGACCCGGAGTTCTGTAATCCAGGTGCTGGAAAAGTGAGAACGACGCGTGGAACGAAGGCTATGGGAAATTTGATGGATTTGCGCTCCCCCTTTTCGCGGGGACAAGCGAAAACCAACTCGACGGGCAAGACGGCACTGCACGCCCTGCAGAACATCTGGCGTGGCGCCGATCTTCCGGATGAGTCGCTGGAGCACGTGGTGCTTCGCGGCACGGAGCCCGTGTTGCCCTCGTCGTTCGCGGTGGGCACCGCGGCGCAGGCCAGCATCGCCGCGGCTGCGCTGGCGGCCGCCGAGATCTGGCATCTGCGCGGCAAGCCGCGCCAGACCGTCTCCCTGGACATGCTGCATGCCGCCCAGGAGTGCCGCAGCCACTTCCTGATCAATGGCATCGCGCCCAATATCTGGGATCCGATCACGGGCGTCTATCCCTGTGGCGATGGCGGATGGGTCCGAATTCATGCCAATTTCGCGCATCATCGTGACGGCGCACTGGCCTTGCTGGGCTGCGCGCCGGGCGATGGCTCCACGCGTGCCACCGTAGAGCAGGCGCTCACCCGTTGGCGCGCGTTCGATTTCGAGCAAGTGGCCGCCGACGCGGGGCTCGCGGTCGCGGCCATGCGCAGCTTCGACGAGTGGGACGCCCATCCGCAGTCGCTGGCGCTGGCGTCCGAACCGCTGGTCGCCATCGAGCGCATCGGTGACGCCGACCCGCGGCCGTTGCCCAAGTACGGCCACGAGGCCCGCCCGCTGCAGGGTATCCGCGTGCTCGACCTCACCCGCATCATCGCGGGCCCGGTCTGCGGCCGCGCACTGGCCGCCTACGGCGCGGACGTGATGCTGGTGAATTCGCCGCATCTGCCGAACATCGACAACATCATCGACACCAGCCGCGGCAAGCTTTCGGTGCATGCCGACCTCGAGACCGCCGATGGCCGGATCGCCTTGGGCAATCTGCTGCGCAGCGCGCATGTCTTCGTGCAGGGCTATCGCCCCGGTGGCATGGCCGCGCTCGGATTCGGTCCCGAAGAAGTGGCCCGCATCCGGCCCGGCGCGGTCTACGTGTCCTTGTCGGCTTACGGCTCCCAGGGTCCGTGGTCGGCGCGGCGCGGATTCGATTCGCTGGTGCAGACCGCGACGGGCTTCAATCACGCCGAAGCGCAGGCAGCCGGACAGGCGCAGCCCAAGCCGCTGCCGGTGCAGATCCTCGACCACGCGAGCGGGTATTTGATGGCGTTCGGTGCGCTGGCCGCGCTGGCGCGTCAGAGCACCGAAGGCGGCAGCTGGCATGTGCGCGTGTCGCTCGCCCGCACCGCCGCGTGGCTGCGCAGCCTGGGCCGCGTGGCGGACGGGCTTGCCTGTCCCTTGCCCGATATCGAAGGCCTGCTCGACACCGAGACCTCGGGCTTCGGCTCGCTGCGCGCGGTGCGTCATGCCGCGCAATTCTCGGCCACGCCGGCACGCTGGACGCGGCCCTCGGTGCCGCCCGGCACCCATCCGACGGTATGGCCGTTCAACTGAAGGGGTAAGGCACCGGCCGGCGCGCGGCCGGGGTAGACTGGGCGCTTGTTTCAGCAAGCCGCGCGGCGCGCTTCGGCAGCACCGTGCAACCTCTGAGGAGCCCTCATGTCCGCCACCATCTATCACAACCCGCGTTGCAGTACCTCGCGCAACGTGTTGCAGGCCCTGCGGGACGCGGGGATCGAACCCACCATCATCGAGTATCTCAAGACGCCGCCGTCGCGTCCCACGCTGGCCGGGCTGATTCAGCAGTCGGGGCTGTCCGTGCGCGAGGCCGTGCGCAGCAAAGAGTCGCTTTACGACGTGCTCGGCCTGGGCGAGCCCGGTGTCGACGACGAAGCCTTGCTCGACGCGATGGTCGAGAACCCCATCCTGATCAACCGCCCGTTCGTCGTGACCGAGCGCGGCGCGCGCCTGTGCCGCCCGGCCGAGCGGGTGCAGGAAATCCTGCCCTGAGCGACGCGCCGCGGCCGGGTCGTGGTCCGCAACGCAAGGGCCCCGCGCAAGCGGGGCCATTTTTTTGTGAACGGGTCGCGCGGGTCCGTTGCGCCTGCAACGATCCGCACAGGTCCCGGCACGTGGCCGGGACCGGACGCGCGCTCAGGACGGCTGCTTCGCCTTCCAGTCCTGCACGGCCTTGAGCGTGTTGGTCACGTGGTGCTCGAAGTTGCTGTCGGTATGGCTGTACACGATCTCGCCCTTGGGCGAGATGACGTACGAGGTGCGCTTGGAGCGCGCGGGGTCGCGGCTGGAGGTGACTTCGTAGGCCTTGATGATGTCGGCGGTGCCCGCGGCCACGGGAAACTTGCCACCGCACTCGCTGACCGAGAATTTCTGCAGCGTCTGGATGTCGTCGCCCGATACGCCGACCACGCTGGCCCCGAGCGCCTTGTACTGATCGATGGCCTCGGCGAACGCGCGCGCCTCGAGCGAGCAGCCCTGGGTGAACGCCGCGGGGTAGAAGTAGAGGACCACGGGGCCGTCGCGCAACGCCGCGCCGAGGTCGTAGCGGAACACCTTGCCGGCGAGGGCCGCTTCGGTGGAGAACGTGGGGGCCTTGGCGCCCGCCGGCAGCTCGGCATGCGCCGCGCCGGAAAGCGATAGGGCGGTCAGCGCGGTGCTCAGCGCCAGACCATGCAAGACGCGCAGGCCGCGCAGTTTGCCGAAAGAAAAGACGGACATGAAGGACTCCTGGCGGCCCGTGCGGCAGGGGTTTCTGTCGCAATCCTCGCAGGCCTTGCGTTAATTTATAGACAGATGTTTCTCCGGTCCAGTTACGCGCCGATCCCGTACACATTCGTTTACGTGGGCCCGTTGACCGGTGCGTGCCGATCAGGGAGTCTGAGGGGGTCTAAACCGCGTCATCACGGCAAGGAGGATGTCATGAACCAACTCGAACAATCGCGTGTCCGTCCGCTGTCCCGTATCTTGTCCCGCCCGGTGCTGGCCGCGAGCCTGACCGCCGCCATGGTGTTCGGCGCTGGCGCCGCGCACGCGCAGGGCTGGCAGCCGCCGGCCCCTGGCGCCGCCACGCCCACGCAGACGTACCAGACGCCGCCGGCCCAGCAGCCTGGCTATCAGACGCCGGCCCCGCAGCCGGGCTATCAGAATGCGCCGGCCGCGCCCCAACCCGGCTACCAGACGCCCCCTCCGGCGCCGCAGCCGGGTTACCAGACCCCGCCGCCCCGCCCGGGCTATCAGACTCCGCCGCCGCCTCCGGCTGGCGCGGCCGCACCGATGGGCGCCCCCGCGCCGGCGCCGGTGGCCTTGCCGGGCGATCCGCCGCAATGGCACCGCGAGGACGTGACGCCCAAGCAGCGCTACGAAACCAAGCGCAAGGAAGCCGTGAATGGCTACGATGAGTCGCGCAAGCAGTGCCGCGCGATGGGCGCTGCCGAGCGCAAGGGTTGCGAGGCCGAAGCGCGCCGCAACTACAACGACGATCTCGCCGCTGCAAAGCGTGAGCTCGACGGCAAGTAATCGCGGCGGCTTGCGCGGCCCGCGCTGACGACCCTGCGCCCGCGACGGCCGGGGTTGTGCAGTTGGTTGCGCATGCAACCAAAAGAGAAAAGGCATCGGATCCTCCGATGCCTTTTTTCGTCAGGCTCAGCCGCGATCGGAGCGGGGGCCGCCGCCACCGCCACCGCCACCGCCGCCACCGCCCCGATCTCCGCCTCCGCCCCCGCGACCGCCGCCGTCGCCGCGATCATTGCCGCGAGGCGCTGCGCGCTCCGGGCCGCGCTGTTGCTGCGGCTGTCCGGCGTTGGGGTTTTGGGGCCGCGCCTCGCGCTGGGGAGGCGGACGGCTTTCGCGTTGCGGCGGCCGCTCGGCCTGGGGCCGTCCGGAACCTCCGCCGGCGCCGGGCTGGCCACCGTCCGGCCGGGGGCGCGACGGCCGGGCCGCGTCAGGCCGCGCCACGTCAGGCCGGGCCGCGCCAGGCCGCCCCGTGTCGGGACGGCCCTGGCCCGGGCGGTTGTCGGGCCCACGCCCCGTTTCCGGTCGCGTGGGCGAGGGCGTCGGCGCGGGCCGCGAGAAGCCGGGGTGCCCGTTGGGCAGCGGCGGCTGCGGCCGCGGCGTGAGTTGTCCGCCGTCGGGGCGATTGGGGTTGGGCCGTAGCTGGCCGTTGTCGGGACGATTCGGATTGGGGGTGAGGTTGTCGCGATCCGGGCGCTGCGGGTTCGGACGCGTGCTCCATTCCTGTCCCGGGCGGCCGCCTTGCGCGACATTGCCGCGGCCAGGCTGCCCGTCGTCCCAACGCCGTCCGTCGCGGGGGCCGCCGATCGGCCGGTCGTCGGCCATGCGCGCCGGCCCGTTGCCATGACCGTAGCGCTGGCCGCGTTCGTTGCCGGCCCAGCGCGCGTGATCGAACTGCGCCTGCGTGGGCGGGCGGTGGCGCTCGTTGCGCGCGGCAAGCTCCTGCGGGCTCGGCGCGCGCTGGATGCCGCGCGGGCCGCCGTGATAGCTGATGCGGCCGCGGTCGTAGTCGTGCACGTCGATACGGCGATCGTAGACGTACTTCACGCGGGTGACGTTGACCATGGTGACGGCGCGGTTGTAGTAGAAGCGGTCCGCGTTCCAGTAGCCGCCCACGTAGCCGAAGCCGAGGTAGCCATAGCCGTAGTTGATGCCGCCATAGAAGCCCACGTGAGGACCCCAGTAGCCGGGGTTCCAGCGGTAGTAGCTGGTGTCGTAGGCCCAGTATCCCGGGGTCCAGAGCGCGCCGGCATACGGCGCGATGACCCAGGCGCCGGGCACCCAGTAAAAGCCGATGGCATTGCGGGCCCAGTAACCGGGCACCCAGATATAGCCATCTCCCGGCACCGGAGGCTGCTGATAGGCCGGCAGCGGCGGCGGGGCTTCCTGAGAGATGGACACCGGCGCCATGTTGGCGGTGGCCGGATCGGTGCCCTGAGCCGCGGGGTAGGCGGCGTCGTAAGCGGGATCGTAGCCGGGCGCATAGGCGGGATCGGCAACCTGGGCCTGCGCGCAGGCCGCCAGCAGGGGCAGGACGAGCGGCAAGGCCAGCCGGCCGGCGTGGCGGGGCAGCGCGAGCGGGGAAAGACGAGGGTTCTTCATGGTGCGGGTCCGGGTGGCGCGCCGGCAGGCGGCGCCGAGTCTGGATGCTTCCATTAGGCCACCGTGCGCGGGCCGCGTGCATCGATGTAATGGATGAGAAACACCTTTAATCGGTGACTGGCATTGACAATTGTTGCAGCGGCGGCCGACGCGCGACGCCGGTGCGGCTCTCCTGCGCATCGACGGCGCGCATAAAAAAACCGGCCGGCGCTCGCGCACCGGCCGGTTGTCCAAGCCAGGATCAGTTCCAGCGGCCGCCGGAGCCGGCGAGGCTGAAGCGGCCCGCGCCCATGAACATCAGCGCCAGCGCCGTGAACAGGAACATGCCCTGCAGCTCGATCTGCCAGCCGCCGGTCTGGGCGTTGAGCGCCGCGATCTGATGGCTGTGGGCCAGCAGGATCGCAACCACCATGTTGACGGCGATGATGAGCGCGCCGAGGCGCGTGTAGATGCCCAGGATGATGAGCAGGGGGCCAACGATTTCGCCCACATAGGCGCCGTAGGCCAGGAAGGCAGGCAGGCCGTGCTGCGAGAGCATGCCGGCGATGCCGCCCACGCCGCTGCTCAGTTTGAACAGGCCATGCAGCAGGATCAGGATGCCCAGGGCGAGACGCAGGATCAGCTTGCCAGTGTCGTCGGATTTAATCATGGTAGGAACTCGGCTAGTAGAGGTGTTAGAGATCTGACGCGGGACGGGACAGTGTCGGGCGCAAGAGCGCGAGTCAGAGCCGGGCCTGGGTCGGAAAGTTCCGCGAAAAGCGGCTCATTATTGCAAATTCCGCGCAAGTGGAATAGCTATACCGAGGGATGGCTAACGTAGCGCTTCCAACTTGTCTTTCCACCAGCCGGGCTCCGGAATCGTGCCGCTGCCCGCCGCCAGGTTGTCGCGCATGTGGCGCACACGCGCGGTGCCCGGAATGGCACAGGTCACGGCGGGCTGCGACAACACGAATTTCAGCAGCACCTGGGCCCAGGAGCCCGCGCCGATCTCGCCGGCCCAGCCGGGCAGCGGCCGGTCCGCCAGGCGGCGCAGCAGGCCGCCGCCCCCGAACGGGCGGTTGATGATGACCGCCACGCCGCGCTCCGCGGCGAGCGGCAGGATGCGTCGCGCCGCCTCCCGGTCGTCGGCGGCGTAATTGATCTGCAGAAAGTCGAGCTTTTCCTGGCGCAGCACCGCCTCCACCTGATCGTAGGCGCTCGAGGTGTAGTGCGTGATGCCGAGATAGCGGATGCGGCCGTCGGCCTGCCACTGCCGCAGTTGCGGCAGATGGGTGCGCCAGTCCAGCAGGTTGTGGATCTGCATGAGATCGATGTGATCGGTGCGCAGCAGCCGGAACGAGTCTTCCATCTGGGCGATGCCCGCGGCCCGGCCACTGGTCCAGACCTTGGTGGCGAGAAAGGTGCGGTCACGCAGGCCCAGGCGCTGCACGATCTCGCCGGTGACGGCTTCGGCGCGCCCGTACATCGGCGAGCTGTCGAGCACCGACCCGCCGCCGTCGACCAGCGCACGGACCACGCCGTCGAGCTCGCCACCCGCGGCCTTGCCCTCGGCGGCATCGAAGCCGATGTAGGTGCCGCAGCCGATGACGGGAAGCAACGCGCCGCTCGACGGGATCCTGCGCCGCGCGAGCGCGGAGGCGGACTGCCCGTGCGCCGGCAGCACACGCGTACCCGCGGCGACGGCGCAGGCGGCGAGGCCGGCGCGCAGCAGGCGGGCGCGAGCCGGATTGGACGGCGCGTCGGCGGGGGCAGGGCGAAGGGACATGCGTACTCCTATAGGACGGCCAGTGGGCGGCGGCAGCCTGCGCCACCCCGGCGGTGCGGGCCGCGGCCACGGCGGGTGCGCACGGTGCGGCCGCGCGCGGCGCTCAGCGCAGTAGATCACGGGGGCCGCACGCTTGCCCATCCCCCAGGGCTGGCGGACTGTGCGCCAGCGGTGGCGGCTGCCGTCGAAGCCCGGGCCTGTCGTACCTGGCGCCCGGGAAGCGTCCGATCGTTTTGATGCGAGACTTAGGGATTACGCTCGAATGGTAAGCGCGGCGGGGGCGGGGGGTAGCGTGCGTAACAGGTCTGGGGCACCATGTGGCCCGCGCGATCCGCACGGGATGCGCAGCGGGGCCGGCGATCCGGGCCCGCTCAACCCTCCGCCACCCGAGAGCCTGTCAGACCCGATGTCGTCTTCGTCTTCATCCTCGTTTGCCTCGACCCATCACGACGCCGGTGGCCGCCACAAGATCAAGCCGTACCATGCGACGGTGTTGTCCATCCTCGGCGAGATGGGCGCGCAACGGGTGCTCGATGCACCGTGCGGCCAAGGCTGGCTCGGCCAGGCGCTCAAGCAGCAGGGGCGCTCGCTGCACCTCGACGGCCTGGGGCTGTGGGAGTTTCCGGAAGCCGATGACGGCTACGCCAGCGCCCGCGAGCACGACCTCGACACGCCGCTGCCGTCGAACTGCCAGCAGTACGACGCCGTGGTCTGCGGCGAAGCCTTGCATCTGGTGCGCAATCCGGGGCTGTTGCTCGATGGTTTCGTGCAAGCGGTACGGCCCGGCGGCAGGATCATCATCACGACGCCGAATACCTGGAATCTGGCCAGCCGGCTGCAGTATTTCCTGCGCGGCTATCACTCGGGATTCCGCCCGTGCGTCGGGCTGAAGCGCGGCGACTATATCCCGTACTTTCCGTTTTCGTTCCCGCAGCTGCACCTGTTCCTGGATAGCGCCGGCCTGCAGGATATCCAGCTGCACGAGGTGAACGAACCCAAGCCGCGCCGCATGCGCGAACGGCTGCTGGCACTGCCGGCCAAGATGTACCTGTCCGGACGCCGCCGGCGCGCGGCCGACGCATACGAGCGCGATTACTGGACCCAGGCCGCGCGCGACCAGGCGCTGCACGGGCGTTGGCTCGTGATGTCAGGGAAAAAAGGGTAAACAAAAAGGGTTAGGGCCCCCACGCTGCGCCTTCGGCTTGCTGCCCCCCCCGGGGGGCGTTTTGTATGGCCTGGCTGAAAATAGCCCCGGCCGCGCCGATCCCGCGCGTGCCGGGGCTGTGCGCATCGTCGCGATGCGCGCGGCTGTTTACTTGATGAGGGTGACCGGCACTTCGGCCACGTGGATCACCTTGCGCGCCACGGAGCCGAGCACCAGGCCGGCGACGGCGCCCAGGCCGCGCGTGCCCATCACGATGCGGTCGCAGCCGTGTTCTTTGGCGGCGGTGGCGATGGTTTCGCCCAGCTGGCCGCTGCGCATTTCCGATTTGTACGACACGCCGCTCGCCTCGGCGCGCTTGACGGCTTCTTCGAGCGCGGTCTTGGCCTCGGCGGCGTAGTACTCGTCGATCTCGTTATTGCGCAGGAACATCTTGGCGTGGCCGGACACGATGGGCACCTGCACGTTGAGCAGGTAGAGCTCGGCGCTGGCACTGTCTTTCGCCATGGCGATGGCGTTGTCGAGCGCTCGCAGGGAGCAGTCCGAACCGTCGATGGGAACCAGGATCTTGAGCATGATGGTCTCTTCCTTAGTATGCGGCGGGGTCGCCGGCGGGCGCCCCGTGCGCCTGCCTCCCCGCTCGTAACCCGCAAGTCCAGGATAGCAAAGTAGAAAGTTCGTGCCTTGCGCACGATCAAATAGTGTGTATCGGCATGTCGCGAGCCTTTCCGAGGCGTGCCCCGCGGGCCCGAACGGCCTCGGGAACGCGGTTTCGGCACACTGCTTGCGGCGCGTTTGATACAGATCAATGAATCGACCGGGCGGTCGGATTTCAATGGGGGATCACTGTAAATGCCGGCCGCTCGCCGCCCCTCATGGACACTCGCCACGCCCCCGCCTCGACACCGTCCGGCCACTCGCCGGTTCGTCGCCGGCTCCCGCCCGCCCTGCGCATGCACCAGATCCTGGATGCGGCGCTGGTGCAGTTCGCCGAAGGCGGCTATGCCGAGACGCGCATGGACGACATCGCCCGCCGCGCGGGCCTGTCCAAAGGAGGGCTGTACGCGCATTTCCGCAGCAAAGAGCGCGTGTTCGAAGCGCTGCTCGAACGCGGCCTGGCGCCGCTGCCGCTGGATGTGGCCGCGCTGGTAGATTTCGCGCCGGATCTGCGCACCCTGATCGAGCGCTTCCTGGCCCAGGTCTATGAGTGGATCGGGCAGCCCGACCGGATTCGCGTTCTGCGGCTGCTGCTGACCGAAAGCCAGCGTGTGCCCGAACTGGTGCAGCGCTGGCGTGAAGAAGCGGTGGCGCAACATCTGCGCGCCGTCACCGACATGCTGCGGCGCGCGCGCGAGCGTGGCTTGTGCGGCGATACGGTGCTGATCGAACAACCCTGGCTCGCGCTCTCGCCGCTGGTCCACGGCATCGTGCTCACGCTGACCGAGCCGCCCGGCAGCACGGCCGGCTGGATCGAGCGCCGCGACGCCCATGTCCGGCTGCTGTGCGAGGTGCTGGGCGCCACCGCGCGCTGAGCGTCGCTGCGGGCACGCTCTGCCCGGAGCGCGTGGTCCCTGACCCGCGCAGGCGCCCCCCCAACGGCGTCATCTCGCGCCCGCTATTGAGGCGCCGGCGCGCCGCCGCGCAACGCGGCGGCGAGGGTGCGCCGTGCCCGCCCGCGCGGGGGCGGCTGCCCCACTCGGTTACCATGCGGAGTCCGGTCACTGTTTCTCCGCCCTATGTCCCGCTCCCTCAGAGCGACCGCCGGTCGCTATTCCCGCATGGCACATCGTTTGCTGGCGCCCGTGGGCCGGGCAGGACTTGGCGCATGCCGTCATCCGCAATACAGTCGGCATAGGATACGAAGCACCGTTTTGGGGAGGCCGATGGGCAGAATGGTTGCAGGCGCGGGAGGGCGAGCATGCTGAGCAAGGGCGACCAGGTCAGCAATCCATGGACCGATACCCTGGCGCGTCTCGAAGACGAGCGCGTCATGCTGCAACGCATTGCCGCGGGCGTGCCGCTCGCGGATGTGCTGGCGCATGTGCTGCATGCGGTCGAGGCGCAGTCCAGTGTTCCGTTGCGCACGGCGATTTCGTTTCTGGACGACACCGGCGAGCACCTGATCGATGTCGTGGGGCCGAGCCTGCCGCAGGCCTATCTCGACACCATCGAGCAGGCGCCGATCGGGCCGACCGTGGCGTCGTGGGGCGCGGCCGCGTATTTCTGTGCGCCGGTCTATGTCGATGACATCGCTCAGCATCCCAACTGGACGGCCTGGCGCGACGAGGCGCTGGCCCATGGCCTGCGCGCCTGCTGGTCCACGCCGATCCGTGCGACCGACGGCCGCGTGCTCGGCGTCTTCTCGAATTACTACCTGACGCCGCACACGCCCTCCGCGCAGGACATCGACGCGATCGCGCTGGTGACGCGCACCGCGGCCCTGGTGATCGAACGCTACATGAGCGATCGCGCGCTGCGCCGCAGCAGCGAGCGGTGGCGCGGCATCTTCGAACGCATGCAGGAAGGCTTCTTCCTGAGCGAGGCGATCCGCGACCGCAATGGCCAGATCACCGACTTCCGCTTTCTCGAGGTGAATCCGGCGCTCGAACGCCAGAGCGGCCTGCGCGCGGGCGACACGCTGGGACGCACGCTGCGCGAGATGTTTCCGCGCGTGCCCGACCAGATCATGCAGACCTTCATCAACGTGGTGGAGACGGGCGAACCAGCGCAGTTCGAGATCGCCGTGCCCGGCCCGCGCGAAGGCTGGTACGAGGCGCGCGCCCGGCGCGAAGGGCACGATCAGCTCACCGCGCTGTTTCTCGACGTCTCCGCGCGCAAGGCGGCCGAGGCCGAGCTTTGGGAAGGGCAGCACCGCAAGAGTTTCCTGCTGACGCTGGGCGACACCCTGCGCAACCAGCAAGGCCAGCACGAGATCGAAACGACGGCCTGCGAGGCCCTCGGCCGCCACCTGGGGCTGGGCGTGTCGGCCGTGGTCGATGTCGAGGCCGACGACCGCGTGACGCTCTCGACCTGCTGGTTCGCCCACGGTGAAGACGAGCTCGAGCCGGATGCGTTGGCCAATCAGCTGAGCAGCGAATTCCGCGAAGCCGTGCGCAGCGGCAAGACCGCGTATCTCGCGCCGTTTCTCACCACCGCCACGGGCACCGCGCATCCGAGCGCGCTCGCGGTGCCGATGCGCCGGTGGGGCCGCATGGGCGGCGCGCTGTATGTGCGGCCCAGCGCCGGCGGACGCATCAAGGGCAACGACATCGCGTTCATCGAAGAAGTGGCCGAACGCGTCTGCGACGCCATCGAGCGCGCGGGCTATTCCAAGATGCTCGAGCAGCGCGTGGAATTCGCGATCGCCGAACGCGATCGCATCTGGCGCCTGTCGCCCGAGCTGCTGGCCGTCGTCAACGCCGAGGGCCGCTTCATCAGCGTGAATCCGGCCGTCCGATCGATTCTGGGCTGGAGCCCGGATCAGTTTCTGTCGATGCCGCTGGCCGAGCTGGTGCACGCCGAAGACCTCGCCGACACGCTGGCCGCGTTCAGTCCGCCGCAACCGGGTCAGCTGGGCGCGCGCCACCTCGAAAGCCGGCTGC
The DNA here is from genome assembly GCF_002261315.1 of Bordetella genomosp. 5. NCBI lineage: Bacteria > Pseudomonadati > Pseudomonadota > Betaproteobacteria > Burkholderiales > Alcaligenaceae > Bordetella > Bordetella genomosp. 5. Next base: position 96,759 of record NZ_NEVP01000005.1, read on the forward strand.
TCAATCGCAACGGCAGCTATAGCTGGATCACCTGGAGCATGGCCCAGACCCAGGGCATGCTGTACCTGGCGGGCCGCGACGATACCGAAATGAAGGCGCAGGCCGAGGCGCTGGCCCAGACGGCCGACGCCCTGCGCCAATCGCAGAAGATGGAGGCGGTGGGCCGCCTCACGGGCGGCATCGCCCACGATTTCAACAACATGCTGCAGGGGATCTCCGGCGCGCTCTACCTGATCCGTCGCAAGCTGGCGTCGGGCAAGGTCGACGAGGTCGAACGCTTCATCAACACGGCCATGGAGTCGACCGAGCGCGCCGCGCGGCTCACGCAGCGGCTGCTGACATTCTCGCGCCGCCAGCCCATCGATCCCAAACCGCTGTCGCCGGCCCGGGTGTTGACCTCGATGGAGGATTTGTTCCGCCGCTACATCGGCGAGCACGTCGCGCTGGTGCTGGACTTCGCCGACGATCTGGCGGGCGTTCGTTGCGATGGCAACCAACTCGAAAACGCGCTGCTCAATCTAGTGATCAACGGCCGTGACGCGATGCCCGATGGCGGCACGCTGCGCATTCGCGCCGAGAATCGCCGTCTCGAGCCGGTCGTGACGCGGCAGTTTCCCGAACTGGTGCCGGGCGAGTATGTCGCGCTGTCGGTCATCGATACCGGCGTCGGCATGCCGCCCGACGTGGTCGCGCAGGCCTTCGATCCGTTCTTCACCACCAAGCCGCTGGGCGAGGGCACGGGCCTCGGCCTGTCGATGATCTATGGCTTCGCGCAGCAGGCCGGCGGCGTGGCCACGATCCAGAGCGCGCCAGGCCGCGGCACGACGGTCACCATCTTCCTGCCGCGTTACGACGGTGTCGTGACGGAAGTGCCGCCCGATGTCTTCGACGCGAGCGTGGGCCCGGTCGGCGATCCGCATGCCGTGGTGGCGCTGGTGGAAGACGATGCCGGCGTGCGCGAGATGGTGCGCGCCAGCCTCGAGCAGCTGCAGGTGCGCGTGATCACGGCGGCGGATGGCGAAGCGGGCCGCAACATGGTGTGCAACGCGCCGCGCGTCGATGTGCTGCTGACCGACGTCGGACTGCCGGGCCTGAACGGGCGTCAGCTGGCCGACGCGGCGCGCATCACCCATCCGCACGTGAAGATCATCCTCATGACCGGCTACGCCGAGAATGCGGCGCGCGGCAAGGGCTTTCTCGATGAGGGCATGGAGCTCATCGTGAAGCCGTTCCACATGGAAGAGCTGACGCAGCGCGTGAGTCGCGTGCTGCGTCAGCAGCAGATGCGCCAGCTCACGGGCCCGGACGGGGCGGCCGGGGCCGTGGCGCCCGAACCGCCCGCCTCCGACGTGGCCTGAACCCGCAGGGAGCCGGGCGCGTGTCCGCGCTCAGGCGCCGTGTAGCAGGGCCACGGGCAGCCGGCCCCACAGATCGGCCAGCGTCAGCTGATCCTGGCCGTCGTGCGCCGCGATCCGCGCCGCTGCGGCGTCTCCCGACAGCGCATCGGTCCAGCTCAAGCCGGCCAGGTCCGCGGGCAGACCGATACGCGTATCGGCCAGCCCCTGCTTCGTTGCGGCGTCGTCGGGCGCGGCCAGGCGCGTGGCGCAGCCCCGCGGCACCGCCACCAGCATCCAGCGGCCGCCGTGCGCGCGCAGGAACGCGATGACGTGGTCCGCGCCGGGGCCGGTCGCCGTCAGGGGCGTGTAGTCGCCCTGCGCGTACAGGGCGGGCCAGTCCTGCCGGCTCGCGAGCGCCGCGCGAATCACGCGCTGCTTCACGCTGCCGTCTTCCCAGTCGCCCGCGGCCGGTGCGGCGCCGGCTTGCGCCGGACGTGCCAGCAGCGCCGCGCGTGCGTCGAAATCGACCGGGCGCCGGTTGTCGGGGTCGACCAGGCTGTAGTCCCAGAGGTCGGTGCCCTGGTATAGATCGGGCACGCCCGGCGTGGTCAGGCGCAGCAAGGTCTGCGCCAGGCTATTGATGCGGCCGGCGGGCGTGAGTCGGGCGGACAGCGCCGCGGCGCGTTGCATCAGCGGGGCGAGCGGGGCGCCCGGTGCCAGCGCCTCGAGCAACGCGGTGCACGCGGCCTCGTAGTCGGCGTCCGGATCGGTCCAGCTCGTGCGCTCCTTCGCTTCGCGCAGCGACTTCATCCACCATTGCTCCAGCCGCTCGCGCCAGGCCTGCACGCCTTCGGCGTCGTCGGGACTCAGGCCGTCGGGCCATGCGCCCACGAGCGTCTGCGCGAGCTGGTAGCGGTCGGCGGGATGGACGCGCGTCGCGGCGCCGGCATCGGCGACCCAGTCGTGCGCCCATCGCACCCAGTGCTCGGGGTCTTCGGTGAGTACGGCGAGACGCGCGCGCACGTCTTCGCCGCGCTTGTGATCATGCGTGGCGGTGGCGAGCATCGCCTGCGGATGATGGCTCACGCGCGTGGTACACGCCTCATGGAAGTCGGCCACGGACAGCGCGAAGTGGGTCGGCTCCGAGCCCACTTCATTGCGCGAGAGCAGCGGCGCGTAGCGGTAGAACAGCGTGTCTTCGAGCGACTTCGCGGCCAGCGGCGGGGTCAGTTGCTCGAAGCGTTGCACGGCCTGGGCGCGCAGGCGCGCCTGCGTCTCGGCCTGCGCGCGCTGCCCGTTGGTGGCCTTGCTGGCGGGGGCGCCGCCCGAGAGCCACTGGTCGATCTGCCTGAGCAAGTCCTGTTGCGCGGGGTCGCCCGCCGACTCGGCCAGCGCCGCCTGCAGGGCCACATCGCAGGCTTGCTGATCCGACGGGCTGCGGCCGTGCTCGCCGGCATAGCTGCGGTAGCGCGGAAAGTGGCGCAACAGCAGATACAGCGCGCGGCCGATCGCGGCCTCGGTCCAGTCGCGCGTGGCGCGATCGCTGCGGGCGATCTCGGCCAGCAGGCGCGTGAGGGTGCGCCGTTCGGCGACGAAATGCCGGCGCAGCATGCGGTCGCGCGCGGCCAGCCACTGTTCCTCTACGGGGCGGTCGTCGTGGGCGAGCTCCTGCCACAGCGCCTCGAACGGTGCCTGCGCGTCGGGCAGGTGGAGGACGGCCGACACCTGATCCATGAAGTCGTATCCGGTCGTGCCCTGCACCTGCCAGCTCGCGGGCAGCGGCTCGCCGGCGGCAAGAATCTTTTCGACGACGATATAGGGCTCGACGCTCAGACCCTGGGCCTGCCGATGGGCGCCGGCATCGCGCAGCGCGGTACGCAGGCGGCGCGCATACGCGCCCGGCTGGGCCAGGCCGTCGATGTGGTCGACGCGCACGCCATCGATGAGGCCGGCGCCGTACAGGCGCAGCACGAGCGCATGCACGGCATCGAAGACCTCTTCCTCCTCGACGCGCACGCCCACGAGTTCACTGATCTCGAAGAAGCGGCGCCAGTTGATCTGGTCGGGCGCGCAACGCCACCACGCCAGGCGGTAATGCTGGGCTTCGAGCAGCTCGTGCAGACGGGCGCGGCCGGCCGCGTCGTCGGGCGCATGGGCGGCCAGCGTGGCGTCGGGCAGGGCGTCCGCCGCGAAGGAGCCCTCTGCCACCGGCAGATGCGTGCCGCCCGCGGCGACGGCGTACCGCGCGGCGCTGGTGTCGAAGACCAGCCGCAGGTCGCCGCTCTCGAGCGCCTGCCCGTAGGGCTGGCCCAGGATGGGCAGCAGGACCTTGCCGCGCAGCGCGGGGTCCTGCGCATGCCAATCGATATCGAACCAGCGTGCGTGAACGCTCGCGGCGCCATTGGCCAGCACATCCCACCACCAGGCATTGCTGGGATGCGCCGCCATGTGGTTGGGCACGATGTCGATGATGAGGCCGAGCCCGTGCGTGCGGGCCGTTTCGGCGAGTCGCCGCAGGGCCGAGATGCCGCCCAGATGCGGACTCACGACGGTGTGATCGACCACGTCGTAGCCGTGCGTCGATCCCTCGCGCGCCTGCGTGATCGGAGAGAGGTACAGGTGGCTCACACCCAGTGCCGCGTAATACGGAACCTGGTCGCGAGCCTGATCGAGGGTGAAGCCTGCATGCAGCTGCAGGCGGGCGGTGGCGCGCGGGGAACTCATTGTGGCTCGCTTTCGGTAGAGGTGGGTCCGGGTCGTGCAGCGCGCAGCAGGGCTGCGCGGCGTTGCACGGCCGCTTGGTCGAAGGGCGCGGCGAGCCGCGCGGGCAGGCGGCGCCGCCAATTGGGATGGCCGCTGACGGTGCCCGGCAGATTGGGCTGTTCGGTCGCGGCGCAGAGGTCTTCCAGCGTCGCGATCATCAGCGGGGCGGGCGTGGCGGCCACGTGGTCGAGCACGCGCGCCAGCGGGGCGGCGACGGGCGCGGGCCGGCGCGAGGCCGGCGCCAGCGTCTGCCACAGCGCTTCGCGATCCGCCGCGCGGGCTTCGCGCATACTCGCCTCGGTTTCGTCGGGGCCGAGCAGGTTCAGCTGCACGCGCCAGTCGATGTCGCGTTCGCGCCACCAGCCGCGCACGGTGGGAAGATCGTGCGTCGTGGTCAGCGCGAGCTTGCGGTCGGACCATTCGCGCGCGGGCAGGAAGGGCGCCGGGCCGTCCTGGGCGGCGCCCCGTTCGAACCAGAGCACGCTCATGCCGGCCACGCCGGCCGCCTCCAGCGCTTCGCCCATGCCTTCGGGCACGGTGCCCAGGTCCTCGCCGATGGCCACGGCTTCATGCCGCCATGCCTCGAGCGCCACCAGCCGCAGCATATCCGCCAGCGGATAGCGCAGGTAAACGCCCTCGGCGGGCACGTTGCCCGGCACCAGCCACAGGCGTGCGAGGCCGAGGATGTGATCGATGCGCACGCCGCCCGCCGGCTTGAGGCTGGCGCGCAGCAGGTCGATGAAGGGCTGATACCCCTGCGCGCGCAGCGCGGTCGGCGAGTAGGCCGACAGGCCCCAGGCCTGGCCGAGCGGGTTGTAGATGTCGGGAGGCGCCCCGATCGAGAGCTGCGCCAGGAAGTCGCCGGGCCGGCTCCAGGTCTGGCTGCCGCGCGGATCCGCGCCCACGGCCAGGTCGGTGATGAGCCCGACGCGCATGCCCGCGCGGCGCGCCGCCAGCTGCGTCTCGCTCAGGCTGGCGGAGGTGAGCCACTGCGCGAAGCAATGAAAATCGACGTCGTCCTCGTGACGCAGCGCATAGGCCGCCACGGCGCTGGAGCGGGCGTCGCGCAGCGGCTCCGCCCAGTGTTGCCAGTGCGCCTCGGCCACGCTGCCCACGGCGGTGGTGTGCTCGGCGTGCAGCGACTCGAACACCGCGTGGTCGCGCAAGGCCTGGCCGCCGGCCGTTCGAAAGCCGGCATAGCGCCGCTTGAGAACGGCGGGCGCGCGGGCAAAGTCGCGATGCAGCTGACGCAGCAGCGCGAAGCGCACGCGCGCGGCGCGCGGCCAGTCGATCTCGCTGCGGGCATCGATCTGCGCCGCGAGCGCGCGCTCGGACGCGGGCAGGGCCTGCCACGCGCGTTCCACCATGGCGCTGCCGAGCACGGCCGCGGCATCGGCATAAAGCGGATTGAAAAAGAGTCGGCTCGACGGCGAATAAGGGCTGTCGTGCGCGGGATGCGCGGCGTAGAGCGCATGGACGGGACTGATGGCGACGGCCTGGGCGCCTTGCGCGGCGGCCGCGACGGCCAGTTCGCGCAGCGCGGCGAAGTCGCCGTGGCCGGCGCGGCTGGAGGGGCGCGCCGGATCGCCGCAACGCAGACCGTAGACCTGTGCGGCCACGCCCCAGGAGCGCGCCGGCAGCGAGGTCGGCGTGGCGGGCGCCACGGCCAGTCGCACGCTGTGCGAGCCAATGACCAACTGATGGTAGCCCGGGCGCTGCGGCGCCACGATGCAGGGCCGGCCCTGCGTGTCCAGCTGCAGCACGCCCTGCGCGACCGAGCCGTTGTCGAGCTGGATCTCGTAGGGCCCGCTAGCCGCACCCGGCAGACCGGCGATCGGGCACGCGGCGCCCGCGTCGGTGACCAGCAGCGCGGGCGGGGCCTCCTGCTGCGCGCGCAGGTCGGCGAGGCTCTCGCGCGCCTGCTCCAGGCTGGCCGCGGGGAAGCCGAGTGCGTCCAGCACGGTGCGCAGGGTGTCCGGGCCCACCTGCTGGCCGCGGCCCTGGGCATCGGTCCAGTGCCGCGCCAGCCCGGCGGCCTCGGCCAGTTCGCTCAGGAGGGGATCGGCGCGATGCGTCATGCGGCCTCGTCGGGAGCGGTCAGGAGCGCGATGGTGCAGGCGGGCGCCAGCACGCCATCGCTCAAGGCGTCGAGCGCGCCATCACGGCTCTCGAAGCGCGTTCCGGTGTCGATGCCGGCGAGCTGTTGACGCAGCCCGGCGGGCAGCACGGCTTCGGCCTCGCCCAGGTTGGCCAGCAACAGCAGCGTGCTGCCGTCACCGAGCCGCCAGCTGGCGTACACGGCGGCGGGGCCCAGCGGCTGAGCATCGACGGCGCGGGCACCCACCAGGCGCGGCGTGACCCACTCGGCACGTCGCTGCAGCAGCAAGGTGTAATAGTCGATCCACGCGGTCGCGCGCACGTCCGGGATGGCTTCGCCGGGCGCCGGCAGCAGTTCGGGCTGGCTCGCGATGAAGGTCGACGCCGCATTGGGATCCGGCAGGGTGGCGCTGTCGTGATCGCGCAGGAAGCTCGCGAACTCGCGTTGACGGCCCTCGCGCACGGCCTCGGCCAGCGCGGGATCGGGATGGCTGGTGAAGTACTGGAACGGCACCTGCGAACCGGTTTCCTCGCCCATGAACAGCAGCGGGATCTGCGGCGCGAGCAGTTGCAGCGCGACCGCCGCGCGCAGTCGTTCCGGGTCGTCGACCAGCGCCTGCAGGCGGTCGCCGAGTGCGCGGTTGCCCGTCTGATCATGATTCTGCAGGAACAGCACGAACGCCGTGGGCGGCAGTGCGCCGCTGGGCTCGCCGCGCGGCACGCCGCCGCGGTGCGCCGACGGCTGGCCCTGGTAGACGAACCCTTCGCGCAGGCAGCGCGCCAGCAGCGTGGCCGGTTCCTCGTTGTAGTCGCCGTAGTAGCCGGCGGACTCGCCGGTCAACAGGCGATGCAGCACGTGGTGGCCGTCGTCGTTCCATTGCGCGTCGTACGCGTTCTGCAGCAGATGGGCGCGGTTGTCGTCGTTCTCCAGCACCAGATGCAGATGGCGGCCATCGCCGATCTCGGCACGCAAGGTGGCGGCGAGCTCCACGAGCCATTCGTCGCTGGCGATGGCGTGCACGGCGTCCAGCCGCAGGCCATCGAAGCGATATTCCTTGAGCCAGTGCAGCGCGCTCTCGGCGAAGAACTGCCGCACCGCGGTCTGGCTGAAATCGATGGCGGAGCCCCACGGCGTGGAGGCATCGGCCGTGAAGAACGGACCCGCATACAACGGGAGATAGTTGCCGTCGGGCCCGAAGTGGTTGTAGACCACATCCAGCATCACCGACACGCCCAGGCCATGGGCGGTGTCGATCAGCGCCTTCAGTTCGTCGGGCGTGCCATAGGCCGTGTCCGGCGCGTAGGGCAACACGCCGTCGTAGCCCCAATTGCGCGGGCCGGGGAAGTCGGCGATCGGCATCAGCTCGAGCACGGTGATACCCAGCGCGGCCAGCGCGGGCAGCCGCGCGGCAAGACCGGCGTAGCCGCCGGCCAGGCCGGGATGGGCTTCGTAGATGACGGACTCGTGCCAGGGGCGGCCACGCCATTCGGTGTGTTGCCAGGCATAGCTGTCGGGCGCGACGACGACGCTGGGGTCGTGCACATCGCCGTCCTGCAGGCGCGACGCGGGATCCGGTACCACCGTGTCGTCGTCGATGCGGTAACGGTAGCGGGCGCCCGGCCCGCAATCGACCACGGTCTCGGCGTAGCCGTCGGCGTCAGGCACCAGCGGAATCGGCGCGCGGCCGTCGATCTCGAGGGCCAGGCCAGGCGGGGCGCTGGGCGCCCACAGGCGGAAGCGGGTGCGTCCGTCGGGGAGCACCCAGGCGCCAAAGGCGGGGAAACGAGCCTGAATCATGGGGACACCTGTGCTTCGGGTTGCGCGGCGGGCTGATCGGCGCCGCCATCGTCCGGGCGCGGTTCGCCCGGCGCGTCGGGCTCGGGCGATCCGGCCTCCTGTTCCTTTGCGGGGGCGGCGTCGCTCGCCGCCGGCACCCGCACGCACAGCACGCGCAGCGCGTGCGCGCCGACCGCAATGGTGGCTTCGCCATGCGGGCCGGGCGCGGCATCGGGCGCGGCGCTGTCCAGGGCGCTTTCCCACGCCAGTTGCGGCTGGGGCAGCGTGACCTCGGCATCGTCGTCACCGGCGTTCATGATGAGCAGCGTCACGTCGACGGAGCCGTCTTCGCAGCGGAAGGCGCGCCGCAGTTGCAGCACGCGGTCCTCGGCGTTCTCCCAGGCCGGCTGGTTCATGTGCTGGCCACCGGCATCGAACCAGGTGACGGCGTTCACGCCGGGATGCAGTTCCTCGTCGGCGTTGCCGAAGCGCGCGGCGCGCAGGCTCGGGTGCTCGCGGCGCAGCGCCGCCACGCGGCCGACGTAGGCCGTCAGCGACCGGCCCTCGGGCGAGGCGGCCTGGTTCCAGTCCAGCCACGAGAGCGGGTTGTCCTGGCAATAGGCGTTGTTGTTGCCGTCCTGGCTGTTGCCGAACTCATCGCCCGCCAGCAGCATGGGCGTGCCGTCGGCCAGCAACACGCTCGACAGCAAGGCACGCTGCACGCGGGCGCGCGTGGCCAGCACGTCGGCGTTGTCGGTCGGGCCTTCTTCGCCCCAGTTGCGGCTGTAGTTCTCGCTGTGACCGTCGCGCCCTTCCTCGCCATTGGCTTCGTTGTGGCGCTCGTTGTAGCTCACGATGTCCGCGGTCGTGAAGCCATCGTGGGCGGCCACGAAGTTCACGCTGGCCCAGGGCCGGCGGTGGCGCCGGTCGAAGACGTCGCGCGAGCCGACCAGCCGTGCCGCGAGATCGCCGCGCTGGCCGGGGTCGCCGCGCCAGTAACGCCGCACGCCATCGCGGAAGCGGTCGTTCCATTCGGCGAAGCGGGGCGGGTGGTTGCCGAGCTGGTAGCCGTCGGGGCCGATGTCCCAGGGTTCGGAAATCAGTTTCACGCCGTTCAGCACGGGATCCTGCAGCACCGCGTCGAAGAAGCCCGAGCCCGGGTCGAAGCCCGTGCCTTCGCGGCCGAGCGTCGAGCCCAGGTCGAAGCGGAACCCGTCGACCTGGTACGACTGCACCCAGTGGCGCAGCGAGTCGGTGATCATCTGCAGCACGCGCGGGTGCGACACGTTGACCGTGTTGCCGACGCCCGTGTCGTTGATGTAGTAGCGCTCTTCGCCGGGCATCAGGCGGTAATAGCTGGCGTTGTCCAGACCGCGCCACGACAGGGTCGGGCCGAGTTCGCTGCCTTCGCAGGTGTGGTTGTAGACCACGTCGAGAATGACTTCGATGCCGGCCGCGTGCAGCCGGCGGATCGCCTGGCGCAGTTCGTTCGGGCCCTGCTGCGGCACGTAGGCGGGCTCCGGCGCGAAGAACGCCAGCGTGCTGTAGCCCCAGTAGTTGCGCAGCCCGCGTTCGGTCAGGAAACGTTCCTGCAGGAAGGCGTGGACCGGCAGCAGCTCGATCGCGGTCGCGCCGATGCGATGCAGGTGATCGATGAAGCGGGGATCGCCCAGGGCGGTGGCGGTGCCGCGCATGGGCTGGCGCAGATCGTCGCGCTGCATCGACACGCCGCGCACATGCGCCTCGTACACCACGGTGTCGTTCCAGTTGGTGCGCGGCGGGCGCGTATCGCCCCAGTTGAAGACGCCGTCTTCGGTCACGACGGCCTTGGGCATGGCCGGCGCGCTGTCGCGGCGGTCCATGCTCAGGTCGGCGCGCGCGTGGTTCAGGCGATAGCCGAACAGCGCGTCGGACCACTGCAAGGGCGCCGACAACTGGCGCGCGTAAGGGTCGAGCAGCAGCTTGTGCGGGTTGAAGCGGTGACCGTTGCGCGGATCGTAGGGACCATAAGCGCGATAACCATAAAGCAGGCCGGGCTGGGCGTCGGGCAGGTAGCCGTGCCAGACCTCGTCGGTGCACTCGGGCAGGGTGAAGCGCTTGAGCTCCTTGCGTCCGCGTGCATCGAAAATGCAAAGCTCGATGCGGGTGGCGTTGGCCGAGAAAACCGCGAAATTCACGCCCAGGCCGTCGCTGGTGGCGCCGAGCGGGTAGGGACGGCCTGGCAGCAGGCGGGGCAGACCGAGATAATCCATGGGAGTCATTCCTTGAACGACAGGTAGATCGTGGAGAGGCCGGGGAGGGTGAGGGAAAGCGATTGCGAATGACCATGGGCCGGCGTCTCGGCGGTCTGCGCGGCGCCGCCGTTGCCTTCACCATGGCCGCCATAGACACTGGCGTCGGTGTTCAGGCATTCGGTCCAGCGGCCGGCGCGAGGCACGCCGATGCGATACTCGCGGCGCGTGACCGGCGTGAGGTTGCTCACCGCGAGCACCCAGTCCTGCCCGTCGGTGCGCAGCATGGCGAGCACGCTGTTGTCGGCGTCGTCGCCGATGGCCCACGCGAAGCCCGAGGGCTCGCAGTCGCGCGCCGAGAGCGCGGGCAGGTCGCGGTAGAGACGGTTGAGGTCGCCCACCAGACGCTGCACGCCGCGATGCCGCGCCTGGTCGAGCAGGTGCCACGGCAGCGGTGCATCGTGGTTCCACTCCTCGAACTGCGCCAGCTCGCCGCCCATGAACAGCAGCTTCTTGCCGGGATGGGCCCACATGTAGCCGAAGTACGCGCGCAGATTGGCCAGCCGGGTCTCGTCGTCGCCCGGCATCTTGCGCACGAGCGAGCCCTTGCCGTGAACCACTTCATCGTGCGAGAGCGGCAGGACGAAGTGCTCGGAGTAGGCGTAGACCATGCCGAAGGTCATGTCGTGGTGATGGTGCTTGCGATGCACCGGGTCGTGCGCCATGTAGCGCAGCGTGTCGTGCATCCAGCCCATGTTCCACTTGTAATGGAAGCCCAGGCCGCCCTGCGCGACCGGTGCCGTCACGCCAGGCCACGCGGTGGACTCCTCGGCCACCGAGATGGCGCCGGGGCAGTGCTCGCGCAGCGTCTCGTTCAGGCTCTGCAGGAAGGCCACGGACTCGAGATTCTCGCGGCCACCGTGCACGTTGGGAATCCACTCTCCGGCCTTGCGGCTGTAATCGCGATACAGCATCGAGGCGACCGCGTCGACGCGCAGGCCGTCGATGTGAAACTGCTGCAGCCAGTGCATGGCGCTGGCGATCATGAAGGCCCGCACTTCGGTGCGGCCCAGGTTGTAGACCAGCGTGTGCCAATCGGGGTGATAGCCTTCGCGCGGATCTTCGTATTCGTACAGCGCCGTGCCGTCGAAGCGGCCCAGGCCATGGGCGTCGTCGGGGAAGTGCGCCGGCACCCAGTCGAGGATCACGCCGATGCCCGCGGCATGGCAGCGGTCGACGAAGCGCGCGAACTCGGCGGGCGTGCCGTAGCGCGCGCTCGGCGCGAACATCGAGAGCGGCTGGTAGCCCCAGGAGCCACCGAACGGATGCTCCATGATCGGCATGAGCTCGATGTGGGTGAAGCCCAGCGATTGCACGTAGTCGGGCAGCCGGTCCGCGAGGCGGGCCCACACGCTGTCTCCGTCGGTCGTGCCGGGCGCGGGCAACCACGACGTGGGTTGCAGCTCGTAGATCGAAATGGGCGCCTGCGGCGATTGCGCCGCGGCGCGCCGGTCCATCCAGGCCTGGTCCGACCAGGCGTAGGTGGCGGGCTCGGCCACCACCGACGCGGTGGCGGGCGGCAGCTCGGTCTGGCGCGCGCAGGGGTCGGCCTTCATCAGCGTCTGGCCCGCGCGGGTGGTGATGGCGAACTTGTAGCGTTCGCCCGGCCCGATGGCGGGGACGAAAATTTCCCAGACGCCGGCGGCATGGCGCAGCCGCATGGCATGCCGGCGCGTGTCCCAGCCGTTGAAGTCGCCCACGACCGCGACGCGGTCTGCATTGGGCGCCCACACCGCGAATCGCACGCCGTCGATCTCGTGCACCGTCATGGGCGTGGCGCCGAGCACCTGGCCCGCATGCCACCACGAGCCCTGCGCCAGGCCATGCACGGTGTCGTCGTCGAGCAGCGGCCCGAAGGCATACGGGTCGGCGGTTTCGATCTCGGTCTGCTGGCCGGCGCTGCCCGGCCAGACGATGGCGAGCCGGTACGAGCCGGGCTCGCCCGCGCGCGCGAAGTCGACCGGCGCGCTGAACACGCCGGCCGTGGTTTCTTCGAGCGCGACGCGTTCGCCGTCCGGGGAGAGCGCCGTGACCGAGACGGCGCCGGGCAGCAGCGCGCGCACCTCGCCGGCGTGCGGGCCCAGCACCGCATAGGGATCGGCGTGACGGCCCGCGACCAGCGCGGCGAGGTCCGTGTCGGAGACGGGGGTACGGCGGGAAGACATCACTCGGGGTCCTTGTCGAGGGCGGCGTCGATCAGGCAGGCGCGCGCCTGTTCGGCCAGTGCGTGCAGGGGGATGGAGATCCAGTCGGGGCGATGCGCCGCCTCGTAGCAGATCTCGTAGGCGGCCTTTTCCAGCTGGGCGAGCAACAGCAGCGGCTCCGACACGGTCTGGCCGCCCGTCGCGTAACCCGCGAGGAAGGCCTGCGCCGCGCGTGCCCGCACCCGGCCCAGCAGATGGTCACGTTGTTCTTGCGGTTGGCCGGCGGCGGTGGCCGGCGGCGTGTTGGCGTCCAGCGGCACCGCGCCCGCGGCTTCATCGCGCTGCAGCGTGGCGGTGGCGTAATCGAACGAACGCAGCATGCCGGCCACGTCCTTCATGGGGCTGGCGAGCGCGCGGCGCTGCTCCAGCCCCTGGATGGGTTCACCCTCGAAGTCGATCAGGTAGGCGTCGGTCTGCGCCACGAGGATCTGGCCCAGGTGCAGGTCGCCGTGCACGCGAGACAGCGTGGTGCCGGTCAGGTGGCCCGCGAGGCGCTCGATCAGCGCGACCAGCCGGTCACGGTGCTCGGCCAGCCAGGCCGCGCACGCGCGGGAGCCGGGCTCGAGTCGGGCCTGCGTGGCCGTGAGCGCCGCCAGCGCCGCGTCGAGTTGTGCCACGACGCGCGCGGCAGCAGCCTCGCCGTCCTCGTCGCTCGCCGTCTGCGGCGCGAACGCTGCGTCGTCGCTGGGCTGCGCCAGCAGCGCGTGCAGCTCGGCCAGACGCTGGCCCATGGTGCCGACCATGACCTCGAAGCCCTCGAGATTGGCTTCGAATTCTTCGACGGACGTGCCGGTCAGCAGGGCGCCGTCCAGATGGCGCTTGACGGTATCGAGCGTCCAGCGCCAGGCGTCGCCTTCGTTCACGACGTATTCATGCATCACGCCCAGCGTGCGGCGCTCGCCCTGCGCGTCGATGCGCACCATTTCGCCCAGCAGGGCCGGCGTGTGGCGATACCCGCCGCGCGTGAGGTAGCGGCTCATCTCGACTTCGGGCGAGGCGCCGGGCGCGACGGTACGCATCAGCTTGAACACGGCGTGCTCGCCGATGACGACGGAAGTATTGGATTGCTCGGCCGACAGCCAGCGCAGCTCGATCTCGGCCGCGTCGATCTCCGGCAGGCCGGCCTCGGCCTCGAAGCTGACCTCGCCGTCGGGCGCGCCGTCGGCATCGATGCTGGGCAGGCGGGTCTGTTGCGCGAACTGCGACACCAGCGCACGGACGAACTCGGGCAACAGCATCGCGTCGGTCATCGTGCCGACCTCGGCGACGCGGCGGGCGCGGGCGATCGCGTAGGGCACGGAGGCATCCGCGAAGCACAGCGCGAGCGGCGCCTGCATGCGTGTGGGCGCCGCGCCGGTATCGAGCTCGGTGAGATAGCACTCGAGTTCGCTGGAGGCCACCGGCAGCGCCGTGATGCTGACCACCTGGGCGCGCGACGGCGCGCCGTCCGCGGGGTACCAGCGCTGACGTGCCAGATAGGCGGGCAGCACCTCGCGTTCGAGCAGCGGCTGCGAGGTGTCGGTAAACGCCAGGCCGCCGCGGCGCTTGCCGCGCAGGACCAGCGTGAGTTGATCGGGCATCGCTTCCGGCATGCTGGCGTGCCATCCCGGCGGCGCCACATCGGCGCTCAGGTCGAGCCAGTAGAAGCCGTAGGGCGGCAGGGTCAGCAGGTAGGGCAGTTCGCCGATGCCGGGGAAGGGCGTCTTGCCCAGCATCTCGACCGGCACCCGGCCGTTGTAGTCCTGCAGATGCAGCTCCACCGGTTGCGCCGCGGACGAAAGATTGGCCACGCACAGAATGGTGGTGTCCTGCCAGGTGCGCAGATACGCCAGCACCTTGCGGTTGCCCGGATACAGAAAGCGCAGCGAGCCGCGGCCGAAGGCCTGCGTCTGGCGGCGCTGCGCCAGCAGGCGGCGGGTCCAGTTCAGCAGCGAATGCGGATCACGCTGCTGCGCCTCGACGTTGATGGCTTCGTAGCCGTAGAGCGGGCCCATGATGACCGGCAGCGGCAGGCGCTCCGGATCGGCGCGCGAAAAGCCGCCGTTGCGGTCGGGCGACCATTGCATCGGCGTGCGCACGCCATCGCGGTCGCCGAGATGGACGTTGTCGCCCATGCCGAGCTCGTCGCCGTAGTACAGCACCGGCGTGCCGGGCATCGAGAACAGCAGGCTGTTCATCAGCTCCACCCGGCGGCGGTCACGCTCCAGCAGCGGCGCCAGGCGCCGGCGGATGCCGAGGTTGATGCGGGCACGCGGCTCGGCCGCATATACGCTCCAGAGATAGTCGCGCTCGCGGCTGGTCACCATTTCGAGCGTGAGCTCGTCGTGGTTGCGCAGGAAGATCGCCCACTGGCAGGTCTCGGGGATGTCCGGCGTCTGGCGGATGATGTCGGTGATGGGCAGGCGGTCTTCCTGCGCGATGGCCATGTACATGCGCGGCATCAGCGGGAAGTGGAACGACATATGGCACTCGTCGCCCTTGCCGAAGTATTCCTGCGCGTCTTCGGGCCACTGGTTGGCCTCGGCAAGCAGCATGCGGCCGGGATACTCCGCGTCGATCACGGCACGGATCTGGCGCAGCACATCATGGGTTTCCGGCAGGTTTTCGTTGTTGGTGCCTTCGCGCTCGACCAGATAAGGCACCGCGTCCAGACGCAGACCATCGACGCCCATGTCGAGCCAGTGCCGCATGACGGACAGCACTTCCCGCAGCACCTGCGGGTTGTCGTAGTTCAGGTCGGGCTGATGCGAATAGAAGCGGTGCCAGAAGTAGGCGCCCGCGACCGGGTCCCAGGTCCAGTTCGACTTTTCGGTGTCGACAAAGATGATGCGGGTGCCGGCATACGCCTTGTCGTCATCCGACCAGACATAGAAATTGCGGGCGGCCGAGCCCGGCTTGGCGCGGCGCGCGCGCTGGAACCACGGGTGCTGATCGGAGGTGTGGTTCACCACCAGCTCGGTGATCACACGCAGCCCCCGGGCGTGCGCGGCGCGGATGAGGCGGCGCACGTCGGCGACGTTGCCGTAATCCTGATGCACCCCGCGGTAATCCGCGATGTCGTAACCATCGTCGCGGCGCGGCGACGGGTAGAACGGCAACAGCCACAGCGTGTTCACGCCCAGGTCGGCGATGTAGTCCAGCTTGGACAACAGGCCGGCAAAATCGCCCACGCCGTCATTGTTGGCGTCGAAGAACGACTTCACGTGCAATTGATAGATGATGGCGTCCTTGTACCAGAGACCATCGTCCTGCTGAGCGGTGTTCGCGCCGGGTGTATCCATGTCTGCTGCCTTCGTTAGTCCTGCGCCGAGAGGCGCCAGATGCCGTAGGGTTGGGTGGGGTCCAGCCGCAGGGTGACCCGCGGTCCGGTCCAGCGCTGCCGCGCGTCCTCGATCTGATCGTGCGCCGCCAGCGAGCCGTGCTCGGGCAGCCCGAACAGATCCAGCGGCAGCGCGATGCTGGCCTGCTGGGCCTGTGACGGATCGAGGTTGATGGCGACGAGCACCACGTTGCCGCGCCGGGGCGTGTGCCGGCAGAACGCCAGCACCTGCCCGTTGTCGCAGGGCAGCGAGACGTAGCCGGTGTGGCTCTGCAATGCGGCGTTGGCACGGCGGATTTCATTGAGCCGCGTGATCTCGCGGCGGATGTGGCCGGGCGCATCCCAATCGCGCCAGCGCAGCTCGTATTTCTCGGAGTCGAGATACTCTTCCTTGCCGGGCAGGGGCGCGCTCTCGCAGATCTCGAAGCCGCTGTACATGCCCCACAGCCCCGACCCCGTGCAGGCCAGCGCCGCGCGGATCAGGAATCCAGGACGACCCGAGGTCTGCAGGAAGTAGGGATTGATGTCCGGCGTGTTCACGAAGAAGTGCGGCCGGAAATACTGCGCGGCAGGGGTATTGGAGAGCTCGTCGAAATACGCGTCGAGTTCGGTGCGGTGGTTGCGCCAGGTGAAGTAGGTATAGGACTGCGTGAATCCGACCTTGGCCAGGCGGCGCATCATCTTGGGCCGCGTGAACGCTTCCGACAGAAAGATCGCGTCGGGCGCCTGTGCGTGCACTTCGGCGATCAGCCACTCCCAGAACGGCAGCGGCTTGGTATGCGGGTTGTCGACACGGAAGGTCCGCACGCCTTGCTCGACCCAGAACAGCACCACGTCGCGCAGCGCGCGCCACAGCGCCATGCGGCGCGCCTGGCGGGCACCGCCATAGAAGTTCACGTTGACGATGTCTTCGTACTTCTTGGGCGGATTCTCGGCGTGGCGCATCGAGCCATCGGCACGCCAGGAGAACCAGTCGGGGTGGTCGCGCAGCCAGGGATGATCGGGCGAGCACTGAATCGCGAAATCCAGCGCGAGCTCCAGATCGTGCGCGGCCGCGGCTTTTACCAGCGCGAGGAAATCCTCGAGGGTGCCGAGCGCGGGTTCGATGGCATCGTGTCCGCCGGCCTCGCTGCCGATGGCATACGGACTGCCGACATCGTCGGGACCGGCGCGCAGGCTGTTATTGCGGCCTTTGCGGTTGCGCGTGCCGATGGGATGAATGGGCGGGAAGTACAGCACGTCGAAGCCCATGGCCCGCACCGCCGGCAGGCGCTCGATCACGTCGCGCAAGGTGCCGTGCTGGCCCGGCTCGCTGCCCTGCGAACGCGGGAACAGCTCGTACCAGTTGGCGTGCCGCGCCGCGGCGCGATCCACCCACAGCGGCCACGGCCCGGCGCTCGCCGGAAACGCGCGCGTCTGCACCGCGGCCATGGCCTCGCTCAGCTCGGCGCTCAGCAAGGCATCTATGCCCGCCGCGTCCAGCCACTGGTCGCTCTGCGCCATCGCATCGCGCGGCTGGGCCGGCATGGCGGCGAAACGCGCCAGCGTTGCCTTCAACACCGGATACTCGGCGGCCTCGGGCCGCGTCGCCGCGGCGCGCAGCAGCGCGAGTCCTTCGATCACTTCGAGCGCGACCGGCACGCCGGCGCGATGCTTGGCGGACAGCTCATGCGTATACGTGCCCCAGCCGTCGCGCCAGGCCTGCACGACGAACTCGTGGGCGCCGATGCGTTCCGGACGGAATACGGCGCGCCAGCGATCGTTCGTGCCAGCCACCAGCGGCACGCGTTGCCACTGCGCGTCGTCCACGGCGCGCCAGAGCACTTCGGCGGCCAGCACGTCATGGCCGTCCATGAAGATGTCGGCTTCCACCGCCACGGCATCATGCACCACGCACTTGGCCGCGTAGCGCCCGTTCTCGACGGAAGGGGTGACGGTCTCGATGACAATCCGCGGCGCGTCCGACGTGGCCCGGGGCGCGCCCGGCACGGGGGTGCCGACGGGGGGTAGGGGATCGAGCCGGAGCCTGACGCAGTCGCCGGGCGCGACCGCTTCTTCGCGCCAGCTTTTTTGAGACGTGCCGACGCGGCCGATGCGGCCCGGCGAGACGATGCCCGTCAGCAGATCCAGGTCGGGCAGCGCGGGCGCGTCGTCGCGCGGGTTGATGGCCAACAGGTCGAGACCGCGCGAGAGCAGCGTGGCGCGGCCGTCGACACCGACGGCCAGGCGCAGCGGCGCGCGCGAACGGGGCTCGCTGGCCCACTGGTTCACTTCTTTTAGCAAGGTGGCGGGCGCCGTGGCCGATTGGGGGTAGATCCAGGCGTCGCCGGCATACGCGGCCGTCCACAGCGCGCGGCGCCAGCGGGCGTCGCCCGTGTCTGGCGTCGCGCCGCCTGCGTGCGGGGGCACGGCCGGCAGGTAGGCGATGGGCGCCAGCGCGCTCAGGCGCGCATGTTCCTCGGCGAGCCAGTCGGTGCGGTAGTTCCACCACGGCAGCGAGCCGTGCACCAGATCGAATCCCGCGCCGTGCAGGCGGTCGAGCTGGCCCGGCGTCAGGCCGGCGCCCTGCGCCTGCAGCACCACCGTCGTGCGCTTCTCGCGCAAGGCGGTGAAAAGTTGACGCCAGTCGTCGGCCGCGACGCGTTCGGGGCGCTGAAAGCGCAGGCCGTCGACGCCGGCGTCCAGCCACGCCGCAAGGCGGTCGCGCCAGTCCGTCATCGCGGCGTCCGTCATGCGGGCACCGGCCAACAGCGCCACGTCGCGGGCCTCGCCGGGCAGGCGGGGATCGCGCGCGCTCTGTTCACCCGACTGCACATAGGCCTCGGGAAGCGCCTTGGCATACGGGCCGCGCAGACTGGCGCGCGTGAGGTCCAGATCGAGCCAGAGCGCCAGCTTCTGCGCGCGGCATGCCTCGACCCACTTGCCTATCGTGGCGGCGGTGCTGCCGCCGTCCGGCATGCGATCGGGGTCCAGCCACGCGCCGTTGAGCGCATCGCGGCTGCCGGGTGCGGCAATCAGAATCGCGTTGAAGCCCAGGGCGCGCCACTCGCCGAGCAGTCGCTCGTCAAGGAGGGGACCGTCGGCCAATACAACGCGCCAGGAGCCGGCGGGCTCCTGGCGGGGACGTTGAGCAGGGCGCGCCATCGCGCCTCCTTACAGCGCGGCAGGCGCGGGGGGCGGCGTGCCAGGTTGGGCGGGACGCTGCACGGTGTACGGCCAGGCCGACACGCGGCGAGCGCGTTGAGGTTGGGCCGACGCGCCCGTGGTGCTGGTCAGGCTGTCGAACAATTGCAGGTAGGGCTGCACGGCGCTGTCCCAGCCGAAATCGGCGGTCATGGCGTTGCGTTGCATGGCCTGCCAGATCGGTTCCTGGCGGCGCAGGTGCAGCGCGCGGCCGATGGCCGACAGCATGTCTTCGTCGCCTTCGCCGTCGAACAGCAGGCCGTTGGCCGTGCGCATCGCGGCGATCGGCGCGCGGGGACCCGGATCATGGATGGTGTCGGCCATGCCGCCCACGCGCGATCCGATCGGCAGCGTGCCGTAGCGCATTGCGTACAGCGGCGTGAGGCCGAAGGGCTCGAAACGGCTGCCATGCAGCAGGATGTCGGCGCCGGCGTGCAGGTGGTGGGCCGTGGCCTCGTCGTAGCCGATGCGCACCGCGCAACGGTCGGGCCAGGCGCGGGCCATGTCACGCATCGCCTCTTCGAGATGGCGTTCGCCCTGGCCCAGAATGAAGACTTGCACGTCGTCGTGAGCCTGCAGAATGCGCGGCAGGACGCGGGCTGCCACATCGGCCATCTTCTGGCCGGTGAGACGGCTACCCATCGCGATCAGCGTGGCGTCGGGCTTGACCGGCAGACCCAGCTCCTGTTGCAGCGCGGCCTTGCAATGCGCCTTGTTGCGGGCATCGCGCGCGCTGTAGCGATAGACGCCGAGGTGGCGGTCGTTGGCCGGATTCCACAGCGTGTCGTCGATACCGTTGGCGATCGGCACCAGATCAGCCACGCGCTGGCGCAGCAGGCCTTCGAGACCGCAGCCGAAAGCGGGGGTCAGGATTTCACGGGAGTAGGTGTGGCTCACGGTGGTGATCACATCGGCGTAGCGCAGGCCCGCCTTCATGAAATTGAGCTTGCCCCAGGCCTCGATGCCCTGTTCGCCCAGCATGTCGGCGGGGATCGCGAGCACATTGGCCAGTTCCGTCGGGAACTGCCCCTGGAACGCCAGGTTGTGAATCGTGAGCACGCTCTTGGTGGTGCAGCCGCGGGCGCGCATCAGCGCCGGGACCAGCGCCGCGTGCCAGTCGTGCGCATGAACGACGTCGGGGCGCGGCACGCCGGGCTGACCCTGGGCAATGCGGGCGGCGGCGTGCGCCAGCGCGGCGAAACGCAGCGCGTTATCGGGGTAGTCGCCTTTTTCGTCGGCGTAGAGGCCCGAGCGATCGTAGAGGTCATCATTCTCGAGCAGCAGCACGTTGAAGCCGCCTTGCGAGCAAGAGCCGCCGATCAGGCGGGCCGGGCCACCGGGCAGGCCACGCAGTTCGGCCACTTCGCGCACACGCGAAAGCTGGTCACGCGTGCCGCGATAGGCGGGCATCAGGACGGTAACGTGCGCTCCGCCCGCATCGAGGGCGCGCGCCATACCGGTCACCGCATCCCCCAGTCCGCCGCTCTTGGCCAACGGGTAAGCCTCGGACGCCACAATGAGAATTCTGCTGGTTGCCATGCTTGCTCCTGTGTGGGCGGGGCAGGTCTGCGATATGCGACCCGTCTTCCCCTGGCAATACGCCATGTAGCAAGGGCCGTGCCCGGGACGCGGCAGTGCAGCAAAAATGCCCGCGGGCACGCGCCTTGCGACGGGATGGGCTCAGTTCAACCACCAGGAGTCACCCCATGAAAGCCAGAGCCCCGCTGTGCGCCCTCGTCCTGATGGGTGCGGTACTTTCGCCGCTCGGCGCCGCCCAGGCGCAGAACAGCTACCCGGCCACGCCGTCGGTGTCGCCCAATGACGGCACCGCCACGCCGCCGAACCGTCCGGTGCCGGAAGGCCAGACGCCGGCCGCCCCCGTTCCGGGTACGCCGCAAGGCACGAACCCGCCCAACCTGGACAAGTCGAAGTCCATGGACGGCAATGCCCGCGAAACGCGCAAGAACGATCTGCCCAACGCCCCGCGCGAAGCGAACGACAACGTTCCGCGTACGCCGAGCCAGGGTGCCGCGCCTCCCCCGGGATACCCCAACACCGGCGGCTCGCGCTGATCTTCTGACATCGGTAAAAAAGTTGCCCGCGCAACCTTTTGGTTGCGCGGGCAATTTTCTTTTGGGGCCTGCGCCGCCGTTGGCCGAGCCGTGGGCTCAAGGCCGGCAGGGCCCACGTGGCCGCCGCGATCGGACAAAAGAACTGCCCTCACGCTGCGCCTTCGGCTTGCTGCCCCCCAAGCGCGCGTTTTTGTCTCGGGACGGCCCGGCGACAAAAAAGGCCCCCACGCTGCGCCTTCGGCTTGCTGCCCCCCGAGGGGGCGCTTTTTGTCTTGGGGCGGCCCGGCGACAAAAAAGGCCCCCACGCTGCGCCTTCGGCTTGCTGCCCCCCGAGGGGGCG